>CAYWZQ010000004.1:139281-149508 GCA_964462875.1 uncultured Nitrososphaerota archaeon | reverse complement strand
CAAAGACTTCCTCCGCAGAGTTGAGGGGAATCTCATGAAAAGAGAATTGAAATTTAGCTTCCTGCATACTGGGCAGTCGCAGTCGTTTTCATGAATCTCATGAAAAGAGAATTGAAATATAACCAAGATAATCATCAAATCATTCATTACACTTCTACCGAATCTCATGAAAAGAGAATTGAAATTGAAATAAATTCTTCGGTTGACTTGAATGTTAGATATTCTTCATGAATCTCATGAAAAGAGAATTGAAATATCAACATACATGCCGCCTAAAAGGAATAGTAGATGAGGAATCTCATGAAAAGAGAATTGAAATTTTCCTCTCCGCTATGTGCTAATTGCAGAATATATGATGAATCTCATGAAAAGAGAATTGAAATTCAAATATGAGCTTGAACCTTCAATAACTTGCAATGCTGAGAATCTCATGAAAAGAGAATTGAAAGTAATCTAGTGATGGGGTACCAGTAGGTTCAATCACAACTGCAATCTTCTAGTCAATAGTGATGGAACTATAACTGCAATTTTAAAGCATTTTCAATCTTCACCGCTACCCTTAAAACATGCATTGAATCTTTTACAGTCAGCACTAATCAATGTTACGGTAAGCTATTGAGCTTTTGAATAGTTGTGATGAGAGGAAGCTCCATTGTAGCTATTGGGTCAGACAGAGGGCTCTAGGGATCCCCCGCATCTGGTGGTGGCAGAGAGTAGTTGTCGAGAGCTTATATGTAGCTCAGTTTACATATCTACAGGGCGACATTATGAGCACTACAATACGGGTTTCACTTGAAGATAAGGAGCGGCTAGCTAGGTTCGCTAAGAAGGTCAATGCCTCTAGTTTAGCTGAGGCCTTTAGAATAGCTCTATCTATGGCTGAGGAGAAGCTAGAGGAATTCGAGGGGAACATGGAGGCCCTTAAGGAGCTATTAAAGCACGCTAAGGCTGTTGGCGGTGATGTTTCTAAGCGTGTAGATGAGGAGTTGGCCAGGATTCTTCAAGCTGAAAATAGGTGATTTGAGTGACCATACCAATAGATACAGGTGTATTCTATGCTCTGCTCGATAAGAGGGATGTGAATTATTTAGATGCTGTGGCTTTGATGGCTCATACGCTTGAAGGCAGATTCGACAAGGCCTATACAACTGATTATGTGGTTCTGGAAACTACGCTCTTGCTGAGATCTAGGCTAGGGGTAGAGGCTGTTAGGGCCATGATAGATTTCCTAAACAGGAGTGGTATATCGATCTTAGTTATAGATGAGCCAATTTTCAAGAAGGCCTTAGAGCTACTAATTAGGATGCCTGAACGCCTTAGCTTATGTGATGCAGCTAGTATAGTACTCATCAAGGAACTCAACATAGGAACACTGGCATCATTTAATTTGAGGAGCTTCTCAGGTCTAGCGGCGAATATCATCGGGAAAGGATATTATGCCAGCTTAAGCGACAAGGAGAAGAGAAGGATAAAGCAATTATTCTAACCTTAATGCCACTCTGATATAGATACTTCCCTTAGCGATTACCTCTGAACGTATTCATCGTGTTCATAAGAGACCCGATTTCCAAATTGCTACTACAGCCATAAATCTCATAAAGAGAATTGAGGGGCGTACAAGCTATTCAATAAAGCTATAAAGCTGAATTTTGTATATGATTCTTCAAGTAAGTTTTAAATACCTTGATTTACTTTGGTATACTTTGGTGTATTTTATGTCTGTTACTGTTTCGATTAAGGTTCGTAGGGAGATTGTTGAGATTGCAGAACAAATGATTAAGTTAGGTTTAGCTAGGAGTAGGTCTCATGCATTTAATATTATGATTGAGAAGGGGTTAAGTGAAGTTCTTAGGGAAATTGAGTTTTGGAATCAAATTTATAAGAAAGTAAATGAGTTTAGAAGGAAAAATTTCAAGTTGAAGCATGGCGGATTATCTAGGCTTCTCGAAGAGGATAGAAAGCAATGATATATATTGATACAAATGTTATCATATCTTACATGGATGAATTAGATCCAAATCATAACAAAGCAGTCGAGCTCATAGAGAAGTTTAGAGATAAGAAGGTCGTAAGTAAATTAACACTACTTGAATTAGCATCGGTTTATTCTAGAGCAAATTTAAGCGAACCATTAGCACTAGCAATATACTCAGTAGAAAAAATTGAAGCAGAAGTAATTGATGTAGACCTTAATGAAGTAGTGAGAGAAGCATTTAAACTAGCACTAGAATTAAAACTAAAAACCCTAGACTTAATCCACATAGCAGCATGTAAAACTGCAAAGGCAGTAGCAATAATAACATTCGATAAAGACATAATATCAAAAGCAGATAAAATAGGCGAAATAGGTATAAGAGTAATAGCAGAACCATGAAAATATGCAAGTAACTTCAATAAAATTCATCCTGTAAAGAAAAAGGGAAGAGACGCTCTCTTAATGAAGCTCTTCATCAATGTGAAAAGCATCAGCAATTCTTTTAATGAGATTCATTTAAGCTTATACATCCTTATTTAAGTGTTCGATGCTCCTTTATTAGCATATTAGCATAGTAGTTCTTGCTTCATAGTAAGTTTATTATTAATTTATCCTGCCTATTTGTAGTTAAACATTGATAGATGGATTAATGGAAAGGCGAAGTGTTCTGTGCTAATTAATTATCTGCTAATTAGCATTATTGTTGATGTTATAATAAACGTGAACTGAAAATGCTCAACTAAAATAAATAATCTGGTAAAGAGAATTCTCCAGCATATTCCTCAAAGACTACACCTAACGACAATCAAACAACTATAACTCCAAAACTATAGAGTAAATCTTACAAGAATTCATGTATTGGCGCGGAGAAACAAACATTAATTAAAGAAGCCCATACCCCTCCCCACAAGTAAATTAATAACAAACTATATGAGGAAAGAACTAAAAGATACTAAGTGAAGAGTCCTCCTTATATAGAGGTATATAAGCTTTCAGAATCTCATAAAAAGAGAATTGAAAGTAAAGAAGTATTCATCTTCCAAGATACAGTTCCTCCGAATCTCATAAAAAGAGAATTGAAAGGCTAAAGTGAGAATTGTTGGTTTTCTAGTACATGAAACGGAATCTCATAAAAAGAGAATTGAAAGCTCAACAACAGTATAGTAATGCATAGCCCTCAATCCTCCAGAATCTCATAAAAAGAGAATTGAAAGAAGATAGAGAGAATTTAAAGTGGCTTTTTGAGTTTAGAATCTCATAAAAAGAGAATTGAAAGGCAGCGTAGAATAAATTTTTCTCCTGGAAAATACTTGGCGAATCTCATAAAAAGAGAATTGAAAGAAGATTGAATTAGACTATAAGATTGAACCAAGCCAACCAAGAATCTCATAAAAAGAGAATTGAAAGACCACGCTGCATTTTAGAGATTATAGATATACTAGAAGATGAATCTCATAAAAAGAGAATTGAAAGTCGTGATAGCATTCTTTCTCGATACTTCTCATACTCAGGAATCTCATAAAAAGAGAATTGAAAGATAGGGCAGTGGATTTGGAGTGCCCTTCCAGAGTGGCTTAGAATCTCATAAAAAGAGAATTGAAAGATACGCTTCTGTCAAGTGATCTGAAGTACCATAATAGTTGAATCTCATAAAAAGAGAATTGAAAGCTCTTCGGGTGGCGGAGCTTTAGTGATAAACTTTTTCGGGGAATCTCATAAAAAGAGAATTGAAAGGAATATTCAGAGTACTATTGGAAAATTATCTGGACTCATGAATCTCATAAAAAGAGAATTGAAAGCAAGTGAATACGATTTTATTGTGATTAAATGCTTCATTGAATCTCATAAAAAGAGAATTGAAAGATAATGGAGGATGAAATCGAAACATCGGTTCCATACAGCAAGAATCTCATAAAAAGAGAATTAGAGTTGTACAGATCAGCAGTTCTTGTATTTCATTTATTTCCTGAGGTGTAATGCATCGGATTTTTCAATGGGTGGGAAATTTTATTTTTTAGTGGGATAAAATTTTAATGGTGGTCTTATGATTGTTAGGGTGGATGATAAGGGTCGGATTCTTATTCCTAAGAGTATTAGGGAGAGGGTTAATTTGAGGAAGGGTTATTATGTTAGGATTAGAGTTGAGGATGGAAGGCTTGTTTTGGAGCCTTTGAAGTCTATTGCGGAGGAGTTTTATGGTGTCTTTAAAGTTGATAGGTGGCCTGATGATTTGGATGAATTTGTGGTAGAGGTTATGAGAGAATGGTGGAGAAAGGGAGATACGTAGATGTTAATGTCTTTATTTATTGGCTTGGTAAGCACCCGGTTTATGGTGAAAAAGCGTTTGATTGGATTCAGAAAATTGAAAATGCTCCACCGGGTAGTTATGTGACTTCAACGCTTACAATCTATGAAGTCA
This sequence comes from uncultured Nitrososphaerota archaeon, assembly GCA_964462875.1. Taxonomy (GTDB): domain Archaea; phylum Thermoproteota; class Methanomethylicia; order Culexarchaeales; family Culexmicrobiaceae; genus CAYWZQ01. The sequence goes on along the minus strand of CAYWZQ010000004.1, from coordinate 145,114 downwards.
TGGTGATTTTGGCTGGATTAACTGGTGCCAGCTTAAATGATAAGGCATTCATAGATCAAGTGATTAATGCCATTATTAACTTAAGGGGATTATTTATTGAACCATTGAAACTTGAAGATTGTATTCGAGCCTTATATTTAATGGAAAACTACGAGATCGATTATGAAGATGCTATTCACTTGAGCACTGCACTTAGAATTGGTGCAATAGAAATTGTTTCAAATGATATTGATTTCGATAAAACGCCTTTAAGGAGAATCTTTTAGCTCAACATGCAACTCAAATATGATTAATAACGTCTTAACTAATGAAAATCTGCATGGAAATGAGAAATCACGAGTCTTCATGAAATTCCTTATTCCCATTCCACTAAGCGATTTCTTATTAATGGATTTGCCGATTATTAGGTGGGGATTAAAGTTTGAAGCATGAACCCAGGAAAATTAGGGAAGAAGCCTATGATTGGTTTGAAGAAGCTAAAGCCGATTTCAGGCGTGCGGAGAGAGCTCTTAATGATGAAGATTATAGCCTCTCCTGCTACATGTCTCAACAAGCAATTGAAAAGACATTCAAAGCCTTAATGATAGGTTTGAAACATATTAGACCTCCACATGTTCACGATTTAGTAATGCTATATCAATACGTGAAGAACATTCTGAAGTTGCCAGGGGAAATTGTTAGTAAATTACCTGAAGTCTCACAATACTATGTCACTACAAGGTATCCTAATGCCGGATTACGGAGGCCATCAATAAGCTTTAGTAAGCTACAAGCTGAAAATGCATTGGAGGTTGCCCAAATTGTCATTAAAGAAGCTGAGAAAATATTCACTACCCAATAACATTGAGAGAGCCATTCTAGACTTTGCAGGAAAAGTGAAGAGAACCTACCCGGACGCGGAAATCTACTTATTCGGTAGTTATGCTAAGGGAACATGGATTGAAGATAGCGACATAGATCTAGTTGTAATATCAAGGCACTTTAATGAGATGAGTATGGAGAGGAGAATTAGAATTTTAAGAAACATGGCAAGCAAAAAGCATCCATTTCAAATACTAGCCTATACCCCAGATGAATTCCAGAAACTACTTGAGAAAAGCATTGCACTGCAAGATGCACGTGAATATTGGATTAAAATAGCATAATTGAACCATAAATGACCAGATTAGTAAATTAATTTGCTGAAAATCAAGCTAGTAGGGGAGCTTTTACCTCAATAAACTCGTCGATGTCATTATCATTTGAAGAGCCAAATAAAGTCTTTATAGGTATCTCAGTTTAATGGATGGTGGTGTGGTGAATAATTGTGGGTATTAAGGACTTCACTGAGGGAGCTAGGAGAGCATTTGTTTTCGGTATTGGTGGTGGAGGAGATATTCTAGCTACCATTCCTACAATGAACTTCTTAGAGGAATTTGGTATTGAAGTTTTGCTTGGAAGTTTAACTTGGGAGAGAATTGTTGTTGACTCTAAGCCTGGACCCAGACCTCTAAGTGACATTAAGAATATTGAGTTGATTTGTGATACTGTTGCTTTAGCCTCTGGTAGCTCTATAACTTGGGATGGTATAGTTTTTCAGGCTTGTAAGGTAGCGAAAGTTCTTGGTAGGAGTGTATTTCTAGTTGATTTGAATAGGGGTGTTAAGGGTGTTGTTAGGGGGCTTAGTGAGCTAATATCAAGGTATGATATTGACTTGGTTGTTGGTGTTGATGGTGGAGGTGATGTTTTAGCTAAAGGTGGTGAGCCTGGACTTAGATCTCCACTTGCAGATATGATGTGTCTATCGGCAATAGCGCAATTACCAGTTAGAACCATTATTGGTGTTTACGGCTTCGGTAGTGATGGAGAGTTAACTGAAGGTGAAATTTTAAGTAGATTGGCTGAAGTAGCATTTAAGGGTGGATACTTAGGTGCTAAGGGGTTAACTAAGAAGGATATTGAATTACTAAAATACCTATCTAAATATGTTGAGAGTGAAGCTAGTTTACTGCCAATCTATGCAGCTGAAGGGAAAATGGGTGAATTCACTATTAGAGAGGGTACGAGGAAAGTTTATTTATCCATAATTTCAACCATAACGTTCTATCTAGACGCCAAAATACTATATGAATTGAGCCCAATGGCAAAGGCGATATCAAAAACCGGATCAATAATTGAAGCAAATCAAATACTAAATGGAATGGGCATATTCACTGAACTAGACTTCGAATTACTAGCCCAAAAACTCAAAACAACATCATATAGGAAAATCTATGAATACATTAATGAAATGAAGCGCTCAGGCATAAACATCAAGAAAATCCTATATGGACAAGATAAGCAGCACCCAACCTTTAAACCAAATTAAACATCCATCAACCATGAATACGTTTATAGGCTTTCACACTCCTATCTTGTTGGGGGTTCATATTGATTAATGGATGGTTCTTCAGATTAATTGCAGCCCTAATGCTCCTCACCTCACTATTCATGCCCTGGATCAACATTAAAATCACCAATGAAGCATCCCAAAGCTTAGACATCAATCCATACATGGTGATTGACATCACCCTATTTGGTGGAGAAATAACCCCAGGCAGGCATGGAGCCTTAAGTCTATACGAGCTATCCCCAATAATGCTAATATCATCAATCATGCTCTTAATAGCATTCATAATCGGATTAACAAGCATTCGATTTGAAAGACTAACCAACCTATCAATCCTATTCGCCCTAACCTCAGTCCTAATGTTCATCGCCATGTTCATGATTCAAATCACTACCCTAGAAATCTTCACTCAAACCACAGTGAGCTATGGAATACTAGTGCCACTCATCTCATCAATCATAAGCTATACATCCCTAAAACCAAAGCCAACAGAAAAACCACCCACGGAAGAAAAGCTAAGCCAAGCCAGCTAATCAAATCCTCCACATAAACCAGTTTTATGATTTTGCGATTCAACATGTATTCATGTAACTAAGAAACATAAAGTCAATATATGTAAATGAAACTCTAAGGATTAAATCCACAAACCCAGAATTTAAAGTTGGGTTTGTGGAATGAGCAATTTCAATTCAAAATTAAAATTTCTAATGTTTAGAGCTTGTTCACAAAACGCTCAATGAGCATCTATTTTACCACTTTAATGTGTCTTATCGGTATCTTAATGTACACTTGATCTCCAATGCCCAAATTTGCTATCCTCTCAGCAGTGTGAATAATGAATTTTTGATTACATGCCATAACTACTATTCTTACATAGCCTCTATGCTCGCTTAGCTCCTTAATTTCTGCTTTAAATGTATTGACTTTTATTGGTGGAGATATTTTGGTTAAAACTATTCTTTCTGGCGGTATGGTTACTGTAATTTCCTCATTAAATGACTCCTCCAATGGTACTATTAGCTCTAAATTTCCACACTTTATTTTTGCCAATCCAAAATCATAGTTCTCTAAAACATCTCCACTGAGAATATTTGCTTCTTGAATGTACTTCGATATTACTGGTAGCATTTGCTTGAAGCTTCCTGTTCCAACTATTCTACCATTATTTATAACAGCAATTTTCTCTCCAAGCTCCTCAGCTTCCATTAAGTCGTGTGTCACGAAGATTGTTGTTATTTTCAGCTTCCTATGTAGCTTCCTAATTTCACTTCTCAATTGCTTCCTCAAATTACTCTGTATGTTTGTGAATGGCTCATCAAGTAGTAGGATTTTGGGATTTATTGCTAATGCTCTTGCAATTGCCACCCGCTGCTGCTCTCCCACGGATAGCTTCCTAGGATACCTATCCCTTAAATGAACTATTTCAAGCAACTCCATAACCTCACAAACTCTCCTCTCAACTTCACTTTTAGGCAGATTTCTCACCTTTAATCCAAACGCTATGTTCTCTTCAACCGTCATGTTATGGAATAGTGCTAGTGTTTGCGGAACATATCCAATATTTCTCTTCTCTGGCGGTAAGTGATCTACCTCAACACCATCAAATAGCACTGAACCCTTATATCCAACTAGACCTGCAATAACCTTCAGTAGAGTCGTCTTCCCAGCACCATTAGGCCCCAAAACTACACTCAGTAACCCATCATCAAACTTAATGCTCACACTCCTCAAAGCATAGTTGCTAACATTTCTAAGCTCTACTTCAACCACTCTCCATACCCCACCTACCCAAAATCCTCAGCTCAACCCACTCAAACAATTGCTGAAAACTGTAGCAGGCCAGTGCCAATACAACTAGGGCGGATAGCAGTATGTCAACCCTCAATAAGCTCTGTGCAATCATCATTAAGTATCCTAGACCCGAGGACATAGCAACCATTTCAGCAACAAAGCAGGTTTTCCAAGCCATTACAGCCTCAACTTTAAGTGAGGAGAGAATTGATGGTAAAGCCTGGGGAATTAACACTCTAAACACTATTTGACTAGTACTAGCACCCAAAGTTCTAGCTACCCCAATAACCTCCCTATCAACCAATCTAATACCAGTAATAGTTGTATATAGAACTGGGGTAAAGGAGCATAGGAAAACAGTTACTATGGGCAGTGCCTCATTCACCCCCACCCAAATTATTAGTAAAGGTATTAATGCCACCGTTGGCATTACAGCTATAAAGGCAATTAATGGGTAAATAGACTCCCTAAGCACCCTACTAAGCGATATGGCTACACCCAATAGAACCCCAGCGATCGAACCAATGGAAAAGCCGATCACAACCCTAGCTAGTGTACGCATGAACTCCCTAACCAGAACACCATCAACTATCAGGCCATAAAGCGTGCATAAAACAGTTGTTGGAGGAGGCAGTAAATATGGTGGAGCAATCCTAAATCTCGAAACAAGCTCCCAAAGAAGAGCAATTGAAAGTAGAGTAAGCAATTGATGAAATTTAAGCCTCAAACACCACCCTCCCCAATCAATGAAAGAGCCCTATTTAGAAAGGAAGTATCAACAACATCTAACAAGTCTACAGGCTCACTAATAGCACCATACTCAACCATTAAATCAACATATCTCTCAAGCTCACTGAAATCAATATTCCAAGTATACTCCAAGTTCCTCATAGATCTAAACATCACATCATAATCAGCATTCAATCTGCCACTCACAATCCTAACCGACTCATTAAAATTCTCATTTATAAATCTTAAAGCCCTAACAATTGCCTTCACAATTCCCAAAGTAGTATCAGGATACTTCTCAACAAACTCCCTCCTAACAACCAATACGCTCCCAGGCATTTTAGACCATAAATCCTGACTCCTAATAAGCACTCTCATACCATTAAACTCAGCTATTGAAGCATAGTGCTCCGGAAGAAAAGTCGCATCTATTTGACCCGACAATAGTGCATTCAAAGATATGTATGGAGGCATTTTCTTAACATCAACACCAGTCAAATTATAACTACTAATCAGCATCACTAACAGCAGCCATGTAGGAGTGCCCGGACCGGAGACTGCAATAGACCTACCACTCAAATCACTAATACCATTAATTTCGGGTTTAGCTACGAGGGCATAGCCATGAAGATGAACCATCATCAAAATTTTAACTGGAACACCCCTAGCGCATAGGAGAAATGCAGGTCCCAAACAAGCCACTCCAACCTGAAAATCCCCCTTAGCCATAGCAGCAGCTAACTCAAGTCCAGTTCTAAAAGCAGTAATCCTACCAACAACTACACCCTCCTCCTCAAAAAATCCCCTCTCAAACGCAACCCATACAGCAGCAGAATGATCATTAAATTCAACTGCAAAATTAACTTCAACCACACTTCCACTAGAACCTCCATAGCCGCTCAGGAAAGGTAAAAGCACCTGATAAAAAATCACAATGCATAAAGC
>CAYWZQ010000004.1:0-139271 GCA_964462875.1 uncultured Nitrososphaerota archaeon | reverse complement strand
AAAGCAGAGGCAATTATCACGGCAATTTTAATTCTACTCACGGCAAAATGCAATCCCATAAACCTCCAAACCAAAATTTACTTAAGCTAAATTTATATTACTGAAAACCCACCATAAAGATGGATGATGAAGGTTTTCTCGAATGAAATGATGATTGACGCGACGCCGCTGACATAAAATTATAGCATGCACTTCAAAACTCCAATATAATGATCAATTAAAGCAGTTAAATCCAATAACCCATACTCCCTAACAACGAGCTGCCTAGCCCTAACAATTATTTCCATCCGCTCATGCACATTCAAACCCCTATAATAATGCCTCCCATAAACGAAATTACGCAAAATATGGTGTGCTAGCTGCCTCCTATTAAACCTCCAAGCAATATACAAGTAATTCGCCAATCTCAAAAGAGATTTCTGATGATAACTTCTCTCATGCAAATTTCCTCTCGAAACCTCTCTAATCAGCCTCATCAACTCACTTGCACTCTTAAATGGATTTCCATGAGTTATGGGACCCCTCCAATGAGGTCTCTCAGCTTGCAAATGCATATTTGCAACCTCAATTTTAGGTACATAATAAAGGTTCACTCCATCCTCAATCAACTGGAAAGCTAGGTGAGTTTCAACTCCATATCCACCAATCAACTTAATATCCTCTAAATTATATTTGGAGGCCAGGTATAGTGGCATAACCCTATTACTAGCTAAATTATGGATTTGAAATGGCCTTGAAGCCCTCGGAGGCAGAGCATCAAAGTTCGAAGTTATTCCATGAAAATTCACTTGCCCAATAACCACCTTAGGCTTAATTCTAGGTATAGTTGTACGCTCAAATACTGGTAATTGAAGAATGCTATCCCTAAGCCTCCTAATATACCTCTCCAAGTACCTCAGCTTCATCCTCGCAGGCAGCTCATCATCACCTTGAATCAAAACATATTCAACATCACCGTTCAACCATCTTATTCCACCCCAAACAGGATTTAACCCACTATAAACGGTGAAGTCAATATTAACTCTGGCCCTGGAAGACAGGTCCTCAATAAAATTGACAGTATTCTTCAAGTCGAGGCAATTTCTAGCATCAATTACAATCAAAATACGCAATTTACAGCCATGCCTAAACTGCCTCTCATATAACTTAACAGTATGGAATAGCGTTCTATGCCTAACATCTCCCCCCTTAGTCGGTATTATAATTGTGAGCTCCATAATCACACCGCTAACAATAGCGGTTAAAAAGCACTCAATAAGAAGTTGGAGGGGGAGGAAGATTTTCCTTCAAACTTACATTACAACTATTATTTAACATTTTCTATTTGCACAGCTCAAATACCAATCAATGAACATCAGCTACCAAGCCAGTGAAGCATATCGCTCTGCTTCTCTAAAATGCTCATCACAGACCTATAGGCTATTTCAAGCCTACTTAGAGCTCTATTCACCCTATGTGGATTAAAGTCTCTTGAAAGGAGGAAATCACTCAACTCATCCAACTTAGGCCCTGGAAGCTTCATCCCATAATCATCTGTCACCGGAGGATTTAAGAAGAAATTCCTAAGCTCATCCACATCATAATCAACCTCTAAGTTCATAATCCTCAAAACCCTTTCAATTGAACCATAAAGCCTAATTAGCTTCAAAGCCTTCCTTGGACCTATACCCTTAACACCCTCATTATAGTCGGTTCCAATCAGCAAGGCAATATCTATCAATTGCCTCCTATTAATCTTCAAAACCCTAAGCACTTCACTTAAAACGATCACCTCCGGATTCAACTTAACAAATACACCCCTCTTCGGATAGTAGAGCCTACTCTCAATACCCAAATTCCTCACCAATATGGGTGTTCCGAATAGTAGTGAGTCGTAGTCTTGGCTTGCTGTTGCCCATACATCTCCTTTTATTGCCATGTATGCTGCTTGGGCTTCTCCTTCAGATGGAGCCTGCACCCATGGAATACCCATCAAGCTTAGTAAGTGCTTTGCCTCCTCAATCATACTTGACGTTAAGTGGGCAGTCATAACAGACTTCTTAAAAGCCTTGACCAAATCTCCCTCAATTAAAGCCTGAATCCACTCCTTAGTAAACCTCTCCTTAATCCTCCTCCTCTCAACTAGCTCCCTATGCTTAAACCTCGGAGGCTTACCATCAAAAACATATATTGGAAGTATATTCGCCTCAAGAAGACTTATAGTCCTATATAGCAGGCCAGATAAATGTGAAGTAATCCTACCCAAATGATCCCTCAAGGGCATGCCAGTTGGAAGCCTAATTATAGATAGAAACTGATATAAAGCATTGAGAGCATCAACAGCAACAACTCTACCAGACAAATACTTCAATGAAACCCTCTTTCTAGGTAACAATACACCAATATTTGAACTCATTCCAAACAAATATGTTCCAAGTCAACCTTTAATTTTAACCTCCAATAACATGCAATTGGTGAGAACATGGAGAAACTAATAGCGCTTAGCAAAGATGAGGAAGAAAGAGCACTCGAAATCTATAGGCAAAGCATAGTGGTTGATTGCCTCCAAGCATCAGAATTCAATTCAGAGTACCTAGACCTACTGAGGAAAAGTGGATTAACGGTAGTTCACAAGACAATTGCAACAAATCATAGACCATGCGAAACCATTAAGAGGATAAGTGAATTCATGAAGCTGATCAGCGACAATGAAGAACTAGCACTAACAATTGAGAAATATGCTGATATAGAAAGGGCGAAGCGTGAAAATAAGGTAGGAATAGTACTCGGATTTCAAAACGTGAATCCACTTGAAGGAAACATAAACTTGCTCTACGCATATCAAAAACTCGGAATTAAAATAATCCAACTATCATACAATGAAAGGAGTCCAGCAGCAGATGGATGTGCAGAACCAACAAATTGCGGCCTAAGCAAATTTGGAGTCAAACTCATTGAATACATGAATAAGCTCAAAATGATAGTTGACATATCCCATGTAGGAGATAGGAGTAGCTTAGAAGCAATAGAATTAGCAGATCATGTAATATGCTCGCATGCAAATGCCAGAAAACTATGCAATAACATTAGGAACAAGAGCGATGAAGTGATAAAAGCATTAGCAGAAAAGGACGGAGTCATAGGTGTAAATGCATTTCCAGCATTCGTTAAGAAAACTAAAATGAAGCTTGGAGAGAAGCCAACCATAAATGACCTACTAGACCACATAGACTACATAGTCAATTTGGTTGGAGTCAGACATGTTGGATTAGGACTAGACTTCATAGACAACTGGCCAATAGAAAAGCATAGAGAACTAACCACACAACCGGAAATATGGGGTAAGCCAGCACCAAGCGGCTACTATGAATATCCTATTGGAATAGAAAATGCCTCAAAAGTAGTTAACATCGCAAGAGGATTAGTGGCAAGAGGATACTCAAATGATGAGATTAAGTTAATTCTGGGCGAGAATTGGCTTAGAATTTTTAGAAGAGTAATGCAATTATGATTAGATTTATTCACATATTTTAATTAAGTAAAGGACGTTAATGATTTATTAAAAACATTTATCACTTAATATTTTGGTTAGTTTAATTGAGTACCATAACCGTAAGGCTATAAGTACCCCCCACCCATATATATTATCAACCGCTTTTAGCGGTGAACGTCATGGCAACCAGATTTGATAGTCTCAAAATAAGGCTGATGACGGTTGAGAAGCTAAGACTAATAAAAAAATCATATTCATACAGTGAGCTCGCAAAGCACACCGGGCTTCCAGAAGCAGTCCTATGCAGATATGTTAAGGGATCAGTATTGCCAAGTGAAGAAACAGCATTAAAACTGTGGAAGGCACTAGAGGAACTGGAGAGCCTAAGCTCACTAGTGAGAAAGAGAATTAGATTCACGCCAGACGGCTACATAGACATAACCGGCGTAATATACGATCCATATATTCTAGTACACACTGCACAGCATGTCTGCATGAGATTTGCTGGTAAGAGAATAAATAAAGTTATGACTGCAGCCATAGATGGAATACCACTAGCATCAATAGTTGCAACCACCCTAGAAGTCCCCCTCGTAATTGCCAAGAGAAATAAGGATGTAGGAGTACGGGACTTTCTAGAAGAATCATACCCATCTGAAAGCCCAGCAGAGCTCAGAACACTCTATATTCCAAGAAAAGCAATTAGGCCAACCGATGGAGTCCTAATAGTAGACGACATAGTTAGGACAGGTAAAACACTGAAAGCACTAACAAACCTCGTTAGAAAGGCCAGAGCCAAACTTGAGGGAATATTCACTCTAATGGCAATAGGTGATGAGTGGAAGAGGAGAGTAAATGTTGACTGCCCAATTGAAGTTGCAGTTGTAATTGATGAAAGGGAATTGAGGAGGAGAGAATTTTAAGCTTAGCAGGAAGTTGTTTTCCACGTGAGGAGAAAGGGATATCCTAAAACCTCGGATATCAGGAAAGCGATAATGAAGATTTATAGGACTGGAGTAGTTTGGCATCCAAGCGAGCTATGTGAAGTAGTTAGAAGCCAACTTGAAGCACAGGGCCTGAACACCAAATACCTAACAGATAAGCGAATATGGAGAAACTACGAGTTCATGGTTAAGAAAGGCTGGATAAAAGACTGGCTGAAAGTAATCACGAACTAAGCCATTAAAGCCGATATAAATCCACGAATACACTCCCTAGCCGATTGAAGGAGAAAGGACTTAGGCTTAAACCTTAAATCAAGCTTCTCCAACCTCAAAACCCTAAAGTAAACTGGTGGATGAGGATCCCATCCAATCCACCTCTGAATCCTATAGCTCTTAAATCTCTCATAGAACATTCTATGAAAACCAATTTTAACAAGAGCACTGCTCAATGCCCTACTACTCCTTAATCTAAAAGCAGATTCCAAGTCAGCTCTAGCCTCAAGAAACTTAGCTATGAAGTATAGAGCGGTTACAGAGAGCACGAAGTATATCAGGTCAAGCGGCCACCTCAACATCCATAAAACATAAACTCTAGTTAAGTACTCCATAGAGCTAAACGCAAATAGAATGAGCGGATCCCTATGAACTGCATGGCTAAACTCATGGCCAATAACAGCTCTAATCTCATCACTATTAAGGGATAGGGCTAAACCGGAGGTCACAAGTAAAATTGAATTCTTAAGTGATGGGCCAGTAATGGCTGCATTTGGAATTAAAGTATTTGCAATAATCGTCTTTGGAGGAGAAACATTATATGCCCTAGCAACTTCCTCAACAATTCTATAAATAGGAACAACCTTAATTGAAATCCTATTTGGAGGACAATTAATACCCCACTTACCCATAACTTCACTTACAACTTCAGGTGTAAGCGGCCTTCCAGACTCAAATGTCAATTTGCTAATTTGACTCTTAATCTTAACTACATCACTCCACTTCTTCAAGACAAGCAATTTGAAATCTGAGATCGGCATCTTACATATTGCAATGTAAAGCTCACCGCACTTAGGAGATAGTTGCCAATCACCAATTAAGGACAAAATTCTAGGTGAAAGAAGGAGAAGAATGAACTGAAAGAACACAATGCCTATTGGCGCATACCTCCCCATGAAGGCAAAGAAGGCGAGACCAATAAATAGGAAAATTATGTAAAGAGTCAATAAATTTCCACTGAAGACTTGATTTAAAATTCTCTTCGCAACTGAAAGCTGTCTAATTGGAGTAATGGGCAGTCCGGGTATAAATACGAGACCAAGCATTCCCTCCCCAACTCTAGATATAAATTGATATGTAAAGTACTGCAAATTCACCATTACATCTAGAACATCTTCAATTGAAGCCCTAGAAGTACATTCAACCAAAACTCTGGGATTAACATCTGCAATTAAAGTCAATCTAATAAAACAGTCATCACCAAAACCGACTTCAGCTCTAATTGCGGGCATATCATTAATAATCATGCGCTCAACCCTAATGAGTTGAGAACCATACCACTCAGCCAATCTCCTCTCAATAAAAGCCAAGTACGACTGGTAGCGATCAGGAGTAATATTAAAGCTTAAGCTGCACTCCCTAGCCGAAGTATAGCTCAAGCTATCCCTAGAGATTATTCTAGACTAGGACTTATATGTGTAGGGTTAAAAGTTATCTCGGTGAACTTCATGGCCAAAGTAATGATAGACTTGAACTGCGATTTAGGTGAAAGTTTTGGGACATACGTCAAGGGATTAGACGAGGAGGTCATGAAGTACATCACATCAGCAAACATCGCATGCGGATTCCATGCCGGAGACCCAATGGTAATGAGAAAAACAGTCATACTAGCAAAGAAGAATAACGTGAAAATAGGCGCCCATCCAGGACTACCAGACCTAATGGGATTTGGTAGGAGATGGATTGAAGTCAAGCCAGAGGAAGTTAGAAACTACATTCTATATCAAGTTGGAGCCCTAAATGCATTCGTTAAGGCTGAGGGATTAGAGCTACAGCACGTAAAGCCCCATGGAGCACTATACAATAAAGCTGCAATTGACAATAGAATTGCTGAAGCAATAGCAGAGGCAATAGCAGAATTCAATGATAAGCTCATCCTAGTTGGACTAGCAAACTCGAAATTCATTGATGCAGCCGAGAAATACGGATTGAAAATGGCTAGAGAAGCATTTGCAGATAGAGCATATAATCCCGATGGAACATTAGTACCGAGAAGTAAAGCAGGAGCAGTAATTACGAATCCAAAAGAAATTCTTGAGAGAGCAATAATGATGATCACCGAAGGTAAAGTCAGAAGCATTGAAGGCACAATAGTCGAGTTAGGTGAAGTAGATACAATATGCGTTCACGGAGATACTCCAGGAGCAGTGGAAATAGCAAAGAAGCTGTTCACCGAGCTGCCGAAACATGGAGTTGAAGTAGCCCCAATGTCCAGGAAGCTGATGGGTAAATGATAATACTAGAGTACAGCCAAGTAACATCAACACAAGACATAGCGAGAGAGTTAGCTGAAGAATTAAATTGCGAATTCGCCATCACAGCTGAAACTCAAACTTCAGGTAGAGGTAGAAGAAATAGAGTTTGGTATTCACCAATAGGTGGACTCTACACATCAATTGTCCTAAGACAAGTAAAGTGCATCAATCTAACATCGCTAGGAGCCTCAGCCCTCATCGCAGAGCTTCTCAGAGATAAATATGGAATCAAAGTTGAATTGAAATGGCCAAACGACCTCATCGCCCATAAGAAAAAGCTCGGCGGAATACTAGTTGAAAGCAAGTTCACGGGAAACAGGCTCAAATACATGATAATAGGTATTGGAATAAACACCAACAATACGCTAAGAGAAATGCCAAAGGAAATCCGCGACAAAGCCACTTCAATACTTGAACTCAAAGGTGAAAAAGCGAACTTAGAAGAATTAAACATGGAGCTCATAAATAAAATTCAAGAAATAAAATTCATGAATTGCAAGGCAATTCTGAGCAAGTGGCTAAAATACAACTGCACTATTGGAAGGAAAATCGAGATACATGACATGAACAAAAGGCTCCTTGGCATAGCCTTAAAGGTGGATGCTGATGGAGCATTAATAGTCAGACTGATGTCAGGTGAATTAATTAGAATTAGCTCAAGCAAATACACGATTAAAATTATAAATTGACGCAATGAACCCTAGTCGGAGGATAATGAGTTGAGCATTACTGGCAAGGGATTCAAGAAACTCATTAAAGTAAGCGAGGCACTAAGGAAAATCGAAGCGGAGCTGAGATATAGAATTACTGAAGCCGAAGTTGTAGATCTAATTTCAAGCATAAACAGAGTTGCAGCAGAAAACATTGTTGCACCAGCAGATATACCGCCATTTAATAGAGCAGCAATGGATGGATATGCAGTGAGAGCAGAAGACATATCGGGAGCCACAACCACAAATCCAGTACTACTAAAAGTAATTGGTAAAATTGAAGTTGGAGAGCTCAGCGACGTGGTCGTAAGTGAAGGTGATGCAGTTGAAATTTCTACTGGTGCACCAATACCAAAAGGAGCAAATGCAGTTGTACCCTACGAAGAAACGAATAGAATTGGCGAATACATTGAAGTCTACAAGGCCATTCCCCCATGGAAAAACATTTCGAAGAGAGGGGAGGACATCAAGAGGGGAAGCATAGTCATAAGTAAGGGTAGCACCATAAGGGCCTGGAACATAGGGGTACTCGCCTCACTAAACATAGTTAAAGTTAAAGTCTATCGAAAACCCAAGATCGCTGTACTATCAACTGGAAATGAAATAGTTGAATTGGGATGCAAGATCGAGGAGGGAAAGATAGTTGACAGTACTAAGTGGATGCTACGAGCACTAATTGAAAGCTTAAACTGCGAGTTCATAAACCTGGGAATTTCAAGCGATAATAAAGGTGAAATTGCAGAGAAGGTATTGAAGGGAATAAAGCTGGCCGACATGATAATAACTACTGGAGGCACATCAGTTGGAAAAAGGGACTATACAGTTGAAGCCGTAATGGAGGCTGGGGGAAATTTAATATTTCATGGAGTATCCATGAGACCCGGCAAGCCAACTGCCTTCGCAATTTTAAATGAAAAGCCAATCCTCATGCTATCGGGATTTCCAGTTGCAGCCCTAATGGGATTCGAAGTCTTTGGAAGAAAAATCATAAGCTTAATTAGTGGACTAAAAGCACAGCCAAAACCTAAAGTTAAAGCCAAAATATCGCGGAGAGTAGCATCAATCATAGGTGTGAGAGACTACTTGAGAGTAAAGCTCAAAGTAGTTAATGGAGAGCTATGGGCTGAACCACTAAAGCTAACAGGCTCAGGCATCCTATCAACCATAACAGAGGCCAGCGGAATAGTAGTTATACCAGAGGAAGTTGAAGGATTTGATGTAGGGGATGAAGTTGAAGTAATCCTACTAGAACCAATAGAGGAGTTGAACCTATGAGGAAAATATTTCATAGGCTAGTTGAAGTTGAAGAAGCACTAAAAATAATTGAAGAATACGTGAAGCTTAAACCCTTTGGAGTTGAAGAAGTAGATCTGATCAATGCATGTAATAGAATTTTAGCTGAAAACATATACTCAAACATAGACTTACCGCCATTTGATAGATCTGAAATGGATGGATATGCCGTAATAGCTGAAGACACGTATGAAGCAGATTACGATTCACCAGTAAAGCTGAAGGTTAAGGGTAAAATAGAGTGCGGCGATAAGCCTGAAATAGAAGTTGAAAGAGGATTTGCAGTTGAAATTTCTACTGGTGCACCAATACCAAAAGGAGCAAATGCAGTTGTAATGGTCGAGTACACTAAGCAGGAAGGTGAGGTAGTTGAAATATATAGGAGCACTGCACCCGGAGAACATATAGTCTATGCCGGATCAGACCTCATGACTGGAGAGCTAGTTCTCAGAAGAGGAACACTACTAACACCCAGAGAAATAGGATTACTCGCAGCTATTGGACTGAGCAAAGTCAAAGTCTATAGAAAGCCAGTAGCAGCAATAATCTCAACGGGAAGAGAGCTTATATCGCCGGGAACACCACTTCAACCATACAAGGTTTATGATGTCAATTCATACTCCATTGGAGCTGGAGTAATCGAGTGCGGATGCAAACCAATTATAATGGGAATTGCTGGAGATGAACCGCGGGAAATTAAAAACAAAATACTTAAAGCACTAGAAATAAGCGACATAATACTCATCTCGGGAGGTACATCAGCTGGAGCCGGAGACCTAGTATATAGAGTTCTAAGCGAACTAGGTGAGCCTGGAATAATAGTTCATGGACTAAAAGTTAAGCCAGGAAAACCAACAGTAATAGCAGTAGTCAATGGAAAGTTAGTAATAGGACTACCTGGATGGCCAGTATCAGCACTAATGATATTCAACCTCATAGTTAAACCAATATTAATGAAGCTGGCTGGACGGAAAATTGAGGAGGCAAAGAAAGTTAAGGCAAAAATAGCAATAAAAATAAGACCAGCTAAAGGCAGAGTAAACCTGATACCAGTAAGCTTAACAACCGATGACACAGGCAGACTCATTGCATACCCACTCCTCCACCACAGCGGAGCAATTGCAACTCTAAATAGGGCTGATGGATACGTGGAAGTAGCCGAAAATGTTGAGCTAATTGATGCTGGAGAAGAAGTTGAAGTTAAACTCTTCAGCGAAAAAATTGAACCACCAGAACTCACAATAATAGGAAGTCACTGTCCAGCACTAGACAAGCTGATTGAAATTCTAAGTCAGGAAATAACTGTTAAAGCAATCTATGTTGGGTCAATGGCCGGCTTAATGGCAATTAAAAGAGGAGAAGCAGATATTGCAGGAATACACTTACTGGACGAAGAAACTTTAACCTACAACATACCATACCTAGAGAGATATGGAATCAATAATGCAGTACTAATTAGAGGCTATGTGAGAGAACAAGGATTAGTAGTTGGGAAGGGAAATCCAAAGAGAATATCGGGAATTGAAGACCTCATTAGGGGAGACATCAAGTTCATCAATAGAAACAAGGGATCAGGAACGAGGATACTATTAGATCATGAACTAAAGAAACTCGCAAGAAAAATGGGCATTCCATTTGAAGAGCTAAAGAATAAAATAAATGGATATAACATCGAAGCAAAAACGCACACATCAATTGCAAATGCAGTTCTGCATGGAAGAGCAGATGCTGGACTAACAATAAAAGCCATGGCCATAATGTACAATTTAGAATTCATACCAATTAGAAAGGAACACTATGACTTCCTAATCAAAAGGGAATCACTAAATAAGCATGGAGTAAAAATTTTCATTGAAAAATTGAAATCAAAGGAATTCCAAAACCACCTCACTAAAATAGGGATGCAAGTTCCAAGCAATATAGGCAAAATTATTTGGTCAGGCAAAGCCAATTAATAAAGTAACACTTATATATAAGTATCAGAGATACTAACAATTGAGGGATAAGTATGTGTGATACTAATTTCCACAATCACCACTACCATCACTATCACAGGATATCACCATTTAAGGGAATAGTTCACTTAGCCATACTAAATATTATTAGAGAAAAACCCGTCTATGGAAGTGAAATCTATAGAATTTTGAGAGATAATTATGGACTAGATATTCCCGCTCCACTCGTATACACATTGCTTAGGAGAATGGAGAGGAGAGGACTAATAATTTCTGAATGGAAGACTGAGGAGACTGGGCCAGTAAAGAGAATTTACAGATTAACTGATGAGGGGCTCGAATACTTAAGGGATTCCATAAATAGGCTTAGGAAAATTAAGGAGATAATTGATAATCTTCTATCTAAAACTGAGGCGTTAAGTTTAGATATTTAGTGCAACAATTAGCAATAAGCAACATTTGTAATGGAGGGGGAAGTGCTTGTCGAATATGGGTTCAAGTGAAGTGAAAGAGTTTTCAAGTATAAAAGTATTTTCAAAGCTAGTTCCATACCTAATTAAGAGGTGGAAGTACTTTTTGCTCGCAGTTTTCTGCATGTTCTTCTCCTCACAGTTAAGCGTGATTGTTCCAGATATAGTGCGTAGAATTGTTGATGAAGGAATTGTTGCAGGCAACTTTAACGTTATAACCATCCTAACAGCCGTGCTCATTGCAATTTCAATTTTAACTTTCATAGCAGATTACTTCGAGAGGTATTCGAGCATCCTGTTTGCCCAGAACGTGATTATGGACTTGAGAATCGATGTATATGATGCAATTCAAAGACAGTCCTTCACATTCTTTGATAGAACTCCAACGGGACAGCTGATTTCGAGAGTTACGAACGATGTTGACACAATGTCTAGATTCCTGCAGTATCAATTGAGAGCATTCATTAGATCGATAATAATGACGATTTTAGCACTCACATTCATGTTTAAGATGAACGTGAATCTATCCATCATCTCAATTCTACTATTACCCATATTTATAGTGATAAACCTCAGGTACAGCTCACTAATCAGACCGCTATATTCGCTCATTAGAAATCAATTTGGAGTTCTAACTTCAATAGTGAACAATAGTATTGTTGGTATAAGAACGATCAAGGTACTATCAATTGAAGATGAAATGCTAAAGAACTTCTCCAATGAAAACGATAGACTACTGGAAATATCACTTAAAGCATCAAAGGTGCGCTCAATATATGGCTATGCAGGGCAATTAATAGTTGGCCTAGCCACATCAATAATACTGCTATATGGTGGATACCTAATAATTAATGGAGAACTAACCATTGGAGAACTAACTGCATTTAACTCATACTTCCTAATGCTACTATGGCCAATGAGGGCCATAGGATTCTTCATAACTGGATTCGAAAGATCAATGGCAGTTGCAAACAGACTATTTGAAATAATATCGAGAATACCTGAAGTAAATGAGAAGCCCAATGCAATAGACCTACAAGCAGTTAAGGGGGAAGTAGTATTTGAAAACGTTTCATTCGAATACGTACCTGGGAAGCCAGTACTTAGAAACATAAACCTGAAAGTTAAGGCAGGAGAAAAAATTGCAATTATAGGCCCAGTAGGCTCAGGAAAAAGCACCCTAATAAAGCTAATCCCAAGATTCTATGATGTCACTAGCGGAAGAATACTGATTGATGGAGTAGACATTAGAGATGTAAAAATAAGATCCCTGAGAAAACACATAGCAATAGTATCCCAAGAACCATTCCTCTTCGCCGGAACTATAAGAGAAAATATTGCATTCGGAAATCCAAATGCATCAATGGAAAACATAATTAAAGCAGCAAAAATAGCGAAAATACATGACTTCATAGAGTCCCTACCACAAAAATACGATACAATAATTGGTGAGCGAGGAATAACTCTATCTGGAGGACAAAAGCAGAGAATTGCAATTGCAAGAGCACTAGTCACCAACCCCAAAATACTAATTCTAGATGATCCAACATCGAATCTAGATGCTGAAACGGAAAAGAAGCTAGTTGACGATTTAAAGGAAATATTGAAGGGAAGAACAGTCTTCATAGTAACGCAAAGACTATCACTATTGCGCCTAGCAGATAGAATAGTAGTCTTAGATAAAGGCGAAGTAGTTGAAGAGGGAACACATGAAGAACTCATATCAAAGAAGGGGCTATACTACAGGCTTTACAAGACATTTCTTAAGACTCAAGTACGCGAAGTTGCAATTCCAATTAAAATTCCAAGAGATTCTGGAGAGTGAGAGTCATGTGGCATAGAATGAGACATGCCCTAGAAGAGAAAGCTGAAAGAGAAATGCCAACAACAGTCATAGTTAAGAGACTCCTCAGCCTACTCTCACCATATAAAAAGCACTTATTGGGAGTAATAATCCTAATCACCATAAGCTCCATAACAAGCCTGTATGCACCATATGTGCTTGGCCGGGCAATCGATCACTACATAGTTAGAGGAGACTTAAATGGGCTAATAATCATGGGCACAATATACCTAACCCTAAACATAGCTCAATGGCTATCAAATAGCTTAAGATACTACTTAACTCAGCTAGTCGGCCAGAAATTCGTCAATAAGCTCAGAAGAACCATATTTGATAAATTGATGAACTTATCATTCAGCTTTTACAATAGAAGCAGATCTGGAGACTTAATATCAATAGCAGTAAACGATACAAGCGTAATTCAGGAAGTCCTAGTATCAGATATCTTCAGTGTACTTGGAGATTCAATGGCTTTAATTGGAATTGTAGTAGCCATGTTCATGCTAAATGCGAAACTCGCAGCAATAACGCTTTCATTCACCCCAATAATAGCATTGTTTGCACGCAAATTTGGAAGTAAATTCAGGAGAGCCTATAGGGAGGCTAGAGAGAAAATAGCAATGGTCACTAGGAAAGTTCAGGAAAGCATTTCAGGTATTAGAGTAGTTAAGGCATTTGGTAGAGAAGATATCTTCTCAAGAAACTTCCAGTCAGCATCAGCAGAAGTGCTTCAAGCAAACATTAGAGCTGGGAAATTAATGGCAGTATTCTGGCCAATGATAAGAATGCTATCAGTACTAGTGACAGTGACAGTTCTATGGTATGGCGGCTACCTAAGCTCATTAAAAGAAGTCACTATTGGAACACTCGTCGCATTCCTAGCATACGTAAACAGGCTCATGAACCCAATAATGATGCTAGTCAACGTCTACGGCTCACTTCAATCAGCACTAGCAGCATCTGAAAGAGTATTTAAAGTATTAGATGAAGAACTCGAAATTAAGGATAGCCCAGATGCAATTGAGCTAGATAAAGTTAAAGGTGAAATTGAATATAGAAACGTATACTTCGAATACATACCTGGAAATCCAGTGCTAAAGAACATAAACTTAAAGATAAGACCTGGAGAGAAAATAGCTATTGTAGGTCCAACTGGAGCTGGAAAGACAACTATGGTATACTTGCTATGCAGATTTTATGATGTGAAGAGTGGTGCAATATTAGTAGATGGATTAGATGTCAGGAAAATTAAGCAGAAATCCCTGAGAAAAAACATAGGCTTTGTACCTCAAGACACATATCTATTTCCAGGATCAATAATGGAGAACATAAAAGTAGCAAAGCCAAATGCAACAAATGAAGAAGTAATCGAGGTATGCAAGAAACTCGGAATTCACGAATTCATAATGAGATTGCCAAATGGATATGAAACAGATGCAGGTGAAGCTGGAAAGCTACTATCAACTGGGGAAAAGCAGTTGATATCATTTGCAAGAGCAATGCTAAAGAACCCGCCAATACTAATTCTAGATGAAGCCATATCAAGCGTAGACCTGGAAACAGAGCAAATGATAATTAATGCTATCAGAAAGCTACTAGAAAATAGAACAGCAATAATAATTGCACACAGACTAACGCTAGCGAGAAGCTGTGATAAAATAATAGTGCTAGTTAATGGGGAAATAGTAGAGGAGGGAAGCCATGAAGAATTAATGAAGAAGAAGGGAATATACTACAACCTCTATACATCACAAATAGGAGTGCATGAAATCAAAGCAACTGCTTAACGCAATTAATAAGCTGGAAACTATTATATGAAGCAACTCCATAAAGAAAGAAAGATAGAGATTAGAGTGGTGTAGCTATGAAGCTTAAAATAATGCTCATATCAGACATACATGGAAAGAGCTGGGCTGCATCACAACTATCAATCATTGCAAGCAGAGAGAAATACGACATAATAATTGTGAGCGGAGATCTATCACCCTACATGTCAATTGAAACAGCAAAAGAAATGCTTGAAATACTAGTTGAATCAGGAGCCCCAATATACTATGTTCCAGGGAACATGGATGACCCAAAGCTTAGTAGAGGTGTAAGTGTCGATGCAACCCATTGCATACATAGGAAATGCATTAAACTCACGGAAAACCTCTATATTGCAGGTGTTGGTGGAGGACTAGTAGGGCCATTCAAAACGCCATTTGAATACACAGAGGACGACTTCAATAGAATTTTAGGTGAACTATCAATGAAAATACCATCAAGCAACTTCATACTGGTAACCCACAATCCACCATATAATACGGCTACGGACAAGCTATCATGGGGGGAGCACGTTGGAAGCATGAGCATTAGAAGGTTTATTGAAGTAAAGCAGCCAATACTCCATGTCTGTGGACATATACATGAATCGAGGGGAATCGATAGAATAGGTAGAACAGTAATAGTAAATCCAGGTCCAGCAATGAGGGGATACTATGCTGAAGCCCAAATAGAGAATTCAGAAGTCAAAGTTGAACTACTTCAATTAAAATGAGCCAACTATTCCATTGAAGAGGATAGCTTCTTCAAAAATTCCCCATAATGCTCACTAATCAAATCCACAATTGCCCTTTCAATCACTCGATTATCATAACCTCTTAAACCAAACTTCTCCCTCACAACTGAAACAATATCCCTACTCTTCGACTCCCTACCATACCTCTTCAGCTCATTAACCGCCTCAACCAGTTTATCCTCATTAAAACCAACATCATCATAAACAACTATACCGCTCTCCTCAACTTCATCCCTAATTTCACTTGGCAACCTAGTTCTGGTAATTAGCATCATAGTGTCAGGTCTATAAAATCTACGATATATTTGAATAAGCCTATACTCCTTCAATCTCAAACTCTTCCTCTCAACAGAAATGCTCTTCACCAATTCATCCCTGGTCTTCACACCCATTGCCTCAGCTAAACCCTCCCATAAACCCCTCAACCAAAGCAATCTCCATTCCTCAGCCGACATAGCCCTAGTCCACCAGCCCCTCAAATCCCTAGACCTCTTAAACCAATCCTCCAACTCCTTACACTCAACTATTACATTAGGCCTCTTCACGGGAGGCATTTTCTCAGGCTCAGCAATATTCATTTGACTTCCACCATAAATCATGAAGTCAGGCCTTAAAGCAACATAAAACTTCCAAACCCTCCTCAAATCACCGGAATCCTGCCAAGCTAATGGTCTAGGAACTTCTATGAAAAAACTCAATTGCTTTCCACCATTAAACTCAACTATACAGTTTGGAGGCAATATACCAATTTTCTGCCTAGCATTTCTCTCAATGTAAATATATTTATGCTCTGGATACACTATTCTACCACTATCCTCAACGAGCTTGCTCACCAATACTAGGAAAACCCACGTCTGATAAAGCGACCTCATATTCGTTCTAAGTGAAGTTCTGAGAGCTGCACCAGCTCTATCAATGAAATCTTCAACTGTAATTTTACCGCTTAGTAAGTCAAATGTGTACACAAAAATTTTCTTCTTAAGATGTGCAAGTGGATCTTCAATGAAGCTCTTAAATTCTCTAGCGAAAGTAACACCTTCAATAGCTCCAGAGCTTTTCATAGAGTCAATTTTACTTTTAAGTATTGAAACCCACTCAAGTGCTTCCTTAACTTCACTTTCAGATATGATTGCGGATATGAATTTATCCCTAAGTTCATCTGTTTCACGAATCAACCTTTGCCTCTCATACTTACTCAGCTTCAAGATGTGATCCTTACTAATTCTCAGCTTACTTGAAACTTCCTCGTACAGTTTAATCCAATTATCAATTTTCATCTTCAAGTTAAGACTATGTACAATCTAAAACTTAAGTTTAATTAAACAATTTAATGTGGAAGTAAGAAGTTAACCAATAATTTCATCAGTTTTTCCGGCTAATTGTTAAGACCCTAAGTAAGAATGCGGAGATCGGCAGGTACGAGCAGCTGAGTAGCACATACCTTAAGCCCATAGAGAGCGTAAAACTATAAAATACAATTTGAAGAAAGTTTATCCGAGAGGAATAATGAAGAAAGAAAAATACACATATGAGTTGATAAATATACTATCTTCATAGAGAACGAAGAAAGACATACAGTTGGCAAGTTCATTCCGGAGCTTGAAGGAGTTGAGGAGGAATTTGAAGAAATACCCAAATTAAAAAGCACTTTTAAAGTTATAGCTATAGAATTCCCAAGAAATTTCATGGAAAATTTTTGAAGAGGGCACGGGACTCGATGAGCTCGAAGAAATTTTGAAAGGATATCTAGAAAGAGTTAAGAAATGGAAAGAATTCTTAAAAATTCATCCTGAGGTTAAAGTTAAATTCGACGAATTCATCGATTTCATAACAAAAGTTGATATGGATTTTGATAAATACTTTAATTTGATGAATCATGTATCGATGAGCTTAAACGAAAGTTGAATCCTTTGCTGGACATGCTTAGGCATGTTTCATAATAGTGCCTCTTCATGATTTAAATTGACTTTAAAATGTAACTATGGATAAAAAGTGAAGAAAAAGAGGGAAAATTTTATGGTTAAGGTTGCTGATTTAAGGAGTACTTGAAAGTGAGTCGCATTGAGTGTACCGGCGCATTATATCTCATAGCCAAAAGCATGGCTCGATTTTCTAAAGAAATAAGACTTAACATTCTGACTTTCAGCAACAAAGCTGTTACGCACCATAACTAAGTAAGAAGCATTTTACACCGTGATCCTTTTAAGAAAAATTTTTGAATTGATCTTCTATTTCAGTTCATGATATTGTTTATATAGCTTCAATATAATACCGCACCTGTTTTAAACAATATTCTCCATGACTTTTACATAAATTAAAGCTTTAGATGTCCCTAGCAGTTCTCAAAGAGTATTTCACTTTTTAATCCCATGGCTTCACAAATTCCTCATTCTCTCTAGGCTTAACGTGGATTAAGACGTCAATCATGAACGCGTGGTTGAACGCCTTATCCCTAAATGGTAGGTGGGTCACCGATGCTTCGACTAGGCTCTTATTCAACTTCTTCATTTTAGCTCTCCTTAGCATTCCAATTGAAAGGTCAACTCCAACATCAGCGTAAGCTAGGAATCTCCCGTCACCACAGCCCAAGTCAACTATTCTCCCATTAAGCCTAGGCAGGAACTTCCTAACCTTGTTGTCGTTCAGGTCTATGTAGAGGTGTACTAGCTTTGGCATTCCAATTCTCAGTGCAGTTCTATTATCCAGTAGGCTTGGCTTAGCATAATCCTCAATAAAGCTCAAAGTAAACCCTCCTAAATCAGCAATCCTATTATGCAGAATAGCTTTTGCCAGAGAAAGTATATGAATAATGTAATTTCACCTTTAGCTAGGTAGGTGAATGGTGAAATAGCCATATTTGCAATTTTGACTAGCTTTTCAATTAGATTTGGATTTTCAAGTTGCTTCCAGCCCCTCATACCCCAAATAGCGTTTCTAGCAACCTTCCACCAAGACTTGTAGTGTACTGCTGGTACTGGAACTTTAACCCACTTTCCACCCCTACTTAAAACGTACTGTGACAGGTGGTAGTCCTCGTAGCTAACTAGGTCTGGGGGGTTCCATCCTCTTAACAATTCAGTTTTTGCTAGGGTTACTATGGTGTATCCCCTCTCTCCCTTCTTTAGCTTTCTCGGCAAGTTTGCTCTTAGGTGTCTGGTTAGTGCTTCGTTGAAGAACATTCCAAGCCCCCTAACTCTGCATACTCCCTCAACTACATCTGCACCGTGCTCCTCCATGTATCTCAGCATCACTTCAATTAGGTTTTCTTCGGGTTCAACGTCGTCGTCAATGAATAGGATGAGCGGTGTCCTGCACTTTTCAATTGCTTCAAGTCTAGCTCTGCTAATTGGCTTGCTCGTAACAGCTTCAACTGGTATTTTCAGTTTTTCACTTAGCTTTTCAGCTTTACTGGGGTCTAGGGTTACTGTGTAGACGGTTACCAGCTTCATTTGGAGGACACCCTAAGTAGTAGTAGCTTTAGCTTCTGTATTAAGTGCTTCTTCTGAAAGTTTCTCACGAATAACGTTATGTCCTCGTAGACTTGGACTTCACTTCTATAGCCCCTCCACGTTTCAATGCTCCTATGCCTGATGCACCTCCCTAGTGCGTGTAGCCATCAGTAGCCGAGTGCTCTCATGGCTTTCCCGTAGTAGTAGCTTTTCTTGCCCCTCTTAGTCGGTCTTAAGAACTTGTATTTTAAGTCCACATAATTAACAGAACCTGTTATAACACCGTAGTTTCTATTGTCACTATTCTAATTTCCACACTTCTCTTAACTAGCTTATGTCATATGCACATCTGTAAATTCGTTTGGAATCTTAAGTGTTATACCAAGTCTTTTAGCCATTACTTCGAGTTTACTTCTCTTATTTGGGTGGAGGCAGTATTTCCCTATTTCTCTTATGAACCTAGCTCTATCAGCAGAGCCATAAATCCTTAATTCATAAATTGTACTAGTATATTCTCCTTCAGGTGTCAAGAATACTTCTTCATCACCTTTATTCATAGTGAATACGTATCCTTTCCATTTTAGTGCTTTTGCTAGTGCTTCTAAGTTGTAGAGCTTAATTTTAGACTGTCTGAATTGGATGTAACCTTTAATTCCCTCCTTCTCTAAGTAAACTGTACCATCACCATCAAGGAAGCCAGCAATTGCCTGCGGGAAGTACCTGAAGAGTGTTATTAGGTTTTCATCGGCTAGTTCTGCACATCGAAATCTTGCTAGTGGTGTTGAACTAATATAGAACCACCACAGTTTATACCTCTTCCTTTTCCACTCATAGATGCGGTCGCCATGTGAAAAGGTAATTCTCCTATTCAACTGCTCACTTAACTCATCACAACATTTGCTGAAAACATATTTTAGCCTCTTAGCTAGGGTTGGGTTACCTGTCCAAGCCATAATACCTCCAGCAATATACTTAGCTGGTACAAGTCCCTTCCTACTACCAAAACTCCCATCAGCTAGGGTATATCCAAGAACATAAGCTGTGAATGGCCCAGGTTTTAGTTCGTAAATCTTTAAGTCACGGAAAACTCTAACTTCAACTGGCCTTTCAATAGGCACTATTTTAATTGCAGACCTAATTACAGGCTTAATTCTCCAAGCATGATCATCTTCCTTTATATTATATATTTCAGCCTCAACTCTTCAGTGTACGCCAATCTATACCTAGAATTCTCGATGCAGATGCTAAAGTATGACCTCTATTTCTTAATTCGGTTAGCAGCCATACAATTCTATCCTTACCATATATATCTTCAAGTGCTTCCCTTAAATAAGGCTTATATGACTTTTTTAATCTTTCTATTTGATGTCTAACTTCAATTGCAAAACTCATTACTTCATCTACTTTAGCTGAACTTCTAGCTTTACTTACTTCAACTTCTAGGTCTTCTGGTTCAAACTCAATTTCCTCATACATTACTGGCTTAAATTCACGAAGATACATGCGAACCATCATCTCCACCACCAGTAATTTCCTCAACTAAATCAACTAAAGACTTTGCAGTCAAAGAATTGCTTAGTGCTTTCCATTATTCCCCTAAGCCTTCTCTTGGCTAGAGCTTGGGCTATCCTAGTTCACCCCTGCCAAGGTAAATATCCTAGTCCATCAGATGGTCTTGGTGGTACTTCTGATACTGTAATCGCCATAGTCTTGCTAAAAATCACTGCCTCGTTTGCTATTGCCATGAAGAAGTTCAGTAATCCCTCTTTAACACGTCTCCAGAATTCTTTGGTGGCAATCATTCTCTGCTCAGGTGTGAAGTCTGGATGGTTTGCTACGAACATTAGGTATGGATAGACCATTCTGAAAATGTATGCCCAGTTTGCTTGCCCCTCAATGGTTCTCCTAATATATCTGTTACGTAGTGTTTCAACGCTTTCCTTCATTAACTCCCTTTTAGCGGTTATATCTAAACCTTTAGCTAGCTTTTTCCTTCCAGCCATACGAATATCACGGAGAATAAAATTGCATAGCAAATATTTAATGGTATTTTGCCAAAGAATAACACATTACTGCCAAAGATTAAACATCAATTTGCCTAAGACTTGCACCTTAATTTGTCTAAGATTACATATCAGTTTGCCTAAGAATACGTATTCTTAGGCAAAACATTAGGAGTAGCCCCTATTCCACCATGAAGGGTTGATTAGTGCTGCAATAGCTCATCATCAAGCTCAAATAGGTGAGGTAAATTTAAATGTCTTGCGCCAAGCCCACCACATACCGCAATTACTAGAATGCTTTCTCCCTAAACAGATTTATCATTAACAAGTACTTTTCTAGAGCAAGCTTCTTCCTCGCCAATAGCTCCTTAATATTGGGCAACTCCTTTCCACTAAAAATCTTTCTCACTATTATCAAAGGCCTCAATGTCAAGGCAACTTGACATGGTGCCTCCTCTATTGGTGGAGAAATCTCCTCTTCCTCCACTTCAGGAAAACCCTCAACAACTTTAGGCTTACCCTTCCTAGTTAAAATTAATAGGGTCCTATCAATCTCCTTCTCCAAAAAGTTTATGAGGGCATCCTCATTCTTAAAGCACCTCAAAGCCATTTCAAAAACCCTCTCTAAATCCCTATATATTTCTGCATAAAGCTTTGCATTCGGCTTGGAAGTACTCCATGTAAGTGGCTTGACGTAGTCGTAGCCATGGAAGCAATCATATAGGTAATTCAAGTACTCATGATATATCACGGCCTTAAGCTCATCATAATTGTAAGTTAAAATTTTAGCTGCACTCAACTGGATTGTTGGAACTAAAATCTTGATCTCAGAATTATACTTATATGCAAATCCAGACGAGTATATCAGCTTCGTTCTCTCATTAATTCTCTTAACCCAATTAGCCTCATGAACTTCTATATCTGCTATGAAGGGAATCTCGGTTTCCCTCTCAAATTCCTCAACAATTTTGGAAATCCAAGAATTAGCTATCTCCTCAACTCTCCTACTCAAATGGCGGGGTACATCGGGGTACTTAACAACCCTAATGTTCATTATTCCACCAATATCACTACGCTTTAGTATGCAATAATTGTTTCGCTAAAAAATTTCACACGAAAATAGATCCCCAATAGATTCCCGCCTCCTAGCCAACCTCACTTCACCATCATCAACGACGACTACTGGCGGCCTTGGACGGCAATTATACTGACTAGCCATTGAAATCCCATATGCACCAGTATCCAGCAATGCAATTAAGTCTCCGGGCTCCACCTTCGGAAGCAAGCAGTCCCTAGCAAATACATCTGAACTCTCACATATCGGCCCACCAATCCAATACCTCTCCCTAGGCTCCAAATCCGCCTTCCCAACCACAACAACCCTATGCTTAGCCCCATAGAGAGCTGGCCTAATCAAGTCATTCATTCCAGCATCAATTAAAATCCACTTAATCCCAGCAGTCTCCTTAACATATCTCACTCTCGCCAGGAGAACACCAGCATCACCAACCAAGTATCTCCCAGGCTCTAAAATAATGAGAGAATCAGCGAGAAAAACATCACCAATGGAATCCACAATGGGTTTCAAAACAGCCTCACAATAGATTTCCAATGGAAACTCCCTTTGATCAGCTTCATAAGGTATGCCCAAACCCCCACCTAAATCGACAATTCCAATTTTAACGCCAAGCTTATTCTTCAGTATTCTACAGAAACTTATGAGCTTCTTAACGGCGCTTTCAAATGGTTCAACACTTAAAATTTGCGAGCCAATATGAATATGGACACCCATACACCTATTTGCTCCCACCAGCTTTATTAGAGCAACATATGCTTTCAATGCATTTTCAGGATCCAAGCCAAACTTATGTATCCTCATGCCAGTGCTAATATACTCATGAGTTTCAGCTGGAACATCCAAGTTCACCCTTACACCAAATACAGTGCTCGACAGTCCAAATCTCTCGATAACACGCTTAATAACATCCATTTCACCTAAGTTCTCAATATTCAGCAAACCAACACCATATTCAATTGCATCAGCTATCTCCTCCTCAAGCTTGCATACACCATTAAAAACTACTTTATGAGGAGCAACTCCAACTAGCTTAGCAGCATAAAGCTCACCCCTAGAAACAACCTCTGCACCAGCACCCTCATTTTTAAGAGCCTTTAATAGTGCAAGAGTAGTATTAGCCTTGTAAGCATAGCATATGAGCACTTCCTCCCAATACTCACGCACCCTACTCATCAAGCTTCTAAACTTCTCCCTCACCCTATCAATACTCAAAATATAGAGGGGAGTACCATACTCATCAGCTAAGCGAGTTAAACTAACACCATTAACTCTTAATTCACCATTAACGATAGATAGATGGCCCGGCAACCTCAATCACTATTCCTCCAACCAAAATACTTTGCTTCACACTTAAGTAAAAAGGTAGGCTGATTACAGCCAAAACTTATTTGTGCCATTGAACCCAATAAACTTGGAGTACATTGAAGGTGAGCAATTGATAGAGCTAGGGGCATCGGGCATCAATATTGGTAAGAAGAGTAGAAGTGAAAGTCTAGATTATAGAGCCATAAGAATGGAATTCGAAAAACTGAGGGAAATAGGCGGCTCAGTAGATGAATTAATATTCACTGAATGCGCATTGGGAGATGAGCTCACAGAAACCATGGCTAGTAGAGGGCTACTACTATATCCAAGTATTAGTGAAATGGAGAAAATAGGTGAACTAGCCAAAAACGTTGGCATCAAAATTGGTGGACATGCATCATTCCTCGTAAACCTAGCCTCCCCAAATAAGAAAACTAGAAGAGCCTCTAGAGGACATCTAACAGCCCTATGCAAGAGAATTGAGGCTGCAAATGGAGTTTATGGTGTCACCCATCTAGGATTTCTAATGGGTAGAGGTGAAAGCGAAGTCAAAAGCATAGTCATAAACGAATTAAAGAAGTTAACCGACCAATTTAAAGTTCAACTATTACTCGAAAACTCCGGTAAAAAGAGCGGTGTAGGTTCACTCGAATTCATAGTTGAAGTTGCAAATAAAACAGGATTTAAAATATGCTTGGACTGGGCACACCTCCACGCATATACTGGCGGAGGCATTAGGAGCGAGTATGATGTTCATAAAGCAGTAAATTACATAGAGAAAAACCTAGGCAAATTTGAGGAATGGATTCCAGTAATGCATATCTCAGGAATAAAATATGGACCTGGAGGAGAACTAGAACACCTAGGATTACAGGAATCAGATTTCAATTGGTATGCCGTAATTAAAGTACTGAGAGAAATTGGCATAAAAGGCATATTGATATGTGAAAGCCCATTGAGGTGGAGTGGGGATATAGAATTGCTTAGAAGAGCCCTAGTTGGAGAGGAAGTCGAAGTCTTTAGAAAACCAATTCAAAGATCAATTATGGACTGGCTAAAAATGAGTAAAAGTAAGTAAAGCAGTTCACCACTCAAATAACTCCACATTTGCCCTCGGAACAATCACTCTACGCCCATCCTCAAGCTCTATTTCAACAACCCTCACTGGAGACTCTGTTTCAACCTTCTGAAGAGGTATTGGTAGTCTAACAACTTTCGCCAATGCACCAAAGTATGGTGCCCTAATAACTCTAACCTTAGTTCCAGGCTGCATACCACCCACCAGAATTTCCTCCTCCTCTGGAAGCTCTAATGGATTAACTTCGGTCTTTGGAATAATTATTTCAGGCCTAATGACTCCAGCTCTAATTTGAGTTGCACCATTAATGCATGCAAGCCTACCCTCATTCTCCTTCAGTAAATTAAACGTCTTCTTAGCCATTCTAACTCTACCAAAACCCTCAGTTATTATGACCGTCATGCTTATGTCTTCATGACCAGTAATTGCAACTCCAATTTCATAGCCTAGGAAGTCAGCTATATCCTTGAAGTCAACTCCACCAACAACTAAGCCCTTAGCACCATACTCCATAGCCTTCCTAAGCACTTCTGCAGTAGCATATGAGCCGCCAACAACCACTTTACCCTCAACTTCAGGAGTAATCTTATCAAGCGTTAACTCTTCCTCTGGCGACTTAACTGCCAAGTAAACTTCCCCATGCCTCTCACCACCAATACCGAAAATTCCCTCTATGAAGGTTGCTGCACACTCAATTACTGCACCCTCCTTAGGAAGAACTTTAGTTACAATTCCAGGAATATAAGCCCTAATTTCTATTGGTATTGGGGGCTCCCTCAAAATTACTTGACCAGTAATATCTGATACATGCTCAATATAGCCATCTATTGGAGACTTAACCTCAGACTTAAGTAGTCCAAAGAAAGCCCTGTACATTGCAATTATCTCATCCTTCTTAACTGGATCGCCAGGCTTCTTCAACATGTAATTGGGTAGCTCCTCAGGCTCAACACCGAGAATAGCAGCTGCACTTACAACTCGAATATCACCTGGCAAATTAGTTCTAGCAACTACTGTATCGAAATTAACTTTCTGACCTTCCTTAACTAGTACCTCGCCGGGAATTGGGAGTCTCCTAGTCTTCTTAACCCTAAATAAGGGAGTTACTCTAAGCCCAGGAGTATAGGCATGTGCTGACTGACTCTCACTATTTTTAGAACCTCCCTTAACAGCCACACCACTCACCCCTATGCACTCTTAATCTCCTCAACCTCGAGAATGCTTTCTGGATAAGCATTCAATGCCCTAAACCACTTAATTAGCTTCTCCCTTCGCTCCTCAAAGTCCTCTGGTAACTTGAGTGGCCTACCCCTAGCATCAATTATTATTCCCCCAGCACCACCCCAAACAGTTGCCTCCCTCCTCTTACCCTTACCAGCACCGACATCAAAGTCGGATGAAGGCTCTATCACAACCTTAGCAGTTTCATCGTCTCCTAAAGGTATCATGTCAATTTCACCATAGTTGACCACTTTCTCCACAACTCTTCCATCAGGCATGTAAGCCTTAACCCTAACTGCTGGACCAGGCCTCTTAGCATGACCATCAAGTGCAATGCACGTGCCAAGCTTGACAATGCAGTCCCTCTCGAAGATCTCCATTGCAGCCTCCGGGTAAACTGTTGATAGTACACCTAGGTGCGGCATCATAAATATGCTGTCACACATCAGCCTAGTAACGCCCTTAACTTGAAATGCATCTATTAGAATTAATGCCGCCTGAACTCTTCTCGGAGTATGTGACAGTAGACCTCCAGTTCCACCAACTAGCTGAATATTCATCATGTCGATGTACGTCTCCTCCTCAAGCGACTGCTCAAATATGTCTGCAATAGTCCTCCTCCTCTGAACACCCCTCAGTCCTCTAGCAAGCTGCTTGTGATGCTCGAATCCAAGCCTAATAGCCTCTCTAGCAACAGCATGCTCGATCATCAAGTCATCAAGTGTTTGGGGTAGAGTTGTCGGCCTAATCATTTTATTTGCAAGTCTATTCCTCAGCTCCCTTTCATCAACTTTGAATGGAAGCCATCTCATAATGTTCTCTGTACCAGCCTCCTTCAAAACATTGCATATACTATAGCTCATACCGAGATTTGCGCTCACAGTCCTCACAAACTTACCCTCATAAACTGAGTAAACGTTTGTTGTAGCTCCACCCAAACCCACACCCAAAACATTTATCTTCCACATTCTAGCAATAGTTCTAAACATCATGCCCTCGCCAGCCGGCGTTGGCATTACTGGCGCCATAACCCACTCAGTTAGCTTGTAATAGCCAGGTGCATGGGCCATTACGTGCTCCATGAAAAGCCTATGAATAGCGTCTCTAGCTGGCTCGACAACCTCAACTTCCAGAACAGGCCTAATATTATCGACTATTGTCAGCTCAAATTTATCGCTCAAAATCTTCTTTATATGCTCCCTAGCATCCTTATTTCCAGCATAGACTATTGGCAGCTTATAACCCAATCCAAATCTCGGCTTAGGCTCAGCAGCCCTAATTAGCTCAGCCATTTCAACAACATGCTTAATTGTTCCACCATCAGTTCCACCCGCAAGCAATATCATGTCAGGCCTCAAAAACCTCATTCTCTCAATTTTCTTGTGTGGAGGTCTACCATCATCTATTGCCATCACGTCCATGACTATTGCTCCAGCACCCAATGCAGCTCTCTCAGCACTCTCAGCAGTCATCGTTTTAACTACGCCTGCAACCATCATCTGTAGGCCGCCGCCAGCACTACTAGTCGAAACATAAAGGTCTACACCTACATTTCCACCCTGATAAGGTATTATGATTCCCTGCCCATCATCCCTCAAAATCTTGTGCCCAGTAAGCTCCTCAACTTCCCTAATAGCATTCCTTAAGCCCATGGTTACATCTTCAAATGGCTTCTCGACAGTAGTAGGAGCCTCACCTGCACAAATAAATCTCCAGTGACCATCAATTTTCTTGAAGAATCTAGCCTTAGTGGTAGTGCTACCTACATCAGTAGCCAAGATCACCTGCATCTTACTGGTATCCAATTTTAAGAGGTCATATCTGCGCTCCATAGCCAACCCATCTCTTAAGCCCTTTACAAACCTAAAGGTGATACGTAATCTCAAAATATAAGTCTTATCTCACAGTACAACCTATCTACTCCACTCACATAAAAATTCTATCCTCCAAGCTGACCCTGCTTAGAGGCAATTATTCGAAGAGCATTTTCCATCGACTCATTTAAAGCACTTCTAAGAATAAGAATTCTAACCACACATACACTAATGAGTGCAGCACTAATAACTACGAAGTGGAAGCCGAAGAGCGGGAAAATTATTGCTAAAGCGAAAATTATGAATGACACTCCAAGCTTATACCCGATTCTAAGCAGTGAGTTCTCGGGCAAAGCATATATTTTAGCCTCACCAAACACATCACTATATATTAGATCGAAGCCGCTCTCCCTAGAAATCTTAACTCTAAATCCATGCCTAGCCATTTCATCAGAAAATATCTTCAAAAAATCATCTTTCCTATCAGCTATTCCAGGAATAACTCTTTCGCTTACAGTTAAGTGAAACGACATAGAAACACCGTAAATCGCTTTAAAAATCTGAGTATTAAGTAATTTCGGTTTCTACTAAATGGGAATTCAAGTAAAGAACTTAATGCTCCTACCAGATTCAAGTGCACTAGCAAGCTTCCTTCCAAGCTCACCATCAAGTCTAAGCTTAAGCCTACCCTTCTTATCTAGCTGGGCAGTAGTCAGCAGCTCACCATTAACATATATATCGACAGCCCTATAGCTAAACTCCCTACCAAAATCAAATACCAAGTAAGACTTAGTCTCCCTAACAGTGTAGTTCACAAGCTCAATATTCCTAGCACCAGAGTACCTCTCATCCTTAGGCACAAGCTTAATTCTAACACCAAGCCTCCTCTCAAGCCTACTAATAACCTTACCATTCCTGCCAATTATTTGAGGCATCAGCTCCCGCCTCACCCTAACAATTGCAAGCTTATTGGAAATCATTTCAACCTCAGCTTCACTATCAAACTGCCTCAATAAGCTCAAAACCCTTCTACCAGCCTTACTCAGCTTCTCACCATTAACCCTCTTAATTGGAACAACAACCGTCTCCTCACCAAACGTGTATATTTCATACTCAACATCACCTGTCTCAAAATCCCTAACCTCAACAACCGGCCTAGCCAAATCCTCATCCATCATTCCATATGGAACCTTAACGGTCAATGAAAGCTCATAAACCCTTCTAACCTCACCATCTTTAATGAAAATGACAGTGTCTATTACTTGCGGGATAACTCCCAAATCCACCTTACCCAGAAATCTCTGAATAGCATCTATGGGTGAGGAAGCATGAACAACACCAATCATTCCAACGCCAGCAAGCCTCATATCAACAAAAACTTGAAAATCAGCGGGCTTTCTCAGCTCATCAAAAATAGTGTAATCGGGCCTAACAAGTAAGAGTATATCTGCAGTTTTAGTGAAATCACCCTCTAAAGGAGCATACTGAGTTATTTCTGGGCTAACCTGCAAATCTCTTGGAGCCTCCATAGTCTTAACAACAGCATTCTTCTCCCTACGATAGAACTCTGCAAGAGCAGATGCAAATGTGGATTTACCAGCACCCGGAGGCCCACAAATCAATATTCCCTCAGCCCTCTCAAGCAATCTCTGCTTAAGCTTCTCTGAAAGCCTATAGTCATCCAAGGTAACCTTAACAATGGGCCTAACAGCAGTTACCTCAACTCCATCAGAGAATGGGGGCTTAGCAATTGCAATCCTATACTCACCAAGCTGAATCACCATTGCGCCATGCCTGCTAATCTCGACAAAGGCATCACTTGAACTCCTAGCCTTGCTCAACACTTCCCTTATAATATACTCGAGCTCCTCCTTAGTGCAGGGCTTATCCCTAATCTTGACAAGCCTCCAATTACCAGGCTTACCCTTCTTAGCATATGGCGGCACACCCTCCTTCAAGTGAACACTCATAGTGTTGGGAGTAAAGAAGTCCTCAAGCCTAACCCTAGTAGCCGGAGGTTCCGGCTCAACATACATAACCTCCAATCCCTCAGCCCTAGCAACTAAAGCCTGAACTTGATCGCTTGTAATTAAAATTGCATTATGCTCCCTAGCCACATCCCTAATTAAAGCATCAATTCTCCCCTTCCTAGCAAGCTGAATTTCCTCTAGCGTAGGCCTCTCACCAACACATGAAATTTTAACTCCAAACTTCTCAGCTAAACTCCTCAATCTAACAATCTCCTCTAAACCCCTAAAACCAACTTCACGCCCCTGCGAAGCCTGTGCTTGAAGCTCATCTAGAACTGCCCTAGGAATAATTATTTCAACGTTCTCAAGAAGCCTATTCTCAACTAGCTCAGACAACTTCCCCTCAATTATCACACTAGTATCTGGTACCACTCTTCTCTCCATCAAATCCACCTTTAAGAGCTCTTAGTACTACTTTAGAGGAGGCTTTTAAATTTTTCTAGTTTAACTCCTAATAATTGAAATCACCCTTATCACATCTGCAGTATCCTCAGCCTTATCAGCAATCATCTCCATATTCTCAACAGCTTCCTTAACTAAAAGCCAGTGACTAACCTTCTCAGCTACATCAGCCCACCTAAGTATCTCAGCCAGCAAGTCTACTCTATGATCATCAATCCTCTCCTCCAATCGCTCAACCTCTTCCGCCGCTTCAATGGCTTTCTTCGGATTTTCAATTAAAATATTGAATGCATCCTTAAGCTTCACAGCTATCTCATAAACCATGTCAGCCATCTTCTTCAAGTCCCTCTTAACATCATCAGGCATATCACTGGGCTTAACTAGGCAAAGCTTTCTAGAAGCAGACTTAGCATTAGCAGCCAAGTCATCCGCCGTCAAGACCAGATGTATTATGTCCTCCCTATCAATTGGGTGAAATGGACCCTTTGAAAGCTCATCAAGAATCCTCTCCTTAACATCATCAGCATCGCGCTCCCTATCAAAAACCACCTTAAATAGCTCACAAGCCCTATCAAACTCACCCTCACACATTAAGTGCACTAAATCCCTCATTGCAGCAACAACTGAGACAATAGTCTCCATATGAACCCTGCATATATTGAATATTTCAATTTCCCTCTTCCGACCAAACCATAGAGCCGTGTAAGTGGGCTTAAACTTAAATAGCCTCATGCTCCCCACGACATTTCCAAAGAGCATAAAAACGATATAAGTATTTCGCGTATTTAATGCTTATACAAATGTAAGGCTGCAATCAAGCCTAAAACGTAGGCTGCAGCAGTGCTACTCCTCATTGAAAAGCCAGTTTTTGGGCCAAGCCTTATTAAAGCCCTCACCCTATGCCTAGCCTCAATACTTAAGCCCTCATACTCATTACCAATTAAAAGACCAATTCTACCATCAACTTCACCAATAAGCTTTATGAAGTCCTCCTCATTGAGAACTGCGGAGGAGCTAAAACCTATAGGTGTGAGATCACTTATCGCAGAATCCAATTCATCATAAATCCCCAGCTTAACCCTTCCAGCAGCACCACCAATAGATCTCAAAGCCCTCTCAATCTTATCTCTACGGGCAGATATAATCCTCAACTCAACATTCATTGAAGCGCAAAGCCTAATCATATCCATGATCTCATAGACAGTTTTAGGCTTCTCAAACACAATCACATATCTATCAAATACGTTTAGGGAAATAGACTTCCTCCTCTTCAAATAATACTCACCCAAAGTAACTCCAATATCAGCCCCACTTCCACTCAACTGAACATAAACCACATACTTCGGATCCCTAACATCAACCTTCAGACCCAACCTATTTACAAGCTCTCCCCCAATAACCCTACACAATTCAAGGCTGGACAATTCAATTCCACTAGGCTCACCAATTTTCTTAACCTCAACCTTAAATGTTCCAGCACCAAATTGCCTAACAACCATACTTAAAGCCTCAGCAGCCCTCACCCCAATTAAATTTAAATTTAAGGGCAAGTGCTCATAGAATAGAGGGATAACCCTAGTGACCTCAGGCAAATCCCTAACATGCCTACATAACTCAAAGGGGTTTCCATGGAAAATTATGGCAAGCCTCTTCCTAGGCTCAAGACTATCTAGGAAAACCTCGCAATCAAAACCCAACTCAGCTAACCTAGACTTCAATATTTCAGCCACAATAAGCTCCTTACCACCAGTATAGTCTTCAAGCTTAACTAGAATCTTCACAATACACCTGCTATTAAAAATGCTTTTAAGTTTAATGAATCAACCTCTCATTGACTTCCATTGGAGGTCTAATTGCAGTGATAGATTTAGTGACCATTATTCTGGGCATAGGCTTGGCCCTCTCATTTCTAATGGCAATGAGCTTGGGGGCAAATGACGCAGCAACACCGACGGACTGTGCTGTTGGATCAGGAGTCCTAACTGTAAGAAAAGCAGTCATTCTCTTCGCAGCATTTACTGCTTTGGGAGCAGTACTGCAGGGATACCAGGTAATGAAAACCCTTGGTAAAGGTATAGTGAGGGAAGTGGACTTACTCGGAGCAATGACAGTCTCACTAGTAACTGCACTATGGGTTTTAATGTGCTCATATAGAGGGCTAGATGTATCAGTAACATATGCTAGCATTGGAAGCATAATTGGATATGGACTAGCAGCATATGGCCTAAGCGGAGTTAATCTTGGAATACTGCAGAAAGTTGTTTTAAGCTGGATATCCTCGCCGCTATGCTCAATGGCACTATCATATACCATATACTCAATTCTAAAGAAAATACTCGCAGAGAAGCCATGGACAATTAGACTACAAAAGCTATTCTCCTACTTCCTAATATTCTCGCTATGCTTCTCAGCATACTCATTTGGGGCAAATGACGTTGCAAATGCAACTGGAGTATACGTTACAGTAGCCTCAAAGCTCGGCAAAATGCCTGATTACACAGCCATGCTACTCCTATCAATATTCGGTGCAGTTGGAATAGCTATCGGGGGATTAACTTGGGGTAGAAGAGTAATTGAAACAGTAGCCTTCAGAATAACGAGAATAGACATTGTAATGGGCTTTTCAGCTGAAATAAGCAATGCCCTAGTAGTATATCTATTCACCACAATACCATACATGCTATTTGGCTATGGACTACCAATATCAACTTCACTTGCAAGCAATGGCTCAATAATAGGAGTTGGATTAGCAAAAAGCTATAAATCAATAAACACAAGGACGGTGACAAGACTAGTAATAACTTGGATAATAACTGTACCAGCAACAGCTGTAATATGCCTAGTAGCCTATACTATCCTAAATAACATAATAAAGCTGCCAATCTAAAGCCTAAACCATTTATTAAAGTTTTATCTTGAGGGGCTCACCTCTAACTGGGTGGAGCACCTTCACGTTCAAATCCCTAATGAAGCTCTCAAAGTAAAATGGGGAGTCCGTGTGAATTGGAACAACAATTTTAGCTCCAACTTCATCCAGAAACTTCTTCAAATCAATTGGCCTAATATGACCCGAGCTATGAATAGGATAGTACATGAAGCCTGCAATTCTAATCCAATTCTTCAATTTATCAAACTTCACCTCAAGCTCTTCATCAAATGGCTCAGAAGTGCTCATAATGTAAATACCGCCGTTCATCCTTCCTCTACCACGCCTATAAAGTTCAGCTAGCTCCTCATAGGAATAGTATGATGTAATTAAGATGTAGTCACTGGGATTCCTAATTAAATCGTCAACTTCAACCATACACCTAAACTTCTTACCCAGCTCATACTCACGCTCACTAAACCTACTACTAAAAGTACTCCTCCCAGCTCCAGCTAAAAGAGACCTCTTCCACTTCACCAACCTCTTCTTCTCAATATGCAGTATTCCAAGCTCACTTAAATCCGGGTAGTTCTTAATATTATAACCATCAATCCTCGCCAATATAGCCGCCAACTTAGCATTCAAAACAAGCTCCCTACCACACTCACAAGCAACCCTATAAAACGTATGCAACCTATCAACATCTAAGGGAGAGATATTGGCTACAATCAACCTCTTACAGCTCGAAATAAGCTCCCTAACCTCCCTCTCCACATCAACTTCGGAAAGCGAATTTACATTGGAAAACTGAGTTCCCTCACACACTATCAAGTCTGCATCAAACTTCCTGACCTTACCCGCAAATCTAGAAGTCAACTCCCTAGCCGGGCCATGCCACCTAAAATCACCAGTATAAACGAATCTCAAATCGCCTAAATCTATGAGAAAACCATAGCTACCCGGAACACTATGATCAACAGCATAGGGGACCACATCAATACTCAAATCCCTCAACTTATATCCAGATCTGAAAGTCTCAACATTACCATTTGAATTAGAAAAACCAGTGCTATTAACTTCAATACCACTCTTAATGCTATAATCAATTCTAGCACTAACGATCTCCCAAGTAACCAATCCCATGTAGAGCTTAATTCTCCTATTAAGCAAAAACGCATAGCCAACATGATCAGTATGCGAATGAGAAATTATACAAGCAGAAATAGGAGTATGCTCCTCGTCTTCAATGCTAAAGGATTCAGGTGTGGAGAAAAGACGCGTATAAATATTTTCCAATTCACCTATTGGAGGTGGAATTAGATTGAGAGCTATGAGCTCATCAATAGTCTTTGGAAGAGTAAAAGGATACTCATAGTACTTAAGCCAGCTACTATGCTGCTTGCCAAAATCGAGCAGAATGCTCTCATCCCTACCCTTAACAAGTATCTTAGTTCCACCTACCTCCCCAACCCCACCATAAAACGTTACTGAAGGCAATCTCACACCAAAATATCTTCAAACAAAAACTAATTAAGCAATCGCATCAATCACAATGAAATCAAAGTTGAATAGCAACAATTAGACAGTGAATAGAGCTGCAATATTTAAATTTAATTTTGCTCAGCTCTCTGCGGTGTAAGCTGTGAAGATAATATTGCTTGGACCGCCTGGAGCAGGAAAAGGAACTCAAGCAGCCATACTATCAGAAAAATATAATATACCACATATCAGTACTGGACAAATTTTTAGAGAAAACATAAAGGCAAAAACAGTGCTTGGACTCAAAGTAAAGGAATACGTTGCTAGGGGGGAACTAGTGCCAGATGAAATAGTGATTGAAATGACAATTAAAAAGCTCGAGGAACTGAACTGTAGGGTTAAAGGCTATATTCTAGATGGCTACCCTAGAACAGTTAAGCAGGCAATGGCACTAGATGAACATGAACTCGCACCAGATATTGCAATAGAAATCGATGTCAGTGAAGATGAATGCACTAAGAGGCTATTATCGAGAAGGTACTGTCCGAAATGCGGTGCAACCTACAACTTAATATTTAATCCACCTAGAAGAAATGAAATATGCGACTTCTGTGGAAGCAAATTGAAGCAGAGAGTTGATGATAGGGAGGAGGCAGTTAGAAGGAGATTTAGAGAATATAAGTTGAAGACAGAGCCCGTAATCAAGTACTATAAGGATAAGGGCAAACTAGTGGTCGTCGACGGCCATGGAAGCATAGATGAGGTTTCCAAGAGAATAGTCAAGGTCATTGAGAGAATAGCTTCGAGGCAACATTAAGTGCTTCAGAGACATCAGCTCTAATCCTCAAGGGCTCGCCAACAACTTCAAGTGCAATTTTAGTATCCTTAAGACCAATGCCAGAAATAACACAGACCACAACTTCACTACTATCAATAGCACCCTCATCAACTAGCTTCTTAACTAAGGCTATTGGAGCTGCTCCTGCAGGTTCAGCAAATATTCCCTCATACTTGGCGAGCATCCTATACGCATTCAATATTTCATCATCACTCACAGCTTCAATAACACCACCACTCTCCAAAACAGCTTTACGAAGCAGAGGCCAGCCAGCTGGATTACCAACTGCAATTGCACTAGCAACAGTTTTAGGCTCAGTTATGGGCTCAATGGTTTCAGATCCAGCCTTAAATGCCCTAGCCATGGGTGCACATCCCTCAGCTTGAACACATCCAATTTTAACTTTACCGCTGATCCAATTCAAATTCATTAGTTCAGTAAAGCCCTTATGAGCACCAATAGCACACGTACCAACACCAACAGCCTGAATATACCAGTCTGGTGCCATCCAATTCAGCTGCTCACATATTTCATAGGCAATAGTCTTCTTGCCCTCCTGCCTAATTGGGTTAATGACACCGCCATTAAACATCCAACCCATCTTATAAGCCACTTCCCTAGCAATCCTACCTGCATCATCAAAAGTGCCATCAACTACAACAACCTTAGTACCATAAATCATCATTGAAGCAATCTTCTCTACACTAGCTGTTTTAGGCACAAAAACCACACTATTCAAGTTAGCAGCTGCAGCATAAGCGGCCTGAGCAACACCAGCATTACCAGTTGAAAAGCCAACTATAGTTGAAATCTTCAATTCAAGAGCTCTACTAGCAGCTGCAGATGCACCTCTATCCTTAAAAGACCCCGTTGGATTCAGGTAGTCGAGCTTCAAGTAGAGATTCCTTAAACCCAAAATCCTACCCAAATGCTCACTCCTAATTAGGGGAGTACCACCCTCACCAATTGAAACTATTTTCGAGAAATCCATTATCGGAATGAACTCGCGATAACGCCACATATTGAATTCCCTAAGCTGAAGCTTACCCTTATTAATCTTAGACGCAATGGCATCATAGTTCAATTGAAACTCAACTACTGAGCCACATTTCCTACAAAAATTAATCATTTCCGTTGGAGGATACTCAGCACCACACTTAATGCATTTCTGACAAATAACTCGCTCCACAATCTCATCCCCTGCAAGGCTAAATTTGCATCAACTATTAGTTTCAATTCGTAAGTTAATAAGCTTCAAGAAAACCATTATCCAGAACACTAAACACCTCACTGTCCAACTATGAAATTCACAAAATCCCTAAACGACTTAGATTTCTTTAAAACCTCATTAATTCAATAGCTTCTGCAATCTTCCTAGAATTTTCCCTAGACTTCACATACCTCTTGCCACACCTCTTCATTAATTCCTCATTAAGAAAACTACTCGGATCAGCTATCTCCTCTGGATTACCAACTTCAATTCTGCAGCCAAACACTTTCTCAATAACCTTGGGATCTGATAGAAACCAGGACTCTATAGACTTCCTGACCACTATAACGCTAACATGCAAATTTGTCAATTGCCTAATTTTTGAAGTAATCTCATTAACTAGCCTTTCAATTTCAGCTTGAGATCTCCCATGCAAATCCTTTAACACCACAACTTTCCTGGCTTTATTATGGTACACTTTAACATATCTTAATAGCTTGCCCGGCCTATTACCCCTCATTATCAATGTTTTAGAAGATACTCCAAATCTCTTCATAATACAATCTACAAATCCAGAATCACTTGGACCCTCGACGAAGACAATTATCTCATCCACGGTGCATCACACCAGAATACCAAGCTTCACCAAGTGTACCTCCTTCTAGCAGAAATTTCCTAACATACTCAACTTGCTCGCTTTGAGATAGCTTTTTGATCCTAGTTTCACCATCAACTTTACGGACTAGTAGAATGCTTTCAAGTTCAACGTGATCTAGGAGATGTGGTGAATGCGTTGTTATTATTACTTGCTTACCGCTCTTCTCAATTACATCCATTAAAGTTTCAAGCAAGTGAGGATGTATGCAGTTTTCAGGTTCCTCAAATCCAATTAACTGTGAATCAAGTGAAAGGGCTGTTATAAAAGCCAAGAGCCGTAGAGTCCCATTAGATATTTGATTAAAGCTAAAGTACTTATCAAAACCCCTCTCACGAATAGCAACATAAATTTTCCCTTGCTCAGTAGATGGAGGAGTGAGCACCTCCTCAATAGAGGGAATGCAAGCTTTCATAAGATACTCCACCATCTTAAACTCCCTCCTATGAGCAGTCAAAAGAGTGTGAAGTACCTGAGCTAAATTACCACCATCACGACTCAACCTCCTCGAATAAGCCACAGTGTTCTCAAGAGTAATTGCCTCAGGATTAAAAGAATAGAAGCTCCAACTACGAACATACTTAGCGAAAGACTTCACACGTTCATGAACATTACCCAAGCTAAATATTGCCAGCCTACCAGTTGAACATGTATCAATAACAACATCACCCCGTGCAGTAAGATATCTCGCCTTATAGGGATCAATTCTACTCACTAAAATCACATCATTAAACTTCAATTCCTCTTTAACAACTCTACCATTGTGCAGACATATTCCATAAAAATAGCTGCCGTCATCGCCTTCAACCTCTAAGCTTAAGGAAACCTCAAGGGGAGAGACTTGACCATAAACAATGTCGCTGAAGCTCTTGAAGCCCATGGACTGCAACACCCAGCTCAAATCACCATAACCAAGTAAGCTCAAGAAATGGAGAGCTCTAATAAAATTGCTTTTACCAGTTGCATTCGGTCCTATGAGAACATTAATCTTACTCAAATCAACTTCAACGTGCCTAAGCGACATAAAATTATTTATCGCCACTTTTTTGAGAAACATAGAATTCACCATTAAAAACTCCCCTTAACCACTTAAATAGGTTCATTGGCTGAGCAGTTTAAAACTTGGAAATCAATTGCAATCAGTATCCTTCAAAAGCTTCAATGCATCCCTGATGATATCTGCATGATCAAACGCTATTTTGCCGGGAACATTCTTAAACAATTTCACTTCTCTCACTTCATTAGTAACTCTAAGCTCTCCACCAACTGGCTTAGCTATAAATGCAATTGAAACAACATGTCCTCTAGGATCCCTATCAGGCTTAGAATACACACCTATTAACTTTACAAGTTTGACTTTCAATCCAGTTTCTTCTTCAGCCTCCCTAATAGCCGCCTCCTCAACGGTCTCACCATACTCAACAAATCCTCCAGGGAGAGCCCAGCAGCCCTCAAATGGGGGCTTGCTCCTCCTAATTAATACGAAAGACTTGTCTGGAAATACTATGAAAATGTCAACTGCAAGTAATGGGGATCTCCTCAAGTTCAGCCACCAATTCTAAATACTACTAAAAGATAAAATATTTAGATCTCTATCAAGAGTAGCGAAAATATTCATGAACTTTCTTCCAATATGACATCTGGAAAGGCTTAAAGGCTTAATTAACATTACCAATTCGATAGGTGAATTGAATGTTCATGCCCGGCCCCAAGTCTAGAGAGCTATATGAAAGAGCCAAGAAAGTTCTGCCGGCGGGCATAAGCTATGCAATTAGGTTCTTCGAACCACATCCATTCTATGTCGCTAAAACTAAGGGTTGCAGGGTTTGGGATGTAGATGGAAATGAATACGTTGATTATTGGATGGGTCATGGAGCGCTCATTTTAGGGCA
Organism: uncultured Nitrososphaerota archaeon; assembly: GCA_964462875.1. GTDB lineage: Archaea > Thermoproteota > Methanomethylicia > Culexarchaeales > Culexmicrobiaceae > CAYWZQ01. The sequence goes on along the minus strand of CAYWZQ010000004.1, from coordinate 100,176 downwards.
TAATCACCCATTAATGGTTAAAGCAGTTAAGGAGGCAGCTGAAATAGGAACACACTTCGGACTAGCCCATGAATATGAAGTGAAGTTTGCAGAGCAAGTAGTGAAGATGATTCCAAGCGCAGAAATGGTTAGATTCACCAATAGCGGCACCGAAGCAAATATGTATGCAGTGAGATTGGCAAGAGCATACACTAAGAGAGTTAAAATAGGGAAGTTTGAAGGAGGATGGCATGGAGGATATGATGCACTACACGTAGCAGTTAGCTATCCATTTGAAGAACCGGAATCGGCCGGGCTAACTGAGGGAGCAGTAAAAGACACGATAATTCTACCATATAATGATTTGGATGGCGTGAGGAAAAAAGTGAAAGAGCATAAGCTGGCATGCATAGTTATAGAGCCAGTACTAGGAGCTGGAGGATGCATACCAGCAGAAAAGGAGTTCCTCAAGGGATTGAGAGAACTATGCGATGAAACTGGAACGCTACTCATATATGATGAAGTAATAACTGGATTTAGACTAGCTCCTGGAGGAGGACAAGAATTCTATGGAGTATATCCAGACATAACAGTTCTAGGAAAAATACTTGGTGGAGGAGGATTACCAGTTGGAGCAATATGTGCTAGAAGAGAAATAATGGAATTAATGAACCACCTCAAATACCCAGAAAAAAGCAGGAGAGCATTCCATGGAGGAACATATACTGCAAACCCCCTAGTATGCTATGTTGGATGCACAATACTCAAGGAACTTGAAAAGGGATACGTTTACCCACACATAAATAGGCTTGGAGAAAAGATAAGAAAAGAACTAGAGGAAGTATTCGAAAAATACAATGTCCAAGCACACGTAACTGGAATTGGATCAATGGTTGGAATACACTTCACAAAGGAAAAGCCCACAGATGCTAGAAAAGCCAATGAAACCAAGAACGTCGAGCTATCAAAGAAGTACCATGCACATCTACTCAAAAACCACATAATAGTAGTAAAGCCAGTCCTACCACACCTATTCATAAGTTATGCCCATGGAGACGAGGAAATAGATGAATTCATTAGAGTAACAGAGGAGTTCGCCAAATCAGTTAAGTAGCATGGGCAACTGGTGGAAACGTTATTTCAGTAAGCTTCCCCCGACAAAGAGGACATATACCCCTCAACTTCCTATAGCAAATATCACAAACATAAATACCGCAGTGATCACATCGGTAAGCGTCATCATCCTTATACACCTTTTTACCACACCTCAGACACCTACCGACCACGAACGCCATAAGCATTAAACCTCCAAACCGCATATTATGGCGTGTAAAAGTAGATTTAAACTTAACTAGCCATATGCTCATGAACTCGAGCATGGGAGATGAACAACAAATGAATTTAATTAAAAGCCACTCCGGTGTAAGAGGCATTTACGGTGAACAGTTAAAACCAGGAATAGCCTATAAAATAGCAAACAAGTTTGCCGAGCAATTCAAGTTAGAGAAAGTGGTTATTGGAAGAGACACTAGAAGCAGTGGCGAACCAATTAAACATGCAGTAATATCGGGCTTAATAGCTGCCGGGACAAATGTTATAGATGTAAACATTGCACCAACACCAGCAATACTATATGCTATCAAAAAGTTTAGGGCAAATGGAGGAATAATAATTTCAGCATCACACAATCCACCAGAGTGGAACGCCATTAAAATTGCTGGAAGAAATGGGACACTGCTAACTTCAAATGAAGTAGATAGAATTTTAACGAGAATTAATGAGGAAGAGTACATTTCAAGTAAACCGGGCAGAATTATTAGAGCCAACATAATCAGCGAGTACTTGGAGAAGCTAATGAACTGCATCGATATAGACCTTATTAGGGAGGGAAAGTTCAAGGTAGTAATTGATGCTGGCGGAGGTGCAGGATCACTATCAACACCAAAACTCCTCTCAAAATTGGGATGCAAAGTCATATCAATAAACTCGACACCAGGCATATTTACCAGGAAAATTGAACCAACAGGCGAAGCACTGGAAGAACTCAAGTTAATGGTTAAGAGCACTAGAGCAGATGTTGGATTCGCCCACGACTGTGATGCAGATAGATTGGCATGCGTAGATGATAAGGGCAGGGCCATGAGCGAAGACTATGGAATAGCAGTAGCAGTGAATCATGAACTCTCAAAAACGAGAAATAAAAAGCTAGTAGTGAACATTTCATCATCAAACATATTCAGAGAAATAGCGGAAAAACAGGGAGCAAAACTATACTGGAGTCCAGTGGGAGAGGCAAATGTAGTAAGTCTCATGATGAAAGTTGATAGCGATATAGGTGCAGAGGGAAGTAGTGGAGGATTTATACTAAGAAAATTCCACTTAGCTAGAGATGGAGCACTAGCAGCAGCAAAAATCCTAGAAGCCATGGCAGAGACGGGAAAAAGTCTCTCCCAAATAATAGATGAAATGCCCAAGTACTATACAATTAAGAGGACAATTGAAGCAAAGCCAAAGCTATATGGAAAAATTAGGGAAGCATTAATTAAGAAGTGGAGTAGAGAAGCTGAAGTCATATTAATTGATGGAGTGAAAATCGCCACCAATGAATGGTGGATTCTAGTGAGACCATCAAAAACAGAGCCAAAAATAAGAATAATAGCTGAAGCAAAAACTCAAAGCAAAGCCATAAAGCTAGTAAAAGAGTGCATGGAGCTAGTTAAGCAATAAATACTGGGAAATCAATAATTAATTGGCTGACATAATGAGTAAGGAAAGCAGTGAAGTAACCATATTACAGATTTGGAATAGAGAACACCTAATAGAGGTAACAGATAAGCACCTCAAAATAAAGTCAAGCCCACTTCCAGCATCACTAGCATTAATGATATCAAGCATAAACAAGTCCATTGCAAGCCCATATGGTAGAGGAGTACTCTGGACAACTAGAGTAGAGCAAATACCATTGAAAAGCATAGCTTCACTCGCAGTTGAAGAGAATAAATTAAGGATAAACTGGATTGATAGAAGAAGCGGAAGAATAAAAAGACTAGAATTAAAAGTGAAAAAATATAAAGCCAATCTAATTAAAGAAGCAATACTCAAAGTTTTAAAGGGTGAAAATCCATTAAAGCTCGCAACAGAGTACTCAAAGAAGTATCCAAGATACCTAGAAGTACTTGAAGATGAGGAGAGCATTGTAATCGTTAAGGGAGACCACATAGAGATCCATAACCCAGAGCTATTTAAAATAGCAACCGGAGCCCTACCCCTAATAGCACCGAATCCAGCAATGCTTCAAATGACCGACTTCTACGCAGATAAAATCCCAATAGACAGTATATTGGATGCAAAACTCGAAGTTAAGGAGGGTAGAGGAAGAAAGTATGTAGTGAAAATTAAGACTAATAGCGGCGAAAAAAGAGTCATATTTAGAAGTAGGGAGAGAGCTGAAAATCTAATTGAACTAATCAATAAAATAACAAGCCTAAGCAGAACGGAAGATAGAGAGCAAATAGTTAGAAGAGTAGCACTAGAAAACTATATACCGCAGACTGCAGACTGGAAGAAGAATTTACTTGAAGACCTATCCAAGCTACTAATGCTATTCATGATATTTTACATTGCAGCCTCAGAGCTAGTTGGGAAAGGATTATTAACCCTCATACTAGGATTAACTGCAGCCCTAGCTATACTACTAGTATGGAAGCATGCGAGAGGATAACAGATGATAGGACTACTAGTCTGGCTATGCACCTATAAATGCAATTTAAACTGCAGACACTGCTATGTTAAAGGTAGAAGTGTAAATGAAATAAACACTAAAACAGCAATTAAAATGATAAAAGAAATAGCTGAAGTAAATCCAAGACACTTCTCCATAACTGGAGGCGAACCACTAATAAGAAGGGATATATTCACATTGTTGAGGGAAGCTAGAGACTACAATTTAAACACAAGTATAGTAACCAATGGATTCCACATAAACAGGGATGTAGCTGAAAAACTCTATCAACTAGAGGTTTATGTTTACTTGAGCATGGATGCCGGAAGAAAGGAAACATGCAATCTAATTAGGGGAATCGGTGCTTGGAGTAAAATAATGGAAGCAGCAAAAACCTTGAGGGAAAGAGGCATCGAATTCTCAACAATAATGACTGTCATGCCTGAAAACTACCATGAAACAAAGAGCTTCATAGAAAAGTCAATTGAAATAGGAGCTGAACACTCAGCACTAATACCAATAATTCCATCGGGAAACGCCAAGAATAAAATCCTGGATCCAATGAAAATAGTTGAGGCATACAGTTCAGCTGAAGCAGCAGCTGAAGACTATGGATACTACATAAGCTTCTGGTGCTCACCATTCTTAAGATACTTCAGGAAATCAAAATACGTTTACATCGGCAAGTGCTCCGACAATGCATTAGACATAGATCCAGCTGGCAACACGCTGGTATGCGATGTACTCGAAATAAAAACAAGCAACGTAATCGATAAAGGACTGCTCACTGCCATAAGAGAGCACTTCAATCACCCCATAATCCTAGAACTCAAAGACCCATCCAACCTCAAGGGCAAGTGCGCAACATGCAAGTATAAAAGTGAGTGTGGAGGTGGATGCAAGGCAAGAGCATACCTGATCTACGGAGACTTCAATCTACCAGATCCATGCTGCCCACTAGGACAAGCCCCTCATAAATTATAAATATTCAGGCAAATGGATTAGAAAGCGATCCAACATGAAACGGGAATACGGTGCACAAAGTGAATATAAAAGGCTAGTTAAAGTTCTCATGCACATTCCAGGTGAAGAAATAGAATTGGTTAATGGGGAAAATAGGGATGAGTATCTATTTAGAGATGTACCGGATCTAGAGAGAATTAGAGAGGAACACCTAAAATTTGTTGAAATACTGAGAGGAGAGGGAGTTGAAGTAATTCTAATTGAAGAATTGCTCAAAAACACCGAGCTCATCGACATAATCAAGCTGTGCCCAAACATGATGTTCACAAGAGATACTGGAACAATAACGAATATTGGGGCAATAATTGGAAGAATGGCAAAACCATGCCGGAGACCTGAACCATACATAGTCATGGAAGCACTGAAAAGGCTCAATATACCAGTAGCATTGAAAATAGAGGCACCAGCAACATTTGAGGGTGGAGACGCCGTTTGGCTAGATGAGAGAACCCTAATGATAGGATATGAGACCAGGACAAGTGAAGATGCAGTCGATAAGATAGCCAAGCTCCTAATCGAAAAGAACTGCACGGAAAAGGTAATAGGAGTACCATTACCAAAATACAAGGTGCACTTAGATGGAACAATAATGATATTATCAGAAAACCTAGCAGTTGCAAGAGTAGAAGCACTAAGAACATATCCAAGCAAGATCTACAATGGAAATGAAGTAAAACCCATAAACCTAATTGAATGGTTAAGGAGAAGAGGATACGAAATAATACCAGTAACAAGCAGAGAAGACAGATTATTCGGTGCAAATCTTGTTGGAATAGGGGGAGGCAAGGTAATATCCTATTCGTGGAACAAGAGAATCATGAAGGAACTCGAAAAGAGGGGATTTGACGTAATAGGAGTCGATGGACATGAAATTATCAAGGCAGGTGGAGGATTACACTGCATGATCCTACCGCTATTAAGAGAGCAATAAGGGAGCGAGTGATCAATAATGATTGAACTCGTAATAGCGGCAATAGTAGCACTATTTACGGGCATGATATCAGCAATACTTGGAATTGGCGGAGGAGTAGTACTCGTACCACTATTTAATCTAGTAGTAGGATTACCAATTAAGAAAGCTATAGGAACAACTAAATTCCTAATACTCTTCACATCAACTTCATCAGCAATAGCACACTATAAATACAGGAGAATAGACTGGAAAACTGGATTACTACTTGAAACAGCAGCAATTCCAGGAACAATTCTTGGAGTAAATTTAGTTCAAATATTAGATCCAAAAGCTCTCAAAATAATCCTCAGCATAGCACTCATAGCGGCAAGCATAAACATGATGAGAAAGCGGAAAGGAGGAGGTACAAAAATAATGACCGAGGGCATTTGGCCGAGAAAAATAGTGACAAGAGATGGAATGACATTTAGCTATGCATTCACTCCAGCTAGGCTCACCATAGGCTTGGCCATGGGATTCATTGCCGGCCTAGTTGCAGGAGTAACGGGATTGGGTGGAGGAATAGTTAAAGTTCCGCTACTAAACTTGATCCTCGGAATCCCAATACATGTCTCAACAGCAACCTCATCATTCATGATAATGCTGACATCACCATCAGCAGCAATAGTCCATGCACAGCTAGGACATATAGATTATATTAAAGGAGTAATTGCAATTCCAGGAATACTAATCGGAACACAAGTTGGAGGCAGAATAGTGGGTAGAATGAAAGCTAAAACACTTAAGAAAACATTTGCAGTAATACTTCTAATCATAGCAGTAAAGATGGTATATGATGCCCTTCAGCTCTAAACATGAAAGCTCAGCAACCAATGTAGCCTAGCAAGCTTAAAGTTAAAATTGTCAGCACAAAAGCAGTAATACCAACATACTTCCAATCCCTAATAACCGAGAAATAAACTACGGAAGCCAAGACCCTAATGTACTGGGTGAACATGAGCATTAAAACCCCTAAAGCCATAAATGCATAGGGCAAGTTCTCCATTGAAACAAGTTTAGCAAGCACAGAATTAAACACATCAAAAATATGAGCTCCACTTAAAGCCCACTCATCACTTAAGCTGAGCTCCAAATTCATGGAATTCCTCAAGTAGAGGGTTAAGCCAATAAACATGAGAAGCACGGATGCAAAGACCCCAACAGTCAATAGCGTGCTTATTATATCCTCAATATTGCGCCCCCTCACCATGGACAAGTAACCCCCTTATAGAGCATTTGAATGATAAGGTAAAGGACAATTACGAGAAAGAGATACCTAATCGTAACATTTCTAAACCTATTCAAAATTCTAGCACCAATAAAGGCGCCTAAAGTAGTTCCTATAGCCATTGGAGCAGCCAGGTTAACCCTTATAAGCCCCAAAGTCAAGTATACAGTTGCACCCGCGAGAGCAGTCATTCCAATTATGAAATTACTAGTTGTACTTGAAACCTTGGAGGGCATTTTCAAAATTAGCTCATGAACCGAAACCTTAAAAGCCCCAGCACCAATTCCAAGCATTCCAGCAGCTAAACCAGCAATAAACATTCCCAAACCACCCGGAATAGCATTAGTTATTTTATACTCAACCACCCTACCAAGAGCTTCATCATAATAGCTCCCCTCAAGCTTAAGCCAAGCAGAAACCCTATCCTGCCGAGTAACTGTTGGAAGCTCCTTACCAACTTTCCCCCTCAACCCTATAAAGGAAGTTATAAGGAAACCTGCAAAGAAGAAGTAGAGAAGCTTTGCAGCTATAAAGCTCGTTATAACAGCACCTATAATTGCCCCTATAACCGTGAATATTTCAAGATACATTGCAGCTCTAACATTAGTCAGCCTCCTATCAACATATGAAGCTGCAGATCCGCTGGAAGTAGCTATGACAGTAATTAATCCAGCTGCAACAGCATGCTTTATTGGAACTCCAAGTAAAGTTAGGAGTGGGATCATTATGCTTCCACCACCTAGGCCAGTTAGAGCACCAAGTAAGCCAGTAATGAATGAGAGCACTATTATGGTTAATATGTTCAGCATTTCAAATCAACTCGCCAAGCACAGAGCTAATCAAATATTCCCTACGGAAAATAGCTAAAGTAATAAATAACTCTTACTAAGGGGAATCTCCAAATACTTATAACGTCAATACAAGATAACTTTAAGCAGAAATGATAATGAAGAAAATTAAAGTTCTAATCCAGCCAGTAGGAATAGTAAGTTGGGAAATACTTGAAGAGCTGACATTCAACTTAAATTCCAAATTAGAAATCTTCACTGCTGAAATATCAAAATACACTATTGAAGTGCCAACAGAATCATATAACCCAATTAGAAATCAATTCTACTCGCCAATAATCCTAAATAAAATATGTAGAGAGACAATGGGTTACCCACATGATAGGATACTTGGAGTCACTGATATAGATCTATACGTTGAGGGGCTGAACTTCATTTTCGGTGAAGCACAATTTAATGGTAAATGCGCAATAATATCATTAACAAGGCTGAGACCAGAATTCTATGGTGAACCACCAGATCCAGCACTCTTCCAAGAAAGAGTGCTCAAAGAAGCAGTGCATGAATTAGGGCATACGCTCGGCTTAAGGCATTGCACAAATAGGAAGTGCGTTATGTACTTTAGTAATAGCATATGGGATACAGATGCAAAAACATATCAATACTGCAATAAGTGTAGAGGAAAACTAATGAAAAAACTCACGGAGCTAACGTATTAATGGTCGATAAAAGCCATAAATACAGCTAGGCATTCCTTAAATAATCTCCAATTAACTCAATCAATTCATCATACTCCTCCTTACTTAAATGCTTGGGCCTACACCTAACAGACCATACTGGTTTACCCCATGCAGGATCACTGTGATACCTAGGAATTAAATGCCAATGTAAATGGGGGACAACATTACCCAAAACTTCATAGTTCAGCTTATCCGGTTTAAGAGCATTACTGATCGCCTTAGCAACCATGATCATGTCCTCATAAAATGCAATCCTATCACTCCTCGACAACCTATAAAGCTCGGTTTCATGCCACTTTAACACAACCATACACCTACCATAGTAAAGCTGATCAGGATGCAATACTACAATAGAAACACTTAAATCACATATCTTAAGTGGAAAACCACTTCTAAGCAATTTACAGAATGGACAGTCATCATCATACTTCATAATGCACACACCAATATACTAATTAATGTAGGTAAGCTCTTAACTGATTAGGCTGGAATATGAGATGATGAAATAAATGATGAGAGTTAAAGAGTTCATTAAGAAGAGAAAGATAAGGGCAAAGCTAATAGTGCTCAAAGAAACAGTTGAGATGGCTAAGAAGGCAGCTAAAGCAGCAAATGCAGATACATCACAAATAGTGAAAACACTGCTATTAAAAGCAGATAATGAAGTTATTGGAGTACTTATACCGGGGAATCCGGAAGCTGAGCTATAAAAGCTTAAGACATTAATTGGATGCAAAAATAGGCTACTATATCCAGAGGAAGTTAGAGAGGCTTGCGGAATGAATATTGGTGAAGTATCACCTTTATGCGATGAAGTAGCAAGGCTGAAATTAATATTAGATGATGAAATGAAAGAAAAGAAAACTGTGCTCGTTGGAGGAGGTTCAGTAAAAGTTTGGTGAAGATAGAAGTTGAAGAGTTAATTAGAGCTTTAAATCCAGTGATAGCCGATATTTCAAAACAAGCATAAAGAGATATTACCACTTCAAATTTAAGCTGAAACATTAAAGCCATTATTGGTGATTTAAATGGAGCTCATGGATGTAATTGAGAGCAGAGCTTCGGTTAGATGGTTTTCAGATGAACCAGTTAAAGATGAAGATTTAAATGAAATTTTAAAGGCAGGAATAAGAGCACCAACAGCATTCGGAGCCGAGCAATGGTACTTCATCATAGTTAAAAGCGGGGAGCTGAGAAATAAGATACATGAATTGCTATTAAAAGCACATTTAGAGTACTATGAAAAAGCGAGACTAAAAGGTATTGATGAATCCAGAAAGAAGAAGCTGATTGAAAGATTCAATAGGGGGCTGCACCGCTCACCAATATACATAGCAGTCTATGTAGACTTGACCAGGAAAGTGCTTAAAGATGAGTATTCATGGCTCGAAATTGAGCTTGCAAAGCAAAGTGCCTCAGCTGCAGTGGAAAACATGATTTTAGCAGCACACAATTTGGGTTATGGTGCATGCTGGATTGGACTAGCACTACTAGTAGAGGAGAAATTAAATGAAATACTAAAGCCACCTGAAAAGGCAAAGCTACTCACGCTAATATCAATTGGCAGATCAGCAGAAGAAGTTAAGCCTAGACCGAGAAGGCAAATAGATGAGGTAAGCAAAATAGTTTAATGCATGCTGAACTTAGCAAAATTACAGTAACCCTTCAATGGACAAACATTACACAATGGACTTCTAGCCCTGCAATACTTCCTACCAAAAGCTATAAGTAGTAAATGAGCATCGAGATACTTTTCTGGGGGAAAGATTTCCATTAAAGTTCTCCTTATAACCTCATAATTCGCATTCAAAGGTACTAATCCAAGTCTCTTACAAACCCGTGTAATATGAGTATCAACTGGGAAAGTCGGCTTACCAGCAATGAAGAGCAGCAATACATCTGCAGTTTTTCTACCAACTCCAGGTAAGCTCATTAAAGCATTCCGTGCCTCATCCAAAGAGCAATTAAATACAGCCCTAATATCGCCATTAAACCTCTCCAATATGGCTTTCGAAACAGCCTTAATCACTTGGGCCCTACGCCTATATAAACCAGCAATCCTAATTGCATTCTCGATCTCACTCAATGGAGCACTCGCGAGTACTTGAGGCTCAATATTAAATTTACTCGACAACCTGTTATATGCTTCAATAGCATTTCTATCCGAAGTATTCTGGGTTAAAATAGTCATAATGAGCATTTTAAATGGATCCCTACTCCTCAAAGAAAGCTTGAGTGCAGCAAACTCATTTGGATCAATTTTTAAAGCGCGCTCCAACAATCCCAACAACTTATTGGAAAAACCCTGCTTCACCATAAACCTTTACACCTAAAATACCTTAAAATAAAGCAGATAAATAAAGCGTGAAGCAAAAGACATTGCTACATAGTAAATCATCTAAAAGCAGATTAAAAAGCAGAGACCACCATTAAGGCTAAGGGGGATGATGAACCCGCTGTCTCACCCGAACACAATGAAGAAAGAGCTGTTAGCTGACCGAAATCAAAACTTAAATCCAAATGAAATCCAGTAAAGCTGAAATGCTGGGGAGAAAAACTCCAAATGGATACTACCTCATAGTGGCTAGAATAGAAGCTCAAGAACTAATTAGCAAAATTAGTGGGATAAGAATTGAGCAGGCTGGAGATATAATTTTAATCAAGGTTAAATCAAGAAGGATCGCGAAGAAAATCTATGATGAGCTTTCAAGAAGAAACCTACTAATTACATAGCTCTAGATCGCCTACGCTGCCCGTGAAGGTAAGTTAATGTTTGAACCCAACCACTCAAAAAGCCCAAAACTCTTCTCATCAACTCCCTTATGCAAACATTACCAGTGCTTAGTGGGCAAATAGGTAAACCCAAAAGCTCGAATTCATGTTCACTACAAGAGTACTTTAAGCAGAAGCTCTTAATCGGCAATTTAAAGTTAGAAGCCCAATTGAGTTCTCTCACGGCCTTAATAAAATGAGTATCTACTGGTAATACACTCGTATCAGTTGTAGTGAAAAGTACCACCGCATCAGCAACCTTAGGACCTATACCCCAACACTCCATCAACCTCCTCCTCAAAAGTAATGCAGGCAAACTTAAAGGATCAATTGAACTGAAAATTCTAACGTAATCCTTAGCTGTGCGAATTAAATTTCTTAACTGATAACTTCTACCAATAGCCTCTACTTCGTGAACACTCAAGTTGGCGATGGCTTTCAAATCGCATTTATATGAAGACCATAAACTCCTAACCCAGTTCTTAACGAAAACCTCATATCTAGCCCTCTTAGAGAGGACGACTGCCACGAAAATGCAGTTGAAATCTATAGGTGAAATTGCTATCCTAACACCAGGAAACTTTCGAGATAGGAAATTAACGGAATCCCTAATCCACTGCGGCAATTTATGAATTTCATGTTCGAAGGGTCCATGCCATAATCCCGACTCATATAAAACAAGCTCCCTCAAGAAATGCTTATCTACATCAGCAGTGCAAATTGCAGTTAAATACTTACCATCAAACTTCAAACTCAATTTACCAGCCAAAAAACCAGCAACCTTGATCCACTCATTAAGACCAACTCTATCGTAAAGTGATGAGACAAATGACGGCTTCATAGTTAAATCTAGACTATATGGTTCCTCAACCCTAAATCTCAGCCTCATCAAAACATCCCAGATAAAATTAATCTAACAATACTTATAGCATAAAATGGGGGAACCATAATCAAAACATACGACCCACTCAAGCTCACAGAAGTAATGAAGAAAATTGTTGTTAGAGGAGTTAAGAGAAAGTACTATCGATTAGTTAGAGGTGGAAGATGGTATGGAGGAATAGCAACATCAGATTGCTGTGGATGTAATTTGAGATGCATCTTCTGCTGGAGCAATTATCCAAGAGATCACCCAGATAAAATCGGAAAATTCTACTCGCCGGAGGACATATACAGGGCGCTCTGCAAATGCGCGGTGAAGAGGGGTTACAGGTTAATAAGGGTAAGTGGCAATGAACCCACAATTAGTAGAGAACACTTAATCAAGCTTTTAGAGCTAGTGGAAAGTGATGGAAGATTTCTATTCATATTAGAGACAAATGGAATATTAATAGGACACGATAAGAGCTATGCAAGGGAACTATCAAAATTCACTAGAATACATGTGAGAGTATCAATTAAAGGCTCATCTCCAAGTGAATTCACCATGCTAACAGGTGCAAATCCAGAAGCATTTGAATACCAGCTCAAAGCACTAGAAAACCTACTAAACTATGGAGTTAAATGCCATCCAGCAGTAATGCTATCCTTTTCAAACGAATATACGGTGAAGAAGATTATTGAAAGACTAATGGAAATAGATAAGATTTTAGTAGAAGAATTTGAGGAGGAATATGTCTTCCTATATCCACATGTAGTGGAGAGATTGAAGAGAGCAGGAATTAAGCCAAAAATAGCCTATAGCCCAAGAAAAATACCAAAAGAACTAATATGAGCATTAAACTCGGAAGGACATTACATGCACTTACCATCATCAAGTCAAAATTCAAGTAGAACACTAATCTCCCTTAGAAGGGTACTTCACTATTTTAGCGCCAATAACGGTGCTACACGGCACCAAGACAATTGCATTGTCATCGCGCTTGAGAACCACAAAAAGAGAATTTACATCCACAACCTCCCCCTTAACACCTGAAGTTTCAATGACATCCCCAACACTAAATGGCCTTAAAATCAATATTAATATGCCAGCAACAACTTGACCCAAAACCCTCTGGGTTGCAAATCCAATAACCATTCCAATAAAGCCTCCAAGTGCAACGCCCATACTAGGACTAGAAAACATCCCTGCAATTAAGCTCGCAAGAAAACCAACCCCCAAAACTTTAACTAAGCTCCTAATTGTTGAAGCAGTTGAATGACCATATTTTGGCTTTAAAACCCAGTAAACTGTAGATGAAAAGTAGCTGATAATAGCATAGCCAAAAATGGCGGTTAAAATCAAGTCAAAATAAACCCTATACTCAATCAGCACGGGATAGAACTTCAAAATCCATTGACATGAAATTAAGTAGTGAATTAAAGCCATAGCAATAACATATCCTATAATAAGGGAAATAAGCTTAAAAGAGAGAAGCCTAACACTACTCCCCATAAAAACACCACTGCAATATCAACTAAAGCCAATTAAAAAATTATCTACATAGCTACAACTGTAAGCTTTAAATTAAATACGGATAAACACGTTTATAGTGATGCATTATGGAGAAAATCATAAGAAAAGTCCTAACTGAAATACCTAGATATAGAGAGTTCTTAACAGTAGATGAGCTAAATCAAAGCGCAGAGAAGCTTGCTTCAGAATATTCAGATGTAGTTTCAATATTTGAAATTGGTAAAGCCAGAAATGGAGAGCCAATTAAATGTATGAAAATAGGTGATGGAGAGTATCATGCACTACTATTCGCATTTCCACATCCAAATGAGCCTGTCGGAAGCATGACACTGGAATACTTTTCATGGAGGCTGGCCAAGGATGCAGAACTGAGAAAGGCATTCAATACTACATGGTACCTAATTAAATGCATAGACCCATTTGGAGCTAGACTAAATGAGGGATGGTTTAAGGGTAAATGGACACCTAAAAAGTATGTATTAAACTTCTATAGGCCGCCGGGATTCAAGCAAGTTGAATGGACATTCCCAATAAAATACAAGACATTAAAGTTCAATAACCCAGTGCCAGAGACCAAAGCACTAATGAAGCTCATAGACGACATTAAACCAGACTTCATGGCATCACTACACAATGCAGGATTCTGCGGAGCATACTTCTACCTATCAGATCCACTACCGGAAGCCTATGACAAACTACATGAAGTAGCCAGGAGATTCAAAATACCAATACACATGGGTGAACCCGAAGTACCATATGTAGTGAAGTTCGCAGATGCAATATTTAAAATGCCAACAGTAGTTGAAGCCTACGAGTACTATGCAAAGCATGCAAAGAAGGATCCAGCAGAAATAATTAAGAGCGGAGCGAGTAGCGATGAATACGCCAAGAGAGTAAATAAGAATGTGTTAACAGTAGTCTGTGAAGTACCATACATCTATGACGATAGAGTTGCAAACACAACCCCCATTGGAATTAAGCGAAGAGACATAATACTCATGGGAATCGAAAAAAGTAGAAGGCTACTCAAGGACATCCAAAGGAGGCTAAATGAAGTAGAACCATATATAGACAAGAAGTCACCATTCTACGAAGCACTATCGGAGTTCATTAGAAGGGGACTAGAGGCATTGGAAGCAGAAGAAAATTGGGCAAAAAGAGACCCAGCAACAGATAGACAGGCAACGGTTGCAGAAGCATTTGATTCAATAGCATCAAGAGTATACTTCTATGGTACACTCAGACTAGGACTATTCTACAGGCTAGTTAGCGAAAGAGTAGAGAAGGTGAGGGAACTTGAAAGACATTGGAAGTGGGCTAAGAGAAGAATAAACTTCATGGTCAGAGAATTCAAGAAGCTCTCAAGCTACAAAGTAATACCAATTAGAAGCCTAGTAGGAGTGCAGTTGGGAACAATACTATATACATTAGCAGCAAAAATAGGAAAGCTTAGAAAGAGAAAAAAGAAGTAAAATAAACCTCATAATCACTATTTTTACACCTCCCTGAAGCTCAAATGGAAGGAGCATCTTCAATGAATAAATACGTGAAAAATTCAATTTAGCATGGTGAAATTAGTGAATGAAATTTTAGAGGCCAAAAAGAGAGCAGCCATGGAAGCTTTAAGATACGTTAATGAAGCAGAAATAATAGGCATTGGCACTGGATCAACAGTAAATGAGCTAATAAAGTTAATAGGCAAGAAAAAACGTGAATTCAAAAATAAAATATTTATCACATCATCATATGACTCTACCCTAAAATTGGCTGAAATGAGATTGAAAGTGCTACATCCATCAACAGTGAGCGAGATCGACATCTACATTGATGGAGCAGATGAAGTAGATAGAGAAATGAACATGATTAAAGGTGGAGGAGCAGCATTAACACTAGAAAAACTACTCGCATACTACTCGAAAAAGAGAATTTTCATTGTAGACTACACTAAGCTAGTAAGCTGGCTTGGAGAGAAGCATCCAATACCAATAGACGTAATACCCTATGCAGTCTTAATGGTGAAAAGGAAGCTGGAGAAAATGGGATTTGAAGTCGAAGTAAGGAGAGCAATTAAAGGAAAGTATGGGCCGGTTACATCGGATATTGGAGGAGTAATATTAGATGTTAAAGTGGAAAAGCCTATGAATCCAAGAAAATTAGATGAGGAAATTAGAGGATTGCCAGGAGTAATTGAAACTGGTCTTTTCATAGACTTGGCAGACAAAATTATCGTTGGGCATCCAGATAAGATAGAGTTAATGGAGAAAGAAGAGCTGAAACACTAGCAATATAAGCATTAATCAGCTAGCTAAAATCAACACCAAGATTTCAGGTCAAGTATTTGGGAAGCTTCAATTTGAATTATAAACCTAATTACATTCACAAATTTTATGTATATTATCCAACTCCTCCTCCGCCGCCACCAGCTCCACCGACTCCTCCACCACCTCCACCAAATCCGCCGCCAGCACCTATTGGTCCTCCACCGAAAACTCGTGTAGTGGAGGGGAGACCTTCAAATGCTATTCTAATGGCACTATTAAAGCTCTCAATAAAGCCCTGAAAGTCGACTAGCCCTCTGCTAGGCACTGGAGCTATGGTTACATCCTCGGCGCCCCTATGTCTATAAATAAACCAGTATGGCCAGTAATACGGCATGAATGGACTCCACATGGTGGCCCACCAATAGAATTCGAAGGGTCTAAATGCTAGAACTACTGGTAGGCATTCCTCAAAAAGTTTCTCCCTATCACTGAGGGCCTTTAATTCGCGCTCATTTAGCTCCATAACTCTATTCACATAACTCCTCCAAAGTATAGCCTCCCTATAGCCTTTCTCAGTATAATTGCTGAAGAAAATGAGGCCAATTAACCCCACGGGAACAGCTGAAATGGATGAACCAATAAGTAGACCCTTAAATAACCTCACGAAAATTGCAAGAGATCTAGCAATTGGAGCAAGCATGTATCCCAGAACTAAAATTATAAATGGAATAGCAAAAATTGCTATAGCTATTTTCGCAATTTTAAATTTGAAATCTGATGGAATGGACTTGAAGTAGCCATTCCTAGTCAACTCCTCTTCGACGAGCCTTCTAATCTTAGCAATTTCAGATGGAAACATGGGTAAAAGCCTCGAGCTCCTAGCCATGGCTGCCAAGTGAAGTAATTCCCGCTCAAAGCTCTTAAGCCTGCCCGAACCATGAAGAGCTCTCAAGCCATCCTCAGTTAACTCGAATCTCATGGCATTATCATCATACTCAATCCTCAAATAACCCCTTCTAGCCAAATCAACCAATCCGGAAATTATTTGACTAAGGCCGATACTACCATTAACGAGATATGCAGCCTCAAGGGCACTGAGCTTTGAAGGCTTAATACCAATGGATATAATTGAAGTGTCAACTGAAATTCTCGGATGCCTACCTTTAAAAAGCCATAGACCAACCATAGCGATAGTAGAAAATAGAGCTATGAGCAATCCAGACTCAATAGGATACTCTTTAAAGAAGAAGTAGAGCTTAAGTGGAGGCTCATAGATTTTGGGGAAAGCCACAATAATCCTGTAAGCAGTATGTGGAGGTAAATTCACGTACCTAAACTTTATAATTGTCTCACCATCAACACTCTGTACTTCAATGGGCTCAGGACTATAGGAAAGCAGTTCACTAGAACTAAAATCACCTGGTAAGCGCACAACAACCAGGACTTCACGTATTGGAACAGACCACTCATATCCAACAGCAAGCCAATCAATTACATTTTGAAGTTTACTTGGAGCTAAAAGCGCACCATAAACTCTATACTTAACTCTAAAAATAACTCTAGCAGGAGCAACAACTATGGGATAGCTCCAATAAATATTAACCCTATCAACACCGTACTCAACATTCCATTCACTAAGCTCAATATTAGTTAAGGATTCAACACTTAAAACATCAATATCATCAATACCGGTAAAGGGAATTGACCTCCAACCCCTACTAAAGCTACCAGAAATCAAGTTAAAGCTGAGATCTTCAATAACCATAAAACTACCATCATCTAAAACAGTAATTTCAACATGAATATAATCGACCTCATAAACCTTACCGGCCAAAACAGCAGTAGCACTCGCTGAAAATACTATGAGTAGTGAAGCAAAAACCATTACAGCCAGGACACAGCATATCCTACGCATACTAGACATCAATAATAAGGGTAAAAAGCTAATTAATAAGCTTGGTGTTTACTTGGGAAAACCAACGATTGATGGTGAGAAATTGGGAGTTAATGGTAGAGTAGTTGTCGATGAACATGGAGAAGAACTAATTAAGAAAGGTGAACTAAACGTATACAATAAGTGGATAATCGAGGTTCACGGAAATCCAGCTCAAGGAGAAGTAGTTGAAGTAGCCGATAAGAGGGGGAATACTCTAGCATATGGATTCTATGAAAATATTGGAGCAATAGGAGTAAGAGTGCTGAGCTATGAGAAAATTGACGATCCAATTCAAGTAATTGAAGAGAAAATAATGAAAGCACATAGCTTAAGAGCTAATAGACTGAAATTAAGTGAATTCTACAGGCTAATTAACAGTGATGGAGATGAAATGCCAGGACTAATAGTCGATGCATATAAAGACATAGCAGTAATTCAGAGCAGCAGCATAGGATTCGACAAAACCCTATATAAAATAGCTAAGATATTAATGAGAAAACTAAATTTCAAAACAATATACGTTAAAAATGATCAGAGGAGCAGGATTAAAGTTGGAATGAAAATTTGGAAGAAAATAGTTATGGGGGATAAAAAGACTAGAACAATAATTAATGAGGGAAACGCAAAGTTCCACGTAGACGTGGAAAATGGTCAAAAAACAGGCTTCTTCATAGATCAGAGACCAAATAGAATTGAACTCGAAAAATACGTTAACCCAAACATGAAGGTACTCGACCTCTACAGCTATACCGGTGGATTCGGAATTCATGCAGCAATTAAAGGTGCAAAAGTAGTAATGATCGAGGAATCAATCTATGCAGTTAATGAAGCAATTAGAAATGCAAAATTAAATGGAGTTGAAGATAAATGCAAAATCATTAAATGTAGAGTTGAAGACTACATGAGGACGTGCAAGAGCAAATTCGACATAGTAATATGCGATCCACCAGCGTTAATACAGAAACTTGAAGATAAAAGGAAGGGTAAAAAAGCATATTTAAAGCTCTATGAATCAACAATGAAAATTTTAAATGACGGAGGATTACTAATAGCATCAAGCTGCAGCCACTTCATATCGGAAAGTGAATTCCTAGACTTAATATGGAGAGCTTCAATGAAAGCTAAGAGAGAAGTGAAGTTGATTGGTAAAGTTAGAGGAGCATCACCATGCCACATAGCCAGACCAAGAGATAAACACTTAATGTACCTAAAAGTAGCATTTCTACACGTAAATTAATCTAGAAATTCAACGCTACGAAGACACTATAATTAGAAGAAGAGCTTAAATAACTTAAAAACCGTTATCATCTATAATCAAAACATGCACTTAAATATATGAGCAAAGCACATGCATAACAATCATTGCCACATAAACGTATGAAGTAAATCGATTATTAATACATAGAATTATTTTAAGGGGAATAGGCCAATTATTTAGTGGTGAAATTATGAGTGAATTATATGATGTAAATGATTTTTGGAAGTTTAAAATGAGAGTTGGATTGATTAAAAGTGCAGTTAGAGTCCCCAGAACTAGAAAGCTAATTAAACTTGAAGTAGACTTCGGAGATGAAACTAGAACTGTAATTGCAGGTGTAGGAGATCAATATGAACCAGAAGACTTCACGGGTAAAAAAATGATTTTCGTAACAAACCTGAAGCCAAAGAAAATAGCTGGAGTAACAAGTGAAGCAATGCTAATAGTAGCTGAAGATGAAACTACAGGAAAAGTCTACCTAATAACTTTAGGCGAAGAAGTACCAATAGGATGTAAAGTATGGTAGAACAAAACATAGCAAATCCACTCCATATCTATTGGAGTTACCAAGAATTTCAAGCCAAAATACCTTATCGCATTCATAAATGCTAAAGACTCATCAGGGGAATTTACATGACAATTATAGCACCAGTGCTTAGCGAAGTTCATCATGTCCTAACTATTCCTTCAACTATTCACTATTACCCTTCAGAAAAGAATGATACGAAAACGTTTTACTACACCTACCTAATCACATCTTCATAACCATATTCTTCAAGATAATTTTCAATTACAGCTCATTCCGCAGAAAACGATAGATGTTAAAGATCTTTCACGCGAACTACTTGAATTGACATATTTAATTTATTACATACCATTAGTATTTTGTTGAAGTGCTTATCTTCATCTAATGCCAGCACCGGAATTTTCATACGAAGAGCTGTAGCTGCTGATGAAATATCTCCCCATGGTATAGAATATTTGAGCTCACGAGCTTTCAGCTGTAATCTACCCATCAATATGGTATATTGCAGATCTTTAACGATATTCAACCTCCTATAAATTAGAGTAGCATATGTTAGTGATGTTTTTACATCGTACCCTAGCCCGTACATTGCGGATATTAATTCACTAATATTGAATAAACCTATATGAAGTGTTATTTCACCTTTCTCATGCATATCTAGAAGTTTTCTAATCTTATCCCATCCTGGCTCTCGTGTAACAGGTAGTAGTAAAGGTCCAGTATCAATAGCTATATTACTTGGTAAGCTCTTCAACTCTTTCACTCTCAATATTCTCCTCCCTATCCCTTTCCTCAAGAAATGTCTTAACGCCTCCAATAGGCTTAATATTATCAATAAACTCTACAAGAGACATGGGCCTTCTCAATAAGATGCCATTATCCGTGAGAATGAGATCTAACTCATCCCCCTCCTTGATACCCAATCTCTCCCTAACCTCTCTAGGAATAGTTATTGTGAAGCGTTTACCGACCCTAACTCTTAAGACAATCCCCTCCGCAATGTCCATAGATCATACACCAAAATCAGAACAGCAATACCACTTAAATACATTTCACTGCACATTCAGACTGAATATTCAGTATTACTTAGAACACATCAACATTACTCAGCATGATTTTGAAGACAGCACAGATATCCAAAGTGCTAGAAAGATTCATAGAGCATAGTGGAGGATTACATTATCAGGTAGGAGTGTGAGTAAGGAACTTGTAGAGCTCCTAGTTAATGACATCTCAGAAGAGTACTTCATCATTAGTAGAATATGCTGCCCAAAGTGTAAAGCACCAAAACTTGAAAGAATTCTCCAGAATTCCTAAAGCTAACGGAGTTATCCAAGGTATTAAAGGATTCAGGGGCAAGTGGCAGAGCTGACAGACTCACTTTAAAGTGCAAAGAATGCGGCTTTAAATTCACATTACTCTTCCATCTACATCAATCCTATATTAACAAGCTATCTGACACTACTCGACGACTACTTGAGATGATAGAGAAAAACAGAGACAATAACAACTATCATGATAAGTCACGATCTCCAAGTATTTGAAAATGATATAACCCTAATCTCTACAATATACTTCACTATGCATCCCTCTTAGCTTCGCTAAATTTCTTAAAATAACATGAATTGCAGATTAAAATGACAATCAATAAAACAAGTCCTTTAGAAAGATCCTAACTCAATAGTCTTCCTTAGCTTTAGTAACGGCAACTTGATACATACATCATAATACATTTTAAATTAGCTGAAATTTCTCGAAGTCTATGAACAAGAGTATCTTTAGTCATGTACTCCTTTAAAGTTAATTTTTATCTTTAACTTTCCTTCAAATAGTACATTACTCACCCTTCATTAACTCCTTCAATTTTTGCTCTACAACATCCTCTCCAAGTTCCTCAGTAATGCTCCATAGCAGTTTAAATAAGTGCTTTCTTTTACGTACATGTTCCTTGTACTCCTTATATGCTTCTTCTTTTAGAGGGCCTAGTACTACTTTTTTGCTTTCTTCATCATATCTTATGAAGTAGGATTCTCCTAAGAAGGGGGATACTGTTGGGTCGATTTCTGAGACCATATCTATTATGAAGGCAGATAGCAATCCTAAATCCCATTCCCAAGCCTCTCTAGGTCTATAGTCTAAAAGTCTAAGTAAGAGAAGACCTCCTGTAATTACACCCTTACCTAGCAAGGCGTAGCCCGGATTATCATGTACAGGCTCAGCTAAGCCACGATCATCAAAAACGTAGAGTCTAGGTTTACCATCCTGCGTAACGCTAGCTAGAAGCAAATTCACATTCGGCTCTATTCCCATTCCCCTAAGCTCTCGATATCTAGATATAAGTTTTGATTCAATACTTTCAACTATTCCTTCAACTTCATCAGCAGATGGATTCCTATCCTCCTTAGAACCGATATTTTCAAACCATGACTTAAATGCTAGTTCAATAACTCTAAAGCCCTGCTTAACGAGTATAGCATCACCTGCACCACCAGCAATACCAAGATCCAATTCCTTATCGCTGTCGTAAACAAAGTATATAGGCTTGATTTTCTTCTCCTCATGAAATACCAAACCGCTCGAAGCCCTACTATCAGCTGAAACTAGAACTCCCCGACCCCAAACAAGCGCAATTACTAGCGTCATATTATCTAACACCATTCCATATATTTCTCTCAATCATTCAATTACCTTTTCTCTATCTAAACCTCTTTCACTCTTCAAAATCAATCATAATTGAATTACAGGCCATAAATAAATAACTTTAGAGGTTTACATGAACATGTAAAGCAATAAATTATCAATGACTAGTAATCAAGATTATAGGAATTTAGCTTACAAACATAAAGCTTTATGATCATGGTAAAGTGTAATTAGATCGTGAACTACATAATCATGATAGACCTTGCTTCAATTTATATTCAGCTTTAATTCTTGCTTCTACCTCCTTCATTACCTTTCATACCTGGTAATACAGGAAGATCAGGTATTTCCGGAAGGAGTATGAAAAGAAGCTTCATTATTTTCCTTCCTTTAGATTCTTCAATAGCGTTAACGGAATATTTTTATCTGAAAAATTTATTTTTATCTGAGTAGTGAAGTAAATGTCAGCAATTGCAAGTGTAGGTAAGAGATATACAATAGTTATTCCGAAAGAGATAAGGGAAAAAGTGAAGATTAGTGAAGGGAGTAAAGTCTTAATTTCAGTTAGGGGTGGTAAGATTATAATTGAACCATTACCTGAAGATCCATTTAAAGTTCTAGGTGAGGTTATAGGTGAACCATATAAGGAGGAGGTTGATGAGAGAAAGGCGATTGAGTGGTTGATGAAGAATACCAGTAGCAGATACTGAACTATTATTTGCACTTAATCCTTTAGATCCGAAACATGAAAGCGCACTAAAGCTATTAAGTAAACTTAAAGGGAAGCTACTCATCCCGGATATTGCACTTCTCGAATTCGAGATTGCATTGAAATCTAGAGGTAGAAGTGCAGATGAAATTAGGAGAGCACTCCTCGCATTGAAGAGAATAATGTTAAACTATGAAGTTAATGAAGTTAAAACGATAGATGTAGTAATGTTATTGCAACACTTAGAGTTAATGGGGAAGTATAATTTAAGCTTCTTCGACAGCCTAATAGCTTCATCAGCGCTCACAGTAGATGGAATTGTAGTTTCAGATGATAAATCATTTAATTTAGTGGAGGGATTGAAGAGAATACCAGTAACTGCAAATTAAGATTTCCTCCACCTATCCATATCTCTCTTAGTATACTTTTCAATAACCCTCATAAACTCCTTCTCCAAATCGATACCATAATAGTTTGCAATGCATATAACTGCATAGATTATGTCTGCGAGCTCCATTCCAATATCAGATTTAGCTTCATCAATCTTCCTCTTTTTAGGTCCTTCAATAGCATTAAGTTCACGCGAAAGTTCACCAACCTCTTCAACCAATGCAGCTAGCATTGATAGTGGAGGCCAATAACCGCCACCAATATTTCTAATCCAATCATCAACTATTTTCTGAGCCATTCTAAATGTTAATTCACCACTCAAACTAGCACCCTCCACTAAAACATTACTTATGCTCTAGGTCTTCAGGTGAAGGTTAAGTTAAAAGTTCACTCCAACCAATACCCCACTTCCTAAGTGAAACAGTTAGTTCATCATACAGCTCAGAGTTTAAGCCGAAGTATTCAGGTGGAATAACACCCTTATCCTCAACTAAACCCTTCAAGATGAGCTTAGCAATTTCAGCTTGAGTAAAACCAGTAGTCTTACCCATAGCCGTCAACTTAAGTGAATCATCATATCGAACATCCATAATGTAGCGCCTACGATCACCAAAAACTGGTTCAGCATCAATGAGCATTACAGCTCTATCCCTACCCTCCCTAACAAGCTTACTCTCAAGAATCTTGGCGAGAAAATCAGTTAGGTTAATCTTTAAGCCATTAACTTCAATGGAATCATAGCCGAGAAAGCCCAAGTCCCTAAGCAACTTCATAACCTTCAAGTGGCCAGGATACCTCAAGGTAAACTCTATGAGTTCACTGACATCACTAAAGGTTTTAAGCATGGTTCTAATACCATCGGAAGCAAAGAACTCGAAAACACCTAAATCCGGAATATTAATAACACCAGTATAACTTAATGGATCAACTTCAGCAATTCTACCATTAATAATGGCTCTAGCAGGCCTAATATACTCATCAACCAAATCCGGAATACTCCAAGTAGCAATTAAACCTAAAGGTATGCTTGGATCCTCAGATAAACCACCAACATAAATTCTAGCAGACTTCAAGCCACCAAACTTAGAGTGAAAGTAGCCGACAACAACATTGCTTAAGCCGGGGGCAAAGCCAGCATCAACAATTAACCTGCACTCACGCTTAGTAGCTAATTCATGGAGAATCCATGGATCCTCGGGGAAGTAGGATACATCAACAACATCAACACCCAAATCGACGAGTTTTCGCAAAACACCATAGGAAATAGAGCCTGGAAGTGCAGTTAAAACTAGGTCAAATTGCTTAAAAACACTAAAATCATCAGCAGCAACATTAAAGCATTCAACATTGAAACCAAATTTCTCAGATGCAATCTTAAGTCTATCCTCATTAATATCGAAAACAGTTAAGTCAATATTGGATAAATAAAAGTTCAATCCAACAGCAAAACCAATCCTACCAAAACCTAAGAGGGCTACACCACCCAAAACCATCACCACATGAATTTATGCCATAATAATTTTAAATGCTTAGCTGAAATAGCTACTCCTCATGAAGAGCTAAACCATCTAACCTAGCTCAAACCCTCCTAACCATGCGAATTATAATTGAAGGAGCGAGAACTGCAATAGCAATTAATAGGAGAGTGAAGAGCACAGTTGAAGAAGCAATATTAGCATATACTAATCCGGAAAGCGAAATATCAGTGTAAACCACGTAGGTTATTGGAGCTTGATGATTAAATCCCTGAGCACCCCCTAAACCCCCAATAGTTATTGAAGTACTGACCTCAGTTGCTATTTGAATACATGTAATTAAAATGGAGATTTTAAGGGGCTTCGCCATTAAAGGTAGAACTACATCCCTCATCTTAAGGGGGAAATTTGCTCCAAGAAATTCAGCAGCCTCCTCCAAGTCTAAGGGGATTGATGTCACCATTGTTTGAACAACCCTATAGAGATAGGGCGTCCTCCTCACAGCATAGGCTAGAATGAGGTAAATCCATGGGCTCCTAATGGGTGAGGGAAACAGGTTTAATCTAGTAAAGGTGTGAAAGTAGCTGTAAGCAACAACTATACCTGGCAGGGCAAGTGGAATGCTAATTAACAGGTCAATTAGCACTGAAAAAACGCTCTTAAACCTAGAAGTATAATATCCGGCAATAAATGAAATAAATGCAGATATAACTATTGAAGCAAGAGTGTAAAGTAGAGAGTTCAATACAGCCCTCAACCTAGTACTCGATTGAAAGAGCAAGTTAAATGGAGAAGAACCTAAAATTGGGAATGGAGAAGCAATCCACTTCTCACTAAAAGCATAGATTACGCTTATGATCATTGGAGCTGTAATGGCAAAGTTAACAATGGATACCATTAAAAATAGCAATGCACTTCCAATTGAGATTCTCTCCCTATAATGCTTAGCGGAGAAAACAAGTAATGAACCAAAACTCCTATAAATAATCGGTATATATCGATATCCAAAAACAAAAACTGCTATGGAAATTAAAAGCAGAATTAATGCGTAGCCAGCCGACTGAGGAACTATTCTACCAGTAATTTCCTCAATGAAATATGCATAAACCCTATATGAAAGCAAGTTCCTAGCTGATGAGTCACCCTGAAAAATTATTGGCCCAACAACATCATCAATAGAAAAGGTAAACGTGGTGATCAAGCTAGCTATGATTGCAGGCTTAGAATAAGGTATAATGATTCTTAAAATAGTAGTTGAAGGCCTTCCACCCAAACTGTAAGATGCCTCAATAAGCTCGCCAGGCATTGAACTAATATATCCGCTCACAATGACAAGAGCAATGGGATATAAAACGGCGAATTGATAGAGAAACACTCCAGCCAAACCCCTAATAGTAAACCTAAAGTTACTTAGCAATGGAATGCAGCTAACAAAGTAATTAATTAATCCGAAGCTTGGATTGAAGAGCTTTTCAAATGCAATAGCCTCAACAAAGGGTATTGGTATTAGGGATAGCAGGGGAATATAAAGCAACTTACCTGGAACACGGTAAACATAGCATATTGAAGAGCAAATCAATGCAGTAAAAGTTGAGGTTAAAGAGACAGTTAAGCCGAGAAGCACGCTATTTAAAATAACTCCAAAATCAACACCCCTAACAACAATGAGTAGGGAATCACCGTAAGGGTAAAACTCGATAAGTCTATGTAGATCAGGAAACTTTACTGCTGCAGGAGTAGATAGAGCCAACCATACAGATCTAAATGGATCGACTAGACATGTAAACGTGTAAGTTAGAGGTAAAACTAGGAATAAAATGTAAAAAATAAGTAGTATGGTAATAAGATGTTCAAGTGAATGCCTACTCATCCCTTTTCTAATTCAGCTAGCACACTATTATATCTCTCTAGTGCGGCAACCTTAACTGCATTAGCAAACATGTCCTTGAAAGCCGGATCCTCACTAATAGCCTTACTGACTTCAGTGGCATACTCAATAGTGAACTCAACTACCTCATTAGTCTTTGGATCTCTCACTGATAGGGGTGAGCCAAGTTCTTCAATTAGCTTGGAAAGCTCCTCACTTCCAAGCTCACCCTTAAAGTACTTATCGAGAGCCTTCATCCAAATAGCAGATAATACTTGATGTACATCTGGATCAGCTATTGCAGCCTCGAAATATGCAATTACAGCTGACTCAACTTTCTTAGCCAAATTCCTATCATATTCATAGGCATTCTCCATTAACGCCTCATAATACTTCATAACAAACTCAACACCACTAACCCTCCTAACAGGTATGTAGTAGAATAGCTCGGCAATTTTCCTCTGCCCCTCATCACTTAAAAGCCATAATATAAATGCTTGAGCCTCTCTAGGATGCTTAGTTTCCCTAGCAATTGCAGCTGGAGAAATATATAGAATTCCCTCACCCCTCGGAATGATGAACTTGGCAGTTCCACCACTAACCTTCTCAGCATAAACTCCATATCCAATATATGCTGGCGCCAATGCAACAATACCCTCAGTAGCCTCATCTCTAGCCCTCTCAGAGCTATCAACAAATCTTGAAAGAGCACCCAGAACGGTTAAAACCTGCCAACCCCTACTCCAACCATACTTCTGAAGCACGCCATGAATAATTGTCTTAGCCGTACCACTCTTAGATGGAAGCGGAAATGATATTGGCGGCTCACCAGCCAAAACAGCCCTACCAAATTCAGGCCTTAAAACATCAATCCACTGCTCTGGAACTGCAATTCCATGCCTATCCACGAAGCCATTGTGAACAATATAGCCGTAAACAGCAACACCAACACCAATCCAGCACAACCTACCTTCACTATCAAAACCCTTAAACTCATCACTAACCTCACCAGCAATACTTAAAAGCTCACTGAGATCCATAGGCCTCAAAGCCCCCTTCTCACATAAATAGCTGTACACTGGAATTTCACCAACAAAGAAAGCATCAACCTCACCGCTAACAGCCAAATCCTTCCACAAAGCCATGTCTAGCTTCCTAAACTCAATATCCACTACACCATACTCCCTAGCAATATCGCTCTTGAGAAAAGCCTCCCTAATAGCATCAGCCTCCTCCCTAGAAAGCCTAGTAACAACAACTAACTTCACACCCCTAGTCGCCGGCAAAATCACTAGTGCATAGTACAGTGCCCCCGCAACTACTGCCACAGCAATAATTGCAATTAACACAGCCAGCTTCCTAGACATAAACACCACCTATAAGCAGAAAAATAATGAAAATTAAAAAGCAATTACTAAACCTGAAATATTCAACCCAAAACATCCAGCACAACATATGGAAAAACATAAATGCCCCAAAAATAAGTTTAGGGTGAGTGATGAAGGTCTGCAGCGCTGAGCACATGCAATGAAGAGCACTGGCTAGCTGATAAGTAAAATTGAACTCTATCCCTCCAAAAATCATTAAGCACTACTATTAAGCCATAACACCACTATCTCCTCCTACGCCTTCTGAAAACTCTATAGACATGACCATCAAACTCTGAACCATAAATTCTCAGGCAGCTTGCCCCTAAACGCCACCTTAACGGATATTTTTCACGAAACTTCTTCAATACCTCAGTTCCATGCTTAACTGCATTTTCAGAGCCACTTAAAAGTACAATGGTTATTGGATCACCCATCCTCTCAATTGAAGCAATAACAGCTTCAATTCCATCACCCCTATAATATGAAACCTTAATTAACGGCTCAGCCAATATACACTCAATACAGGCAGCCTTTCTAATAAGCATGCTGAGCTCCTGAAAGCGTAAAGCAATCTCATCACCTGACATGCTTATTAGCTCTGAAATTGCATCACAAGCACTCTTATATTCATGCACCACCTCACTTAAAACGGCCGTTAAAGCTCTTCGAGCCAATTCAATAACCCTAGAACTAACAGCCACATCAGTATACTTCATGAAACTAGTAATATCATTAACTTCAATACTGAAAATGCAGTCAACATTTAAGGCAGCAGCCACAGCCTCAGGTTCAACATACAACTTCAACATAGTAGACAATCGAATCACCTATTAGTCAGTTAAACAGACTGACTTATTTACTTTACCCCCAAACAGAGCCATAAGATGGAGAAAGGAAATTACATGAACACTCAACTTGAAGTTAAAATAAAAATAGCTAATATTATAAAGGATAAGCAAAAATTAGGAGATTGGAATACCATATTCCAAATAGTCGCAGTGGCGATCATTAATGAAAGCAAATAGTCAGCTGAAATCAGAAGGCATAGCCACTATAAGTAAAGTCACGAGGCATTCATGGAGGTGAACTAAATTGTCACTAAAATCAGAAGTACAGCGCATTATATTATTAAAGTGCCTAGAAGCAAGGGGAGAATACATACCATTAGTAGACCTAGTAGATCAGGTTAAGGAAATAGTAAAATATAGGGCATCAGCAGCACTAAGCCTAAATTCAAAGGCCCTAGAAGAAAGGGGATACATTATGAGAAAAACAGTAAACAGGAGAATATACATAGCATTAAAGCCCGAAGTAGCTCAATCAACGAGAAAGCTACTTGGAATTGAAGCACCAAACCTACTCATATCAGGATATACATGGAACCCCCAGAAACCAGAGGACCTAACACCAATAAAAAACTACATAGACGCTATAATCAAGCTGGAAAAAGAGGGCATCAAAATCAATAAAATAGTGTGCTTCACAACACCCCAAGCAAGAGAAAAAAGAATCCAACATAAAATAAAGCCGGAACCAAACATCGAAATAGAAGAACCATTCCAAACATATCAAACAAATCTCGAATGGATACAAAGCAAGTTAGAGGAGCAAATAAGACAAAACATATGGACACACAATATAATAATAGACATAACGCCGCTCACAAAGCTATACACCATAGCAGCAATAAACACAGCTAAAAAATACGGTATAAAAACGATATACCACTTCGCAGAGAAAATAATATGGATATGAAGTTGAAAATAAATCCAAAGCAAATAACCCCTAAGCGGTGAATTTATGTCCATATTCAAGAAGTTCTCAAGAAAATACTTCGAGGAGAGCAGTAAGGACTTGGAAAGAGCGAAAAGAGCACTCAGCATAAGAGATTATCCGCAAGCACTATTCTATGCACAGCAATCAGTTGAAAAGGGAGTAAAAGCAATGCTGGAACTTAAAATGAAAGCAGTATATAATCACGAACCAGAACTCATATCAATATTTAGCGAAACATTCATGAGTGAATGGAGAGAGGAATACGGCAAGATCATTGAAGCACTAGAATACTTAACCGAATACTATACTAGGGCAAGATATCCATTCCTATTTAGAGGAGAAGTATATGGGCCAAGCGACATAATAACCAAGGAAATAGCTGAAAAGGGAATCAAATTAGCTGAAAAAGCATTTGAGGTGATCAAGAATTTCCTTAGAAGAAGCAATATCATATCAAGTAATTAGAGAAGCAAATAAACTTGGAAAAGAAGTCCAAGCAATCATACTATATGGAAGCCACATATACAATCCAATAAAAGCAGAAGACATAGATACAATAATAATTGTAAAGCAAATCAAAAACATAAATGAAAAAATAAATTTAGAAGTAGAATTAGCAAGAAAACTGAGAAGAAAAGTAGGGAAAAAATTAGATGTCCAAATATTTGACCTAGAAAGTTTCAAAGAAAACCTAACTATAGGAACACTTCTTACAGGATTAGTATTGGGATACAGGATATTACATGATAGGGTAAATATTGACAAAGAAATAAGAAAATTCATAAAGAAAATAGCAGAACAAAAACAAAACTACATATTAATAAAAAGAAAGAAGAGAAACCTAACAGCAATAGCAAAAGCAGTAATAGAGCACAAAGCTAAGAACTAATAAATTTAATTAGCTTCTCCACCTCCTCCTCACTAAAATGTTCATAAGCATTAAGAATAACGATCTTCTCCTCATCACAAGCAACAACATACTTAACTTTAACATCAAGATTAAAATCCAAAACAACCTCACAAAACTTCGACAAAATAGCCAATAACTCAAATGCAGAATAATACTTCATAACTAACCGTGCACTCCTCTAGCAATTACTTAAATTAAAAGTTAGGAAACAAGTGGTCTTAAACCTTTAAAATAAATTAGCTTAAGGCAATTTAAAGGATAAGACAGAACGCTCCTATTCAAATAAAGCACTACTCAACTTCAATTCCCAAAAGCATTGAAGCAATCCTACCAATAACAAATGTTATGGCCACAGATCCCAGGCCAGCAATAATCATCTCAAGAACCTTAATTCTAATCCTGAGATTTGCTGAAATTGCAATTATAAATCCAGTGAAAGCCAACGCCATTCCAGCAAGCATTAAAGATAAAACTACAGCAAAAGCTATTGGCAATCCAAGAAAGTATGGAAGTAATGGTATAAAAGCCCAAAAACATAGAAAAACCAGTATACAATCCAGCTTTCACCGGATTTTCTCACCAATTCTTTTAATTAAGAAATATTGAAACGAGAGAGGCATTAACGTGAGAATTTACCTTGAAAAGCTAATCTTTCAATTCTTTTTTAATTAAGAGGTTTTGAAAGTTAGCGAGATCTACATGAAGTTGCTCGATCTCTCACAGGAAATCCACTTTCAATTCTTTTTTAATTAAGAGGTTTTGAAAGTGTGGCGAGATTTAGCTTCTCCAGACTTATTTCTGCTTAATCTGAGATTTAAGTTCTACTGCAGAGAGACAGTTTTCAGGATTTCTTAGTTTTCTTTAAAAATGATTCATTGAGTGTTTGATTCAATCATTTATATATTTTTCTGTTTTTGTATTCTTTTTATTATATTGCTTAACTAAATTTTATTGTATATGGGAGGACTTAGTTTTTCAATGATTTAATTAAAAATTCTTGCATGATCATTAGTTACGCTCATTATTTTTAATTGTATGATTAAAATTAATTGAATACTGGGTTGCATGGTATTTTTGATATGTTTATCAGGGTATAATAGTATGAATTGATTGTTGGTTTATTTAATTATTTGGTAATTCTCTTAATCCAAGGAACATTATCATAGTGCTTATCAAAACTATAAACCTCGGATATTTTCAGTTTACTGCATATCAAAATCCAATGATATTATTGGGCTAATCTTAATTTCTCGGCTAATAATGATGATGCTCTTTCATAGTCCTACCTGGAAATATCAATAACATTCAAATTGCCTAATTAAAGCTCTATTCAATTCAAGTTGTTCCCCAGCAATATTCAAAATCTCAGATAAATGTATAACTGAGGTGATAGCGTATTCTCCTTCCTCGATTCTTTTCAAGATTTTCACATTTTTACGCTTAATCTCTATCTTGCTGGGAGATAGACTTCTTCCGGATTTCAAGTATGCATGTAAATAAACAGGAATTAAGGAACCTAACTATAAATGGCCTCCCTAAGCTTATGGGTGTCCGTGAAATCATCAACATCGACTTCAATAGAATAAACTAAATCAGTTAACTTCAACTCTCTCCTAAAAATCTTAATAAACGCCTGATTATCACCTAACCTAATCAATATAACTTGATCCCCTAATTTTCTTCAATTCACTGGAATAATTCTATCAGCCTTGTTAAAATATTTTTCACCAACTTCATAGTAAATCTGCGAAATAAAGTTAAAAAGAAATAAAACATTAATTAAAATCATACATCTCATAATATAAAATTTAGGATAAATTAATGTTTAAAATTAATTTCAAAGATAATTTCTCAAGTAATGCGACCATTAATCCATAATTCTT
The DNA here is from genome assembly GCA_964462875.1 of uncultured Nitrososphaerota archaeon. Taxonomy (GTDB): domain Archaea; phylum Thermoproteota; class Methanomethylicia; order Culexarchaeales; family Culexmicrobiaceae; genus CAYWZQ01. Next base: position 67,577 of record CAYWZQ010000004.1, on the reverse strand, counting down.
CAGTTAGCATACATAATAAAACTGATTTTCCTTAAGATTCCATATTTTGTTCAATGTCATGGAATATAGTGATAGTATAAATATTTGATGTCAAATTTAGTTAATTAGCTATGATGTTTGATATCATTGCTCGTTGGGGGTAGTTTAGTTGGTATTGGATGAGAAAATGGAGAGAGCTTTGGATAAACTTAGGGATTTTAGTTATCTTAGTGAAATTAGTGTTTCAATTATCAAGTCGGTTACTGATTTAAGTGTAAATGAAATTTTAAGAAGAAAGTGTGAGGCACAGTTATTAAGAAAGCTGGTGCGAAGAATTTATAGGAGAAAGAGGTATTTGAATTGTCTTTGATAGATGATTTGAAGCATATTATGAAAGTTTTGAGTGATAATAATTTTAACTATTGCTTGATTGGCGGTATTGCATCCATATTACTTGGCGTTGAGAGAACTACACTAGATATCGATATTTTAATAGAGTTAAATAGTATTAATCAAGTTGAGAGATTGCATGACACTCTTAAAAGTGCAGGTTATGTTGTTGTTTTAAGTGAAATGATTAATGCTTTTAAGAAGCATAGCCACTTTACAGCCTTAACCCCTACTGGTAGAATTATAGATTTCAAGTTAGCTCATACGGAACTTGATAGGTCAACATTAACTAGAAAGATTTCCGTAAGCATTGAAGGTGTCAAGACATACTTATCTCCAATTGAGGAACTCATTACTGCCAAGCTTAAAGTACTTGGTTCACTTAAGGATGTTGAAGATGCAATTCAATTAATGTACATGTATATTAATGAAATTAACTGGAACTATTTGAAGAAGATTATGGGCTTGAAACCATTAAAATATGCAAATAATTTATTAGATACCATTATTAGAGAATTTAAGGATGAAAAACATATTATTGACAAAGTAAAGAATTTAAGGACTCTAAAAGAGAAGATTGAAATGCTAATTAATGTAGACAGATAGCTTGCCTTAATTATTTTAACTGGGTTACTGCTAGCTATCATTTATTTAGTTGGCTTTAATTTAAATCATGATTTACTTATTCTCCTAATAATAATTGTCGGTAATGTAAATGGAAGTCATTGACTTACATCATTTATTGCTTTTAGTATCTTGTTTCTTCAATTAATAATTAATTTAGTAATCATTTCCTTTCACTTTGCCCATCGTATACTTGACTTCATTAGACTGATGGATTCATTCATAAAACGCTTCTTCATACAGAGTTTTCATTAAATCACCATATAAAGCTCTTAAGTCTTCTATCCATTCTCCTTAAAATTCTACGTCTCTCACTATGGAATTTCGAAATAAAATTGCAATTATGAGTACAAGAAAAGCCCTATCAGCTACATAGCAATATAGAAGGAAGTCCCTAGTTTTAATAACCTCTCCAATTCCTCTCCAGCATAACTCAATATTTCCATCGCAGTTCAAAAACTCAACTAGATTCCCCTATTTCTAGGCATTAATGCATACTAGAATGCCAAAGAAGAGAGGATACATTAAGTTAAGTAACGATTCATGAACCATATCCATGGAGAAAACAATGGGCGAAACATGCATAGAAGTACACATACTGGTTAAAGAAGGAAGAAGAAAGAAGAACAGGAAGAGTATGGTATTGAGTAAATTGAGGAGGTTAAGGAGAATTCTAAGACAACCACTCACACCGGGAATGCAGTCGTATATTAAATTTCAAATACTAAACATTCTTGATGAAGTAGTGAAGAATTTTGAATTGAATAGGAGGGATTCCAATAAACTATTAAGATTGCAGAACAAGATTTTCAAAGTAACTAGTAGGCGCGAGCTAATGGATGCAATCAACTATTTACTGAAAATAACCTCTAAATTTGCTTGAATAGCAATTTCACAACGCCAATTACAGTCCTTAAAACAACTATCGCTTCATAAACGAATATTTCAGTACTGGATCAGCCAATTTATAGAGTCCTTCAGCTGTCTTAATTACGAAGCCTGCATCAACCAAATTCTTCAAGAGTACCGTGAAGTTCTTATCATCAATTTTACCACCTAAACTGAACTCGAGATAACGCTTAATTTCCCTCCATGAAGCCCTATCCAAATTCACTAAAGCCCTAATAATCGCTAAATATCTATCCCTAGCCTGCCATCTAAGCGCTAAGAAATGCTCAAACTCACTCCTAGCAAGTTGAGCCGCCTCAATGAGAACTTCATCGATCAATTTGGAATTGAAAGTTCTCCTGGAAATAGCTTTATATCCCAGTAATGTTGGCCAACCAACAACACCATTTAACCTATAAACAGCTTCATTAATAAATTCCATTGGAGGACTAACATTGTACTGCTTAAATCCTTTAATTAAAAAGTCAATTGACTGCTCAACAGTGAAGTTGCTGAGGAAAATTTCATTTCTAGCTCTTCCATAGAGTGGAGCCTCGGGATCATTAACCCTAAGAAATTTGTACAGCAATCCAATTTGAGATCCAGTCAATATGATACCAATATTTCTCAAGTTATCATATATGTAGGCAAGTAATCTATCAACTCTAAATCCAGCAATCCTCCTCAACTCCTGCGCTTCATCAAAAGCAAATATTAATCTAAAATTCTCTTTCTCGGCTAACTCATTTAGTGAATCAAAAACATCAACTAAACTAGAAATACCCTTGCTCCTCTTAAACTTAATTGAAAAACCAAGAACACTAATACCCTCAATATGTTCAACCATACTAATAAACTTCCTAGCCAATCTCCTCCTAAGCCTTAAAAACCTATTTACACACTTAGCCATAACATCAAAAAAGCCACTCAAGGAAATAACCCTATTACCAGGCAACTCCCTACAATCAAAAATAATATTCGGCATCTTAGACTCATTGAGCGCAGTATATAGTAGAGAAGTCTTACCAGTCCTCCTTAATCCTAAAATCAATATCAATGGTGAAAACTTAAGAAAATTTATCAACTTACTTAACTCGACTTCACGATTATATAAATCTGCTTTACATGTCTTAGGCTTAGGATCAAAATAAGGCATAACTGGTACCCACCAGTAACTGGCACCAACCACAAAATAAATTTCACCACTAAAGAATCCAACAACAATAAAGAAATATCAATAAATGATCTCATAAGCAAATCCTTCAATCAAGACATCTTAAAATATCTTGAGAAGCGAATTACTGACATTCATTTGAACACAAATACTCCGATTTTTTAATCAAGATCTTTTGAAAGAAGAAGTTATACATTTACAGGAAAAACATGTTGTCTACGCATCTTTCAATTCTTTTTTAATCAAGATCTTTTGAAAGGGTGGCGCGATCTGGTAGCTTTTGTCTTATTTTTGTTTGTTAGGTAATTTAAAAGTTGTGTAGGCTTCTGCGTTTCTCGCTTCTCTAGTTTTCTTTTAAATTATCATATTGAGCGTTTGATTAAATAATTTATATAGTTTTCGCTTGTATTTTTGTATATCTTATTATAAAATGATCAATTTTATATTAATTTTTCTATATGGATTTTATATTGTTTATCTTAATAATTCATTTTCATGATTTGTTTTCTTACTTTGCTTTATTATGTATGTTTAAATATTGTTTGAATACATGTTTTTATGTTTGTTTGTGTTTGTTTATTGTTGGTGGTCGTGGTGGTAAAGAGGATTGGTTATTTGAGGCCTTTGAGACTTTTTGTAATAAAGAGGATTGGTTATTTGAGGCCTTTGAGGTTGGTGGTGAGGAGTGGGTGTAAGGGTTAGATTGAGGATTGGTTTTGGTGGTAGCAGTGTTTTGGTTGTTGCTTTGGTGAATACTGGTTTTGAGGGTGATGTTCCTGAGGTTTTGATTCCTGTTAATGTGGCTGAGAGATTGGGTGTTTGGCCTCGTTTACCTGATGGCACTGTTGTTGAGACATATAGGTCTGCTTCTGGTTTAATGAAGGTTTATAGGTTTAGTGGGGGTGTTGTAGAGCTGCTTGATGGTGAGAAGGTTTTGAGCAGTTGTAGTGGAGTTTATATTGTTGTTTCTGAGGTTACTGATGAAGTTTTAATGAATGATCAGTTGATTAGTAGATTGGGTATTGTTATTGAGGATCCCGCTGCTGGTTTGTGGAGAATTAAGGGAGAGGATAGGGTTAGGAGCAGTGTGGTTAGGAGATTTATTTGAGATCTCTATTTCAGTAGTTCTTGGATTTTAATTTTCTCTAATGCTTTTAGTAGTGGTAGTCCTATTACGTAGCAGGATATGGTTTCTCCTGCCAATACTGATGCTAGGCATAGCCAGTATGGTACTCCATAGAAAGCTGATACGTAGGTTGATACTCCTATAGAAACTATGGTTATTGGTGGTAGGGGTGCTAGCCATATTTTATTTACTTTCATTGCTAGTAATGCTGATATGAAGTTAAGTATCGGTCCTGCTATTAAGTCTATTAATCCTATGGGTGATAGGAGATTTGCTATTATGCATCCAATTGTAACTCCAATTACAGCTGGATAGCCAAGCAGGTATGATAATGGTAGTAGGGCATCTGTCACTCTAACTTGAATCCATGCATATGCAAGTTCTCCTAATAGAGGGGTTCCAATTCCATATATGGCGGCTATGAGAGAAGCTAGTGCAATTTGCTTGGAAGCACTTTTTGATGACAATAATCTCAACCTCCAAGAAATGCAAATTCTAAATCCACCATTGAAAGCTCAGTATTTAACGATTTTGACGAAAATGTCTACCATAAATCCAATTTAACTGACATCAATCATAGACTGGGTTGGGAAGCTCCATCACGATATCCGGCAAGCTAGTTTTGAGATATCCTTTAATTCTCGTTTACCACTTATCTTCTGGGATGATGACTGTGCGAGTTGCCGATTGAATGAGGATGGACTGGCTGGCTGACGCTTAAATTCGAGGTGAAGTTCATGATTAGAGTTGCAGTTGGATCAGACGACACATATGATGTTGCAAAATTTATTGTTGAGGAATTAGAGAAGCGCGGATTTAAAGTTACGCGTATAGGTGCACTTAAAACTGGAAGCTACTATCCATGGCCTAAAGTTGGATTTGAAGTTGGAGAACTAGTTTCTAAAAGTGAAGTCGACTTCGGAATCGTAATATGCTATACAGGTACAGGTGTCTCAATAGCAGCCAATAAAGTTAGGGGGGTTAGAGCGGCACTATGCTTCGATGCCGAAACAGCTAGGGGAGCGAGATTATGGAATGATGCAAACGTACTAGCCATAAGTGCCAGGCTAACAACTAAAATTACTGCTAAAGAGATAATCGATGCATGGCTTGAAGTAGATAAGCCTGATGAAAGTGAACTGGAAAACATAGGCTTGATAAGTAAGTATGAGGAGTCATGGAAATCTGTGTAGGAAAAATTTGAAATATATAAATGAGCCATTTAAAAATTTATGGGGTGGGTAGTTGCCCATAGCATTCATATTAATAAACACTAGGCTAGGTGCTGAAAGTGAGGTAGTTAGAGAGCTAATGGAAATTGAAGCAGTTGAGGAAGCATATACGGTTTACGGAGTATATGACGTAGTAGCCAAAGTTGTAGCTGAAGACCTAAATAAGCTGAGGGAAATAGTTACATGGAAAATTAGGAGAATAGACAAAATACTCTCCACGACAACAATGGTTGTAATGGAAGGCTATAGGAAAGAGAAGAAGTGAACTGAAGTCGAAGCAAACTACTTAACTGAAATTTCAATGGGAACCTCAGACTTAATATCCATTGCAAATGGCAAATCAACTACAAGCCTAAGCTTACACTCAATACCTCCGGAAAAACCACTAATCATTGGAAAACGCAATTCAAGCTGCTCGGCCAAACCTATAAGCGATAAACCATGCTTACTCGTAACAATTATTGTTAACTCGTTTATAGGATCAATTTCCCTACTAAACTTAAAGTACCTATCACTAGTTCTAGCCAATTCAAAATCAACCTCATAAACCCTAGTAAACTTAGCCCTCGCATGAAACTCCAATCTAGCACCCCTAGACCTCTCAAATCTCAATCTAGCAATATAACCACTCATATGACCATTAGAAAACTCAACTCTAGCCTCACAATACTCACTTTCAGACGATGCAACTAATCTAGTGGGCTTCATGAATAGCCTAGATGACCCCAAAAACAAAATTAATATATCACTCAAATCACTCCTCAAAGGCCGAGCATAAGGGGCTATCAAAACTCCGCAGGCAGACTTATTAAGTAGTAATAGGTGACCTTGTGGAACATGATTCAGGTTCATGGAAGATAGGCTTTTAATATTAGATGAAGGATTCAATCCAACACTAGTTTTTCTATGGGTATGCCTGCCGGAGCGAACTATGTACTCCTCAACCACTAGGGTTCCAAACTCGAAATTTAATGGTTCGGTGAAAAAAAGGGAGCTGCCATTTATCCTAACCATTTTGAGAAAATCATCAATAAGCCTTTCATGCAAAATTAGCCTATAAGTTTTGAAAACTAAAATCAGCGTACTGAATAAAAGTATGAATAATATAGCGGCAAGTGGGAGGGGATTCCTAATTAGTGGAATGAGAAATATTAGTAGTGGAATAGTAATCATTAAGTCAAGGGTTAAAAGAAACTTATACCACTCAGTTCTAGGCTTGACAGCCACTAACCTAACCATTCAAATCACCACGCTAGCCTGCAATCCTCCTAATCTTAATAGTATGCTCATCCTCTTCAATGAAGCCGTAGGTTAAAACAAGTATATCTCCACTCTCAACTTTACCCTCCTCAACGAGCCTCCTATAGGTTTCATCAACACCTAAACCATAATCTTTAGCTGAAACCATTAAAGGCTCAATACCCCAAACAATTGAAAGCCTCCTCAAAGTCCTAGCACTACTAGATGAAGCATAGAATGGAGTTCTAGGCTTAAACTTAGCAATTCTAAGTGCAGTTCTACCCTTCTTAGTATAAACTGCTAGCTTAGCATTAAGCGACTCAGCCAATACGACAACACTATATGCAAAATTGAGCTTTAAATCACTCGACCTAGGGGGCCTCCTCTCATAACTCACCTTATCAACATAGGTTTCAATAATTCTCCTAAGCCACTTAACTGCCTGAACAGGATATTTTCCAACTGCAGTTTCCCCCGTTAGCATGATAGCATCCACACCTTCAGCTAAAGCAGTAACTATGTCGGTTATTTCAGCTCTAGTTGGAGCCGGAGATTCAGCCATTGAAGCCAATACTTGAGTAGCAACTATAACTGGCTTACCGAAATTATGACTGCAATCTATAATGCACCTTTGAAGCCATGGAACCTCCTCTAGCGGGAAATGCATTCCCAAATCGCCTCTAGCAACCACAGCAGCATCTGATTCCCTAATAATTTCACTTAAATTTCTCACCGCACTAATAGTCTCGATTTTAGCTATTAATCCAATTTCACCGCCAATTTCATCCACAATTTTCCTAAGCAACCTTAGATCCTCTCCATTCATTACGTAGCTTAGTGATATGTAGTCAAAGTCGTGGTTAATTGCAAACTTAATGCTCTCATAATCTCTATCAGATAATGCAGGCAAATCAATCTCCTTACCTCTAACTGCAATAGCTTTACCGCTTTTAATCACGCCTGGAGATAAAACCTTGACTTCAACCTCAGATTTAGATGCACTTACAACCTTAAGCGCTATTCTACCATCATCCATTAAAATTAAATCCCCAACATCAACCATCTCGAAGAACTCCTTCACCGGTACGGGTATGAATTCACCAGAGCTTCTACTTGAAAGCTTAAATCTAAGCATTGAACATTGCTTCGCATAAACTTCGCTACTCATTAAACCCACTCTGACTGATCTACCAGTTAAATCCCCTATTAAGGCAATATACTTGCCATATTTCGACTCATACCTTCTCACATACCTTGCATACATCTCCCATTCACTTGGATTTCCATGGCTGAAGTTCACCCTGAAACCATTAACACCACTATTAACCATTTGCTCAATAACTCGCTCACTTGAGGATGATGGACCTAGAGTTGCAATAATTTTCAACACCAAACTATTCACCCTCCAACTGCTCCTTCAATTTCAAAGCCTCATATAGATACTCTCTAGCTAGCCTCCTATACTTAAAGTAGAATAACCCTGAACCCCAAGTTTCAAATGGTCTACCCTTAGGTCCAATTGGAATTGGCAGTATTGATAGTAGAAATAATATGGATAGTGGGCCAATATATGGGAGAGTTGCTAACATAGCTGATATTGCGAAGAGTAGACCTACCTTTGCATTCTTAGATTTGAGATCGTACATCCAAGCTCTCAACATTAACTCTTTACATTCAATCTCCTTCTCTAACTTAGATGGAATTTCAACTTTGCTTTTAAACTTCCTAGAGTAATCCTCTAGTTTCCTCTTTAAATCAGCTAGCTTCCCTGATAAATTTACGTAGCAACATTTTGGATGTGCATGTATGATTATCTTTTTGAATAAGCCAGCTTTAATATTTATTATCTTTAAGTTTTCATCTCTAATGGCAGTAAACTTGCTAATCTTGTACTTCCAATTCTTCTCCTCCAAGTATTCCTCTATGAAGTCGATTAGGTCGTTTACTGATGAAACTTTAACTTTAATCCATTCACTACCCATCGAGTGTAGATACGGCTAGTTCACCCTAAAGTACTTTAAGGAGAAACTGATAATTCTCGAATTTCAGCTCTCAATTTCTCTAAATCTCTCTTATACTTGAAGTAGAGTATTGGTATGCCCCATTCCTTGAATGGTTGAAATCTACCTCCAACGGGAATTAGTAGTGCAATTAAAATTACTAGGACTGTTAAGGTAGGTGAACCAGTAAGGAGTAGCAGTATGGCTGCAATTATTGGAGTCATTATTAAGCCCATCCTAGCATTCTCAATTTTCCTCTTCAGTAATTGAGCTTTCATCATTAAATTGAAGCGCTCAAATCGCCTAGGAGCTAATTCCGATGGAACCGTTCTCTCAACGTATTTGGGTAGGAGATTTAATTTGAACTTTAAGTACTCCATGCCACTTGGAACTTCAACATAGCAGTGCCCAGGGTATACGTGTATGGTGATACTTTTTAACAGATCAACTTTAATCTTAATAAATCTCAGTACATCACCTCTAAAGTACTTCTTAACCTTAAATTTCACACCTTGATCTCTCAAGCACTTCTCAATGTACTCTAAAACTTCTTCAGCTGGAAGTCTAATCTTAATCCACTTACCGCTCTCCACTCTTCAACTCCTCCAAGTACTTCATTACATCTTCATCAGTTAAATCACACCAATTAATGTATGCATCTGCAACTGCAAACCATGGACCACTCCTCACGTTTAAGCATAAGATTAAGTCTACTTTACCTGAAAGCTTAAGTAGGGATCGGTAATGCCCTGTTGGAACTGCAATGTAAACTTTACTTGCACCTCTATTCTTCACGAAGTTTACAGCTGCATTCATAGTGTATCCGGCAGCTACTCCATCATCAACTAAAATTACTGACCTGCCATTCAGTTTAGGATATGGTTTACCTCCACGTAAAACTTCATTTCTATGCTTAATCTCCCCCAACTGCTCTCTTATAGCCTGCTCAATATCCTCCTCAGTTAAACCTATCATTGCAGCAAAAACTTCATCTACAAAAACATTCCCATCAGGATCTACTACTCCAAATCCCGCTTCCCTATTCCATGGTATTAGCAGCTTTCTGCAAATTATCAAATCGAATTTAGATTTCAACGTTAATGCTACTTGAACTCCAACTGGAACTCCACCTCTAGGAACTGCATAAACGTAATCCACTTCTCCAATTACTTGCTTACATGCTTCAGCAAGCTTTCGACCAGCATCAACTCTATCCTTAAAGATGAAGCTCTTCTCAGCTAAATCTCGATCATAAACTATGTTCCCTCTCCTAGCTAAATTCATAATTCACCAATTAGACTGTTATCTGAACTTTATGGATAAGCTTAATGCTCCCACCAAATATTTTTATTCACCAATTTAATATGTATGCCCTCGTATTGTCGTTGATGGCGGTGAACGCAAGTGCTTAGAGTTGAAAATCTAACAGTCAAGGTTAAGGGTAAAACCATACTTAGAAATGTGAGCTTTGAACTCGATAAAGGTGAAAACATCCTACTAATGGGACCAAATGCTTCAGGTAAAACAAGCCTTGTTCAAGCAATTCTCGGAAATCCGAACTACAAGATCATTGAAGGCAAAATCTACTTTGAAGATAAAGACATAACACACCTACCAATGGAGGAAAGAGTTAAACTTGGAATATCAGCTTCATTCCAATTTCCACCCAAGCTCAAAGGCATAAAGCTGCGGAAAATTGTTGAGGAAATATTGAAGAGGAGAGGAGCCATTAATGTGGAACAGGAAATTGAAAGGCTATCAAACCTCTTAAGAATGAATTATCTTCTTGATAGAGACTTGAATGTCGGGTTTAGCGGAGGTGAAGTTAGACGAGCTGAGCTAATGCTATTAATAGCTCAAAACCCAAAGTTAATACTAATAGATGAAATAGATTCAGGAGTCGATGTAGAAAACATAGCCGTCATAGGTAAAGCTCTAAATGAAATATTAAGCAAGCAGAATAGGGCATCACTAGTAGTCTCACATACAGGCTTCATTGCAAGATACATTAAATTCAATAGGGCATGTGTACTAGTTAATGGAAAAATAATGTGCTGGGGCGAACCAAGCATAATACTCAAAACAATACTTGAACATGGATTTGACAAGTGCATTAAATGTAAGAGGGGAGGTACATGAAGGAAGAACTCGAGAAGCAGCTGGAGAAAATTAAGAGGAAAGCCAAGCATGCCCTAAGCAAGAAAGCAGCTTATGGGCCGGATATAGACCTCACACTCTATATTAAAAGTAGGGGTGAAGCAGTTAAACTGGAAGATTATGAAGAAAAGCTAATGAATGTCGGCATAGAGCTAAGCAGTAAGAGCAGGGCAGCATCATACTTCCAAGTAGACAACATAGCACTAAACACATACAGCTCAACAGATGAAATAGAGCTAACAAGCCTAAGCACAGCAATTAGGGAAAATGAAGACTTAATACTCAATTACTACTGGAAAGCAGTTCCAGTAGACTTGGACAAATACACTGCAATTGCAGAGCTAGCTGGAGGAGAAGGATACGTTATAGTGGCACACAAAGACGCGAGAATTAAAAGACCAATCCAAACATGCCTTCTACTCCATAAGCCAAAGCTAATTCAAGCACCACATAACATAATAGTTGCAGAGGAAAACTCAGAAATACACATTGTAACTGGATGCTTAACAAGCTTGGGAGCCGAAGGACTGCATGCAGGTGTAACTGAAATCTACGTAAAAAAGAATGCAACCGTAACATACACTATGATCCATAACTGGAGTAGAAAAATACATGTAAGACCCAGAACGGCGGCAATAGTGGAGAATGGAGGAAAACTCATACTGCATTACATAAACATGTCACCAATAGCATCACTACAATCATACCCTAAAATAGAGCTAATAGGTGCTGAGAGCAAGGCATACACTTCATCAATATTAATTGGCAGAGAAAGCTCACTCCTAGACCTTGGTTCATGCATCATATTAAGTGGTGAAAGAACTAGTGGTGAAGTTGTATCGAGAATAATTGCAACCGACAGCTCAAAAGTCATTTCAAGAGCAAAACTAGTTGGTGAAGCAAGAAACGTAAAGGGACACATAGAATGCAGCGGACTATTATTAACCAATAAAGCTAAAATAACTACTATTCCAGAACTCGAAGCTAAGGTCAGCGAACTCCAATTAACACATGAAGCAGCAGTAGGCAGAATATCTGAAGAGGAAGTCATATACTTAATGGCCAGGGGTTTTACTAGGAGAGAAGCAGAATCAATGATCGTGAGGGGATTTATGGAAGTATCGATAAAAGACTTACCTAACTCGTTAATAAAGAGAATTCAGAAAGTACTGGATTTAGTGGCTGAAAAACTTTAAAATTTCAATCGAAATTAAACATTACCGCTAACTAGTTTAATATCAACTTATTCCATAATTTTTAGAGGTGAATTTATTGGAAATTGGGGAATATGCACTTAAAATTGCAGAGAAAATGGGTGTAGAACACGTAGAAGTAAGATATCAAAGACTTGAAAGGACAGCCCTAAAGCTCAGAGATGGAGATGTAGAGGCAGTTGTCGAGGGAATTGATGAGGGAATTGGTGTTAGAGTACTATATAGAGGTTGCTGGGGATTCTCATATACAAGTAGCTTAACTGAAGAAGCAGTTAAAGAAGCAGTTAAAAGAGCGATAGAAAATGCTGAAATCCAAGGCGGTAAATGCGAAGTTAAAATTGCAGAAGCAAATCTCGCAAGGGGTCAATTCAAGTTTCAATATCAAATAGATCCCAGAAACATCGATGTGAGCGAGAAAATATCAGTTCTAAACAGGGGCATTGAGAATGCAAAGGAAATTGCAGGTGATAAGCTTAAAAGCGTTGAAATAAACTATTTTGACCTATGGTTCAAAACACACGTAATGAGCAGTGATGGAGCAGATGCAACCCAAGTAGGAGCAAGATTCTACTTTGCCTTTAGAGTCTATGGGAAAGCACCAACAGGACTATTTTATGACTCCGAGAGATGCGGGGTAATGGCTGGAATTGAAAAGCTTGAAAGTACTGTAATTGATGTCTCAACTAGAATGGCTAAGAGAGTAGTCAGCCAATATGAAGCAAAAACGCCACCAGCAGGAATAGTTCAAGCCATACTTGAAAGTAGAGCTGCAGGAGACTTCTTCCATGAAATTGGACACTCATTTGAAGCAGACTCAGTAATTAGGGGAGTATCAGCATTTGAAGGATTAAAGGGGAGAACTATTGCCAGTGAAATACTAACGGTATATGAAGACCCAACAATACCTAATGCATGGGGTTCAAGCTTCTTCGATGATGAGGGAGTTAAAACTAGAAAAACAGTTCTAATCGAAAATGGAGTACTTAAAGGATACATACACTCGAGAGAATCAGCTAAAATACTAGGTGAAAAACCAACTGGACATGCTAGAGCTGAAAGCTATCAATATGAGCCAATAATAAGAATGGGAAACCTAGTAGTTGAACCAAAAGATTGGAGAGAAGAGGAGTTAATCGAAGACACTAAAACTGGAATATACATCTCAGGCGCAAGAGGAGGGCAAACAACAGGTAAAGGACCATTCCAATTTCAAGCAAGTGAAGCATATCTAATAGAGAAGGGGGAAATATCGAAGCCACTTAAGAGCGTCAGCGTCTCAATGAGAATACTCGAAGCACTAAAAAACATAGATGCAATCTGCAGAGAAGCAAACTACTACACAACGCTATGCGGTAAAGGTGGACAGAGAATGGCAGTAACAGCACTAGCTCCCACCATGAGGATAAGGAGAGTAGTAATTGGAGGATGAACCATGGAAATTGAGAAGATAATTAGGCTAGCTGAAAGAAAAGGCGCCGATCTAAGTGAAGTATTCAGCTATAGAGATAAGGAAATCTCAATATCAATATCGAGGGGAGGGAGAATATCATCCTCATCAAGCATTTCAGAGGGAGTAGGTATAAGAGTAATTATTAAGGGTAGAGAGGGATTCAGCTACACATCAAAAATAGCTGAAAATGAAATAGAGAAGGCAATAGAAAGGGCTATGAAAATAGCATTAAAGAGTGGAAGAACATTAGAAAGCCTACCAGAACCAGCCAAACCACCCAAAGCAGAAAACATGTACTTTAAGGAAGTTGAGGAGGCAAGCATCAACGAAATATTTACTATAACATCAAAAGTATTCGGCAAAGCCCTAGAGCATAAAGGTCCTGGAAAAATAGTTTCATGTAGAAACAGCATTAGCTTCATGAACTGGAGAATTGCAAATAGCATAGGAGTTGACTATGAATTTGCTGAAACCCACAACATAATGTCGTTCTCTGCAATAGCAACGAAAAATGGAGTTTCAGCAACAAATTATGACTACATATATGATAGAAGGCTAATCGATGCGGATACAGGCTTAAATAAAGCCATTGAAACAATAGCTTTAGCCGAAAAAGGAGTTCCTGAAACAAGCATTGAAAGCGGCTCATATCCAGTAATTCTCCATCCAATAGCATTAACTGCAATACTACGATACACCTTATACCCAGTTCTAACAGCCAAGTTCAAGCCCAGAAGATTAAGTGCAGGTAAAGCTATTGGATCAGATAAATTCACGTTAATGGAAGACCCATTAAATCCAAAAATACCGAATTCATCACCAATAGACCATGAAGGGACGGTGAGGGAGAAACGAACAATTATTGAAAGAGGTAAGGTAGTAACACTACTATATGACCACTATTACGCTGTGAAGGAGAACATGAAGTCTACTGGAAATGGATTTAGAATACCAATTTTAACTTGGCCAAGAATGCTTAAACCCTATCAAGCACTACCAACACCTGAAATTGGAAGCTTAGTAATCGAAAAGGGTAAGAGAAGCATAGACGAGCTCGCAAGCCAAGCGGGGAAGGGATTATATGTAATTTATGTAATTGGTGCCCATGGAGCAGACCCCGCTTCAGGAAGATTTAGCGCAACAGCAGGAATAGCATTTAAAATTGAAAATGGAAGCATAAGCAAACCAGTTAAACATGCAACTATAAGTGGGGATCTAGAGAAACTACTCAATATAGTTGATATGAGCAGCGAGACCAGGAACCTATATGAAGGAATAACTCCAGCAGTACTAGTGGAGAAGCTGAGAATAGCAGGTGAATAGTTTAGCAGGTTAAATGAAAAGCAGCAGCAACCCTCCTACCCTCACCAACCAGTCTATTAAAAGTCTTCCAAGCATTAGTAGTCCTCTCAATAATCACTTCAATACCTTTAGATTTCAACTCCTCAACAACACTCACTGGAACTCTCATTAAACCACTATAACCAGTACCAATAACCAGTACTTCAGGTAAATTATCAAGTTCAAAAATAGCCCTCAAATCCTCTAAATGAAGCCTATGACCCTCAATTCTCCACCAATTAGCCTTCACTTCACCATTAGGCAGAATTATCAAGTCCCTCGTATAGGTAACTCCATTAACAACCATAACCCCAAACTCATACTTCTCAATCAAGCACAACACCCCCATAAAAGTAATGAGAGCAGAAGGCAATTTATGCAAATAGAAAATATCGATTCAATCAACTAATTCAACGATAACTTCCTCTCCACCCCTAACCCTATGTAAAACTTCAATTCCACTAACAACGATTCCCACTGGGTTAACTGGGCTATATGCTTTAGGCTTATCAGATTCACTCACGGGTGTAGGGCCGAAGAAAATGCAGAGTGCATGACCTGGAGGCCAATAAGCAACCTCGCCAACTTCCATGTCAACTCTGCTATTTTCCTCCTCCACCTTAATTCCAATATCAAAGTACACTTCATCACCCCATCTATTAGCAGTACTTGAAATCGGTAGCGATTCAACAATCTTATTAACCGTTTTGGGATTCCAATCAGGCTTTAATTCAACAAACACGTCTCCAACATTCTTAAAGGAGATCTTCAACTTCAAGCTAATACCCCCAACTTCATACATTAAATCTTCCATTGAATCACTCCGAATCCTCCACACTTAATTCAGTCACAAATAATACAAATAGTATTAGGCTGATTAATCCAAGTACTCCAGCAATAATAAATGGTACAGCCACACCGGGAAGCCATGGAGCAAAAGCTTTACTTCTCAAGCTATAATACAAGTAGCTTCCAACTAATGGTCCGATAAGCATCCCTAGATTCGAAAAAGCTTGTTGCAAGCCGAAAACACGTCCCCTTAAGTCAACTGATACCATATCAGCCTGTAAAGCCCTCATGACGGGCATGGATACATTGAAGGAAACCGTTCTAAGCAGGAAAACAGTAGTAAATGATGTTAGATCCCTAGTATAAGGCATTAAAATAATTGCTATTCTAGAGGGAATCATTGAGGCAACAATAACCCACTTCCTACCAATCCTATCACTCAGCCAGCTACCAGGATATGCCATAATCAACCCAACAACAGCAGCCAAGCTCATAATTCCACCAATAGTAGCCGGATCCTTCACAACGTACTCTATGGCATAAACCATCGCCACAGACATCACCAAGCCCATCGCAAATCCATTAACCAATCCATTAACAAATATTACCAGCAAACTCCTCCTAACCTCACGATTCAAAGCCCTAAAACCATCAATAAAGGAGCCTAACTTCAATCCCCTAGGCTTTCCAGGGGAAAGACTCCCTCTACCAGACCCAACATCAATGACTAGAAACGATGCAATGAGAGCAGGTAAAGAGAACACAGATATTAAAACTGTCGGAGTCCTAAATGCTGAAATTGGATCCCTAAAGCCGAGAACATTAACTGTAAACGAATAGGCCAAGACACCAATCATTGGCCCAAGTATCCTAGCAACATTACTCGACATCACATAAATTGATATAGCCCTCCCCCTAAAGCTCCTATCAACACTATCAGCAAGAAGTGCTTGGGCAACAGGCCACACCATGCCAGAGGCTATCCCCTGGATGGCCCTTAAAGCAATTAACTGATCAACACTTACAACAAGCAAGTATAGGAGCCCAACTACAATGTAAATTAATAGGCCAATTGAAATCACCTTCCTCTTACCAACCACATCTCCAAGCCATCCACTTAAAGCTGCAATAATAATTCTAGTAGCCATAAAGGAGGACATCATGAAGCTCAATTCAATAACAGCTTCACCAGCACTAATGCTAGCAACCTCTTCAGGCAAACTCGTGAGTACACCCTTCAATGCAAGCACCAAGTAAGTTCTCAACAAATTGAAAGCACCAAAACCAAGCATTACAAGGAAATTAATTAAGCATAGAAGCGGAATATTCCTCCTAGCAACTCCGCCCACGCTTCCTCCTCCATGCACGTCAATAGAAGAGCATGTAAAGGCTTAGATAGGATTAGACATAAGTGAAATTTAAACTTCACCTCCACAAGGTCCAGACAACAGTTAATATCCTCATAAACGCTGGCAGGCAGTATTAAGCTAATAAAATCTCATTCACGACTCGACCTCAAGTTAAACTCAAGCATCCTCGTATACTCATCAACTAAGTCCTCATCACGCCTACTAGACTCAATCAATTGGAAGCGGGCATATCCAGGCTTTCTCGCATCAACTTCAGTTAGCACTAGCTCGCTAGCTCGCCTCGATGGATGGAGCAGTACATTCAGAAAAGCCCTTGTAATTGCAGCTGCAACAGCCTCCTGCAACACTACAACTTGATCTTCAAGCTCAATCAGCAATCTAATATGTAAGTGACCCCTAGGTATGAAAGCCGCAATACGCTTAACACCATCAACTCCATAAACTCTAATGGGCTTCATACCACAAATTCTACTAAGCATCACTTAAATAAAGATGTTGAGTAAAGGTTGAGGGGAGACAATTGAGCGACGTTAGAGCTTGGATTAAGGAGCAGTTGGCATCTAAAGTTGTAGAAGCACTCAATGCTAAGGGATTTAAAGCCCAATATATACCAAATAGGGTGCAAGCATTAGAAGCAATACTAAAAATTATTCCGAAGAAAGCTGTTGTAGGTATTGGTGGCTCTATAACTGTGAGGGAAATAGGACTAATTGAAGCATTAACAAGAAGGGGAACCCCAGTAATACATCACTGGAGAGAGGGATTAAGTAGCGAAGAAAACTTTAGAATTAGAAGAATGGAAATTACATCAGACATATTCATTTCAAGTTGTAATGCAATAACAATTAATGGTAAAATAATATGTGCAGATGCTGTTGGAAATAGGGTTGCAGCACTATCATTCGGGCCGAAAAAGGTAATAGTTGTTGCAGGCATCAATAAGATAGTTAGTAGCATTGAAGAAGCGATTTGGAGAATAAAAAACATTGCAACACCAATGAATGCAAAAAGATTAAATCTGAAAATACCCTGCGCAGAGAAGGGCTATTGCACCAATTGCAATTCAATTAACTGCCCAATTAGGATAATGCTCATAATCGATAAACCTCCAAAAATGACTGAATATCATGTAATAATTGTGGGAGAGGAACTTGGATATTAGAAGTGAAAGCATCATAAGAAGGCTATTCAATGAACTCTCAAATAAATACGATGAATGGTATGAGAAGCCAGAAAACAAGGCACTTTATGAAGCTGAGCTAAAGGCATTAAGAAGCTTGAGGGGAAGAGGACTTGCAGTTGAAATAGGAGTTGGAAGCGGAAGATTCGCATGCAAAATGGGCATTCAAATCGGAGTAGATATATCAATAAAGCTGCTGGAGAAGGCAAAGAAGAGAGGAATACTATCTGTACTTGCAGATGCAAGTAACCTACCATTCAAAAGCAATTCCTTCGATGAAGCATACCTCATATTCACCATATGCTTTCTAACTAAAGCTGAAAAAGCATTAATTGAGGCCAAGCGAACGCTTAAGAAGAATGGAAAGCTAATCATAGCATTCATACCAAAGGAATCACCTTTAGGAATGAAGTACTTAGAAAAAGCCAAAAATGGACATCCATTCTATTCGAAAGCAAAATTCTATAGCTTTAAGGAAATCCTCAAATTAGCCTCCAAGCATGGTTTCGAATTGGAAAGAATAGTATCAGCATTAGGACCGAAAATTGAAGACTTAACTGATAGATATGATCCAAAGTACAGCTTCTGCTGTATAAAGCTTAAACGCAAGCAATGAGCACTTAATCTCGGTGAAAACTTGAGCGAAAAATCAACCTACGAAGTCGTATGCCCATTGGAATGGAGATATGGTAGCCCAGAAATGAAGAGAATATTTTCTAAAGAAAACATCACCAAAACGAGATTAAAAGTTGAAGCAGCACTAGCACATGGACTTGCAAAAGCTGGAATAATAGATGAAAAACATGCAATAGAAATTGAAAAGTCAATTGATAAGGTTAATTTGGATAGAATAGATGAAATCGAAGCAAAAATAGGCCACGACATAATGGCCCTAGCCCTAAGCCTAGCCGAAGCGTCAGGTGAGGCAGGAAAATACGTTCATTTAGGAGCAACAAGCTACGATATTGTTGACACTGCATGGGCACTACTCCTCAGGGATGCACTGAAAATAGTTAAGAACAAACTCAAAAAAATAATAGGGAAGCTCATCAAGTACTCCCAAAAATATAGAAGAACGATAATGGCTGGTAGAACTCATGGGCAGCATGCCCTACCGATAACTCTTGGATTCAAATTTGCAAATTATGTCTATGAATTGACCAGAAGTTATGAAAGAATACTGGAGATGGAGGGGAGGTTAATTAGAGGTAAAATGTCGGGTGCAGTCGGCACTATGGCCGCGTGGCGTGAGAAGGGCATGATTGTTGAGAAGGAAGCACTTAAGAAACTGAATTTAGAGCCCCACGCAATATCTACTCAGATAGCACCTAGAGATGGATTTGCAGAGCTAATATCAGTTTTAGCCATACTAGCAAGCCAATTAGATAGACTTGCATTAGAGGTTAGAGAGCTCATGAGGCCGGAGATAGATGAAATTGCCGAGGGAGTTGGAAGAAGAATTGGTAGTAGTACGATGCCCCAAAAAAGAAATCCAGTTACAGCAGAGAGAATTTCAGGTTTATCGAAGGTTTTAAGAGGCCTAGTGAGCGTAGCACTGGAAAACATCCCCTTATGGCATGAAAGAGATCTAACTAATAGCAGTAGTGAGCGAATAATAATACCGCACTCGCTAATAATAATGGATGAAATACTCGACTCAACAATAAAGCTCCTAGAAGGCCTAATCATAAAACCAGAGAACATGATTAAAAACCTAAACATAACAGGCGGAGCAATAATGTCGGAGTCAATAATGATGAAGCTGGTTGAAAGAGGGATGGCCAGACATGAAGCACATGAGCTATTAAGAAAAATACTTAGTGAAGCTAGATCACAGAATAAGAGCTTCAAAGAAAAGCTAATTGAAGATGAAATAGTAAAGAAATACCTTACTAGAAGTGAAATAGAAGAACTATTAAAGCCGGAAAACTACTTGGGGCGGACAAATGAATTAATTGATAGAGCAATAAGCTATGCTAGAAGTATAATCGGTATTAATTGAAGCATAGTATTAAGGGGAGTCAGATCGGCGTTCATCATCACAATTCAGCGGCGCAGGACCTCAATCATCCCCCAATTAAGATATGTTAATCAAAGTAAAATACCTACCCATTAATATACTGGATAAAATAAATTAATCCTGAAATGAGCAGCTCACCTCTAAAATTTAGAGCTAATGATAAGCTGATATTAGTTGGCGATGAGCTGATAAAGATATATAATACTTCAATGCCCATGTGGCCCATATGCCCAATAATTGAAATACCACTTAAAGACATAATGACAATTCAACTGGTCGATAAAGGTGTTAAAATAATTTATAGAAGGAGAATAAGCGGGGCCAGCTTTAAAATAGATAGCAAGCTTATTGAAGTAGATCAAAACAATGCAAAGAAACTTTACACGGAAATTCTAGGCAGAATTAAGAAATTGAGAAGTATAGTTGAGGAAAGAAAAATTGAGGAACTTAAATTACCAGTATACATAGCAGATGAGCAGACATTTGCCATGATAGACGACAAAAAGTTAATACTATACGACCCACTAGTCTACAGATACTACAAGAAGTTTAAGGAAGGAAAGCTAAACTTACTTTTAAAGCTATGGGCTGCAATAGGAGCACCAACCCATCCACCAATAATTATACCATTAACTGAAATCGAAAAGGTAGAACTGAAAGCTAAAAGCCCAAGCGATAAGTACTATGTAGTCGAACTCATCTATAGAGATGGAAATGCAGCTCGAAAATGGAATTTAGAATTCGCTCAATTAAATAATGCCCGTAAATTCACAAATACGCTAACTAAATTGCTTAGAATAAAGAGAGGTGCAATGAAAGTTGAGGTTAAAAGGGAGCCAATCCAAATCCAATATGCAGCAGTATTTATGGCAGCAATAATGGCAATAAGCTTCTATCACCTATTAGCAGTAATATTTGAAGTCCCACCAGTAATAGCATTAATACTGGCAATAGCTTTAGGAGCATTCTTAAGCCTTTCAATCAAATACATATTATCAAGAATTTGGAGAAGAAAGCAACGGTAATTACCCATTAGATAGGAATATTTATTGGTTAAGCACTAATTTGTAATCGGCGATGATGTTATTGGCTACCAGCCGAAAGGTGAGGCATCCCGGCCTCACCGAGCCGCAACTTCGGATTTAACGCTAATCCCTAATTCATCCCTCAAAATCCTACCAGATTTCAGGTTCATTTGAAGCCTCAACCTAACATTAAGATCCTCCCACGCACCACCAAGAATAACGGGAGGTTTAAAACCAAGTGCACTTACAACTTTATCGGGATCAATATCCTTAAAATAAGATACAATGACAACTGGCCTCTCAACATTCTGAAATTCAAATTGAAAAGCTAATGAACCAGGCCTATCCATCACAGCGAGCTTCCTCCTCATAATTGAAACATTGAATGGAATGGAATGCTCAATCAATAATTCAAGCTCAACATTAGTAGATAGCGCCTCAAGAGGCCTTGAATACCTTAGAGAACCAAGCAAAGCCGAATCACTAAACTTCAACTCAGCTATAGCAACATCAGAACCAATTGATGTAACAAGCCTATTCTTATTATCAATGAAATGAACTTCATACCTACTCCTACCAATACACATAATTGTCAAATTTAATCCCAAACCCATAAAAGAGTCATTCTCAATCAAGTACACTGGTAACTCAATAACCTTAGGATAATAATCAGTTACATAAACTTTGAATGGAAGATCTAGAAAGTCCAGCTCCTCAACCTCACCCAAATCCCTAATCCTAATGAACTGCGATAAAACTCTACGCTTCACACCAATTATACTATCAATTTTCGATCGAGGAACCTCAACGCAGACAGTAATTTTCCCTAGAGAAACGCGATACTTCCTATGCAAAACTATTTTCCCATTTGAAGTTTTCAGCCCACCATAAAAGCTCATTATAAATCTCTGCAATTTACCTATTCTAATAGAATAGTAAGTACTAAGGAGAAAAACAATGAAAAATAGAAGTGAAACAGCAATTTGGAAAGGAGATTTCATAACCCCCAGAAAATATGACAACAAACCCAGTACTACAATAATTAAACTCGCAAATGCTATTAACAGGGCATTTCTGTATGTCGCCTCATAGGCAATTATCCTTAAATTTACATCGCCACTTGAAATAGATGAATACCCCCCTTAGTACCAAAGTTAATATTAGCAAACCATCTTATCAATCTCAATTAACTTGAAAAATGAAACAACATTAAGATCGCATAATACACAAAGTTAACTCATGTAATTAAATGAGCAAAATCCAAACCACACCATTATGCTTTATATTTGTAGCTTGAGGTAAATAAGTTGGTGAGCTTAATTGTCAATTGCACGTGAAGTAGCTGAAGTTAAGGAGGAAGTAATTTTAAAAACCAAACCCTCGCCAATAGGCTTCTTAAGAAAGTACGTGCTATGTGCAACGCCAATCATAATACTCCTCATATGCCACTATGCTGAAACAATAAACATACTTAAGCCAATAATTGGCTTAACTCGACCAATAGCAATCCTAGGACTAACAACCATAATAATGATCATATCATGGGTTCTCAGGAGCAGAGAAGCATCAGCATCAACATTCCTCGCAATACTAATTTCACTCATCTATGCCCTCTACGATTATAAAGTGACTGATTTGAACATATTCAAAATACTGAAGGATATAGCAGGTAAGCTAGATACTGGAGTAATCATAGGGGCAACACTGGGATTTACATTTACATGCCTACTAACAGAAGTCTATAGGAGATCAATAACATATACTATAACAGATCTAGGAGTCCACTTTGAAGGAGGAATGCTTAGAAGACAAAGGCACTTCATGCCATATAGCCAGATAGGCAGGTTTGTAATGGAGCAAAGCATTATCGGCAAGATACTAAATTATGGAACCATAATACCAGTAGGCACTGCAGAATGGGGTAGCGAGTACTATTTTAGAGGAGGAGGCATCGGCATGACAGCTGAAAGGACAAGAGAACTTGGCGGAGGAGTATTCTATGCTAGAGCACTAAAAGAAGTGAGCCGGGATCCACTTAAATGCATATATGGAGTGAATAATCCAAAGCAGCTATATGAAATGCTAGTAAAGTATGCAGCACTACCACTCAAAGCCGAGCTAGAACAAGTAAAGTATCTAAAAAGGCTAGTGGAAAAAATAGATGAAAAACAGGCTTGAGCTACTCTGCCCTTCTACGCCAAGCCCTCTCTCTAACTATAAATTCACAGTACGGATCTCCCATGGCAATACACTTAACTTCCTCAGCTAACATATCCCTATTCAACATTACACTCGCAATTCCACTAACATATCCTCTAAAGAAATGGCTATTGGGCGAAGTCCTCTTACCCTCAACTGGTTTACACTCAAATAAATCCCTCACTCTGATAATTACCTCATTATCAGTCTTCTCAACCTTATCCACCAAGCCATAACCATAAGCTTGAATAGTATCCCTCATAATAATGTAAATCTTCCTCTCATTTAACTCCCTATACTTCTCGCTAAAATGCTTAGCAAAGCTCTTACCGCCAATATAGCCCAAGTAGTATATGAAAGCTTCACCAGCAGAACCCCACTGCCTCTTAATTTCATCAAACATTGAAGAAAGCGTTTCAATATCAAATAGAACAGCTCTCCCAGCACCATAAGTTATTGGAAAATGATATTTGTCTATCAATAAACCAGGCTCCTCAGGTGCAACATAGCTTACACGGGTGATCTCACTCATTCTACTAAGCCTATTAACCAGCTCATCTATATCCAACTTCGCATTGGTGAGATCAACAACAACTGATAAATGGCCAGCACCATCAATGCAGTACCCATAAATAGTTATTATTTCAGCAGCCACATCATTTAACTCGCGAACAATTTGACCAATAGGCCTAGTCTTCTCAGCTATTGAAAGCGATATTAAGTAAATCTTCCTCCTCGGTAAATGAATTACCCTCGCTACATCTAGGGGGACAAGCTTCATAATATATTTTCTCCCTCCTAGGTATAACCTAAATCCTCCTATAATTAAAGGAAAACTACTAGATTAAGCTTTCTCACTCTTTGTTCAGTAGCTTTTTATAACTTAATATACCCGCTTAGAATTTAAAGCTAAAATATTAGAGTAAATACTAAAAATTTTACGATAAACATCATAAAACTAATAAAACTCCAAGTTGAAGTAAAATAGAGGAAGCTATAATTAGGTCACTAGTAAGTGCAGCATTCCCTGCTTCTCGGCTCTCTTAAGCTCAAGAGCTATTCTATCACCCAAACTAATGCGCCTACCATACCTAGCATTGCTATACTGTGCACCTATCCCCATATGAACATTTGTGCCGCCTCCATGCCTCAACGCCAAGTCTTGAGTTACTGGAATATGCATTGGTGCTTCAGCTTTAACAGCATCATAAATTCCAAATCCCACTTCGCTAATCATTACATGTGGACTAATAGCCGATGGCAAGCCATATTCCTTTGGAGAACCCCAAGTAATTAATGTCTGCAAGCACCATGCACCAATTATTCCTGGAGGCTCATACTCTCTAAGAGTTAAGATTAATCGATTTGCACATCTAAGGACATCCTTTAATAGCGACTCCCTAATGCTGACTATTGAGTGAAGAGTCACTTCAAATGTTGGAGTTATCCTCTTAAGCAACTTTAACTGCACATCTGCAGGCAATCTCTTTAATCCATCTAAAATTGTCTCTCTCCTCTCATCAATTGAGAGAAACTCATTTGCTAAGCAGATTTTAGCCTGCTCAATTGTTAAGTTATATAGTTTCGCGTAGAACTCCTCAACACTCCCCCAACTCTTCAACTCATTTATTGGAGAGAAGAAGAAGTTAAAGTTTGCATGCGGCCCTAAAATTAGCTCCTCAACCCTAGCCTGCTTTAAACACTCAATAGTCAGCTCTCCACGCTCAAGTGCATCTGCAATCCTTAACTCCAAGTCCTCTGAATCAGCCGCAAAAATAAAAGCCCTCTCAAATTCCCTTTCAGGATGAGGAGCTTTAAGTATTAATGGCCTATTTACTCGCTCCTCAATTACAATTCCAGTACTTGAAACCTTGAATTTAATTGGCTTGGGATATGGTATTCCAGCCTTCTCAAGATACCAATAGTAATCCCTCTCAATACCTCTATTCTCTATTTTGAGCAACTTTCTGGAGCCGAAAATTGGCACTTTAAAGTCCCTCTCAATAGTGGTGCAGTAATCATCTCCGCCAACATAAACCGTGAATGCTCTATTCGGAATTTGAATGCACTCCAAGTCCACTAGCTCATCAGCATACTTGACTACTTCATCATAGCGATCCAACACCAAAATCGCATACTGCCAATCCTTCCTCTTCAAGTCCTTAACGTCATCAACTACAAGTACATCCCTAGAAACAACTTGAGGCAGATCCTCAATCACCTCTCCAGGTCTACCAGCAATTGCATTTTGAAGATAAATTATTGCCCTCTCCCTGGTAGTGTATATTAGAGCCTTCAATCCATAATTCCTGGCACCACTCCATGCATCAAGTGCTGAGTGAGAGCCTATTATCAGCATTTTAGGCTCTTCATAACTTCTAACAATTTCCTGCATTTCACTCCTATCAATCACATTCATACCTCCACATTCTAAGCCAATACTGGTAGAAGCATAGGAAGTATTAAAGCCATACTCCACACCAAGCCAACATGCTACATGACTTCACAAGTATGCATATTTCTAGCTAGGATAAATCAATTTAAGCTTGACATTACAGCTGCAAATAAATTTTAATTGGTTACCTCAAGCTTGAAGAATCAACTTCTCCAATCACTTTTGCCGTGAACTATTTCAATGCACCAATAAAGGCTTGGCTTGGATACTCTATGAAGTCGACTACTATGACTTTAAAACCCTCACGCTCAAGAACATCTGCAACAACCAAGTGGTCTACAACATCCTTATGCACTTCAATTACTAATCGATCTACTATATCCAGGATATTAGAGTTCCGAATTTCCTCAACAATCTTCAACTCCTCACCTTCAGCATCAATTTTCAATAAATCAATCCTATTCAACTTAAGATCGCGAATTAATTGGGAAAGCTTCTTAACATTAACTAGACAGCAGTCAACACGCTCATAGCCAGCAACCCTCACATAGTCATTGTTTAAAGAAGCATTAGCAGTATAACTAGGTATGTAGAGAACTGCCTTTCCGCTGAAATTCGAAATAGCAATATTTACTGGAATAACATTTGTTAACCTATTTAATTTCAAATTTAACTTTAAAACCTCATAGCTTGAGGGATTAGGTTCAATGGCAATAACTACACCATCTGAACCAACCAATCTTGCAGCCCTAATAGTGTATAAGCCTATATGCGCACCAACATCAATTACTATCCAGCCAGCTTTAGGTTTAAATTGAGAAGTCGGCTCATAGTCCCTGTCCAAGTAAATGTGTAATAGATTACGCCATATACTAGGCATCAAATTAGCTGGTATACATGCTTGAAGTGAATATGGAAGTTTTATACGAACACAACACTTTAAATTGAGTTTGAAGGGCAGAAGAGAGGTGAAGAATAATTTCAGCGAACTAGTCAAATCCATGCCAAAGGCAATCGACCTAATTAAGCACTCAATCGCAGTATCCAACATTAAGTTCATCACCAAATAAATAGTTACTTTAAAGCAAAATTAAGTTAAGTTGAGAAACAAGCTAAGCATCCATGAAAACATTAAATTATATGAAACACTAATTATACCGAAAATGATGAGCAATCCCGTCACTGAGCAGTGATGAAGGCGATTGGGGCTGATGAAATAAGCTTTTATTTCAAAACAACAATATAAATATCCGGACCTCCGCAACATCGCCTACAGGCGCTAGGATGAGCGGAGGCTTACCGCGGCGGTCTCCTTTCCCCATCCAATTTATTCACAATTTAATATAACATTAAGTTCACATTGAATAACTGGTGAGTTCATTGCCACTCCAATCCAATAAGCGGTTTAGGGGCGAGAAAAATAGTCATAAAGTTCAAAAAGGCAGGTGGATGACTATTAAACATTATTAGCCTACCTCCATGGAGAATTGGGCTGGGCTATGGGGGACTAGAAACCTACAAAAGCTTTAGGGTAATTGCAGGTGAAGGATTGAAAGTTAAGGAGGAGGAATTAGAGTGCATTGTCCACCTTGTATTCCATTCAGCCGAAATCGATAAGCTAATTTCAATGGGGGTAAGTCCAAGAAAAGTAAGGAAATTGGGATTCAAAGTGCTGGATTTTGCATGCAAATTTATTAAAGAAGTATTAGTTGCTGGCTTGGAGAATTTGGCCGACAGCACTATCCAACAGCTCCAGAAAATCGCTTAATAGCCGAGGAAATAATGAAAGAGGCATTAATTAGATCAAGCGAACACAACGTACCAATACATCTACACCTAGAAACGAAAGAGAAAACGACAATTGAATACGTAAAGAAAGCTGTGAAGAAAAGCAATGTGAAGGGAGACCTGGTAGCAATACATCATCACCCAGCCAAACAGCTAGAATACAATAAGAAATAGCAGTTTATGGGTGACAATAGTTGGCAGGAAAAGCGAAATCAATGAAGCACTTAACCACCATAATGACGTGAACATATTAATTGAAAGCTACTATCTAGATGATCCTAAACGTCCAGGAGCAGTAATAACTCCATGGAGCATACCAAGAAACTGGGTCAAAATAATAGAAGCAAAACATGCAGCATTAAGGTTGCCGAGAAATTGAACGTATATAATGTCAAGAAGCTATATAAACTTGAGTAAAAGCATTAGAAAGAAACTGGTACAAAAAGCTGCACATGAAATAATGCCAAATTAAATTATATGATAGATATTTTATTAAGAGTTAACATTATATTGCATTTAAATTTTTATTATTCATAAGGGCTAAAACATTGCAAGTAATCGTGGCTAGAGCCAAGTTGGTTGAAGGCTTTAGATCAATAATTGACAATGATAGGGGGCACAGCATAATAGTAGATTTACCTAAGGAAAGAGGCGGAACAAATACGGGTGCAACTGCACTTGAACTAGCTATAATGGCTTTAGCGGGATGCATAACGACAGTATACTCACTTATAGCAAAAAAGATGAGAGCTGAAATTGAAGATTTAAATGTAATAGTTAAAGCTGAAAGACCAGATGGAGAAGCCACAATAACTAAAGTGGAAATTGAGGTTAAAGTTAAGAGCAGAGCACCAAGAGAAATGCTAAGTAAAATGCTTAATTTAACATTGAAAAACTGTCCAGTAGGAGCACTATTTGAGAAAGCAGGAGTAAAAATTGAAGCTATAATGAAAGTTGAAGGATAAATTATCTAGCAGTCTTATACCATTTAACCTTAGGAATAATAATGCTCAGTATGGCAATTAGGCCAAGGAAAAACCAGTAAAATGGAGCAAGAAAAATACGAATATCTCTCACACCCAAGGAGAGCAAGTACATGGGAGCTATTAAGTGACCAATAACCACATAAATAGAAGCAAAAAGCAAATACCATGGAACATTGAGAAAGAGAGATAACGCCAAAATTAAGGATGAAAGTGAAAGTGAAATTAGTGAATAGGGACTCAAATATGATACTATGAGCTTAGCCTTAACATCGAGGGGTATACTTCTAAACAGCAATACATCCCTTATGCACTGAGCATACCCCCTAAACCATCTAATTCTCTGCTTAATAAAGCTCCCAACATTTATTGGAGCAGCCTCAACAATAACACTATCAAGCAATGCCCCGCGCTTACCCAACTTGGATAAATATATTGCCAAATAGGAATCCTCAGTTAACTTTTCAGGTAAACCATTAATTTCATTGATAAATTTTGCAGAGAGAAATAGGCCTTCACCACTGAACAAGGGATTAGAAACTAATTTAACAAGAGCAGGTAACATCACATTACACCAAAGCAAACTATCAATATATGACATAAAACCTATTAATGAACTTCCAACCCTATAGACCTTAACACCAATAACATCAAAACCATTACGTATTAAACTGACAGCCTTAGCTATCTGAAATTCATCCTCAATAATATCACCACCATCATATACTACAAAAACATCACTAGCATCAACCATACTTAAAGCATAATTAATAGCCGCAGCTTTACAGCTTCTAGGCGTATCCTTAATTAATATTTGATAATTAAGCTTCTTCATGTTAAGCACATCAATTGTACTGCGAAGATTATTAAGAGTCTCTTTATCCTCTCTCTCAACTACCAACACAATATCAAGCTTATCATGAGGATATCTTTGAGCAGCAATGCTCTCCAAAGTCTTAATAATCTCCTCTTTAGACTCATGATATAATGGTACTATAACAGTAACCCTAGGATAATTAGGCAAATCTGGATTAATCTTGGGATTAAGCCAAACATGATTCCTATAATTTCTAGAAATACTTGTAATAGATAGTGCATAGTATAGTGTGCTTGCGACCATCATGATTGCAGTTAACATTTCAATTAGAACTTCAAATAAAATCATAAATCACCATAATATCTCTATGCAAAATAGTTAAGTATTTAAGCACTACTGTGACTAAAATTAAGTGTATATAATAATTATCTAATTTTTAGAGCAAAAATTCAAGTTAAAACATGAAAATTCGATTATTCAAAAAACATGATGACAATTAATATTTGATGAAAATTATTAGTAAGCTTAGTTCAAACATATTTATATTCTAAGAATCATCATATTCTACAACCAAAATACTAGTTTTAAAATAATATCTTTAAAGATTAAATAAATAAACAAATTAAAGGCATAATTCTTTATATAAATCTATTAATGTTCAAAAAATTAGAATTAAATATTTAACTTAAATTGATAGTTAATTGGTTCGAGAGAATGACCTGCAAAAACGGAAGGGAAAATGCGTTTAACCTAATATTTGCATTAATATTAGCAATAATATTCACTATTGGACTCATTTTTGCTACATTTGGAATACCAACAATTGTTAATGAGTTCTTGAGAAAATATATTCCTGACTTCGGATTAATACCATTAGAATCAGATATATACTATAAGTTCAAGCTCTATGGCTATATTTCTCTATCAATTCTACTCCTACTCATAATTGCAGGCATTATTCTTGGAAAAACCCGGCTTCTAACTACAAGCTCAATTGTAGTGAATCTCTCGTTTTTCGGATACTTTGCCTTCGCAATGTTCGTATTTGCAGGAATAGGTGTTTTGAGAGTTATATGGTATCCACTCGTTAGTCTTTCTCCACAGCTAATGAGACTTGGAGATGCAACCCTAACCCCAATACTATTACCCATCATAATTATGAAATGCTTTATCAATCACATTAATTATCACTGGTTAATTCATTTCTCACAGAGCATGTGGTTTTTAGCAAGCATAGGTTTAATGGCTATTGGTGGCTTCATAATGTTTCTTGGAATATTCACATTTCTTTATGGGAAATTTATTAAATGTGAAATTATAGATTTTTGGATCTACAAGTTTATCCGCCACCCTCAATACCTAGGATTCATAATTTATAGCTACGGCTTCCTGCTAACGGTAATTTGGATTCCATATCCAAGAGGAGGATACTATCCGCCGCCAACTCTACCCTGGCTAATATCATTTCTCTTGATAATAGCCTCAGCATTAATTGAGGAAATAAATTTGAAGAAACAGTTTGGTGAGAAATACATTAAATACATGGAGAAAACCTCATTTATGATGCCGCTTCCATGCATACTGAAAGAGCTAATTTCCCTTCCGCTCAAACTTATTTTCGGCAAAAATTATCCGGAAAGAAAGATTGAAGTCTTGGTCATAGTAGCTATATACTTCATCCTCATGATTTTAGCTTCAATACCCATAGTTTATACGATCAAGTTTTATTAATATGAAAGCAAATGAATCTAAGCTTATCCCAAGCTATGAGAAGTACTTGGAATATTGAAGAGTAGTACTACTTAATCATACTTATACCTAAATATAAAATTAAGAGTAGTACATGAAAAATGTGAAGGAATGAAACTTCATAGCCACCGTCAATGGATGAGCTTCATGCTCGAGATTATAGGCATTTCGCTGGTTTCCTTGACTGTATCTAAAACTACGCAGGTTAATGTTTTATCCACACCCTCAATCATCCTCAACTTGTCAACAACAAACTTTCCCAGTTCATCAACATTCCTCATTTTCACCTTTAAAATCATGTCCCAAGTGCCAGTTATGATATGGAGCTCCTGTACTTCCGGGAATGAAGCAATTTTCCTAGCAACATCCCTCTGAGAAACCCCCTCCTCACCCTCATATGAAAATGATATAAGTATAAATGCTGTAACACCATATCCAAGCTTCTTAGCATCGAGCAGTGCCTTATATCCCTTAATAATGCCAAGCTTCTCCAAGCGCTTAATTCTCGCATGAGTCGTAGTTATTGGTAGACCAATCTTCCTCGCAAGCTCCTTTATTGATTGCTTGCAATTCTCTTGAATAAGCCTCAATAATTGTATATCTTTCCGATCCAACACGATATCACCAGTATAATTTTCCAATTCAAATATAAGAATTTTCTATTACTACTGAACCTAATACGAGATTTCATGCAAAAAATTCATTAAAGGAAACTTCGACTAACTGGCACTATGAGGTTAAAACTATGAGCCTAGACCTAAGTAAAGCCGACTTGAGCTCACTCGAACTACTACCTAAGAGCTATATTACAATTAGACACCCCAAAATGAAGAAGATACTGCGAATTCAGGCCACCATATGCATGGCAGCCAGGGAGTATTTAAACTCTCTTGGATTCATAGAGCTACTACCACCAATAATCGGTCCAGTCACGGATCCGGGAATTAGAGGTGCCAAGCAAGTGACCTTCAACTACTATGGCCGAGAATACAAAGTCATGAGCAGTGCAATATTGTATAAGCAAATGGCCATTGCCTCTCTAGGTAAAGTATACTTCTTCTCACCCAACATTAGGCTTGAACCATTAGATTCAATTAAAACTGGCAGACACTTAGTCGAATTTGTGCAAATCGATGTCGAGGAGGCAAATGCAAGCTATCATGACGCCATGAATGTCGCTGAAGGACTGCTAGTCCACGTTATTAAGAGGATTTTAGAGGAGCATGAAGATGACTTAAAGGACCTTGGAAGGGAGCTTAAAGTTCCAAGCAGACCCTTCAAGCGCATGACCCATAGGGAAGCAGTTGATTTGCTTAAGTCTCAAGGATTTAATGTGAGCTACAATGCTGAAATTCCATGGGAAGCCGAGGAAGCACTTTCAAGAATGCATGATGAACCATTCTTCGTCTACGACTACCCCAGAGGGGCTAGGGGATTCTATGACCGTGAAGATCCAGAAAAACCAAACATACTTAGGGACTTCGACTTAATGTACCCCGAGGGTTATGGTGAAGCAGCATCTGGAGCCGAAAGAGAATATGAAGTTGAGAAAGTTGTTGCTAGAATGAGAGCTACAGGTGAAAACCCGGCCAAATATGGTTGGTACATTGAAATGTTAAAGTATGGAATTCCACCAAGTGCAGGCTTCGGAATTGGAGTCGAGAGACTGACTAGATACATTTGCGGATTGAAAACAGTTTGGGAAGCCAGACCATACCCAAAGGTAGCCGGAATATACTCTCCATGAAGAGGAGCTGATGAAAATGCCATACAAGATTATTAGGGGAGGATGCCCATACTGCGATCTATGCTGTATGTGCAATATAGCTAGGAAAGCAGTTTATGGTAGGGACGCAGTCTACCCATTCACTCATGGAAAAGAGTTCGGTGAAGTTCAAGCTGGAGGCGAAGTATATCTAGAAGGCGAACCAAGATTTCTAACACTAGACCACCTCATACTACTACCAAAACTATTCCTACCCAGCAGACTGAAAAAATGCATTGAATTAGGAAGAGAACCCCTATTCATAGATGTTGAAACTGAAACTGAGCTTGGAGGATTCAAAGTTAAAGTTCCAGTTATTGTAGCTGCAATGGGTTCAATCGACATAGCGAATAGGAGAGGACTAATACTGAGCGAGGGAAGTGCAAGAGCAGGCATAGTTCAAGTTATAGGTGAAAATGTCGTCAACATGAGGGGATATGATAGGAGAATCACTGATCAACCATGCCTTAAGGAAAGAATACTAAAGTACTTCGAGCATGTTAATGGAAATTATGGTGGAGTAGTTATACAACAAAATGTTGAAGATGCAAACCACGAGCTATGGAATAAAATTTACTCTGATAAAGATTTAGACGAATATATTGAGAGAGGCTTAATAGGCTTTGAAATTAAAGCTGGCCAAGGAGCTAAGCCAGGACTTGGAGGAGAAGTTAAGGTCAAGAGAGACTTAGCCCTAAAATTAAAGAACATATACTTCTTCCCCGATGATCCAGAGAAGATTGCAAAAGAATGGTATGAAATACACTCGGTTCCAGGAACATTCACAAGGGAAATTTTAAGTGACATGATTAAGCTTGCAAAAACAACTATCCAAGAGTAAAGATATGGCTGAAGCTTGGACCATATGCTGATCTAGATGAAATTATCGATGTCGCAGTTAAGGCTGGAGTTGACTGCATTACAATTGATGGATCTGAGGGCGGTACAGGAATGAGCCCATTAGTTGCAATGAGAGATTTAGGCTACCCAACAATAGTATGCCTCAAGAAGATACTTGAAGCTAAACAGAAGGGAATTAAAACAACAATGATAATTGCGGGAAGATTACTCGATGGCGGTCACCTAGTTAAGAGCATGTGTCTAGGTGCTGATGGAATAGCTATGGCTAGACCATTCATCATAGCTAGCGAGGGCAGATTTGGACCTAAAAATAAACCTATAGCAAAGCTAGATAATCCAGCTGATGGAATAGTGAACTTCATTGAAGCAATTAAAATCGAAGCTCAAATGCTATCATCAGCACTAGGCAAGTATTCTCTAAAAGAGCTCTCCAAGGAGGATGTAGGAGCTCTAGATAAAAGACTAGCAGACATATTCAACATAAAATACGTATACGAATAAAAATTTGATTTAAGATATTTTCAATACTGCTGACCCCTTCAACTTACCATGCTTTAAATCCTGCAAGGCCTCATTAGCTTCACTTAAAGAGTACACTGTTACTGTAGTTTTAATACCTATTCTTGAAGCCTCATATAAAAACTCCCTAACATCACTTCTAGTGACATTAGCTACACTCTTAATTTCACGCTCAAGCCATAGCAGATCATAACTCAAATTTTCAATTGGAGACATATATATTCCAGCCAAGACTAGTCTACCAGCTTTACCAAGCTTCTTCAATGCCTCAACAGCAACCCAACCAGCAGGAGCAAAAACTATTGCCGCATCCAACTTGACACCTGGATCATCAGTTGGAGAGCCAGCCCAAAGTGCTCCAAGCTCTAAGGCATGCTGCTGCCTCATCTTAGATCTAGTGAACACATAAACCTCAAGACCTCTGTTCACAGCTACTTGAATAATCATGTGAGCCGAAGACCCGAAGCCAAATAATCCAAGCCTTCCTCCATTGGCCCCCAATAGCTTCGTCAACTTAAGAGCCCTAAAGCCAATAGCCCCTCCGCAAAGTAGTGGTGCAGCATGCAAATCATCAATATTACTCGGTATTTTATGGACAAATTGCTCTCGAGCAATCATGTACTCGGCATATCCACCATCAACACTATAACCAGTGAAAAGAGCTCTATCACAGAGATTTTCAAGCCCAGCCCTACAATACTTACATTCTCCACAACTCCAATAAAGCCAAGGAACTCCAATCCTATCACCAATACCAATCGACTCAACTTTATCCCCAACATCCTCAACTACACCAATAACCTGGTGACCGACAATTAATGGCAACTTCACAGGCCTCAAATCACCCTCAATTATATGAAGATCAGTTCTACAAACACCACAGCAAGTAACTTTAAGTAAAACCTCATCATCCCCAACCTCAGGTACATCAATATCCACAAGCCTCAATGGATTCTCCTCAATTGAAGACTGCTTATAAAGCACCATAGCCCTCAACTTCACACCTCCAAATGCCAAATCTAATTAATAGTCTAAAACACTGATAATAGTAACCTCACGGATACGTCAACAATACAAGTTCAATCATCATTCTCAACATAATAATGAATGGAAAATTTAAATGTAAAGAAATTTTAACATCTTGCTGAAATAAAATTTACTTGGTGAAAATTTGGCTGATAAACTAGAATTTTGGGGTGAAAATTGCCTTATTGAATTAAGTAAAATGAAGTTGAGAGTTTATCTTGGAAGAGCAACAGCAAATCCACTCCTACAATTTACAGGTGGAATTAAGTTATTCAGCACACTCAGAGATCTATTAAAACCGGCACTAGTAATTCCATTATATGATATTTATAGGGTGGATAAAATCAGTGACAGAGCAGTATCAATTTCATGGAGAAAGCGAGAGGGCATAATAACGAAAACTGTTAAAAATAGCTTCGAACTTCATCCATCGGATGCAGACAGATTAATAAAAGCAGTAAATGAGCTACTTAGAGGCACATCATTTGAAGAAGTATACTCAAAATACAGTATTAAGCTGGGAGCAATGGGAGAGGTAATTAGAGATGAAAACCAAGTTGTCATAATTAAGTACGCAGATCAGACAATAACATTCATGAACCCAAAGGCGTATGAGGCAATATATGGTGAAAGAAAATATAGAGCCGAAGTGTTTGTAGATAAAATATTCATGCTTGACCTATCACATATATCGCTAATTGATATAACGAACATAAAATTCGAAGACATAGGCAAGATAGCATTCAAATGCTGCGATTTTAGGGGAAGATACATAATAAAAATAACTTTGAGAGATGGAACAAAGCATACCTTCAAGTTTAAGAGCTATGGAGCAGCAATGAAAGTTCTCTCAAGATTAAATGAAATAATTGGCAAATTAGGACCAGTGGAAGTAAGAAGCAGACCTATAAGAGGGATAATAGCAGTAACACTAGCATCATTCATAATGACATTCACCTCAGCAATACTACTATGGGAAGCATATCTAAGCGCATTGCCAATTTCAGTACTAATAGCAGTAATGGTTTTCATTGCACTTTGGAGATTAACTGAAAGCAAATGAGAAGCACTATGATGAAACTATCTTGGAAATTTCCTTAACCAATATTTCCTCATTATTAGGCGCTCTTATAAATACCGGAATATTTCTCCTCTTAGTAGCCGTATGGGATACGAAAAGCCACTCACCAGTACTCAGTAATGCAGTTTTATCGAGTATTTCCGGACTCACACCCGAAGCCTCAGCAATGACATGCCTATCATAGCCTCTGGGAAGAGTGCCAGCAAAATAGCTATGCAACTGCTGAATCGCATTAACATTAAGATGTGCAACCCTCTGAGTACTTATCCATCCATGAATCCTATACTTCCTGCCCTGCCTCAATAACCTCTCAACAGCAGTATTTGATTGAGCAGTAAAATCATCCTGTCTAGTTCGATCAGGAATAAATTCTTGAGCCTCATCCAATACTACTAAAACTCTTGCACCCCTCATGCTCTTCTTCCTTAAAGTGAAAAGCTCATCTATCAATCGACTTACAAACTGCCTAGCCTTAATTGGATCAGGCAAGTAGCATACGAATAATCTTAAATCGCTTTCTTCAATTGGCCTCACCAGCTCATAAGCTATATCTTCAGGTGCATAATCCTCAGCCCCGCCAGTTTCACCTTCACTACGAGACTTCTCAATTTCCTCAATAGACCTAAAAGTTTCAAGAAGCTCAGTTATGGTATTCAATATTCTTCCTGGAGGCCACCTCATGCGAGACAGCTCATCTTCATGAATTGTCAATACGCTCTTAATTTTACCATAAATTTCCCTATACTTCTTCCTCAGCTCTTGAATCGTAATCGTAGGACTTATACCCCTCAACAGCTCTCTCAATTGACCATAAATTCTAGTGGCTCTCAACTTAATTTGAGCTCTATCCTCATCCATTAGCGATTCAAAGCTTGAGAGCAAGTCCTCAACTGTGAGGGACACCTTCCTAGCCAAATTTATTATCTTTACCCTTCCTTCCTTGAAAAGCCTATTAACAAGCCCCCTTAACGGCTCATTCGACTTAAGTTTCTTCTCTAATAATTCAATTAACGTTTCTGGAATTGCCTGAGAAGCCAAGAAAGCTTCAACCCTATCCTCAGCTAAATTGTAGTTTTCAATAGTAAATATGAGGCCGCATTCAAGAATCTTGTCTATCAAGCTTATACCATACTCACCAGCTATATCGATAATTACAACCCTGATGTCATTGAGGTGATCCAAAACCCTTCTCACTATTAGAGAAGTTAAATTCGATTTCCCAACACCCGTAAAGCCGAAGACGCCACCATGATAATTAATTAGCCTTAAAACATCAATCTTCAAAATATGATCAAAACCGATCATTTCACCCACTGAAACACCATTCTCAACATTAACCAGCTTATCAACGGCCTCACGCGAAAGCAAATAGGCTTCAGCGCCCACTAAAGGCATGCAGACTTCATCACGCTCAAAAAGCACTTTTCCATCATCACCAATTTTCATTATATACCCCGTGTAAATTGCTTGAATATCTATCCAAGTATCCTCACTCCTACCCCACATGCTATAGATTCCCTCAAGAAATTCAGACCTTAAGGTCTTAGGCATACTTATATCCATTGAAAGCTCCTGATAATGTATTGGCCTCGCACTAGCAACCTCATATATTAAATAGACTTCACCAGAACTCGTAGGCCTCTTCAATGCCAAAAAACATGGTTTCTTCAATCTATCAAGAACATCAAGGTCAAATGAAGCCTCAAATATGCCAATAATGCTTTTAAGAACTATTCTACCCTCCTCATAAGATCTAGTCTTGATCTGCGTTTGACGAAGTCTAGCCTTAAACTTGCCATTCAAGTCGTCAAAAATAGATGTCAAACCCATACTCTCATTCATACTCTTCCCTCACAACTCTCTCACGCGCACGCTCAACTTCACTTCTAATATCCCTAAACCTTCTAGATGAGAAGTACGCCTTATACTTGTTAGCAATAGCAACTAAATCGAGATTAGCTATCCCCCTAAGCATTGCCCTAGCACTTCTTGTCACAGACTTAACATATTTATCCGCAAGAAACAGCAAGTGATTATAACCCATCTCCTCAACAACATACGGATTATCACACATGCTCAAAATTGATATAACCATATCTCCAACTCCACTTCTACCATCAACCTCAATCATTGGCTTCACACGTGAAATTCTATTCCATTCTAAACAGTCAAATTCAGCTACCAACTTTGAATCGTATCTAGGGTAGAAGGGCCTATCATATGCGAAAACAGCACTTCTAATTGAAGGATCAGACTTCAAACTCCTCAACTGAAAATATCCTCTAACGAACAATTGCTCTCTAAAGACAGCTCTTCTAGCAGCACATGCAATTAACTGGCTATCTCCACCTACACATCCAACCATGGTGGCGAAGCACGAGTCATATTCCACGGTTCTCCAGGGGGTCTTTATTGAATTAAAATTGGCGGCACTAATCATAGAGAGAAGAGCTCTATCACTCCTCAAAGCTGGGACATTTAATCGACCATGAACACTACTAGATAGAGCTTGAAATACTGGGATAACTGATCTAATGAGATCTGTCGTAGTTGTATCCTTGGCTATCCCTATAACAAGCTTATTTTCACTAATAGCCCTACTAATAAGCCCATGTATTAGGAAAACATTTATGGAATTCAAATCCAATGTAGTTATCCAAGTATCACCAATCATAAGTGGATGCTCGCACTCACCACTTAAAACTCTATCAATAATACTCCTAGCAGCACTCCACACCCTATGCCAGTAGTCTTCAACTCCATCGCAAACCGACAAATACTTCCCGCCCACACGTACATCTAGGAGAGAACCATTATACTTATCATTGAGCTTTAAAGCCCTCCTAACAAACCTCTTAGCATCATCAACTGATACCCCAAGCAATTTGGGGATATCACTCAACCTTACAGCCTCACCCCTCAACTTATGCTCTATCAATAGCTTTATCAATGCATAGACACCATAAATGCCCCTAGGAGGAACATACTCAACGCCAGTACCGAGATAGCCCGCAAGATGCAAATCAAGCATTGATGGCCTACCATAACTAGTGTCTATAAGTGTGAGAGCTGAAGAACCACGCCTCAACATTAATCTAAAATCCCTGGAAGCTGGACCATAAGTGCCTGAAAGAAGTCGATCTAATATAACCACTCCAACCCTATCATCACACAGCGCTTTATATGCCAAATACAGCTCAGCCATGGTCATTAATGCATATGGAACACTTTCAATGGACTTCTTAACATCATAGTCCGTTAGAGCACTTGAAGATTGAGGACTAACATTAGGTAAATCCTCCATCCATAGGGGGACACTAGCAGAAGCCCTAAACGCATCTTCACGCTCGGCGCCTGAAACATCAATAGTGAAGCTATCACCATCCACATAAATCCAGCCACTAAAGCCAGCAGCACATACATAGAGCAGTAGAAGCTCCATTCTCTCCTCAACAGCATATGAACCATCAATTCCAACAATTCTAAGCTTATCGCTCTCCAAAAAATCATTTACCAAACTAGAAGGCAATCTGCTCACATGCCTAAAAAAGCTACATAACCAATGGCTACTTGAAATCTCCCTAATTCGATCCTCAAGAATGCTAAGCACACGCCTAGTTGCTCTCCTCAAATACCTAGCATCAAATGAGGAGACAGCCACAACCTACACCAGTAGAGAAAAGCTTAAACACCAACATAAATTTTAGCATATAACCTCACTAAGCTCATATATGAATTGAAATTAAATATTTTCTCGGTGAGAAAATTGACTTACATAGCCATAACCAATTGCCGAATAATTGATGGAACTGGGAGGCAACCAATAGAAAAGGGAGCAATAGTAATTAAAGACAGCCTAATAGTCGATGTGGGTTCAATGGGTGAAGTGGAAATTCCAAGCGAAGCTCAAGTAATTGATGCAGCAGGAAAAACAGTTATGCCCGGACTAATAGATGCACACGTACACTTAACAGGTTTAAGGACGGGTGACTTCATTAAAGAACCACTACTAACACCATACGCAACCCTAGTTGCAAGAGCAATAAGGGATCTAGAAGCACTCTTAAATGCAGGATTTACAACAGTCGGTGATGCCGGAAGTATAATTGCACTGCAACTTAAAAGAGCAGTTGAAGAGGGAACAGTATGCGGACCAAGAATAGTAGCTGCAGGCTACATTTTAAGCCAAACATTCGGTCATGGAGACACACACTTTTTACCAGTAGAATATGTAGATGCTCGAACAAGCAAGCTCATGAGCCCACTCTCAGCACTTATATGTGATGGAATTGAAGAATGCCGTAAAGCCGCAAGATATGCTCTAAGAGCAGGCGCAGATTACATCAAAGTCATGGCCACTGGAGGAGTGCTATCAGAAAAGGATAGACCCGAATACACGCAATTCACAATCGAAGAGTTAAAGGCAATTGTTGAGGAAGCTAAGCATGCACATAGATTTGTGCATGCACATGCCCAGGGAGCTGAGGGCATTAAAAATGCAATTAATGCCGGAGTTAAGATAATTGCGCATGGAATATTCATAGATGATGAGGGAATAGAGCTGGCAAAAGAAAGGAATGCAATTGTCGTACCAACATTCTCCGTAGTGGAACACCTAATCAAGTACGGAAAGGAAATTGGAGTGCCAGAATGGGGCTTAAAGAAGTCGATGGAGGTACATGAAATACACTTAAAGAACATTAAGAGAGCATATGAGAAGGGAGTTAAAGTAGCAACTGGAACCGACTTCCTAGGTGGAGTTAAAGCCTTCAGGCATGGAGATAATTCACTTGAAATACAGCTTTTAGTTGAGAAGCTCGGCATGAAACCCATGGAAGCAATAGTAGCTGCAACCAAAAATGCAGCTGAAGCCGTAGGATTAATCAATAAAGTTGGAACACTGGAGAAAAATAAAGTTGCAGACCTAATAATCGTTAATGGAAACCCACTAGCAGACATCAAGATTTTAAGGGACCCAAATAACATAGTAGTGGTAATAAAGGAAGGGAGAATAGTTAAGAACATAATGGAAAAGCAGTAAATACTCTTCCCAACTTTTTGCTCCATTAATCGGGTAGCGGTATCATGAATCTTTCAGATTCACCAAGAACGATAACTACCTTTCCACCCTTCGCAGCAATATCTCTTAGAGCATTTATTAGCATGTATATTTGAACCACTTGTGCTGGATCAGCACCGCTCTCCACAATTATTCTTCTTATTGCTTCAGCTAACGCATTTGCCCTAATCAACGTAGCATTAGCCTCTGCTTGAGCTAAAACTATTTCCTTTCTAGCCCTAAATTCACTCGCAATCATTTCCTGCTCCGCAGCCAGCTTCTCAGCTATTGCTTGAGTAAATCTATCTGGCAAGCGTATTTCTCTTAAATCTACACCTTCAAGTATAATTGCATTTACAAGCGACTTCTCCCCCGATAATCTTTCAGTAAGTAAATTGGTTATTTGAGTAGATATTTCATCCCTCTTCTCTATCGTCTCCATTGCAGTATACTTTGAAATAACATCCCGAATTACTTCGCGTATTATTGGAATTATAGTCCTATGCTTCCAATCCGCGAGGGGATAGTTCTTAAATAGCTCAACTACATTCCTTGGATCCACTCTCCACCTAACAGTAATATCTACTTCCACCGTCAATCCATCCTTAGTTATGCATCCAACAGCTGGAAAATCTCCAGTTCTACCAGTTGCCTCATCAGTCCACATGTGAACCGCATCAGTTGCAACATAAATTTTGATAACATAAGTCCATATGGGCCTAGTAAACCATGTCGAGTACGTTCCATCACCGACCGTCCACATAGTTTTGGAGATCGGATCAACAACAATAGCTACCTCACCTACACCAATCGAGGACACCGTTGCAGCACTAACAAGAAATAGTACCACCATGATAACTGCAATGAAAAATACTGCAATCTTCACCATTCTACCTAGTCGCTTAGTAACAACTTTAACAGGCACCTCATATTCTCGATGCCACTCCCTCAAGCTACATGAACCCCAGTAAGAAAATTGGTGAGATCATATTTAATGTTTCAATTCATGCAGTGCCACGGCAGTCTCAGAAGTCGGGACACCAGTCATCCACAATTGTCTTCACACTAGTCCCGGCTTCTTCATCGACTGCCAAGATAAAATTGGTGAGGTAAAATAATTACTTTACTTCTTGCCGCTTAGGCGGCGTGGGCATGTATGGATAGGGTATAAATTCCA
This sequence comes from uncultured Nitrososphaerota archaeon, assembly GCA_964462875.1. Classification (GTDB taxonomy): domain Archaea; phylum Thermoproteota; class Methanomethylicia; order Culexarchaeales; family Culexmicrobiaceae; genus CAYWZQ01. Next base: position 24,960 of record CAYWZQ010000004.1, on the reverse strand, counting down.
CTCCAGGTCTATGAGCTCTTGCCTGCGGATATAGTTCCATTAACTCATAAATTTCCAGTGGTAAACCTATTTTAACTGGTAATCCCAGCTCCTTAGCTTTCTCAGCTGTTATTGGATAGTCATGCGTCCATTCACCGCTCGTTAATTTTACAGCTATTTCCCTCGCCTTCTCCTCACCAAACTTATCCTTAATTAAGTTGACAATTATTTCTTGCATTTGCTTAATTGCCTTCTCAGCTACATCAGCTAGTATGAGAGTTTCATCAGATACGTTCTGCACCCCCTTCTGCTGAACAACCTTTAGAATTGATGGTGCTGGAAGCTGTAGGTTACCCTTCATTAACTGGGGATCTAATGGACCGAGAACTGCATTTTGATCCATCCATATCTCATCAGCTGCAAGCGCAATTAAAGTGCCACCAGACATAGCATAGTGCGGAACTATCACTATCTTCTTTGCAGGATGCCTCTTCAAAGCCTCAGCTATCTGGGAAGCTGCAAGCACTAAACCTCCCGGAGTATGTATTATCATCGCTATGGGCTTATTCGGCGGAGTACTCCTAATAGCCCTCAAAACAGCCTCTGAATCCTCTATGTCAATGAATCTATAAACCGGAATTTTAAAGAAACCAACACTCTCCTGCCTATGAATCATAGTTATAACTCTAAAACCATGCTTACGCTCAATCTTCCTTATCAAATTCAACCTAGCAGCCTGAATATTTCTATACTGAATTTGCGGCCAAATCAATGATATTATTACGAGAAGCCAAAACAGCAATCCTATAATGTCAATCATATCGACACCTAAACTATTAATAGAATAGCATTTACCAAATAAGCATTTAGTATAGATTAAACATTGATTCACATAAAATGAGGAATAGTACAGGAAACTAGGAGTTATGATGATTCATGAGCTTGTTTAATTCCTCTCCAGCACAGGCTATCGGAAACTATTAGGCAGCAAATAAATCAATAAATCCAATACATAAACGTATCATAGGTGATTAGCTTGCTAAATAAAGTACTAAAATTCATAGATGAAAAATGGGAAGAATATTTTGAAGAAGTATTAAACTTCCTAAGAATGCCAAGCATATCTGCTACTGGTGAGGGAATTGAGGAAACCGCCAAGTTCTTAAGGGACTTCCTAATTGAACGCTTCAATGCCGAAGTCAAGTTATTAAGATATGGTGGACACCCAATAGTATATGGCTACGTCGACAGTAGAGCCGATAAAACTCTCATACTATACAACATGTACGATGTACAGCCAGTAGAGCCACTAGAAAAATGGATAGCCCCACCATTCAAAGCCAAAATAATTGAAGGAAAAGTTATCGCCAGGGGAGCAGTAAACACTAAGGCACCACTCATGTCAATGCTATTAGGATTAGAAGCACTTCAAAGAACAACTGGAAAAATACCAGTAAACCTATACTTCATACTTGAAGGTGAAGAGGAGCTAGGCAGTCCAAGCATGCCGAAGCTAATTGAAGATAAAAGGGAAGAGCTAAGCAAAAGTCAAGCAACATTCTTCATGCTACCAACCGAGAGACCTAAAGGTAAGCCAAAAGTAATTTTGGGAAATAAGGGCATAATATACCTCGAAGTAAAAGTAAAGACAAGCGAATACGATGTGCACAGTAGCTTAATTCAAATGCATTACAATCCAATAGAAATCCTAGCAAACTTCATATCAACACTAAAGGACAAAAATGGAAACATACTCGCCGAATGGCTTTACGAAGACATTATAACGCCAACAGAAGAAGACTTAAAATACCTACCAGAGCTAATGGAGGCGGTCGACATAAATGAAATAGCCCAAATGCATGGAATAAGAAAGCTTAGGGGAGCTGGAAAAGACCTATACATAGAAGTTTACTTCAAGCCAAGCATAAACATTGACGGCATACTAGGAGGACATACTGGCCCAGGAACAAAAACCATAACTCCAGCAGAAGCCTCAGCTAAAATCGACATTAGATTAGTACCAAACATGGATCCCAAAAAGATTCTTGAAAAGTTCATGAAACACATCGAGGAAACAGGATTCGAGAACTGGATTGAAGTTAAAGTCCACGACATGTATGATTGGAGCAGAACATCACCCGAATCACACATAGCTAAAGCAGCCAGGAAAGCCTACTTAGACTTAAACATGAAACCATATACCATAACAACAATCACAGGTTCAGCACCAGCCTACCTATTCACTAAAAAACTCAAAGTTCCAGTGGCAATGGCTGGACCAGGATATGGCGGAAGAGCCCATGCACCAAATGAGTTCATAGAAGTTGAGGGCATAAAGAAAATGATAGAGTACATGCCAGCACTAATAATAAATTGGGCGAAAGAAGAATTCAAATAACTCATAACTCAACTATTACAACTCTCTAAAATCCTCAACCTCAATCTTTTACCACTAAACTCGTAAGCTGCCACGCAAAGCTCAGAATCATAGGGATAGGCAATAATTACTAGTATGGCACCAAATTTTGAAGTCAAATCCGTTATCGAAGGCCTCAATGCACCTGATGGATGGCTATGTGCAACACCAATTATCGAAAAATCAACTGGCAATCTAAGAGGGTTAATTGCAATTGAGCTTGAAGAAGTATAGGTGGGAGGAGGAAATAAAAGTTCACGCACAATAACTACTCCACGTCTAATCTCACCTCTCAAAAGCAGAAAAGTTTCATTCGGATGCGCAGACCTAGCAATAAAGAGAAGAGTATTCAAGCAATCCCTAGAAATCCAAACCTCAAGCACCATAACCTACCAAGCATTAATAATCCCACTAAAGCTATTAACGTTAACGAGTAAATAATGAAGTAAAGCCCTACGCTACATCTTTAAAGGAGAGAGCAATATTGAAAGTGAAAATTAAGGTTTTGGCATCACTAGCGCTGGCAATCATCAGCGTTTCATGGGCATCAATAATAGTACTCCTCTCAGGAGCACCAGGAATAATATGTGCTCTCTGGAGACTGATATTCTCTTCAATTCTCACTTGGATAGGGATATCAATTAATAGAGATAGGCTAAACCTCAATAAGGAAGTAGTGCTCTTGACATTCATTTCAGGCATATGCTTAGCAATGCACTTCACATTTTGGATGGAATCCCTATTCATGGTACCAGTAGCAGTGAGCACAACAATTGTAAATTTACATCCGCTAATTTCAGCATTAATATCGATTTTAATATTAAAGGAAAAACCAAGAAAAATACAGCTTATTGGAACGGTAATCGCCATTATTGGAGTAGCCCTAATGACAAAAGCCTCTATTAAAGTTAAGGGTGAAGTAGGGGTTATCGGCTTAGTCTATGCATTTATTGGAGCCATCACAGTCTCAATATACTTTGCAATTGGAAGAAAACTCAGAAGGAAAATGAACACATTACCCTATACCGGGATGGTCTATAGCTGGGCTTCAATAAGCCTTCTCCCCTACACCCTAATTATCCAGCTAAATATAGTGAATTATGAGATTAAGACTTGGCTCGCATTTATTGCATTAGCAATCATCCCAATGATGCTTGGGCACACCATGCTCAACTATGCACTCAAATACCTGAGCCTAATAGCAGTTACAACCGTAACCCTAGGTGAACCAATTGGAGCAACAATTCTCGCATCAATACTCCTAGAACAGCACATCACTTTTGATATAGCGATTGCAATGATCATAACTTTAACTGGAATACTATTAACAATCATGGGTGAACAAAAGTAAATTGCTACCGAGCAGAACTATAATTTGGTGAACACTTCCATGTATGATGTAGAGTATGAACTGAGAGTTTTAAAAAGAATCGTTGAAATAGACACAGACGTCATGAAGAAGACGGGATATGTAAAGTGCGCCGAGGCACTTAAGGAGGAAGCTGAAGCAATTGGGCTGAAAGTTAAAGTTTATGATAGCAAAGACCATGCTGGAGACGGAATCTCAAGGCCAAATCTTGTGGCTACGCTTGATGTAGGTGCCGATAAAACTATAGGAATAGTAACTCACTACGATGTAGTTCCTCCAGGCGAGGGATGGAGCTACCCACCATTTAAGCTCACAATAGTTGAAGACAAAGCTTATGGTAGAGGAGCTGCTGATGATAAAGGGGCAATTGCAACCGCACTTGGAGCTCTAAGGAAAATCGGAGACAAATCGATATATAATGTCAAACTCATGATGAGCCCGGACGAGGAAGTAGGAGGAAGATATGGTATAGGATACTTAGCAAATATAATTAAGGTGAAGTGCGATGAAGTGATAATTCTCGATGGAGGGCCAGAGGCAGTTTCAATTGGAGCATCCGGTATAATTAGGGGAACCATTAGAGTAAGAGGAACACAAGGGCACGCCGCATATCCACATCTATACTCAAACCCAATATATGGTCTCATAACATTCCTAGATAAGTTCCGGAGATTCTCTGAAATAAGGGCTAGAAAAATATCGAAAATACCAGCCCCACCAGGATCACCACTCCCATACTTATGGGGTAGATTCTCAATAACAATTCTTAGAGCAGGTGAGAAAGAGAATATCATTCCAGGCGAGGCAGTAGCCAAATTTGATTTAAGAGTACTGCCAGATGAAGACATAAATGAGGCATTAGCTGAATTAAAGGCATTCTTCATGGCAGTAAAGCAGGAAACTCAAGTCAATGCTGAACTCATTGATGTCAGAGGTGGAGGCAACTGGTACATAGACCCAGACCATCCAATGGCCAAGAGATTCCAGAAAGCAGCAAGCAAAGCTTATGGAGAACCCATACCCATTGCAGGCGAATTTGGAGGCAATGATGGTAGATACTTTGCGCCCAAGGGAATTCCAACCATAAGCTATGGACCTCTAAGGCAGGGAACAAACTATCACGGCGTCAACGAGCACGTATATCTAAGAGACCTAAAATGCGTCAGAGACGCCTTAATATACTACTTGACTGGGGACATAAGTTAAATGGTAAGAACACCTCTAGGATGGCCAATACCGCCACCACTACCAAAATCCTACAAATCTAAAGAGCAATTTAAGCGTGAGAGAGAATTAATGGTTAAGAGATTGATTAGAGAGGGATTCCTAAAGTCAAGGAGACTAATTGAAGCAATGCTTAAAGTTCCAAGAGAAGAATTCATACCCGAATGCTACAGGGACTACGCGTATTATGAATTACCATTCCCGATTCCCGGAAACGGTAGAAATCAAACAATATCCTGCCCCCATAGCTACCCCCTATTCTATGAAGCCATAGAGCTAAAGGAGGGGGATAAGTTCTTAGAAGTAGGAACTGGATCAGGTTATGGTGCAGCCCTAGCGAGGGAAGTTGTTGGCAGTAATGGGCTAGTAGTTACAATAGAAATAAATCCAGTCACATATGATTTTGCCAAGAAGAACTTATTGAGACTAGGCTACCGCGATATAGTGATCATCCTGGGAGACGGCTCAGAAGGTTATTCACCATTAGCACCATACGATAAAATTGCATTAACAGCATCCTGTCCACAAATACCCAAACCACTCATCGAACAACTTAAAATTGGAGGAAAACTAATAGCACCAGTTGGAAAACCAAATGAAATTCAAAAGCTAACCTTAGTAACAAAGAAGGGTAAAGATGAGATAGTCATGGAAGTCGTGGACGAAGTACTTTACGTACCATTAATTGGAAGATATGGTTGGAAATGGTTAGACAATAACCTCAATGCTTAATGCAGCGGAAATAGCTCCTTCAAAAGCCCTAGCTGGGCTATCAGCCCAGCACAAGATCAAAACATCACCATTAGTAGGAGTCAATTCATCAATAATGTATAGGGCCTCACTCGGATATAGCTCCTCAACATTCTCTAAAGTACTTGGAAATCTTAACCTATCATCAACATATATGAGAGTTGTAGCACCACTAGCACCAGCCTTAATTGCAGCATCCCTCTGAGCAATACCATCACCTATAAAGTCACTACCCTTAGAAATTCTAACACCAAAAACCACTGGGCCAGGAGCCAAACTAGAAACCTTACTTGAATCGAGAAACTTAGCATCAACAATATTTCTGCTCTCAAGAAACTCGATTAATGCACGCCTACCCGAAGCAGTTAATTTACAGCCCCTCCTAGAAACCTCAATTAAACCCCTAATCTTAAGCCTATTAATTAACCCCCTAACAACGCCCTGACTTAAACCAAGCTGCTTTGAAAGCTCATATCTACCAATTGGCGCCTTCACCTCAATGAGCTTTAAAGCACAAACTATTTTAGTTAAGTCAATTTTTGGCGCCGGCCCTTTAGGAGCCTTACGCCACCTAGCCAGTATATCTTCTACTATGGTCGAAGCATTCATATCATAAAAATTATAGTTTACATTGAACTTAAAAGAGTAATTCACTATGGCGGCTTTGGAGGCCAACTAGCCACGCTCTCATAAAGCCATATAACAATAGAGTTATTAGACAAAACATACTTATCGCATCCAATTGGCCCCAAAACCCACCTCCCAGCTTCATGGTCCCAATACCACCACATCCAGTATAGACTCTCACTTGGATTATTCTCAACTCCATTTATTGACTTAATAAATACGCCAAATGGATAAACATCATACTCCACATCAGCCACCTTAAGAGTTGCATTAAAGAGTGTTTCACCCAAGTTAATTAAAGTTGAATTAAACCACAACCTAGTGCCATTACCATAATCTATGGCAATATGCACAATAATCTTCACACCAACAATACTGCAGAGCTCTCTCAAAACATCAATGCAATTATAGATGCTGGAGGAAACATTTACGATACCACTGCTACTAGCAATTTCAGCTGCACGCATTAGCTTCCCAATTAAGGCATTTGACTTAAATTTTAATAGCTCAATTGTCGAGTTAAAAGAGCTCAAAGTGCTCTCATAGAGCATCTCATATTTCGCAGCACTATGATAATAGTATGCAGCTAAACTTGTAGAAATAATAGCCCATAAAAGTAGCAATATTAGGTAAAATCGAAATCTCCCACTCTCCATCGCCTAATCACCCCACCAATCTTTAACATGACAATGGAGGCTACAAATGCAGATGAAAACTCAGTGACAGGGCCAACAGCATATAAACTTCCACCCATAACTGGAATGAATAATCCCACAATACCTGTAATCAAAGCTTCAAATGGGGGCATAAGTGGCAAGTACAATAGAAATGATGAGAAAACATCATAGAAAAGCAATAGAAAGTAGGAGGTAATTAGAGCTTCAACCCTTGATGGAAGCCCATTTCTCCAAATAATTCCGCTAATAAAACCAATAATGCCGCAAAGAGAACTGGTAACAATGCTCCAAAGGCCCAAACCAAGAAAAACATCAGATACTATGAAGATCATAAAGCCAACAATCAGTCCATGGATTGGACCAAATAATGCCCCGGATATAATTGCAAAAATGCAGGGTATATTTATAAACTGAATTGGACCGAGTAGAACATGCTTTATCAATCTAAGAGCCGTAGCTGAAGCAACTAAATTGGCTATCAGTGTCAAATCCCTGGTCTTCACATAGGCAATTTTGCCTACATAACTTATAAGTTTTGCTATTGAAAGTTGAATTGAGTAATGGCGGCTCATGGAGGGGTAATCATTGAACTTGAAACTAACATCGACTGCAGGACTAATCTGGGCTTCAGCCTCCATGTGCGTCGGTGTATTAAGCTTCACCCTACCACCAATAATATCATCATTAAAGCTTTCAGGGATACGCATTCAATTAATGGCAGCATCAACAACAATTGGCATGCTCATTGGAGCACTAATAAGTGGACCAATAGCCGATAGAATTGGCAGGAAAAAGACTAGTATAGTGCTCTCACTTTTAGCAGCAATTTCAAATATACTAGTTCTAGTTAGCCCAGCAAACTTCACTCTAATCTTTACACTCAGAGTAATGGTTGGAGTTGGTGTTGGAGGATTTTTACCAATCTTAGCTGCACTAGTTTCTGAACTCTCAAAACCCGAGGAAAGAGGAAAGAACATATGTTTTCTAGAAAGCTTTTGGGCCTATGGATGGCTGGTAGCACTCATCATTACTTGGATAATCATTTCGAGAGCAAACTGGCAATTAGCCATGACTACAACCGGCATAGTAGCCCTAATATTAACCATACTTGCATACCCATTAATACCCAAATCACCAAGATACCTTGTCCTAATAGGAAGAAGAAGTGAAGCTGAGAGAATAGCGCATTCCTATGGTCTAAAGGTACCTGAGCTAAAGTCTATGAAACCAAATTTACATGAGCAAATATCAATTCTGCTATCACCTGAAAATAGAATTGTAACCATAGCTCTATGGGTGGTATGGTTCACCATAGCCATGGGATACTACGGAATATTCATATGGCTACCTAAAAGCGTACTCGCAACTAAAATTCCCCTGGTAAAGAGCTTCAAGTACCTGGCCGTAATGACATTAGCACAAATACCTGGGTACTATAGCGCAGTACTACTAGTAGAGAAAATTGGTAGGAAACCCATTTTAAGTACATATCTTGCCCTAACCGGATTATCCTCATTCATGTATGCCAGGGCAGCAAACATAAATGAAATGATGCTTTGGGGAAGCATACTGTCATTCTTTGACTTAGGCTCTTGGGCAGCACTCTACACATTTACACCAGAACAATATCCAACATATACCAGAGGAATTGGCTCATCATGGGCCTCAGCCATGGGTAGAATAGGTGCAATTCTAGGACCATACATTGTACCAATACTAATTTCAATGGGCGAGTGGTTCCTCGCATTCACATTCTTCGCAGTAGTACACATGGTAGGAGCAGCATCAGCTCTACTCGGTAGAGAGCTCAAGGGAAAGGAAATGCCTGAAATAGCAGGCTAATTGCCAAATGAAGTTAATGGCAACTGCTCCAGCTTCCTCAACTTCACATCTTTTAGCCTATCCATAACTACCTTAACAAACTCCATTACATGGCTCGAACTAACACCCCTTAATTCCGCTCTCTTCAAAACTTCCCTTTCAACCAAGTAGTACCGCTTATATTTCTCATTTAAAATCTTCCATGGAATGCCGCTAAGTGCCTTAGCTATATCCTCACTATAGGGAATCACGCCCCTGAGCATTAGTAAGGCTATTATTGGATAGCCAATGTAATTCCTATACTTAGTTCCATTATCATCACTATAAGCAACTCCTCTACTCAAATCAACATAAACTCTATAAATCCTATCACCTAAACTCGAAGTTACTCTAGCAGTATTTTCATTGATCAACTCAATTCTACCATCAGCTATACAGCCCAAAGCCTCCAAAACCTTGATTCTAGGAGGGAGACTCAAAACCACCAACTTAAACTCCCAAATAAAAATGGTTTTGAGTTAAATTTATTTTATTTGATTCCTATCAATCAACAACGAAGTGGATGGTGCCTAAAATTGAAATTAATAGCTCGAGACGAGAAACTGAGAACACTGAAAATAAAAATTGAAGGTGAAGATGACCTATGGATTTTGAACAGCATACTCAAGGAGGGAGACATAGTTTATGCTAGAACAAGCCGTGAACTCAAAACTAGGAGTGGTAGCAGAAGAAAGGGCATGACTTTGGGTATTAGAGTTCAATGGTGGGAATATCAGCCATTTACAACTAGACTAAGAGTTCATGGAATAATAATTGATGGACCAAGAGAGCTCGATTTAGAAGGACAAAGACATACCATTGGAATTGATATAGGATCAACGATAACCATTATTAGAGAGGATGGATGGAGTGAAAGCGATTTTAAGCGAATAGTTGAAGCATGCAATAAAACCTCAATACCAGTGATAATAGCTGCATTAAACGACGAAGAGTATTCCATCGGGATATCTAAAGGATATGGAATTCAAGTAATAACAGAGGAGTACTTGAGGCTTCCAGGTAAAATGGATGGAGAAGCTAGAGCTAGAGCTATGAAAAACGCTCTTAATCGAATAGCAAATCAAATTGCAGATTTAGCAACAAGACTAAAAATAAATATTATAATAATTGCAGGTCCGGGATTCATGAAGGAATATCTATTCAACATATTAAAAAGCGATGGCAGATTGAAAAATGCGAGGGTTTTCATTGAAAACACTTCTTGGGGCGGTGTTAAGGGGATTAGGGAGGTAATAAGGAGAGGAGCCCTCATAGAGGCACTTAAAGCACATGACATAGTTGTGGAGGAGAAACTACTCGATGAATTCATGTATCAGCTATCAAGAGATCCGAGATATGTAGCATATGGAGTTAGAAACGTTGAACAAGCACTGAAGGCACGAGCTGTAAAAAAGCTAATGATAATAAGCGACCTAGTAAGGCATCCAAATGAAGATATTAGAAGACAAATTGAAGAACTGCTAAAACTAGCTGAAAAGCAGAAAGCTGAAATAAAAATTTTCAGCTCAATTTATGACACAAAAATTAGACTCAAAAATCTCGGGGGAATAGCAGCAATACTACGATATCCTCTTGAGCTAAATGAGACCAATCAATAACTCAGCCAGCTTTCTAACTGCAAGAGGATTCAAATTAGTATTATCAATAGTATCGGCACCCCTTAAACTCAATTTATACTTCACACCTCTTGGAACCTTAACCTTAGAAACTACGAATACTTTCTCAGGCCTATACAATTTATGGTAGATTTCAATAACTTCAACTGCATCAATATCACCTCTACGTCTAATAACACGGCTAGCACTCTTAGTCTTCCTAGTGCTCTTCCACCAGCCATCAACCTCCTTACACTCAATGATGAATTTGGGCGGCTTAATTAGATAGTGCGGATTAGACTGTTCAACTATGTTTTCTATCCATCCATCATAAACCATGATATCAGGTCTTGGAAGTGCATGGAATGGTAATGGATCACCATATTTAACCGGCAAGCTCCACTCTATGGGGCGTGGAGCTTCAAGAAAGAAGCTCAAGTACTTGCCATTAACCTCAATAACGTAGTTTGGCGGAATAGTTCCACCATGTTGATGCCCCTTTCTATCTAAGTGAATCCAGGAATTCTCTGGATAAACAACCTTCAAGTTGCAGTCATGAAGATTGTATAGTATCGATAATGCAATAAAGTTTTGGAACAGTATTCTGGAGTTAGTGTCAATGCACTTCCTAACAGTTAATTTAGCTAATTGATTAAATCTCCTAGCTTTCACTCGCCTATTAATTGCATTAAAAATTTTAGCTGCCAATACCTCCTTAATGTGCTCGAAGGGGTTCTCTATAAAGGAGTTGAAGGCCTTGCTATGGAAGATATAGCTGATATCGAAGAACAGCTTAACATCTTCGCACAGCTTCTTGTACTTCCTAACTTCAACCTCTATGGCTCTAATGTCCCTGGTAAAATTGTAGTATAGATACTTCTCGGCAATCTGATAAGACAAGTTCTTAAGCTCATCGCCTTCAATGAAAGACTTGAGTGCAGCATCATACATGTGCTTCCATGCCATGACAGCCACCCCTACCATATCTGTGCAGTAAGGGCAGAACCAATGGAATAGGCGTGTGTGAATCTATATGTTCAACGTCCACTTCAATCTTACGCTTAAATAGCACTGGGCCTTATAATGCTCTCAAACCTCATAGCCTTCTCCGCTGCAAGCTTGATCGCATCAATATACTTGGAATGATGGTAGATCCACCGACCCTTATCAAAACACTTATGCGGTATAGTTTGCTCCCTGCTCCTTTTCAAATCTAAAGTCACAAAATTGAAGTCTGAAATAAAACCTATGTCGGCTAAATTACTTAAAGTATCTATGAAGTTTAGAAACTCAGTTTTAGGGAGATAAGCATCCATTATTACCTCACCTCTCTTCTCAATCACCATGGCAAATGATGAAAACGGCTTTTCATCAAGTGAACCGACAAACTTCAACATTAAGTCCGGATCATCAAATTTCACGGTGAAAATATGTAAATCAGATATTTCAGGGGGATAAGGCAGTATAAGCGGTCTAAAACCAATTATGAGTTTAAACGGGAGGACATGGTTATAGTAGTGATACCTGATTGCTGGAGGAGTTACTCCAAGCTTATCAGCAATCTCCTTAAAACTGGCGAGGGCATTCATTTCAAGCTCCTTGAGTATGAATATATCAACAGAATCCGGCATGAAAACTGCCTTATTGACATTATCCTCCTCAAGCAACACCCTCAACTTCACTGTACCATGACCATCACATACATCATGTATCCACTTACACCACTTAAAGTTCCATTGACGCTTTCTAAAGTCAAACCACTTAAAACCTCTTGAAATGAGAACTAAATTACTAATCCAATAGAGCTCGTAATTACGTACCAAGCCATAATGCCTTAGTGAATCCAAGAACTGCTTAAATAAGCTCTCCTTACCGACTGGAATCACAAAATTAGCATAGTAACCATTAAATCTCCCATAACACGGAATAATACATCTCCAATAATCAAATTCCTCAAAAACCTCCTCCACCACCCTACGCCTGCTTAATGGAATATCGAAAAAAACCGTTGCAAGCCTCAACCCGGCCCTTCGATAATTCACTATTGCAGAAATGGAAAGCAATCCCTTATCAAATAGCCGCTTAACATGATAATGAGCAAGAGATGGAGAAATACCAAGCATTCGGGCTGCTTCAGATAAATTTCTTGGATTTACTTGAGAGAGAACACTTATTAATCTTGCAGTTACCTCATTAAACGATCCAGAGCCTGAATATCTAGCACACTGCTCCAACTTCACTCCAAATATGGTGGACATAGATTGATACCCCAACAATCATACTTCAACTTATACTAGAACTTATTTATAAAAATCTTGTCAAGATAAACGTAAAAAATGAGATTCTCAGCAGAGCACATATAATTAAGATTGCAACAATCCCCATACTATTGAAAGTAAATTTAATGAGCCAAAACGTTAATTTGAATTCATAGCTTCTAGGCAGTAGCTTACTTGAAATTCAATTTCAATCGCCAGTAATGCCTAACCTCACATATTCTTGATAGCTGAGTATAGAAGAATAAGTGAGAAGTCCACGGTATCTTCACGTATCTCACGCCATTAAGCCTCATTGACATTAATGCCCTATAAAGAAGAACTGTTCCAATACCCTTCCCTCTTTCCCCATTTACTACCCCTACTGGTCCAAACCAATTTGGCTCCAGCGCTCCATAAGCTGCAAAACCAACGAGACGATCTTCCCCATTAAATACAATCCATAAACCTCCATCAGGCTCCCTCAATGCCATTTCAGCCTCAATAGCCCAACATGGAGAGAATTTCTTTTTTATGAAATCGGTCAGACTTCTCAAGTTTACTTCCCCAATCTTACTTGCATGTCTAAATCGATAATTTTGACTAATTAGTTTTCGCTCTAATTCGATTACTCTATATGGAACATTAAAACACTTCAAATCTAGGTGATAATCTACTACATCCCCTATCTTCGTAAATCCGCTCTTCAAGTAATTTTGCAAATAGAATTCATAATTCACATCTATGCCTGGATGGAAATACCAGCTTGCAAAATCCGCTACTCTTATCTCCATTTTATCTCTTTGCTCCGCCTCCCAAAACACTGCCTCCATTAGTTTATTGAAAAGCCCCATGCCCCTCTGCTCTTTAGGTATTGCCAATGCCTTTATCCATAAAACATCTCTATGCTTTTCAACCAGCTCCTCTGGAGAAGCAGTTCTTTCAGCAATTATCACCAATCCCTTTAGCTCACCTCCTTCCAGTGCCAGGTAGACATCATCCTGACTGTAATTTGGATCCCTAACCGTACACCTCTCTAACATGTGCATTGTAATGAAATCCAGCTCTAGAGACCTATTTAGAAAATGCCTTAACTCCAACCAGTAATCCGGTTTTTCCCTTAGCGTATACAGCTGCATCTTCGCTTTACTTCTCCTCTATTTCAGCATACTCGTATAGAATTGCCGATACATGTTTCATTCCCTCTATGAAATCCTTTATTCTAATATTCTCATTTGGAGCATGCGCCCTTGAGGCATAATATCCTACCCCTGTTGACGATATTGGTATGCCAAGCTTCTTTACGAACAAGTACATGGGGCCAGATCCAGCCATTGTTGGATAAACTACGGGGGGCTTTCCATAAACCTTAATTGCCGCACTCACCGTTGCCCTAACAATTGGCGCATCTAGAGGCGTTCTTGCAGGATAAAGCTTGCCAAGCATTTTTACTTCAATATCCTCAAATCCCTTCTCCCTCAAATAATTCTTTAACTTCAAGTAAATATCATCTGGATCTTGATCGGGCACCAATCTAAAATCTACTTTCGCCATAGCCCTTGAGGGCAAAACAGTTTTGCTTCCAGGACCAGTATAACCTGAAAGCAGTCCACATATATTACATGTTGGAGCATAGAGATGCCTCTTAAGAGCCTCTAATCCCTTCAAACCCAGAAGAAGCTGTTTTAATCCCAAGTTCTCCTTTAATTTCTCTGTATCAAACTCTATCTTCGAAATGTGCTCCAACTCCCTCTTTGAGGGAGGCTTAACATTCTCGTAGAAACCAGGTATCAAGATATTCTCATTTTCATCCTTCAAAATCGATAGTGCTCTAATGAGTCTCCAAGCCGGATTCGGCACTATTGTTGCTGATGCTGAATGCACATCTCTTGAAGGCCCCTTAGCAACCAGTTCTACGTATAGAATACCCTTTACTCCAAGGTAAATAGTCAGTTGCTCTTTAGCATTCTTAGAACCACTCTCCCAAATACCAGCATTAGCCTTAAACTTATCACCATAAACTTCAACGTACTCCGGCAAATGGGGGCTACCTATTTCTTCTTCACCCTCAATTACGAACTTTACGTTTAATGGCAGGTCACCAGCCACCTCAAGTATTGATTTAATAGCCCAAATCCTCGCAACAATATTCCCCTTATTATCTGAAACACCCCTAGCATACAACCTATTATTCCTAATCGACGGTTTAAATGGCGGAGACTCCCACTCCTCCAATGGCTCCGGGGGCTGCACATCATAGTGGTTATAGAATAGCAATGTCTTCTCAGCACTTCTAGAAGTTAGCTCAGCATAGACTAGTGGAGGAGCACCCGAAACCTTAAGCAATTCAACTTTAGCACCAATACCTCTCAGCAAATCTGCAACTAAGTTAGCACATTCAGTTAAACCCTCATTTCTAGCTGAAATACTGGGTTGAGAACATAACTTGACTAAGTCATTTAATGCCTCCCCGTAGTGCTCATCTATATAACTGAAAACCCTATCCAGCACACCATCACCCAATAATCTTCACCATAAAACTTACGGTTTAAAGAAGTATTTAACGATAATGAAGCTAAACTCTAACTGAAAACTGCTTCTTCAACTTCTCCTCCCACATCCTGAGTTTAATGGAAGCCTCTTTAACTGCTTCATTAAAGTCTAAGCCAGAAACCCTCAATGCTTCAACCAACTCAATTCTAATACCATTTTCATAGGCTAATCTAATAAAGACCTCCACCAAATTTAACTCGTGATCTCTAGCCAACTTCTCCAAGTGAAATCTAAGAACCCCCTCCGGATTATGTGGATAGTCCTCTCTATAAACATTAATCAAATAATTCAACACTTCCTCAAATGACTTCGCAATCAACTAACAACCCCAGCCCCTCAAATAAGTTGATCCACTAAATCTTTGATTTCCGCTCAAATTGCTTTTCATAAAGCTCTCTCACCCTCTGAATAGTATCTGCCTCCTCAGGAGATTTATCAGTTCTAATTCTAATTATTCTCGCGAACCTTAATGCCAAGCCGCTTCTATAGTGGGGGCTTCTCTGTATTTCAGCAAAAGCAACCTCAACAACTATTCTGGGTTGAACAATCACAGTTCTCCCCCTCCTCATAACTACTATCTTCTCTAGCTGCTCAGTTAGCCACTTAATTTCCTCATCGCTTAGCCCAGTGAAGCACTTGCCAATAACTAAATAATCGTTTGACTCCGGATCCCTAGCCGCCAAGTAATAGTCGCTTAACCACTTATACCTATAACCATAGCCGTAATCTGCCGCGACAATCACTAAATCTAAAGTTTGGGGTTTAGCCTTCACCTTAAGCCACTTCCTACCCCTAACACCAGGAGTATAGGGGGAGCTTAGCTTCTTAGCAACCACCCCTTCATGACCACTCTCTATCGCCTCATAGAAAAACCTCCTAGCTTCAACCGCATTTTTCGTTACAATTCTTGGAATTAATAGGTCCTCATCAACTACCTCCTCCAATTTTCTTCTCCGCTCACTATATGGCACTTCAATCAGACTTAAACCATCAACGTAGAGGACATCAAATAAGTAAAGCTTCACGGGTATTTCCCGCATTATTCTCTCAACATCTCTAACCCTTCTAAACCTCCTCATAACGTATTGAAAGGGCAGCGGCCTCCCATCAGTGCCAACAGCTATAACTTCACCCTCAACTATAGCCTTCTCAGCCAAAACTTGCTTTCGAACAATATCAATAACATCTGGAAGAGACTTCGTTACATTAGTTAAACGCCTACTAAAAATTTCCACTTTATCACCATCCTTATGTATTTGAACTCTCGCTCCATCAGGCTTAACTTCAAATGCAGCTATACCGCCGAGCTCTATTAGAGCATCCTCAACGCTATCGGCATCCTCAGCCAGCATAGGCTTTATTGGGTGGAATAAAGTTATACCAATACACTTAACTCCACTCAAACCAAATAGCTTAGCTTTAACAGCAACATGTCCAATATCACTTATCAACATATTAGCTCTCCTAACGAGATCAACTGGGACATTGAAAGCTTTAGCTATTGCCTCCTCCATTAATCCCTCACCAAAGCCATGCCTCCTCTCCCCCAAAATCAATTTAACAATATATTTAACCTCCAATGGAGAAGCTCTACTTAAAAGAGAACCTACGAGCCTCTCTTTCTTCCTTCTAGAACCAGACCCATAAGCTTCAGCTATTTCCTCAAAAACCCTATAAACCTCATTTATTGTAAGTGGCATCTCCAAAAGCAATTGCTGAGATAGCTTGCGCTTAGACTCAAATATCAACTTAAAGCATGAACCAACATCACCAGTCCTATCAAAAAACCTCAAATACTCCTCAGGAGTTATTGAAGTCAACTGCTGAAGAACCTTAAACAGAGTAGTCCCACTAACCTCAAATTCACGCTGATCCCATTCAGGGAAGACTCTACCAATAATCATTCTAACTGCAGGAGCAATTTCATCAACGTCGAGCTTGCCTAGAAAACTCGCAACCAAGTCAATTTTAGATATCTTACTTGAAGTAACTGAAAGTTTCTCGCAAAT
Source organism: uncultured Nitrososphaerota archaeon (assembly GCA_964462875.1). Taxonomy (GTDB): domain Archaea; phylum Thermoproteota; class Methanomethylicia; order Culexarchaeales; family Culexmicrobiaceae; genus CAYWZQ01. The sequence goes on along the minus strand of CAYWZQ010000004.1, from coordinate 7,625 downwards.
CCTACATAAGTCAGCGAACTTAGTTGGCATACAGCCCACCTAGGACTTAACTTCAATCCTCCTAATTAAATCAAGCCCCAATGTAAGTTCATTTAGAAAACTATTAAACTTAAATAGTGGAACAATCGGTATACCCCTATAAATAGACATCCTATCCTCATGAACAGTAAGAATAACTGGTATGAAAACTATTTTGCTCCAACTATCCAGTTTAAGCTTAAATCTAGCAGTCCTATTCTTGGATAAATGCTCAATTTTAGCATAATGTTGCTCGGCGCATTTATGAAGCAATGAAAACCTACCAATAGACCACCTTTTGCAGTCAACACACACTACAAGTGGACGTCTAACTCCAATAACATCAATCTCATAATACTTCTTCCAAACTCTAAATCTAAAGCTCCTATACACCTCATAGCCATTTGCACGAAAAGCATCAGCACAAATCTCTTCAAATTCCCTCCAATTCAAAGCTAATGCAACGCTCTTAATGTTTGCACCAAGCTCTATCGCCCTATAAGCTAACTTCAACCTATTTAGAGGCCTGCAATACTGAGTATCATTACTTAAACACAGCTTTAAAAGTCCTTCCCGCTCAAAATCGCGAATAAACTCAACAAGTCTATCAACTGAAATATTAAGCTTGGAAATTAAACTACTCAACTCAACCCTATCTTTGAGCCTAGATTCCTCAAGTATTTTCACAATCAAATCTGCTTTTACTCTCAAAGCTATTTCAGTAATTACTAATTTTTCCTATTAAATGTATCTAATTTAATCGATAAATTTTATTTGATGTAACTCTATAAATATCCAATTAAGATATTCCGAAGTAGTTTGAAGTAGCAATTTTAATTAACACTAACTTCATCATTCAATTTAAAGTATCTAACCTCACAGTAAGCTCAATTAAACTCTTAACACAGGCATTTAAAAAATCGCTTATTAGAACATACATCATATGGTTACCTTTAGGTGTTTTCTTGATCATGAGGCATAGATTAAAAATTAAATGCAGTGTATGCGGTCGCAGGCTAACTAGAAATGACCTAGCCAGATGTAGGGGGGAGCTCAAACCAATGTATGGCTATATTGATGATGATGGCGATATAAAACCCCTATGCGTGACATGCTATCACAGAATTATTGGCGCACAGTTGAGGAGAATTGCAAGGGAGGAGTTGCGGCATAGTGCTAGAAGTGAAATTATAGCTAAGTGAATATTGAATTATCCGGAAGGCGCTAATCCTAATTGAGGGTGACAATTTGAGTAGTGGAATTAAGGCTGAGGAAATGCATGCCATAGACGTGAACTGCGAGTACCTTGGAGTATCAAGATTAATGCTAATGGAAAATGCAGGAGCTGAAACGGCTAAAGCTATTCTTAGGAGAGTTAATGTTAAAGGAAAGAAAGTAGTCATAGTGGCTCATACAGGAAATAAAGGTGGAGATGGATTCGTCACAGCACGACACTTATCAACTCTGGGAGCAAAAGTCCTCTTAGTTCTCCTTGGAGATCCAGAGAAAATCAGAACCGATGAAGCGAGGAGAAACTGGAAAATAGTATGTGAAATGGAATCATCAATTGAACGGATAATTATCAAGGATAGCTCTATGATTAAATACCTAGCAGAAGCAGCTCGTGAAGCAGACATCATAATAGATGCCCTCTTGGGAACCGGAATTCGTGGGACACTAAGATCTCCAATACTAGAAGCCGTTAAAATAATAAATGAGGCAGGGGAAAAAGGGGCATATATTGTGTCAATAGATATACCAACCGGAATAAATCCAAATACTGGAGAGATACTTGGCGCAGCTATTAAAGCTAATTTAACAGTAACTCATCATAAACCGAAAATAGGTATGCTAACCAAGGAAGCCAAAAACTATGTTGGAGAACTATACGTTGCAAACATAGGAATTCCACCAGAAGCAGAGCTCTTCACGGGGCCAGGGGACGTGCTAATAGCAATTAAAGAGAGGAAGCCAACTGCACATAAAGGCGAGTTTGGAAGAATAGTAATCATTGGAGGTAGCAAGGATTATACTGGTGCGCCAGCTCTAGCAGCTCTAGCAGCCTTACGCGCAGGAGCAGACTTAACCATAATTATTGCTCCAAGCAGAGTAGCATCAGCAATAAGAAGCTATTCACCAAATTTAATCGTAAGGGAATATCAAGGAGAATACTTAAACGATGAAGGCGTTACTCTAGCCCTGACCGAAGCTGAAAAAGCAGACGCAATAATCATAGGACCTGGGCTCAGCCTAAGAAGCAAAGTAATAGAAAGCACTACAAAGCTAATAGAGGAACTGAAGAATGCTGGAAAGAAGATCGTAATTGATGCAGATGCAATAAAAGCTTGCTCAACAAAAACAGAAGTCCTAAAAGAGCTTAAGGGAGTCATAACCCCCCACGCCGGGGAATTCAGAATTCTGACAGGCGAGAAACTACCACCTGAGGAAGAGGGGTGGAAGAAGAGGATTGAGATCGTTAGAAGGGAGGCAGAAAAACTGAAAATTACAATTTTACTCAAAGCACATTATGATATTATATCCAATGGAACTAGAGTTAAAGTAAATAGGACGGGAAATCCGGGAATGACGGTTGGAGGAACAGGAGATGTACTGGCAGGCCTAACAGCCGCATTCCTCGCTTGGGGAGATGATCCATTTAAAGCTGCAGTTGCCTCATCATTCATAAATGGACTCGCAGGAGATATAGCAGTACAGGAGAAGGGATATCACATACTTGCAAGCGATCTCCTAGAGGCAATACCCAAGGCATTCATGATAGTCGAGAAGTATAAAGCTTGATAAGTCTCAATGAAAATCTGGGATCAATATATCGCAGAGAATCAATAAGCCTCCTCAAAGCATAGGACCTATAAATGCGAGGGCTCACAAGCCCCCTCCTAATACCATCAACCACATCAGCTGGAGAATTAATATCTAAAGAAAACTCAGTAACTGCAAAGCCAAGCGTATAAATTGAATGCGCATCAGATCCAGCAGTTAATGGTAAACCCAAATTTTTACGTAGAAACTTCAAATCACACCTCAACGGATAAACTTCAACTGCATCAATATAACTCAGGCACTTCTTTAAATGAGAAAAATCAAAGCCAGAGCTCCTAAATATATGAGCTGCAATTAATATGCCGCCTCTACTCCTAACTTCATAGCTAAGCTGAGTCAATAATGGTTCTCCAACTAAACTACATTCAAAGTCGTAATCCGGGAAAAGCGCAATAACATGGCCATGACTAAGAGAGAATTCAATTCCAGGAACAACAATTACTCCAGTAAGCTTAGCTGCCAGTTCATAAGCTCTAAATCTCTTGGAAAGAACCTTAGCGCCAATTTCCGTAGACGCATGATCCACGATGGCCAGTCCAGCCAAACCAATCTTCTTAGCTCTCATAGCTAGCTTTAACGGCGTATGAAAGCCATCTGATAATGAGCTGTGCACATGTAGATCTAGTTCATATGAAGGCATCATGCCCACACTCATGCTAGCTCGATTATTTTAACATCCATAGCCTCTAAATCAAGTATTGCAATCGTTCTCCTACCAGTCAAATAGCCACATGCTTCCCCGGGATTAATTATCATGCAGTTACCAATCTTCCTAACCTTAGCCTTGTGAGTATGACCTCTAACCACAAAACTGTACATCCCAGATCTCGCTAGTGCCTCAACTATGCTCTCATTCTTTCCATGAATCAAAGCAACTTTAAAACCATTTAAATCTAATTCACCAAAATCACCCAATAATTCAACACCAATCTCTCTTGCCTTCACCTTCATAAACTCCCTCTCACCATCAACATTACCAAAAACACCATAAACCTTACAGTTAACCCTAGAAAGCCTAACCATTGTGAATGGAGCACACCAATCTCCAGCATGAAGAACAGCTGAAACATCCTGCTCATTAAACACTTTCACTGCCAAATCCACAGCACTAAGATTGTCGTGAGTATCGGATATGAGGCCCACCCTCATGCAAACACCCCACACATTTTATTAGTTTGATTTTAGAAAATCATTTTGGTAGAGCAAATGGTTAAAGAAAGACCAGTATACCCATTCTCGGCAATAGTTGGACAGGAAAGATTGAAACTAGCCCTACTAGTAAATCTAATTGATCCAACCATTGGCGGACTACTCATAGTTGGACCTAAAGGATCAGGAAAATCAACTGCCGTGAGAGGTCTCATCGACATTGCACCTAAAATAGAAGTTGTGGCAGACTGCCCATTCAACTGCGATCCGCATAATCCAGCACTAATGTGCGATAAGTGCAGAGCTAGATACGAGCTTGGAATAAAGTTGCCAGTTAAGAAAATTAAAATGCCATTTGTAGAGCTACCCATAAGCGCAACAGAGGACAGAGTCCTCGGATCATTAGATATCGAAAGAGCAATTAAAAGCGGATTAAAAACACTTCAACCCGGACTGCTAGCCGAGGCAAATAGAGGAATACTCTACATAGATGAAGTGAACCTACTGCCAGATCACATATCAGATGCAATTCTAGATGCAGCAGCTTCAGGATGGAACATAATCGAAAGAGAGGGTTTAACACTAGCACATCCATCAAAGTTCATACTCATTGGAACCATGAATCCAGAAGAGGGATGGCTTAGACCGCAAATACTAGATAGATTCCCATTATGCGTTATGGTGGAGGAAATTAAAGATCCGAAGAAGCGAATCGAAATAATGAGGAGAAACATGGAATTTGAAGACAATCCCAAAACATTCATAGAGAAATGGAAAACAAAACAAAATGAACTAAGAAGGAGAATTGAGAAAGCAAGAGAACTCTTAGCCAAAGTTGAAGTACCCAGCGAAATAGAGGAGCTAGCGGCTGAATTCTGTGCAAGACTTCAAGTTGACGGCCATAGACCGGAAATCATAATGATTAAGACTGCTAGAGCAATAGCAGCTCTGGACGGTAGGACTAGGGTTGAAGTAGATGACCTAATGCTGGCAGCTGAATTAGCACTAGCCCATAGAAGTAGGAAAAAACCATTGGAAGCACCATTACCACCAGAGGAAATTAGAGAAGAGCTAATGACAACAATCACCAAGAAAAGCGAGGAAGAGGAGGAAGAAGAAGAGGAAATAAAGCAAATCAAAGTCAAGCTGGGCGATGAAGATAAGCTACCAGCACAAATATCCGTCCCCAGAATTAAACCCAAACCTAAATTGGAGATACCAAGATTTGCGGCTATTATACTTGCATTAATATCATATTACTTCCTATTCTACTTTGCACTAGCAGGAGCATCAATAATAGCTGCAGGAGTTCTCGAGTTGCCTAAAGAGACCATAATAAATCTAATGAGAAAAGACCTACTCATGTGGTCAGCTCTAGCTTTAATTTCATTTATGCTACTCCATGGAATGAGGAGAATTAAGAAGGGCGAGATAGTAGTCATTGGATTTAAAGAGGAAGCACAACCCGTAAAGGAGTACAAGAAGATCATTACTTATAGGAAAATAATTAAAGAGCAAATAGTACTTGAAGAACCAACAGTACAAAAATTTGGAAAACGAGCATACCAATTTATTGCGTTATTCGGAGCTAAGATACTTAAAGCATATAGGGCAGCCATAGATAAGGGCAAAAAACTTGCCGAAAACATGCTTGAACTAATGGTTCCGCCTCCAAGTACCTTCAAACTACTACTAACACCAGAGCACATGAGAGGCAAAAAGGCTAGAGCTGAAGTTGTAAGAGGAACATGGCTTAGGAGAGGTAAGTACGTGAAGCACGCACTTCCAAGGGAGAAGCCCTGGGACATAGCGATCGGACCAACCATACGGGCAGCTGCTCCTCATCAGAAATCGAGAAAATCAAGAAAGCTGGCTATAAAAATAGAGCCCGAAGATGTTAGAGTGAAGGTAAGGGAGTATAGAGCTCCACTATGCATAGTCATACTACTCGACATGAGTGAATCAATGATAGCCTCATTGGAAAATGTCAAAAATGCGATCAGAGGACTTCATAAGGGAGCATATAGACATAGAGATAGGGTTGGACTAATAGTCTTCAAAGGAACTAGCGCTGAAGTTCTCCAATATCCAACAACCAATCTAAGAGCAGTAATTGAAAAGCTACTACACATCGGCGCAAGCGACTTCACACCACTAGCAGCCGGCATGCTTAAAGCCTATGAAGTCCTCAGACTAGAAAAGCTGAAGACAAAGGAAATAATACCAGTACTAGTTATAATATCAGATGGAATAGCAAATGTACCACTCGACAATCCATTAAATCCAGAAATTAGAAAGAAATTCCTAAATCCAGCTCAAGCCGACGTAATAGATGTAGCAAGAAGAATTGCCAAAGAAAAAATAAGAACAATAGTAATAAATACAGACCACAGGCCGGAGGAAGTTTACAAGAAAATATATTATGGGAAGAGTAAGGTAACATTTAGTTATACTCCAACAGCACTCCTAATGGAAGTTGCAAGGATAACTGGCGGAAAATATTATGGATTGCGAGCCGATATGCCGGGAGAAACCATAGTAATACCTGAGGTAATTCAAGAAATAGCCGAAGCACCAATTAAAGAAGAGGGAATCCTGGCACCAGTTAAATAGCGTTTCCCTCCAAATAAACAAAATCTATAAGACTTAAAGGAATGTAAAGTTGTCTGGGGATTTAATTGAGAGATTTATTAGCGTGGTTAGTCGATAAGGGGAGAGCTGAAGGAGCAGACTATGTTGAAGCAAGATTTCAGAGATTCTATAGCACTGAAATAGAGGTCAGAGATGGCAAGGTAATCTCAGCAACCCCCGGAATAGAGCAGGGAGTAGCTATTCGAGTATTAATTAGAGGTGGATGGGGATTTTCAACAACAAATGATATAACTAAAGACGGACTACTCAAAGCACTGGAAACAGCTTTAAAAATGGCTAAACAAGCAAGCACCGATACTGAACTAGTTGAATTAGCTCCAAGTACAGTCGTGGTAGATAGAGTTGAAGTTGAAGTTAAAGAGCCAGTTGAAGAAGTACCAATAGACGAGAAAATAAAGTTCATACTTGAAGCAGATAAAGCTGCTAGAGATATCTCCCCATCAATAAAGTCCACATCAAACTACTGGGACTACTCTGAGACGAAAATAATATGCACAAGTGAGGGAACCCAACTGGAAATAAAGAATTCATGGATTTTCTGGGGTATGTGGGCCTATGCGAGTGAAGCAGGACTAATACAGTCATATAGAGATAGATTTGCAATGCTGGGAGGATTCGAAGTAACGGAGAAAATGAACGCAATAGAAAGAAGTAAGAATGCAGCCGAAAAGGCACTCAAACTATTAAAGGCTAAACCAGCACCAGGAGGGAGATTCACAGTAGTCATTGACGGAGTTCTCGCAGGGCTACTCGCACATGAAGCAATAGGACACGCATCTGAAGCAGACAGCGTGATTAGAGGAATAAGCGTTTTGAGAGGAAAGCTAGGTGAAAAAGTTGGGTCAGAGCACGTTACATTAATTGATGATGCAACAATAATGGGTAGATTTGGAAGCGACTTCTACGATGATGAAGGAGTCAGAGCACAAAGGAAAGTGATAATTCAGCATGGAGTGCTTAAAGGG
>CAYWZQ010000003.1:58965-187084 GCA_964462875.1 uncultured Nitrososphaerota archaeon | reverse complement strand
CTTTGGAGTTGAAGTAACAGTAATTTTAGCTGCAGCATTTGATGTTGCTGCAGCTCTACTAGTGGGTAAGCTTAACTTGAAAGCTGGAATAGAACTCTTAATCATAACAGCTTTCGTCTATGCGGGAATTAAGTTAGCTCCAATAATTTCATCAAGTATTCTGAAGATGTGGTAGTTAGGTTGATTTACTTGGAGAAGTGTTTTCCCTTATCTTTCTCATTAACCTCTTAAAGTAAATGTCCATTAAATCCTCCTCATCCAGTATTCTAAGATAATTGTCGGCAATCCACCTCCTGTATTCATCACGATTTGAGACATATAATGGAATGCTAGATCTAATTACTTCATAAATTAATTCATTTGATGCACCACTTAAATCTATGAGGTCAATTTTATCTACTGGTATACCTGTTTCATTGGATATCTTCTCAATTAGCTTATTGAGCTCCTCCATGCCTAGTGGCTCCTTAGCTAAAATTGCTAGGTCGTAGTCGCTATCCTCCCTAAATAGTCCTCTAGCTCTACTTCCAAACATTACTACTGCAATTACCCTACCATCCCCATGAAAAATATCCCTCAAAACTTGAGCCAACTTATCATCATAATTTGGATCAACACCTTTACTTTCAGCAATCTCAATTAACTTATCGAGTATCTTGGGAAACAAGTTTAGAGATTCCTTAGCTAATTGAATTAACTCATCTCCAGTAAATTGCCTATAGGCGTGTGCAAGCCTATTTCTATTTCTCGCGATAAGCTTAATGTTTAATGAGAAATTTCTATCTACAATTTTTAATTTAACTAGTGGATCAGCTAAACTGGCATATGATGGCGGCTTCCTAATGTTAAGTTCAGCAATTATAATTGCAAGTGAATCTAACACGTTTTGATGAATCGAGTACAAGTACCATCTTAAGGCTGCTTCCCGAATTTCATCTAAAAAACCGTTCTTTATGAGCTTCTCAATTAACTTAACTTCCTCCCATACCCGTGAAATTAAGCTTCTCACTCTCAACGTCTTCAACCAATGATATCAACTGTCAACCTGCATAATTAAGAGTTTTGCCCATTAATATGGAGATATTAGCTGGTAGTAATGTTGCTCAGCTAAAAGCTATTTAATTGATGTATTTTTAATCTACGTTAGGTGTTAAATGTGAAGGATAAGTATGTTTTCGTTACTGGTGGTGATCGTGGAATTGGTAGAGCTATAGTCTTGAAGTTTGCTAGTTCAGAATTTAACGTTGCATTTTCATATCATAAGAATGAGGTTGCAGCTAAAGAGACATTTAAGCGAGTTAAAGAGTATGGTGTGGAGGGATTTTATGTTCAAATGGATGTTTTAAGTGAAGAGAGTGTTAAGAAGTGCTTTGAAATGGTTTCAAGCAGAGTTCCATACTTGAACGTTTTAGTTAACAATGCTGGCATAGTTTTCTTTGGAACAATTGAGGAAACAAGCTTAAATGACTGGAATAGAGTTATAGGCGTGAATTTAACTGGAGTTTTTCTTGTCACGAAGTACTTCCTTCCATTACTCAAGAGAGCTCCATGGGCTAGTATAGTGAACATTGCGAGCATTGCTGGCCAAATGGGAAATGTCTTTGCATCTGCAGCTTACTGTGCATCTAAAGCTGGAGTTATAGGTTTGACTAGGAGGCTTGCTGTAGAATTAGCTCCCAAAATAAGGGTTAATGCTGTAGCTCCAAGCTTTGTTGAAACGGATATGGTTAGAGAGTTCATTGATACACCTGAAAAGAGGAGGAAAGTCATAGAGTTGCATCCATTGAGGGATATAGCTAAACCTGAAGATATAGCTGAAGCAGTGTATTTCCTAGCAACTGAGCATTCAAGATTCATTACAGGTCAAGTGCTTGGCATTAATGGTGGTAGATTAACCTGCTAATAAATTAATTCCACAGAGTGACTGATGTAATTGCATAATGGTAAGTCTATGAAACTATGTTTCCCTCAAAACTTTCTCTATGAATTCCTGTAATGGTAAGCCTTTTACTTTTAACTGTTCTGGCAAAATTGTTTCTGCTATTTTCTCGAAGTTATCCATTGAATAGACCTTTCCATTAACTATTTTTATTGCTTCTAGGCCGCCTGCATGATAAGTATTTGGTGGTAGGTTTATCTCAGCATTTTTCTCGTAATTCATTTTCCTCATAAATAATAGCCACTTTTCACCAGGTCTAAATACTGGTAGACCTTCAAGAGTCCAAAAAACATTTCTTTCCGGCCTATAACCACCTATCTGATACAAATATATTTCATCAAGTTTTTCAGGTCCCTTTATAACCCTAATTATCTTGGCTTTATATAATGTGAAGTAGAAGTTCTTTTCCACAACATGGTAAGTCTTAATTGGATAGTCTATTTCTACAATAGCAATCAAATCCCTTTCACTAAGAAGCCTCCGATAAGTCAATGACTTATACACTATACTTGAATAGATAGCGAGTGCCTTAGTGATTTTAACGTTACTTAGATCTGGGACTTCATAAATCATAATGTTTTCTGCCTCCTCAACTCCCGGAATGCATGATCCAATAAAAACCATTAATGCCATTACTAGGCCTACCAGCATAATTACCCATTTAGATCTAATCATAATATTGAGCCTCCATAGGTATTTACTACACTGCAGGCTTTTAATGTATTGATTGCTGAAATGCAGTATTTATTGGTGTGGGGCTTCTTATAGTTATGCTCTGCTTCATGATCATAGTCTACTTAAGTTTTCTCCATTCTTCTCCTACCATGCCTCCATCTAAATCTGTGCCTGAAAAGTTTGGTTGTGAAAGTTCTTACTAGCTCTATTATTCCCCATCTCCATCTATGCCTGTGCCTATATCTGCGTCTTCTCCCAGTACTCATAATGTATCACCATTCAATTCTAGCTTTAGATGTGCTGACTTATATAGTTCGAGTACATTAACCACAGATGTAATTAGGTCATTAGTTTACTAAACTAGTAATGGGTGAATGCTTTGGCGAGCATATTTAGGGATAGGTGTATGAGGGCAGTGGAGCTGATGAAGCAGAGGAATGTGGATGCCCTCCTCCTATTTCCAGGAGTAAACATGTATTACTTAACTGGGTTCATGATAGGATTGTCTGAGCGGCCAACCATGGCCTTGATCCCATTTAATAATGAACCAGTTTTGATAGTACCTGAATTGGAGAGGGAATTGAGGGGGCAGAGGCCATGGATAACAAATATTGAAATTTGGAGGGAATGGGAGAATCCATTCGAAATAGCTGCAAATATTATAGTCAAAATGGGCTTAGCTGAGAGCAATATAGGTGTATGTGAGAAGGCACCGTGGGGATGGATTAAAAGACTGGAAAAATTTTTGCCTAAAGTAGACTTCATCGATATAACTGACATAGTAAATTCACTTAGAATGGTAAAGACACCAAGTGAAATTGAGAGAATAGAGAAGGCATGTGATATCACGTGTAAGGCTGTCAAAGCTGCATTCGAATCACTACAGAATGGGATTTCTGAACTAGAAGTTAGTTACATAGTTCAAAATGAAATGAGGAAGCATGGAGCATCACCAGCATTTGCAACAGTATTATTTGGTGAACGAGCAGCACTACCCCACGCAACATCAAGCAATAGAAAACTGGAGAAAGGCGATATAGTGTTGATCGATGCAGGAGCAATAGTAGACTTCTATTATTCAGATTTAACGAGAACAATAATCTATGGGAAACCAGCATCTAAGCAGGAGAGAATATGGAAAATAGTGTATAGAGCAAATCAAACAGCAATTCAATATGTAAAGCCTGGAATTCCATGCGAAGATGTAGATCGGGTAGCAAGACAAATAATAGATAGTGAAGGTTATGGAGAGCAATTTATTCATCGACTCGGGCACGGTATAGGGTTAGAAGTACATGAACACCCATACCTAGTGAAGGGAAATAAGCAGCCACTACAAAGTGGAATGACATTCACCATAGAGCCAGGCATATACCTAAAGAATGAATTTGGAATAAGAATAGAAGACACCGTTCTATGCACATCAGGGGGATCAAAAGTATTAACAAAGCTGGAGTACACAATGAGCATTAATTAGCCATTAAACCCCATCATAAACCATAAATGTAGTGTGCAGACCTAGCTAGGAAAACTAGGTAGAATACTTCGATTATCGAGGATACTATCCAGTGAACTCTGCTTAAACTTGAAATTATTATGGATAAGCCGAACATCACTATTAACCATGCCAAATACATGCCCAATCCAATACTCTTAATTCTATCAATTATTTCCCCGAAAGCAAATGCCTTAATGAACTCTCCAGTTTTAATCATGTGTATTATGCCCATGGCTCCAATAATGAATATTATGAAGGCAACTATCAGTGCTGGAATTACTCCGAGAAGTATTACGCCACTAATAAGTGCTATTGGATGTGGAACAGGTAGTAGTGCATGAATTGCAGCTGGGCACAGTATAATCAAAAGAATTATTGGTATCAGTGCATAAATTAACGCTGCAATCACAATTTTAAGTCCCTGAATGAAGAGCCTAAAGTAATTTCCAATTTTAGGTGGACTATCAATTGACTCACCTAACCTAGTAATTTCTGCACAGTAACCTATGACAGTGAAGTTAACTATTGGAATAACATTTAATGCAAATAGTATTATTAGATTGCCAATGTTCCTAGTTAGCCTGGTCATGAAGCTCCAGGATCTATTTAAAATTTCGCTTAAATCCAATGACAGCCACCATTAACTGTTTAGTTCTAATTAAAATTAACTCGTAAACTATTTAAATTATTTATTGAAAGATATTGTGCTAAGAAAATTTGGAGTCAGTTGACTTGCGGAGGTGAAGTTATGACTAGCGTGTTTGACGTCATAGTTAATAGGAGGAGTATAAGATCCTACTTAGACAAGCCTTTAACAGACGATCAAATTAAGAAGCTACTAGAAGCAGCTAGATGGGCTCCCAGTGCAAGAAATCTCCAGCCATGGCACTTCGTGGTTGTAGTTGATAGGGAAATTAAGCGTAAAATGGTTGATGCATGTATGGGTCAGAAGTTTGTTGGGGAGGCTTCATGCCTAATAGTTGGCTTAGCTGATATTGAGAAGTCACCTAAGTGGGCTATGGTTGATACTACAATAGCATTGGAGCACATAGTGCTCACAGCCCATGAAATGGGTTTGGGTACGTGCTGGATTGGTGCTTTCAATGAGAATGAAGTTAAGAAGCTACTCAAAATACCGGATAAATTCAAGGTATTAGCAGTAATAACTGTTGGCTATCCAGCAGAACAACCTAAACCAAAGAGCAGAAAACCATTAACCGATATATACTCGCTAAACTACTATGGAAACCCTGAGAAGCCATTCAAGTGAATTTCGAGTTAAACCTTTAAATTCAATTTTCAAAATTATTTATGCCCGCGACAGCCGTACGACATACCCGCTCGGGTTGAGGATGAATACGGCTGCCAGCCATCAAATTTCAAACACCCCTTTATTTTGAGAAGTTTATTGTTAAAGCTAAGCATAAACAATGCTTATACCGCTGATTTTCAATGTTATCCTTGGAGTTGATTGGCATGAGTTTTAGTAGGCGCTCAGTTATTGCAATCATAATAGTTACTGCAATTGCATGCCTAGCTATTGGAGCTACAATTGGAGCGCACATCACCTTAAACCGCTTGGTTGAGCTTGAAGATAAGTTGAAGGAAATTGAGAAGATTAGAAGTGAACTTTCCAATATTAAGAGTGAGATAGCTGATGCTTCTAGAGCCTTAAGTAAAATTCAAAATCAAGTTCGCTACTTAAATAGCTCCATTATCAGCATTGAAGAGAGAATTCATAGAATAAACGTTACTGGCTCATTAGAAAGCATTTACTCTGTGATTTACGAGCGTGTTAGAGACTCAATTGTTCTAGTGAAATGCATAGCGCGTGAAGAAACTGTTTTCGGCTATGAATATGTTGAGAAGCAGGGCTCAGGCTTCATCTACAACTGCAATGGAATGTTTGTTGTTTTAACCAATAACCATGTGGTTAGAGATGCAATTAACATAATTGTTACCTTTAGTAATGGGGAGAGCTATCCAGCAAAGCTTTTAGGCGGAGATCCATATGCAGATCTAGCCGTCTTATCGGTTAATGCTCCATTAAACCTGCTTAAACCACTAGAAATCGTCAGTTCATCAATGCTCAAAATAGGCGATGAAGTTATAGTTGTGGGTAATCCATTCGGATTAACCTCATCTATAAGGCATGGAATAGTTAGTCAACTCGGCAGGGCCATTCCAGGCGAAATGACTGGTGGATTTCCACTTGCAGATGTAATCCAAATTAGTGTCCCGATTAATCCAGGAGATTCAGGTGCTCCTCTCCTCAACCTTAAAGGACAAGTTGTTGGGATTGCCACTGCCATTGTTAGAGGAGCTCAAGGTGTTGGATTTGCAATTTCATCAGACACCATACTGAGGGAAGTTCCATACCTAATTGAACATGGATACTACGATCTCCATCCATGGCTTGGAATAGCTTGTACAGACATGACATATGAAATAGCTAAAGTCATGAAAGTTAATGTAACCTACGGCGTACTAGTAGTTGAAGTTGTTGAGGGGAGTCCTGCTGATAAAGCTGGACTACGTGGAGGTAATAGAACAGTTGAAATTACAGGTAGAACATATGTTATTGGAGGAGATATAATAATAGCTATAAATGGAACTAAAGTAATTTCAGTAGATAGCCTAGTAACCTACCTAGAAAAATACACCCTACCAGGTCAAACAGTCGAATTAACCATAATGAGAAATGGGAAAATCATTAAAATCAATGTCACATTAGAGAAAAGGCCGCTTCGTTAATTAAGTTCAAAGCAAATCTTAACACATTGTAATATCATGGAGCAATCAATTTTAAATTTCATTGCAAATAAGTTATTGGAGCGTGAATTTGTGATTACTAATCTTGCAGAGTTACTAAAGAAGAGAGCGAAAGCATTTCTTGAAACTGCTAGAGTAAATTTCAGCCATGGACACTACGACTTGGTGCTCTTCCATGTAGAGCAGTTTCTCCAACTATACTTCAAGTACCTTTTATGCAGGAAAATGGGAGACTTCCCCAAATCACACTCCTTAATACGTTTACTTAGAGATGTAATGAGAGTTTATGGAGACGGCATTTTAAGGAAATTTTATGAAGAGAACTTGGAGACCATATACTTGCTAGAGGAGGCATACATAACATCGAGATATTTACCAAGAGAGTATGGTAAGGATATCGCTGAGAGAATATTAAATTTTGCAGATGAAGCTTTAAAGGTGTTAAAATGCCTGGAGAAGGAATCTCATCAATAGTAGAATTGGAACTTGAAAGATTGAGTGAGTGGAAGAAGTACTATGAAAAACCAGTACTGTACGCAAAGAAAATTAAGGAGGTCGCGAGAAAACGTGACTCCAATGCAAGAGTAATATTATTTGGAAGCATTGTAAAAGGGGAAGCTAGGCCGAACAGTGATATAGATGTCCTCGTAATAACTTGCTTAGCAGGGAACTTAAGTAGTAGATTGAATTTGAGAATTGAGATAGCTAATGAAATAGGTGAATTCACGCCATTTGAAATACACATCATAACTCCAGAAGAATATGAAAATTGGTATAGAAAGTTCATAGACGAATACATAGAAATATAACTGCACAGTACTACTTTGATGCTTACCATGCTGCAACAGCTAAGTACCATAGTATTAAATTATGGCTTTTATACCTCCATACTTGAATGAAGATTGTTATTGAGCTTACTCGAGCAATATTGCTATGTCAGCTAAAATTATAGAAGAGTTAATTTAGTACCTCATAACCTATTCATATCTAGAGGTTATGGGTGTGAATGAGTATTTGCTAACTCTCATGGATGAAGAAGAGCTTCTATTAACATTAATTGATGAGGAGGCCATAAGTGATGTTGAGATTAAGAGTGAAAATAGAGCTAATAAATGGTGAATCGTCAATTGAAACAGTAGCCATAGCAAATAGCGGCTTCATAGGTATTGAACCGGAAGTTTTAATACCAATTGAATTATCTAGGCAATTGAGGCTTCAAGATATAAGTGAGCCTGAAATTCACACAAAAATTACTGGAGATGGAAGAGAGGTTGATTTCTTAAAATATAGAAATGTAGCTAATGTTTACATTATTGCAGGTGATAGGATTGAGGGGCCAGTTACATGCTCAATTTTAATTTCTCCTAGAGCTAGGCATGTACTATTAAACGATAAACTTCTAGGTAAACTTAAAGTTGTGCTCCTAGACTTTGGAGAGGGCACTTGGTGCTTTAGAGATGAGCTTGGTAAAATTGAGAGAAAAAGCCTATAACAATAATTTTAGTTATTGAGACTATGATTTCAACTTTAATTTGGGATGATCGTCAACAGCAATTGCTTATAATAGCTTTGAATTTTTGCTTACACTTAATTTCGTATTTTAAATCTAAGCTTCTTGGCTGATATTCTGGGCTCTCAGTGTGAAGTAGAAATAGTAGGTTCAGTCTATCTTTTTCGGCATAAATTTCAATTGGCTTTGGATTAAATGAGTAAACTATGGTTCCTCTAGGTAATCTGAAGAATATTGCATATGGCTCACCTCTCCTGGCAGGTCTAGCTCCAAAGAAGCCTGATGGCTCAGCTAGACCTATAGTTCTCAAGTGATGTTCACTTTTATACCAGCCCCTACCACCCATGCGTAGCTTTAGATATCCGGGGACTGTAGGTTTGAATCGATTTATAGGTTCAAGATCTTTAGTGTACCATACATATTGGCTCTTCATGATTCTATCGGTAGACTCGGTATAATATAGACATATGCCATTTCTAACTCTACCATGCTTTACATTGAATGAGTAATAGTCTATGTTAAGCTTAATGCATGGAATATTGAGCTTCCTGGCTAATGATTTAATTTTTAGAGCTAATTCATCGAGCAACTCAACTTCTCGAATTAGCGGCTTCAAATCATAATCCCTCCATTAAATGTTCAATTGACTCGAATTCCCTTTCAATAATATTGGACATCACAAATTTATAATTTAAGTCTTTTACAAGAAAACTTGATGAAGCGTGAAAACTTCATACTTTATAGCTTATTACTATTCTGTGCATTTCTACCTCTCATTAAACCACTAGGATTACCGCTAAATGTTAATATAAGGGTTAGAAGATGGCATGAGACTATTGAGAATTTACCTGAAAATTCAATTGTGCTCATAGCATTAGACTATCATGCTCAAAATAGTGATTATATAAGTAGCTTTGCGGCTGCGACTCTACATCACCTATTCACTAAGGATGTTAAGGTTGTAATGGTATCTTTAATCAACTACAGCCTAATGAATTATGAGGAGCTTATTAGAAGAGTTAAACCTGAAGAATATGGGAAGGTTTATGGTTTAGATTACGTGTTCTTAGGATATCTCGAGGATATGTTGAATGCTGTAAAGCAGATTGCTAAGGATTTCAAGAGGACTGTGAGAGTAGACTTTAAAGGTACGCTAATCAGTGAAATACCAATGCTTAGGAACATTAATAATGCAAGTAACTTCAATCTACTCATAGTATTTGCCAGTTACCCCATCTTTGATTGCTGGACATATGTATGGAGTAAATATGGTGTACCATGCATTCTATGTAATATGCATTAACTAGATTGCTCAAAAAGAGGAGAATGAGAAATGGAAAGTAAACCTCCAAATAATGTAATAAAGAAGTTCAATGCTAAAAACAATGTTGAAGTAATTATTAGATATATTGAGTGGAGCGATCTAGATGATTACATTGATTTTTGGGAGTCACTTTTCACTAACGATGACGAATTAAAGTTATTCTTAGGACCTATCAAGCAGGAGAGTAAGAGTGATTATGCTAAGAAATTCTTCAAAATAATATCTAGGATCAGTGAAAATCAGGAGATACGGTTGATTGCTGAAGTTAATGGGAAAATGATTGGTTATGCTTCTATTAAAAGGGATGAGGGAAGTTTTGGACATAGAGGTTGGCTTGGAATAATTGTGAGGAGGGAATTTAGGAATATTGGTATTGGCACAGAGCTATTGAGAGCGGTAATTGATGAAGCGAAAAAGCATGGCTTTAAGTTAATACTGCTTGAAACTTCAAGCTTAAATAGTAGGGCAATCCACGTATTTGAGAAGGTTGGCTTCAAAATTATTGGTAAAATACCTAGTGGAATGAAAATTGATGATCAATATGTTGACACGCTAATTATGGCTCTCCAACTCTAGTATCTTGAAAACTTAAAGTAATGTTTAAAGAAGATTTGAAGAAGCTTTAGTTTAAAGTTCGTCTTTCCAATAAATTTATCTACCCTTGTATTTTGGCTCTCTCTTCTCGAAGAAAGCTCTTATACCTTCCTCCTTATCTTCTGTTGCAAAACAGTTGCTAAAGGCCTCTATTTCATAAAGTATTCCAGCATCCATGCTTACTTCAAAGCTTTTATTTACTAGTCTTTTAACTGCAAATACTGCTAGTGGAGCATTCCTAGCAATTTTTACAGCTATTTCCTCAGCTACCTTATCAAGCTCCTCCAGTGAAACTACCCTATTCACTATTCCAAGCTCATATGCTTCTCGTGCAGAAATCATATTTCCCGTTAATAGTACTTCCTTAGCCTTCTTTTCACCAATAATTCTGGGTAGTCTTTGAGTTGCACCCCATCCAGGGGTTATTCCAAGTGTTACCTCTGGACTTCCAAGCTTAGCATTTTCAGATGCAATCACTATATCACATGCAAGTGCTAATTCGAATCCTCCACCCAGAGCATAGCCGTTCACGGCTGCAATATAGATTTTCGGCGAATTCGTAATTGCACACATAATGGTGTGGCCGAGAATTGCAGCTTCCCTCGCCTCATGAATTCCATATTTAGCGAACTCCTTTAAGTCGGCGCCAGCACTAAAAGCCTTATCGCCGCTTCCCCTAATAATTACGGCCCTAATATTGGGGCTACTATTAGCTTTATTAATGACTTCAAATAGCTCTCTTAAAACCTCTGTACTCATCACGTTTAGCGGGGGATTGTCAATGATTATCTTAGCTATACCCTTATCAGGATACTCTTCATATACCACTTTCCCCTTCTCGGACAAATTCATACCTCCCTACTTATACTCATAAAAGCCTCTACCAGTCTTCCTACCAAGCAATCCTGCTCTCACCATCTTTTTTAGCAGTGGGCATGGTCTATACTTTGGGTCTCCAAGCTCGCTATATAGCGTCTCCATTATCGCTAAAACAACATCCAATCCTATCAGGTCTGCGAGCTCCAATGGCCCCATTGGATGGTTTAATCCGAGCTTACATGCAGTATCTATGTCTTTTGGCTTAGCCACGCCCTCCATTACCAAGTAAATTGCCTCATTAATGAATGGAATTAATAGTCTATTCACTATAAATCCTGGTGACTCCTTAACTGCGACAGGTGTTTTACCGATCTTTTCAGCTAGCTTCATTGTT
The DNA here is from genome assembly GCA_964462875.1 of uncultured Nitrososphaerota archaeon. Taxonomy (GTDB): domain Archaea; phylum Thermoproteota; class Methanomethylicia; order Culexarchaeales; family Culexmicrobiaceae; genus CAYWZQ01. Next base: position 175,559 of record CAYWZQ010000003.1, on the reverse strand, counting down.
ACTTCAAAGGTTTCATTTGATGTGTGCTCACCTCTAATTACTTCAACTAGCTTCATTACTGGCGCAGGATTGAAGAAGTGCATTCCAATAACTTTATCAGGCCTCCTAGTTGCCATTGAAATTTCAGTTATGCTTAGTGATGAAGTGTTTGTGGCCAATATTGCGTGGGGTGGGGCATGCTCATCTATTTCCTTGAAAACCTGCTTTTTAACATTAATGTCCTCGAAAACCGCTTCAATGATGAAATCCGCCTCTTTAACTGCCTCACTAATCTTCAATGTAGTATTGATTCTCCTCATTATGGCTTCTGCCTCTTCCCTACTAATCCTACCCTTCTCAACAGCCCTATCAACATACTTTTTAATTGTTGCAAGGGCACTATCAAGAATTTCCTGCTTAATATCACATAACCATACTTCATAGCCTGATTGCGCAAATACTTGGGCAATCCCCCTACCCATTACACCTGCACCTATAACTGCAATCCTTCTTATTTCTTCAACCTTCATTAAAATCCCCAGAAATAGTTTATTCAATTAATCTTTAAACTTTATGAGACTTCAACTTCTCCATAACAATTTGCTCAACTACTCTAAGTGGCAAATTCAGCTCTGCAGCTATCCTCCTCAAATCTTCATATTCAGGTCTAACACTTATCACCTTACCACTCAAAAGCCAAGCTCTCTTAACTCTAACACTAAACTTCTTACCCATAACTTCAACTTCAACTTTAAATATTCTCCTTTCAGCAACAATTCTTGGAACCTCAATTACTCTAACACCCAAACTACCAGTTTCACTCATTAAAACTTCGAGTAGCCTATCTCTATCCTCGATTTTGGAGAGGACTTTCACTATGTAAAATGGCCTGTTCTTCTTTCCAATTGAAGGGATTACTTGAACATCTAGTGCACCGCTATTCATAAGCCTACCTATTAAATAGCCAATTTGCTCTCCAGTCACATTATCAATATTCGTCTCTAAAATTGAAATAATCTCTACTTTCCCAAACACATCTGCCTCAATAGCTTCTCCGGAGAAAATTCTCAAGATGTTTGGTAATTCATTTAAATCGCGGCCGCCAGCACCGTAGCCTATACCATCAATCCTCATTAAAGGTAGACTTAATGCGAATTCATCTGCAATTGAAGCTAAAATTGCAACTCCAGTTGGTGTTGCCAATTCAAAAAATACTTTCTTAACTTTAAAGGGTATACTCTTGATCCTAATTATTTCAAGTGTTGCTGGTGCTGGAGCCGATAGCAATCCATGCTTGGTCTCTATGTCACCGATACCAGTAGCTATAGGTAGCGAGCATATTTTGGAATTATTACTGATAAATCCAAGCTCGCTCAATAATGCTAGTGATCCCACAACATCGAAAATCGTGTCTGCTGAAGCCAATTCATGGAAGTGTACATTAGTTGAGCCGTGAATTCTAGATTCAGCCTCTATTAGCAGATCTATTATTTCAAGTGCTTTAGCTTGAACATGACTTGATAAGCCAATTTCACCACATACTTTAAGCATATTATTCTTTAACTTGCTCGGCCTGGATACTTCACTATCAATTTTCTCCTTTAACTTGAAATCAACTCTAGTACAGCTTATTCCGCATCGCTTAACCTTCTCAATATTGACACTTGCTTCCTTAACATGGTTCAGCTTATTCTCAATTATCCCAGCCAGCTCGCATAGAAGCCTACTATCCGCGCCTAAATCTACTAGTGCACCTAAAATCATGTCGCCGGATATACCAGCAATTTTAGGGTCGAATACTAGAAGCTTCAACTGCATCCGCCACCCCTAAATTTTGCAGCTCTATTCGCTATGAGTGAGGCTGCCACTGCCGCTCCAACACTATTATCAATGTTAACGACAACTAGCCCAGTGGCACATGACTGGAGCATTGATAGTAGAGCTGATAATCCACCGCCGCCAGCACCATAACCCTTGGATGAAGGTAATCCTATGACGGGTACATCTAGTAGGGATGCAATTACTGATGGTAAGGCTCCCTCCATACCGGCAATTACAATGCATACATCAACATCAGCTTCAACAAGCCTTTTAACTGCCTCAATAACCCTAAATATTGATGCAATGCCCACATCATGTATCTCAACAACTCTGCAGCCCATTTCCTCAATTATGAGCTTAGCCTCCTCAGCTAATGGAATATCAGCTGTACCTGCAGTCACTAAACCAACAACTCCACCCGTCAAGTCCACTTTAAAGCCCTTCCTCCTAATAACTGCAATTCTACCAACCCTACTTAACTTAACATCAAACTTATCCTTTAACCTCTCAATTAAATTGAAGTGCTCATCTTGAAGCCGCGATAAAATTACTCTACCAGACTTATCCACAACTCTATGTATGAGATCTTCTAGCACCTTAACATTCTTGTACTCTGCGTAAACTATTTCTGGAATATTCCTCCTCAATTCTCTACCTAAATCATATTTTACTAGCTCACCGATCTCCTCTATTGCATGCAACTTTATTTTCTTCTCAGCATCATTAATTGAAATTTCCCCCTTAATCAGCTTCTCAAGTATTCTCCTAATATTCATGGAGACACCTATCCAACTTCACTTCATAGCTAATCTATATTTAGGCATTAACACTATCTAATGAACTATACGCTTGAGTATAGTGCAAAGTACTCCTTCTTCTTTAAAGTTTCAGGCGTCATGTATATGAGTGGTAGTCTGATAAATGCATCTATTAGAAGTGCCACGATGAATGGTGCTTCAGGGCCGAAATAGGTCCACAGATATCCTCCAATTGGTGCACTCGGAATTCTAATTAACCCCGAAATTAAACCCTTAATTCCAGACCATCTACCACGCTCCTCTTCCGGTACAAGTTCCATTGCAACAGTCTGCCAAACAGAGGTGCTTGAGAAGAATAGGCCTCTAAGAGTCCATGCAACAACGAGGTACCATGGATTGGGTGCTAATAGCAGCATTAATATTGATGCATAGAATACCGGTCTAATTGCAACTAAAACTTTAATTCTACCAATTTTATCAGCTAATCTACCAATGGGCACGCCAGCGACTACTGATGCTAAATTGAGTGCTGAACCCATTAATCCAAGTATTATTGGCGTAGCCCCCTTATACTTCACTGCATAGATCATTATGTAGGGCATAGTGATTCCCCAAACATAGCCTCCTAGTGCTTCAAGCAAAATCCATCTCTGAAGCCACTTTCGATTTCTCAGCATTTCTATCATACCCTTAAACTCTTCTCTAAGCTTGAGCTCCCCACCCCCACTTATATCTTGAAGGAAAACTACTACAATGGGTGCTAGAGCTACTAGACCAAGGAGCTGAACTATGAATAGGGGCTTTATTCCCTGAACAGTTATTCCACCGAAGCTTTCAACTATGACGGCTGCTATCATTGGGGCTATGAGTGAGGAAATAGTTGACACAGTATTAGTTATTCCGAATCCAGTGGCCCTGCTAGTTCTCCTAAGTAGGTTGGCTATGTAGACGACTTCAACTACATTAGTTAAGCTCATAGTTAGGACTCCGCATATGACTGCTGGAATGAGGAGCCTCCAATCCCAAGAGAAAATGTAGAATAGGGGTGCAAGTACTTCAATTAACATAACAGCCATTAAAGCCTTCTTTAAGCTCTTTAAGTCCGCTATAAATCCTAGAAGAGGAGATGTCAGGGCCGAGGCTGCATCACCCAAACTCCTCAAATAACCAATTGTTATTTCGTTTAAGCCGAGAGCCTTCATGTATAGTGAAGTATACTGCATTGGTAGGCTATTGAACAGTGAAGAGTATCCTCTCCTAAATACCAGTACTAGGAAGTTCCTATTTGCAGAGCCCAGTTTCCTTCTTAACTTCTCTAGCATTGACTGCACTCCTCGCTCGCCTGAATTGGATTATAGTGCTTTAAAGAGAGAGGTGATTTAAGCTTTTTGGAAAACCTCTATCTAACCTTTGTTCCAGGGGGGACTTCACCATCAACAGTTAGCCACACTGGCTTACCATTCAAGTCGGCGGCCAGCAGCATACCCTCAGATTTGACGCCACCTATAACTTTAGGCTCCAAGTTAACCACGACTACGAAGAGCTTACCCTCAAAATACTCTGGTGGATAGTATTCTGCTCCACCTGCAACTATTGTTCTAGGCTTATCCTCACCAACATCAACAAGCAACTTTAAAATTCTCGTTTTACCCGGGATTCTCTCAGCCCTCAGAACCCTTCCAATTCTAATATCAATTTTACTGAAATCCCCGTAACTAATGTACTTCAATATCATACCCCCAATATGCTTAAATCCCATTTTGCTCATAAGCTCTTTGATGGAGGCTGAGCTTTGAGCGAATATGGTGAAGAAAGTACATTAATGAAAGCCATAAAGAAGATATCCAAAATGAAGTTCAGTGGACTAGTACTTGAAAAGCTTGAGCAGCTTGCCGTTAAGCTTGGTGTTGATGAGAGGGAGCTACTGAAAATATATGTTGAAATGAAGAATGCAGCATATAAGGTTAAGTACGCATTAACACCCTACACCGAGAGAATCCTATTATTACCGCAGTGTCTTAGAAGCCCAGACTGCCCCGCTAAACTAACGGATTTAGGCTATGAGTGTGTTGATTGTGGGAAGTGCATGATAGGGAGAATCATTAAGCTTGCACGGGAACTCGGATATAAGGGGGTTTTCATACTTCCCGGTGGAAGCATGATCACGAAGATATTTGAGAAGATAAAGCCTAAAGCATGCCTAGGAGTTGCATGCCTTAAAGAGCTAGTTCTCGGAAGCTTTCTATGCGAAAAATTTGGTATTGCAGGTCAAGGTATACCACTCTTGAAAAATGGATGTGTAAATACTGATGTTAACTGGAAATCCGTATTGAACCTGCTAACCTTAAGATACACCTAATCCATACCAATTAGCTTAGCTAGATTCGATTTCCCACATAAAACGTTAATTAAGTAGTTTCCAAGCTCAGCTCTCAATTCATCAATTAAGTGCCTATAGCTCGGCTCACTTAACAGTTTGCAATCTGTGAGTTTACGCTCACCTAAGAGAACTTTAACTGCAAATGCCATGCAAGTCTTCTCTCCGCATAAACTGCAATTAGTTTTTGGAAGATAGTTATAGAGCTTTAAAGCTGAAGCCCTCTTTCTAAGCTTTAATTCCTCTTCAAGCATTTTTTCATCGATTTTCATCCTCCTGGCTTCACTTATGATTTCCCTTAATAATCTCAAAATTATCTCAGCTTCATCTAAGCTTGAACTACAAAACATTATTTTACCTGAACCATAGACTCCAACATTTTTACCCAAAATATTTAAAGTTACACAATTCCATGCATATGAGTACTTGGCTTTCAATGGTGGAAGATTTAGTGCTATAACTTTAACTTCATATTCAAGATTCGAAGAATCCCATGCTTCAACTACGAACTTATTAGTACATTTGTGATGTCCACACTTAGAAACATACACTTTAAATTCATCAATAACTCTTTCTACAATCACATGGGAAATTGAGTCATCTTATTTTATTAAGCTTACTATTTACCATGTATAAATCACTCCAAGTAGAGCAATTAACTAGCAACTAATTCGAGAACGCAGTCCTCATTATTGCTAAATTTCAGCTCAAGGTCTACTTATTTTAAATTAATATCTTAGTTTAAAATTAAATTTCTAACTACAAATTATTGACAAAATAATCTAATAGAGATATTGAAACATTGAATTGTTTTAGCCCTATTAACTACTTCCCTGAGCGAATCATCATAATTATTGCTTATTACGTTTCAACTATTAGTCAGTAGCACGGGTTTCGCATAGAGTAGTTCTACTCAAGTAATTAAAATACTTCGAGATTTAATGCTTTCATTAACTCAATTAATCTTGAACCATCCCACAAAATTTTGAATAATTCAGTTCCGAAGTCTTTTTTAAATTGATCAATTAAATGAGTGTACTTAGACTCGCTTAGCAATAAGCATTCACTCAACTTCCTATCTCCATTTAAAACTTTAACTGCAAATGCCACGCAAGTGGATTCTCCACATTTCATACAATTCGTTTTAGGAAGATAATTATATAATATCAATGCTGAAAGTCTATTTCTCTTCGCTAATTCTTGCTGATTAGGTAACTTTTCAGGTATGTTTTTTCTAACTTCACTAATCAGCTTACGTAGTGATTTCAATATTACTTTAGCTTCACTTAAATTTTTAGCGCAGAAAACAATTTTACCTGAACTATAGATTCCAATTAATCTACCAAAAAGCTTTAACGTTAAGCAGTTCCATGCAGATGAATAATTTGCTTTCAATGGTGGAAGTGTGAAAGCTAAAACTTTAATCTCCCTCTCTAAACCATTTGGTTCAAATGCTTCAATACTAATTCCACCTGGAAATTTCAGACATGAAGCCCTATCAACTTTAACCATAAATCCTTCGATACACTCTGTGGAAGCCATCAATGAATTGATAATTTAAATTCACTAATAAACCTTGTGTTTAAAATTTAAACTAAAATTAAGCCATCTTAAATAATTTGCTTCCTTTATAGTATTTAGTTGCTGGGCATCCTAAACATTTATCACTTTTATATCTTGGACATGGAGCACAATTAACTCCACATGGAGCTCTACCAAGCTTCCTGCCTGCAAGGTTCACTCTAATGCTTAGATATGGAGTGTAATGAACTTCGCCCACAGGATAATACTCGATTCTCTTAACACCATTAATTCTCCTTATAGAGCATTTTTCAGTGGATATTGACTCGAGTGTCTTTATGTCCTCAGCAATCATTAATGCTATTAAATTGTACCTGCCAATTGTAGTGAAAAAGTTTACTAGCCTAGGGCAGTCCTTAAATTTACTAATAATCTTCCTAATGACATCTCCACTTACAGCCTCAATAAATATGATAACTGGTATTACACTGAGCTTCTCTGCGTTTACTAGAGCTCTAATTGAAATTATTTCATTATTAATTAACCTATCTAACCTCTTTTTTGCGCCCATGCTGGTGTACCCTATTACTTCAGCTAACTCTCTAAGTGTAGCTCTCCCATTTACATATAATGTTTTCATAATTTTATAATCCACTTCGTCTATCATCAAGTTTATTTTATAAACAAAACTATTTTATATTTGTTTCTAATATAATCTCTGCGGTGGACGTGATGACCCATTATGTCATGCTCATTCTCGCTGGCGCGGCCGTCGGCCTTGTTAGTAGCTACTTTGGTGTCGGTGCCTGCTTCATAATGGTTCCAGTAATGATTTCAGTGCTAACTGGTATTTACAATGTTAATCCCAGTTTAGCTCCGTTAATTGCATTTGGCACTAACATGGCTATTGTTGTTCCAACAGCTATAAGCGGATTGATTAGACATTGGAGGGAGTTTAAGAGGAAGGGAATGGCTTTTCCAGTCAATCACTATGTTAGATTTGCTATTCCAGTTGGTATTGGAAGCTTTTTAGGTTCACTTCTAGCATTTACATTCTTCACTGCTTATAGGAGGGTTGCAGGGTTAGTTTTGAAGCTTCTCTTTGGAGTGACGTGTCTCATTGGAGCCTACAGGTTCATGAGGGCTAGAGCTAAAAGTGTTAGTGAACTTAGGGAACCCAATACACTAAGGTATGTGCTCGCTGGCTTATTTTGTGGCTGCTTAGCTCACTTTATGGGTATAGGTGGAGGCTTAATTTACATTCCAACTCTCAACGTGCTACTTGAAATTCCCATCCACATTGCAGTTGCAATTTCAATTGCAACAATGATCATAGGTTCATCGATAGGTTCAATTTCATTTGGATTACTAGGCTACTTAGATCAGCTTAAGCATCCGGAGGATTACCCGCCATTTACATTTGGATGGTTCAATCTACTCCTCTTCACTTTCATTGGAATACCGAGTATACTATCTGCTCAAGTAGGTCCAAGACTTGCTCATAAAACCCCACCTAGAAAACTAAAATTCCTCCTAGCACTACTATACACCTACATTGGTGTTAGATTAACCTTAAACAGTTTAGCTCAACTTCAGGGATTGAAGCCGATACTTCCATAACCACTCTTCAGCTTTGAAATGAGCCTATCAATATCAGTAACTAAACACTTAATTCTCCTCTTACACTCTCCAATCTTCATGTGTCTCATTAGGTCAGTAATAAAACCGTCCAATCCAATATCAAGTATTATCCACATGTATGTTGAATTTACTTCGGGAATCTTCTCCATCAACTCCCTAACTTCACCCTCAATCTCCCTAAGAATATTTGAGGCAATTGCAATTTCACGTTTAGCTTTACCATACTCAGAGTACTCCATGACATCCGAAACGAAGCTTAGAAAGCCACTAGTAAACATGTCAATTATAGACCAAGTACCAGCACTATTAAGGTAGTGCAGAGCTCTAATTAAGTGCATTTTCACCTTCCTAAGCTTATCAATAATCTCGAGTTGACTATTCATCACAACAATTTTACGCTAAACTACTTAAGTAATTGATGAAAGACTTAAGGTGATCAAGTTGAAGCCTAAGAGGTATAGTGGGTATAAATCATATCAGTACTTGGAGAGAGGAGTTGACTACGAATTTTTCAAGCTTGCTAAGCAAATTGGGAGAGTTAAGTCTAAAGTTATCAAGTTGAGTAAGAGTGAGGAGGAGAGAGTTGAGGAAATTCTTGAGAAGTACATCGTAATTTCACTTCACGATCACATTGAAGTCCTACCCGAGAATTCAAGTGACTTTAAGGAGTACTTTAGGAGAGGACGCATGTGGATTGGTTATGAAGGATTAGCTTCATCATGCTTAGACGGAGTTTTCGAAGGTTTACTTAATGGATTAAGCTTAATGGAGTACGGGAATCCTTGGAGCTGGAATAGTGTAATTCATCAGATAGGGATGTTTCTATCCGACTTAAAGCATCAAAACTTCCTATTTTTAGCTGAGAAGGTTGATGACTTCTATAAAGCTCATAGTGAGGGTAGAATTGCAGTCGCAATTCATCTTGAGGGAGCTCCAAACATGGACTCCAATCTTGATAGAGTAGATGTACTCTATGGTTTAGGTGTTAGATGTATGGGGATAACCTATAGTCAGGGTAACGAGTTTGGTAGTGGACTCGCAGATGAGAAGGATTATGGGTTAACTGACTTGGGCTACAAGCTCATTGATAGGATGAACAAGCTTGGAATGGCAATAGATTTAGCTCATGCAAGTGATAAGACTTCAATTGAAGCTATAGAGGCTAGTAGAGATCCAGTATTCATAACCCATGCCGGTGCAAGAGCACTCTGGCCTTCAAGGAGAATGAAACCTGATGAAGTAATTCAAGCACTAGCCGAGAAGGGTGGAGTTATAGGCGTTGAAGCTGCACCCCATACAACTCTAACTTACAAGCATAGGAGACACAGCATTGAAGCTGTAATGGAGCACTTCGAGTATATAGTCAAGCTAGTTGGAATAGATCATGTAGCTTTCGGGCCAGATACTATTTTTGGAGACCACGTAGCACTTCACCATACATTCAGTAGTGAACTCGCAATTTCAAAGACAAGACGAAAACTACCTAAATACGAGGAAATAGAGTTCGTTGATGGATTGGAAAATCCAGCTGAATTCATAAATATAGTAAGATGGCTCGTAAAGCACGGTTACTCAGATAATGAAATTAAGAAAGTCATTGGTGAAAACGTAATTAGAGTTTTAAGAAGAGCATGGAAGAACTGACACATTACAAAAGGAGAATAGGCATTTTAATTCAGAGCTCAACATTTAAATGGATGATGAAAAGCAGCAATCTTGAGCCTCCATAATGAACCCTAGTGTGGCGGACTCTGTGCAGTGCCTAGCACCTTTTTATACGCTATTATCTAATGAAATGATGAATATTATAGAAAATCGACTATACAAGTATTGCTTAAGAGGTTAAGGAAGGAGTTAATGAGCTCCCTCTTTCTCAAATAGGTAAGACAATCAGAAGTAACTCTGCTGTTCATCTGGTTACACGCTACATTTAATTTAGATGCATGATAGCTTATGATAAGAATATATTCATATGCAATGTCCAATTATATTTTGGGGTTGTAATGTTTGGATCTGGTATTGCCTAAGGTTGTTATTGAGGAGCTTAAGAAAAGAGCTAATAGGGCTGGAATATCTATCGTTGAGTATTTACTTGATATCATAACTAGAGATGTTGATCCATGTATTGGCGCTAGGAGTTATATTAAAGGAGCAGAAGAACTTCTTGAACAGGCCAGAGAAGAGCTTATGAAGGGTAATTTGAGACAAGCAAGTGAGAAGATTTGGGGTGCTTGTGCATTAGCTATTAAAGCTCATGCACTTGCTAAGAGGGGTATGAAATTAGAATCTCATAGGGACTTATGGATGTATAAGAATGAAGTAGCTAAAGAACTCGGCGATTGGGTTAGGATAACATTTAAACTGGCAGATTCTATGCATAAAAACTTCTACGAAAACCTAGCAACAAAAGAAGATGTAGAAGATGTGATCAAGGAAGTTGAAAAGCTAGTAGAGAAGGTGACAAAGAGCATAATTGTGAAGAAGCAGAGATGAGCATTGTACCTTATGAGGTGTTTAATTTCCCTTTATGATCAGGGTACATGATAACGCCTTCTGAAAGTTATTCTTACTTATTAACGATGGTTAAGAGCATTGAAGTAACATGATAATTGACATTAATGATTGAAGTGAAAGTTACTGATCGAAATAAAATTCTTGTAGCCAATCATAAGCTTCTTCGAGCCCATATGGGTACGTCATCCTAAGCTTCTTGTCATATGCTGTACAAACTTCAATCCGGAATAACTAATGACTTACGCTGCGCACTTTCAAGAGATTTAAACCAGCTCAAGGTTGTTTGGAAGCTTATTAGCTTTAATCTTTACCTTTTTCTTTGTCAAAGCTGCTTCTCTTGGACTTTTAATTGCCATATTTATGACTATTTCTGATATGTCAGCTGCATATTCTGCTATTCTGAATAAGCTATCTAGTGCTAATCTGAGGTTTGATGCGTCTCTGATGCTCACTTGTTCACTTAATACCATTTCTATCGCTTCTGCTTCTAATTTTCGCAATCGCATTACTCTTCTAATTACTTCATCTGCTAAATTCATGTCTAATTCAAATACTGACTTCATTGCATCTTCAAATGCTTTTACTGATTCTTCTCCGATGCTTATTATCATTCTTAGAGCTCTTGGCTTTGGCTTTTCTTCGAGTTTAAGTGCCATACTAGCTATTTTTTGTGCGTGATCTGCTATTCTCTCAACGCTCTTAGCTATTATTCTATAGCCTAGGCAGTCTCTAGTTGTCTTGAATCCTACTTCACTTAGAATACTACTATTTTTAACCGCCATTTTGAGCTGCCTAACTAAGAATAAGTAGAATTTATCTACTTCATCATCTCTCGCAATTACCTCTTCAGCCAGACTTCGATTTAGTATTACTAGTGCTTCAATTGAGTCTCTTATCATTGACTTAGATATGCTACTCATTCTCATGAGCGCTCTGAGTGCCGGCAATTGAGTGTGGTCTACTAGGAATTGAATAGCCATGTCTAGGGTTGATTCTTCAATTAATTCAGCTCCAACTAGCTTGCTCTTTATTACCTTCTTAATTGCTCTCTTGTGGCTTAGTGCTTCTGGCTCAAACTTTATTTTAACTAAATTATAGCCTGCTAAGTAGTAAGCTATGAAGTATCTAACTACAGTTTCTGGCTCCATTGTACCATCAACTACTATTGTTGCTTCTTGTGGTGCTTCCTTAAACATGCTTTCTGGCAGTATGATTAGTGAGCCATCTGGTTGAGGTAGCACTGCCACATAATCTCCTGCACTCAATCCAATTGACTTAGCCCATGCTTTTGGCAGTGAAACTATTAGTGTTGCTCCTCCAGTTAATTGAACTTTTCTTAATGTTTTTTCTCTCCTCAAGGTCTCACCTCTATACATCTATATAGATTATATTGATCTATCTAAAATATTTGGGTTAACTATATATAAAATATTCTCTCACGCTCTCTTGAGAATTTTACTGGTGGTGTTGGCGGTGAAACTTGGACTAAAATTTGCCTTAATTTTGTTAGTGATTATAGTGTGCTGCTCAGTGATTTACTTCCACGTATTTCAGCCTAAAACTGCAGTTATTAGAATTTCAGGTTCAACAACTGTCTATCCATTGGCAGTGAAGTGGGCTGAAGAGTACATGAAATTGCACAGAGACATTAAAATTGAGGTTTCTAGTGGCGGATCCGGCAAGGGTATAACTGATGTCTTAGCTGGTCTTGTCGATATTGGCATGTCATCTAGAAACTTAAAGAGTGATGAAATTGATAGAGGTGCTCTGCCCATACCAATAGCATATGACGCTGTGATAGTGGTCGTCTGTACTAATAATCCGGTTTTAAGTGAATTGCAAGTTAAGGGAATTAAGTTGAGTATTCTAAAGAAAATCTATAGTGGCTTAGTATCTAATTGGGAGTACGTTATTGGTAAAGACTTAAATGGTGATGGATTTATTTCAATTAATGCTACACATGCAATTAACATTAATACTGGCAGTATTGAGGAGCATAGTGCTCCAATTGAATATGAAATTCATCCCTACACGAGAGCTGAAGCTTCAGGTACTGCTGAAACATTTGCTGAGAAAATTGGTATTGGCGATCAAGAGCTACTCACCGGCATTAAAGTTGTAGGTAATCCTGGAATGGTCGTTGCAGTTAGAGATGATAAATTAGGTATTGGGTATGTCGGCCTAGCTTTTGCTTATGGTGAAGCATCTGAAGGAATCAAGCCTATTTCAGTAGACTTTAATGAAAATGGTGTAGTTGATGAGTGGGAGAGGCTCAATAGCTACGACTTAGCAATTAGAAACGTTGCTAGTGGAAAGTATTTGCTCAGTAGAGTTCTCTACTTCGTAACTAAGCACAAGCCTACTGGCATTGTTAAGAAGTTTATTGAGTGGTGCTTAACTGAAGGTCAGCAATATGTTGCTGAAATCGGCTATATCCCACTACCTGAGGAGAAAGTTCAGGATTCTCTAAAACTCATAGGCTAGGTGATTTTATGAACTCTTTAATCTATTTTTTTACTTGCTCTCGCCGATACTTAGTGGATAAATTATTTGAGAAAGTATTATTCATTACTGCTCTCATTTCCGGCCTAGTTGTAATTTCAATAGCTCTAATCTTACTTAATCATGCTTCAACAATATTGAGTTCACCACGAATTCTAACAATCTTTTCAAACTCGTGGCTACCTAGTGATGGCTCGTATGGCCTGTATCCATTCATAGCTGGAACTATTTGGGTGACATGCATAGCTATGGTTCTTGCAGCTCCATCATGCATACTATGCGCAATCTTTCTAGCCGAGTATGCTCCCAAGAAGTTGAGATCTATAATTAAGCCATTAATAGATGTTCTTGCTAGCATTCCTTCAGTTGTTTACGGACTCTGGGCTATACTAGTTATTGTACCACTAGTCAGAGATTATGTTGCTCCAACTCTAAGCTCTATGCTCGGCTGGATTCCATTATTTTCACTCAATGTTAATGTTGGCTATAGCGTCTTAGCTTCAGGCTTCGTCTTAGCAATTATGGTCTCTCCAATAATAATTTCCGTGGCTGAAGAAGTTATTAGAGCAGTTCCAATGGAAGTTAGAGAAGCTTCACTAGCTCTAGGAGCTACTAAGTGGCAGACAGTAAAGTATGTTGTTTTTAGGAAGGCTTTTCTCGGTATTATTGCTGCCATAATTTTAGGTTTTTGTAGAGCTTTCGGAGAGACTATGGCTGTCCTCATGGTCTCTGGCAATGTTCCTAGAGCTCCATCATCACTATTTGATCCATGCTGCCCACTAACTGCACTCATAGCCAGTAGTCTTGGGGAAATGATGTCATCTCCAATCTATGTTTCAGCTCTATCAGTTGCAGCTCTACTCTTACTCTTAGTTGTCTTGATCTTCAATATTCTCGCTAGACTAATAATCTTGAGGTTTAGTAGGTGAGTAAAATGAATTGGAAGAGGTTTGAGGAAGAAATTTTCAAGACATTAATGATTACTTCTATGGTCTTCATTATAGGCATTCTACTATTCATTATAATGACTATAGTTGCTAGAGGCATTAGCTCTCTGAGCATTTCAATGTTAATTGAGCCTCCGAGAAACGCAGCTCGGGAAGGTGGAATTTTAAATGCAATTTTAGGCTCACTTTATCTCGCTAGTGGAGCTACTTTAATTGCTTTTTCCCTAGCTCTCCCAACAGCAATTTATATTAATGAGTATGGTGGGAAGAGTAAGTTTGCAAATTACTTGAGGCTCTCACTAGACCTTCTCTCTGGAGTTCCATCAGTCATATTTGGCTTCTTTGGCTTCATTCTCTTCGTCTTGTGGATGAGCATGGGAATTTCACTTCTAGCTGGAATGTTCACACTAGCTATACTTGAGCTTCCACTCATGGCTAGGAGCATTGAATTAGCTCTATCCATGGTTCCCAATGAGTTGAGAGAAGCTTCATATGCTCTTGGAGCAACTAAGTTCGAGACGATCGTTAATGTTGTACTTCGCCAAGCATTGCCTGGAGTTTTAACTGCAGTTCTCATTTCATTTGCTAGAGGTATCTCTGAAGCTGCACCAGTACTATTTACTGCTCAATTCAGCGACTTCACACCATACTCACTCTTCGCCCCATCAGCTTCACTACCACTAGCAGTTTACTTCTACATTTCATATCCATATGAAAGAGCTAGAGCTAAGGCATATGCTGCCTCATTTATACTGATAGCTATTGTCTTAGCAATTAATATTGCACTTAGATTTCTCAGCAAGAAGTTCATGAAATACGTAGTGAGGTGAGAATAGTGGGCAACTCAAATGGAGTAGTAATTGAAACTAGGAATTTAAATGTCTACTATGGAGATAAGCATGTACTCAAAAACGTAAGTGTTAGGATTCCCGAAAAGCGAATTACAGCTATAATGGGCCCTTCAGGCTGTGGTAAAACAACTTTCATTAAGTGCTTAAATAGGCTCATCGACTTAATTGATGAAGCTAGAGTGAGTGGTGAAGTTCTGTTCAGAGGAGTTAACATTTACGACTCAAATGTAGATGTGACTTACATTAGAAGGAAGATAGGAATGGTATTTCAAAAGCCAAATCCACTTCCAATGTCAATTTATGATAATGTAGCTTATGGACTTAAAATTCATGGAGTTAAGGATAAGAAGATTCTTGATGAAGTAGTTGAGAAGTACTTGAGGGAAGTTGGCTTGTGGGATGAAGTTAAGGATAGGTTGAAGGAGCCAGCATCTAAATTATCTGGAGGGCAGCAGCAGAGACTTTGCATAGCAAGAGCATTGGCAGTTGAGCCTGAAGTTCTACTCTTAGATGAGCCTACAGCATCGCTAGATCCACTGTCAGCAAATAAAATTGAAAAATTGCTACTTAGACTTAAGAAGCAGTACACTATAGTTATTGTGACTCACAATGTGCATCAAGCTCTGAGACTAGCCGACTACGTCATATTCATTTACTTAGGTGAAGTTGTAGAGCAAGGTCCCTCACATGAAATCTTCATGAAGCCGAAAACGACTATAACTAGAGCTTTCATAAGGGGAGACATAAGTTAAAGCCATCAATTCATTTCCACGACTTGATGTTTTTAAACTGAATTATATTTATGCTACTCAAGTTATACTTAGACCCACTGCTACCGCTTCCTCCTCAAATTAAAATAAATGATCACCTACTTAACAGACCTTAAAGCTTTCAATTTCCCTTCCATCGCCTAAAAGCTTTCAAGAACTTATCTCCGCTTAACTGTGAGAATCAAATAATTCATGAAAATACAAGGAGGTAGATTTCGTTGATGGACTGGAGAATTCAGCTGAATTCATAAACATTAAAGGTAGCTGATAAGGTACAGTGAGAACATGTCTAGAGTTTTTAGAGAGTATGGAAGAAAGCTATACTCCAACCTTAAAATGCTTCTTAAAAATTCCATTAATTAACTCAATCCACGCTTCAACTTCACGGAGCACCTTCAAGGCAAAATCTATTTTAAAAGCCCTTCTAGGCGGAATACCTTCCCTTTCATAGCCGTAGAATGCTGGTCCCCTAATTGAAGCTAATTGACTAACCAAATTAGCTAATTCTTCAACACAACTTCTCAACTCTAATGGTAGCTTATCAGCATGCTCAAGCAGTACATCACTAACATCATGAACTCTTGGATACTCTATGGTTAGAGCTCTCAGCACAGCTTTAACTGCTAATTCAAGAGCTTCCTGCGACCTCCTAACTACTCCAGGTGCATCGCCATCTTCAAGTGCCATTCTAGCTTCCTTAAGACACCTCTTAGCCCTATAAAGGTAGTCCACTGCCAACTCAATATTCCTCAAAATTCAACTACCTCACCAAACTTAATGTCAGGCTTCAAAATCCAATACCAACCACGCCTACTCCTAACTCTCCTAGCACCCATACCTTCGAGCTTCCTCCTTAGAGCTTCAAGCTCCCTCTTCAAAAACCCACTCTTATCGTAGAGGATTTCTCCATCAAAAATTAAGTCGAGTAGTATTGGTGGATGCTTAGCTACCTCACTTGGAGTTAAAACAACCTCCGAAATTAACCTAGGCAAACCCTCTTCAACCAACTTCCTATACTCACTACTCCTCCTTAACTCCCTCTTAACCTTAAACATTTCAGTGAAACGTGAACCCAAATCTTCAGGTAAATCATCAATTACAATAAGTAAGTCTATATCACTACTAGGCTTGAAATCACCCCTAGCAATGCTACCAAATAAGCAAACCGAAATTAACCTATCACCATAACGAACCTTTAACAGCTCAATGAACCTCTCAATTAAAGGCATAAACACTTCCAAACGACTCATATCATGAGAACTTGGATTAACAACCACATAAACTTTTACCTAGAAGAGCGAGCGTAAAATGATTTAAGCACTTTCACTTAATTATGTCTTGGATGATGAAGGGTGGCAACCCTGAACTCCACCATTAAGTAGTGATGAACCCTAGTGTGACTGACTCTACACAGTGCTCAACCACTTTCTATACACCATCGGTGAACCCTCTAATGAACTCTCATGTAGAAAAGCAGAAACATTTCCGCATAAATCTTATCAAGAGGAACCCGATTCGGATGCGGGAAATTGATGAAGCAATGAAAGAACCAGAGAGAATGAGGCTCTCTAAAAGGCGTTTGAATCCTCTCATCAAACATGGGGAGCCAAGCATAGAGCCATCAAGCTGACTATAAGGAAAATTCTTGGGAACTCATCTTAGCTCTCATTATTCTTCGCACATATTTCTTGGCGGACTTATTCTAGCTCCTTGACAAAGAGGGCTTATTCTCACATGGAAGTTTTGACGAGAGAAGAATTATACTCCAGAGAATCACCTATAATTTAGATGTGAAGGGATTAGTTCTGGGCATAAGCGGTAGCTTCAGAAGGGGAGGTAATACTGACTACCTACTCCTAAAGGCGCTTGAAATATTCAAGGAGAGGAAATTTAACGCTGAATTCATAGCCCTAAGAGATTATGAGATTGAATATTGCAAATCATGCAGGAAATGTCTTGAAGAAGGCAAGTGCATAATAAATGATGACATGACGAGAAGAATAGCACCCTTATTGCTAAAGGCGAAAATAATAATTCTCGCAAGCCCAGTCTACTTTGACAACGTAACAGCACTAATGAAAACCTTCATGGACAGAACATGGTGGCTAAGAGGTAAGCTAAGGTATAAGATCGGTGGAGGCATAGTAGTCGGCAGAGGCTACGGACTAGATACAGCTCTCCAGGCAATACACAACTTCATGCTGAAACACGAAATGATAATATGTCATAGAGGGATTAGATGCAGAGCATTCGAGAAAAATGAAGCCGCAAAGGATGAAACAGCCCTAAAAGACATCGAAAGAATGGTTAATGCACTAAGCGCGCTAACTCAGATCATGCCTGACAATGAGTACCTCGAGTAGAGCATTCTAGTCCAACGCAGCTAGAAGCTATAAGTAGCCAATAGTGCCTAGTCTTCAACTTTCAAGATAGAGAACTCAAGGTGAGATAAGAGTTCTACATAACCAGATCATGCTGCAGGACTTTTATAATGAGACTCATCACTTTAGAAGGACAACTCTAATGTGACTGACACTGCCACTAGTAAATTTCATCTGCTTTAAACTAGCTGGTTTTGAAACTTGAACTATCGACAGATATATCGAAAGATATATCCAGTAGATTTCAAATGCTATTCTTAGGTGTAGTGAACATGTCTGGCTATAAGATAGTGTTAACTGCTGATAGAAGTTTGATGAGCACTTATGGTGGTAGCCTGTTCTTAGGTTTTGCTACTTCCGGGC
Organism: uncultured Nitrososphaerota archaeon; assembly: GCA_964462875.1. Taxonomy (GTDB): domain Archaea; phylum Thermoproteota; class Methanomethylicia; order Culexarchaeales; family Culexmicrobiaceae; genus CAYWZQ01. The sequence goes on along the minus strand of CAYWZQ010000003.1, from coordinate 157,134 downwards.
CGGTTTCAGGTCTCCCCTTTTATAGAGCTTTCATGCACTTCATTCTTCGTCCAGTTCCAGTTGGATCTAATGGTGAAGCAATTTTAGCTCCGTATGGTTTGAGAGCTATTGAAGCATCTTTAATTGAAAGTGGTGTTGCTGATAGAAGTGAAGTTATTGTTGCTCCACCTAGAACTTTGAGTAGAGTTATTGGTGATGAAACGAGGATTATAGGGATTTCAACTATGGATCCGAAAGGTTTGGGACCTGCATCATCAACTTTTTCCGGCCCATATGGCATAGTGCACTCTGAATCCTATACTACTGCTAAGTTCAAGGAGCTACTTGGTAGTGCAGCTATTAGGAGGGCTAGGGAGAGAGGTGTTAAGATTGTTGTTGGAGGTTATGGTGCATGGCAACTAGACATCAATGATATGGTGGAGCTTGGAATAGATTATGTCGTTGTCGGTGAAGGCGAGATTGTAGCTTCAAAGCTCTTCAAGCAAATACTTGAAGATACTGCACCAGAGCCACCGAAAATTATCACGGTTAGTGAAGTACCTGATAGAATTCCGAGAATTCAGGGTGGAACTATTGGTGGGTTAGTTGAGGTTTCAAGAGGTTGCGGTAGAGGATGCTACTTTTGCTCATCAACATTGAGGAGATTGAGACATAGACCGCTAGAGGATATAATTCATGATGTGGAGGTTAATGCTAAAGCTGGATTAAAGTGCGTGTGTTTACATGCAGAAGACATCTTACATTATGGAGGTACACCAACCGAGATTAGGCCGGAAAAAGTTTTGAAGCTCTTTGAATCAGCAATTTCAGTTGAAGGAATAGAGTTTGCATGTGTAAGTCATGCTGCATTAGCATCAATAGCTGAGAAACCAGATTTAGTTGAGAAGATAAGTGAATTATTAAGCTTAACTCCTAAGAGGTGGATGGGATTTCAAACTGGAATTGAAACTGGTAGTCCAAGATTAATTGAGAAGTACATGCGCATGAAGCCCTACCCATTTAAGCCCAATGAGTGGCCTGAAGTTGTTGAAAACGCATTTGCAATTGCAAATGATAATAATTGGATTCCAGCAGCAACTCTAATAGTTAACTTACCAGGCGAAACTGAGGATGACGTGCTGAAAACAGTTGAATTAGTTGAAAGACTGAGGCCATATAAGAGCTTAATGGTGCCATTACTCTACGTGCCGATTAAAGAGCTCTCAGCTCCAACTATGAGGATGATTGAGGATGCCAAGTGGTATCACTGGGAGTTATATAGGGCTGCTTGGAGGCATAATATGAAGTGGCTTGAAGTGCTAGCTGACGAGCATCTAAGGCATGCAAATAGGCTCGTCAAGTATGCTGTTAATGGATTCGTGAAATTTGTAGTTCACTTCTTGGATAAATTCGTAGTTGAAAAAGCTATTAGAGAGAAATTGAAGCATACGCAATTAAGTAGACCCGCAATTGTTGAAGTAAAGTAGTTTCATCTCCTCCTATGAAATCCACCTAAAGGTTTTGCCGATAAGTCCATGTTTAATTCAATCCATTTAGCTAGCTCCTCAGCAAAATACCCCACGGTATATACTCGCTTGGGCTTTGCCCTCTCAATATACTCAACTATCTGTGGGAAGTCCGAATGATTGCTCAATGGGAAAGCTCCCTCATAACTCTTAAATGGAAATACTGTTGCTAAACCTGTAGCAATGGCCTTCGAAACCCCATAGATCTCCAATCTTCTAAGGGAAGTTTTCCTCGAAACTATTACTGGCAGGCTCCCACTCTTAATTGCTTCAATAGCTTCCTTAGACTTTATGCTCAATGTTTTGAATTTAAATCCATAAAGCTCATACACCCTATTTACCCTCTGAATTTCCTGGTCTACTATTGGCTTCAAGTTCATTTCCCTATTAATGAGAGCAATTAGCTCCTGAGCCTTACCAATGGAATAGGCATAGAATGCTGGTGCCCTACCACTTTTAATCGAGCTCTCAATGAAATAGAGAATTTCACTGTAAACTTGATCTCTTGGAGGAAACTCTATTCTCGGATGACCGAAAGTGGCATCAATTATCAGCTCATCGCACTCAATTGGCTTTGCAGCTTCAGTTACAATTGTATCCTCTAAATTGAAGTCACCAGTGTATGTTAGTGTTGAAGCCCTCTTCTTGAGATGGAATTGAACTGAACCTAGAATATGCCCTGAATTGTGGACTTCAATTTCCATTCTACCTAGAGCAAACTTCTGCTTATGAAAGAACGCTGGAAAAACATTGAATAGCCTTCTCCTAGTCTGTGCTTCATATAGCTTGATTGTTGGATGAGAAGCCAGCTTAACCTTACTGGATCTGAAGCCAGCTATGTGATCGCTATGTGCATGGCTTATGAGTATGAAGTCACCCTTAACTTCACGTACTTGAGGATCAATTGAAAAAGTACATTCCTCAAGAGATACTAGTACTCCCCTACTCCACTGAACATTCCATGGTACGCTTTTCATATCCAACACTCTAGTTAAGTCCTTTACCTATGAGCTTCCAGCCTTAACTTTCTTCCTGGGATAAATTGCCTCTTTAGGTGCCTTCTTAAACATCTCTAAATATGGTCTGAGCACTTTTGGTATAATTACCGTTCCATCAGGCTCCTGATAGTTCTCTAATATAGCTGTTATGGCTCTTGTTGATGCTATTGCAGTTGAATTCAACGTGTGAACATAGCCTCTCTCAAATCCCTTCTCAATTTTCCTTTGGAATCTAATTTTAAGTCTATAGCTTTGCCAGTCAGTGCAGTTGCTGCACGAAACCATTTCCCTATACTTCCCCTGAGCCGGCATCCATGCTTCAAGATCATAGCGCTTAGCAACGACTGCACTCAGCTCTCCAGTGCAAATATTGACTATCCTATAGGGTATTCCAAGTCCTTGCCATAGCTCCTCAGCATTTCTAATTAACTTCTCAATCCAACTCCATGAATCCTCCGGTAAACAAAATACGAACTGCTCTACTTTATGGAACTGGTGAACTCTAAATATTCCCTTAGTATCCTTACCATGCGCTCCAGCCTCCTTTCTAAAGCAGGGGCTTATGCCCGTATATAGGAGAGGTAGGTCTTCAGCTCTAATAATCTCATTCATATGTAGAGCTGCAATTGGATGCTCACTTGTAGCTATTAAATAGAGGTCTTCACCTTCAACTTTGTAGATTGCATCTTCAAAATCACTTAGAGTTGTCACTGCTTCATACGGCTTCCTTCTCATCATGTAAGGTGGAAGTACAACTGTGAAGCCCTGCTTAGTCATGTAGTCTAGGGCATACATTAATAATGCCATATCCAGCCAGACCAAGTCATCAAATAGATAGTAAAATCTTGAACCCGCAACTTCACCTGCCTTCAAAGTGTTTCCGAGACCAAGTACTTCAAGCATATCTGCATGCCCAATTGGCTTCCAATTTATAACTTCATAATCTACATTGAAACCCCTTACTTGCTCTCGAAATCTATCTAAATAGCCCTCCCACACCTTGGGCTTACCATAAAATCTTATTGGCACATTGTCATCCTCATCTTCACCTACTGGAACAGATTCATGAACAATGTTCGGTATGCTTAGGAGAGCTCTATTCCTCTTATCCTCAACTTCCCTTAGGAGCTTCTCCTTAACCTCGATTTCCTCTAAAAGCTTTTTAGCCTCCTCAATTTTCCTTTGACGCTCAGCGCCAGTCAGCTTAGCGACTTCCCTTGAAATTATGTTGTGCTTGCGCCTCAATTCATTGAGCTCAGTTAAAATTTTCCTCCACTTCCTATCAAGCTCAACTGCTCTATCAACTATTTTCTCATCCAATCCCCTTCTACGCTGAGACCACTTAATTTTCTCTGGATTATTTCTTATCAGGTAGAGCATGCTCCACATCAATTGACACCTTCAATAGATGCAGGACTACGACATATTATATCGTTTAAACGCAGTATATAAAATTAAAATGGATAGGAGCTTCTGCAAGTTTACTTCGCTGCAGTTGATTCAATTCTCTTAAATGTTATTCCAACCTTCCTCATTTGCTCCACATATTCCTTGAAGAGCTCCTCATTCAATCCTATTTCTTCGGGAAATATGGCTCCAATTTCTCTTATAGTCTTCAGCTTGCCTTCAAGTGCCATCATCGTCAATCTAGAGTGGGTGAAGCCAGTTGTCTGCTGCATTGCAGTTAACCCCTTAGCTTCATCATAGTAGGTGGCGTTGATGTATGTGACATGCCTATTACCCTTTACACCTCTAACCATCGTTAAAACCTTATCCCTGGGATCAATAGTCAGCTTTCGCTCTATAACTTTAGCTGTAACTTCAATTGGTCTAACCTCCACTTCGCCAATCTTAATTGGCTCCTTAGATATCAATCCCAAGTCTCTGAGAAGCTTAATCTGCTCCAAATGCCCCTTCCATCTAAGCGAGTACTCAGCCATGTTGGGCACGTCTTTAATGAATGTTATTAATAGACTCCTCAATCCATCAGATAAGAAGTATTCATATTCTCCTTCACCTGGAAATTCAATTACACCCGAATCCTCAAGTGGATCAATGAGGACTATTTCTCCATTAACAACTTTCCTACTCTTCCTAGTATACATGCCCAAGTACCCTATTGGGCTCCAAGTAATGTTCGTCTTCAATGGCTTTCCAGTTGGGTCTTGGGGGATACCACCACAATATATTTCCAGTCTATCTAGACCTCCAAGCTCCCTATAAATTGCTCCACTCAAAATTTGAACCATTCCCGGTGCCACACCTGCATATAATACTGCATAGACATTGTTTTTCTTAGCTATTTCATCGATTACCTTTGGGTCTTGACCTGAGAGGGATGTGACATCTGTGAGGTTTAGGCCTGCTTCGACAACTGCTTTTGCTCCATCAAATGCTATTGGCCATGGAAGAGATGAAGCTGCAACTCTAACTTTATCTTTAAACTCGCTTATCCAAGTGAATCCATTTTTAATATGATATGTTGCTACTTCAAGTTCCTTTTCAGCTCTTTCAAGTGCCTCCATACGCACATCAGCGACGATAACTCGATAACCGTTATTAACTAAGTCATATGCCGTAGCATAACCCATTCTACCAAAACCAATTAAAAGTACATCATACATTATACCACCGCATTGATAAGTAAAGATGGAAGCTTTAATAAGCTTTAAGACGTGAAAGCTACTCTTAAAGTTCGAGAACAAGTTTCCTTAGTATTGGATCTGATATTACATATGTTGCTCCGATTTTGTCTATTAGCATTGCACCCATAAGCTTCCTAATCATATCTCTTAAAGTCTTTTTAGAAACGCCAACACTTCTTTCAAGCTCACTCCACCTGGCAGGTAAGCTCTTCAGCAATTTAATATAACCTCTCCTATTCACCTTATTCTCAAGAAACCTGTTTAATTCATTAAGCATTATCTCCTTTCCTTCACTATATACTTCTTCAATTGCATCTCCATGGTTAAGCTCCCTAACACACCTATAATTACCATAATATGCTAGCCACCCAGGATATCCATTCAGCAACTCAACTACTTCTTCAATTTCACGCTCATCAATCGTGCGATTAAACTCACTAAAACCTTTAACGAGAAAACTGCGGCTCTGTTCTGCAGTAAACGGCTTTAGTTTTAGAACTGCGGGCTTCCTACCATACATTGGGCTTAATGGGCCGGGTTCAAGCAAGTTCCTTATTACTCCAACCATTGAGCCAGTCATGACAAACCTAACATCATATGAATCCCAAACTTTCTTCAAAAGCCTTAAAAAGTAGTTTGATGGCAGCTCCTGCACCTCATCTAAACCAATAATCTTCCCCTCAAGCTTACTGAAAATATCTTCAGCAAACTTCATCCAGGAAAGCTTAATGAACTTTAGGTCGAGTTCGATTTCAAGCTTTTTAACTGACTTCATGAGTTCATATATTAAGCCGCGAATACTACTGACACCCATTAAGTTCACATAGATTCCATTAACTTCGTTTAGAAAAGTTTTTAGAAGTGAAGTTTTCCCAGTCATTCTCCTCCCAAGAATAATGACCCATTCAGTTTTAACCAATTTATGGAGCTCATTGAGCTCTTTATCCCTACCGAAAAGCTCTATTCTACTCTCTTTGGGCTTTAAGCTAAATAGCATTGTAGGTTACCTAGGTAACTAGTTACCTAGGTAACCTATAAAGTTAATTCAATATTATAGATGCTAAGTTTATGAGCTGAACTTTAGATAATTTACTTGGGTACAGAGAATGGTTGATATTAAGTCGAGAGTTATGGGTGCACCTAAGACCATTAAATTGTACTTGGATAATTCATACATTAAAGTCTGTGAAAGCAGAGTTCTAGATGTAATTGAGGATAGGGGTTTGAGAGCCTATATTGTGCTTGATAAAAGCATTTTTCATCCCAGAGGAGGGGGACAGCCAAGTGATGTTGGTTTGATTACGTATGAAACCTCAGCCTTTAAAGTGAGGAAAGTATTGGATGTTAATGGCGTGCTAGTTCATTATGGTAAGTTTACGGCTGAACCTTTCTCGTCAGGCTGCAGTGTTAAGTGTGCGATTGATTGGAATTATAGGTATAAAGTTATGAAACTACATACTGCTGGCCACATAATAGATTATGCTTTAAAAGAAGTTTACGGTAGAGTTGTAGATACACTTGATGCAATGCATGGTCCACCTAAAGCATATATTGCTTATGAAGCAGAAGCTCCAAGCGAGGATCAATTAAGGAAGATAGAGGCTATAGCAAATAAAATTGCGAAAGAGGGCAGAGTCATTAGAATAGTTTATGTAAGGAAAAATGAGCTTAGTAGAGTGGCATTTAATGCTCCAAACATATCTAGATTACCTGAAAGCGACTACTATAGAATTGTTGTAATTGAGGGGGTCAATGGAATCCCATGCACGGGAACGCATCTCAAAAACACAAGGGAAATTCATTCAATTAAAATTTTAGGCGTAGAGGAGGTTGATGAGGGATTTAAGCTTTATTATGATGCAACTTAAAATCAAACTCTTAGATCAAATTCATTAGTAATGCACTCCAATTTAAGCTGGCTTAAATTAATTTCGGGGAATAGTTATCGTTTAATTTTAGTAGTGAGTTGATCTTGATTTCACTCATATCTCAAGGCTACTGCTGGAGGTATCTTTGCGGCTTTATATGCTGGGAAAATTCCCCCAATAATTCCAACTAGAAGTGTAATGAGCACCGTTTTGGCTATGAGTTGAGGGGAAATTACTGGTGCAACATAAATTGCTATTTGAGTTAATCCAGCTCTTATTCTCAGTCCTCTGGAGGCAAGTATATGTGCACCAATTATTCCAAGTACTATTCCAATTAAGCCTCCAATTAAACTCATCACCAATCCCTCACATAAAATCATGAGCAACACCTGTCTATCAGTGAAGCCGACAGCCTTCATGACACCTATTTCCCTAACCCTCTCAATAACCGAGGTAATCATTGTTGCCGCTACACCTGCAACTGCAACTGCGAATGCTGATAGACTAGTAGTGAACATTATGAAGTTAATTGCACTTGTAACTGAGCTTATTGCATTAGCTATTCCTTGAAACGAAACTACTGTAACGCTGTCTCGATACCTATCCCTAATTTCACGCTGAATGTCGAAGACTATATCGCTACTCTCAGCTAATATGAGTATTCCAGACCACTCCTTTAATCCGAGCAGCTTTGGGCCAGCATCCAAATTGAGGAATATGGTTTCATCTGGATTAAGAGTAAATGCTCCACCAAACTTATTTAACACAGCTGAAATAAGTATAGTAACCCTCCTAGTCTTAACTCTACCACCGCTCTCAACCTTATATAGCGTGATAGTTATTGAATCATCAGTTGAATACATCTGGCTACCATCATCATCAAAAGCAATGTTATACCCAACTACTCCCCTAACTATCTGCGTACTTGGTGGAACACTTCCAACTAAGACTTCCAAGTTCGCTATTGCCTCTAAAATGAAGTCTATTGGCAATGCATATATGACAACATTCTTCTCCTCAGTTCCAAACTTTATTTTACCCTGAGTTATGTAGAAAGGCTCAGCCCTATAAACACCTGAAAGGGATCGTATGGTATCTAGATCCCTAAATGTTAATCTGAAGTCTTCATTCGGAGTAACAAGTATTAAGTTTTGACCTAGAGATTGAAGACTGCTGACAATATAGTTTGAATAGCCCTCCACCACGCTCGTCATCATTACGAGTGCTAATGGCCCAATAGCAATACCTATAATGGTTAGTGCAGCTCGAATCTTCCTGTCAAATAGGGTTTTGATTGCAAACCTTATTGAGTCGAGGATGAACATGAAGCTCATACCTCGCGAAGCACCTCCTCTCCCACGAAAGCTCTCTCATGCCTCTTGAGATACCTGTAAATTAGTATTAGTGAGAGAGCTAGGAAGGCAAGTACCATGGCAATTACCAGCTGATAGCTCATGAATGGTGGCTGTCTAGGTGTTTCTTCAACTTTAATTTCAGGCTTAACTTTCACTACTGGAATATTGAAGACCTTCCTATGAAATCTACCATAATCATCACAGTACCGTAGCTCAACTGCAACCACATTCACATCCCCACTAACTGGGACATCCACCCTAAATGCCAATTGAGATGCTGAATCAACATCGCCTATGAAAGCTGTTGAAGTGCTATTTCCAGCTTCAACCTTTACTTCAGCGCTCCTGGCAGTTGAGAGCCCATAATTAATTATTGTGCCGCTAACAGCAAGGCTTCCCTCTTTAAGCTCAGCCTTAACGTCACTTCCAAGCCTCAAGTCAATGAAAGGTTCAATTAGCACTGCTGCTGAAATATTAAAGAAGTGCTGATATCCAAGTACATCCTTAAATCTGACAGCCACCATTAATGGCAGAGTTGTGTATTGAATTAGTGCTTCACCAACACCAGTCATTATGCTCGTCGGGTTATATATTAAGTTAAATGTTAATGAGACGTTCCTGTACGGATCAATCCTGCTAATATATTTTACATTCTGAATTGGAATTAATATTGGTGATTGGGGTATAATTGCCACATAAACATCATATATTGACGAGAACCCAGTATTTGATATATGCATAGCCAGTAATGCCGAGCCATTAACTATCTTAATGCTATTAGGTAAGTATACTTCAAGCATTCTAGTTGAACCATAAATGCTTATTGGTAACGTGAACCTAATTCTCCTAACATTATCCCAGTGATCTATGAAGTTGAGAACTGCATCTGCATAATAAACTCCAACCCTATCAACATGAATATTGAGGGGGACTATGAAGGAAATGATGTCACCCTCACTAACCACTTCTTCGATGCTCTTACTTCCACCCATCATGTATGAGAGCATAAGTGATGAAAGCTGGCTAATCAATGCTTGCTGAGGCGGTAGCTGGCCGAGCCCTGTTGAAGCCATTACGTGCGTGAATGGAGGTATATACGCTATTGATCCATTATTTATTGAACAAGTAAATCCCTCGGGTAGGTATACTTCTAATACTGGCCCGCGAATCTGCTTTACATAGTTGTTTCTAATTAAGACAACTAAATATGCACCGTAGGTTCCAGGTTCGGGTGAAGCACCATACCAAGAAGAGGTTAATAGCTGAACTGCCTCACTTAAATCATCTACACGAATATTTATGCTGAACTCCTGCTTCACCTTAAGCTGGGCTCCACCACACTCAACAACGTAATCAGCTATCAATTTAGCTTTATGGATTGATGGAGTGACATTTCCAACTGAAACTGTGAATTCAGCTGTAATTGAGGCTAAGCTATCTACTGGACCACTAATATAGGTCACTGCATAGTCACCGAACTTTGACTCGAATCCGCTGGGCAATAGTAGCTTCAATTCTAAACCTGAAATGCTATAGGGCCACTTATTGGCTAAAGTAACTGTGAAAACTGCATCTCTAGTGTTTGGGTATACTGGCCAATTATTTCTCCAACCATAATCAACCACCTTTAACCCTTTACCAGCAGCAAAACTCGCCACTTCAAGAGATACTTGAAATGATCTTTCAACATTTATATGAGCTCCAAATTCAGCGAATATGTACTTTAAGTAAACTTTAAAGAATATGCTTCCCGTACCTGCACCTACTAGGTCGACATAGAGTGTTGCTCTACAGCTAGCTCCAGGCTCAAGTCTAGCTGCACAGAAGCTTGAGCTAGTAATAAGTTTCACACTTGGAGATAGGCTTGCAACCTCAATACTTACACCTTCAACGGGATACCTGCCCTCATTCATTATCACAAATGTAAGCGGAACATTCCTCTCATTCTCGAAAACCGTTATTGGCCTATTAACACCCCAATACCATGAGACAAGCCTTAATTCAGGTAGATAGTTGCTCACCGATTCAACTGGAATATTAATAATCAATTTCTGAGCAAATCTCGTGAGTGCATTATTAATTCTCTTAAAGTAGCTAATAGTAATTTCAGCTTCATAAATTCCTGGCGAGAGGCCCCCATCAACATCCATTACTAAGTCTAGGGTGCATGTTGAGCCTCCAGGCACACCATTAAATATCGAGCCCTCAATACCCCTCAGCTTAAATTTGCTTGGCAGGCTCACATTAACATCAGCACTGCTAATGGCATCAGGCTTAATGTTAATGAACTCCAATCTCAAAACCACTTGACTAGCTGATGGAAGTATTGGAGCATAACTCCCCCTATAAATAGAGGATAGTTCAGTTAAAAGTAGGCTTTCATCACCAATTAAGCTTAAGACAATGTTGAAAGCTTTGCTTGCAATATAGTAGCCGCCATCCTGCCTAACTACACCCTCCACCACTATTTTTACTGGTATTTGAGTTACATTTGACTCCACATTAATTCCACTGAAAATTGCAGTTACAACTTGACCATAATTCAATATGTCCTCCCTAACCCATATAGACTTGGTGCTGCCACTCTCAAAGACTGCATTTAAATCATTTAACTCCATGGCAACTTTCAAAACCATAATTTGATCTGAATGAAAGCTCTGAAATGTAACATAAGCAGCTACTCCATAGCTCTCATTTGAAGCATAGCCTTCATACCATCCATAGTCTATGAGAGTTAAATTCAATACTGGATAACATATTTCCAGTGGAATGCTAAATGTTTCATTAACCCAGAACTCCGATCCATGCACATCAACCAATGCTTCAACAACTAACACTATTGAAGATATACCTCCACTACTAGCTGTGACGTTCATTGGTCCAATAGCAACTTCAAATACATCCCCATAATCATAGCTTCCATCAACTATAATTACTTGATTCATTCTCCCACTCATCAATTTCAAGTGGGGTGATGGATATGCATTGACAACTATATTTGAAGCTGATGCTTGAGCTCCAATTCTCAGGGATGCATATGCATGTACATTACAGGAAGTAGTATATGCGGTGCCGCTCCTCCACCCATAATCAATTAGCTCAAAAACCCTTATCTTCGAGCTTGAAATTACTATTGGAATTGAATAGCTTATGGAAACATTGTAGAATGAATCGTCACTTTGCCATGCAATACCATTTATCAGTAGCTTGGCAATATAGGTTCCAGGCTTAGCTGAGCAGTTGATATTTATTCCTTGAAATACAATTGTCGCCCTGGATCCGCTGTTAACATTTATCCCTGACCTCTTAATCACTTGGGGTTCAAAGATGTTTGATGGTAAAATAAGTGTTGCAATTGCATCTCTTAAATTTACTGCATCAAGGTTTTCGACTACTATGATTAAGGATTCATCGGCGGAGCCCGGATAGACTTCTTGACTGCTCCAATATGAATCAGCAAAGTAGAGCTCGATTTCGGGTTCAATGAGGCTTATCGATAAATTATATGCCTGTATTGACCAGAATTCAGCTCCATTTTCTGAGCCAAAAATAGTTAAGTTTAGAGTTGCATTGATGAGACCGGAGTCATTGATTATCAGCCTATCGGATTCAATTGTAAAGTAGTCTCCATAGCCATAACTGCCAATTAGTGTTGAAACTGAAATTTCACTTCCATTAGCAAAAAACGCATTTCCATAAGTAATATTGAATACAGCTGTTATTGCACTTATAGTTCTAGTATCCATAACTTGAAATTGAACATATATTCTAGCAAACCTCAAGTTATTTACATTCCTAATTGCAGTTAATCCATAATCAATAATCTTCAAATTGAGAATTGGCGGTGATGCCAATGTTATATTAAACGTGAGAGATACTGATTCAATATAATTGACTCCATCACTCGTCCTAGCAGTCGCATTGATTATCAGGGTCACTTGATAGTTGTAGTTTGGAATTGCATCTGGCGATATATCTAGATTACTAACTGTAATGGTGTATCTATCATCAACATTTATCGCCCCGATATTGACATTGACTTCTCTCGGCCTAATAATGCTCGGAAACTTGAGAACAGCATTACCACTAGCAATAGACGAATTTCCTCGATTCTCTAAAATAATATTTAGAGATACGCCTTCACTACCAGGATATGCTGTTGGAGTCCAATAACTATTAATAATAACTAGCTCTATCGGGGGATAATTGGTCACTTCAACATTTATCCCCGATAATACTTCGAAGTGAAAGCTTGAAGTCTCATTAACATACCTGTAAGTTATGTTGAGCATTAAATCATAAGTTCCTGGAGCAGCATCTTCACGTACATCAATGCTATACTTAAAAACCATGACATCTCCAGACCTAACTACACTATAAGTTGTACCATTAGGCATGTAGGGGGGAGAGCATGACTGTGAATTCCTACTAAACGTAAATGCTGAGGGTAAAATTAGGCAGCCAGCAACTCCAGTTAAATTAACATTACCAATATACTGCACTTCAACAATTAACTGCACATTCCTACTCCCGGGATAAATTTGCTCGGAGCCCGAAGATGACTTATAATTATATGAGAGGAGCTTGAAAGCACTAGGTGAACCGAGTGCACTACCAATATTGGTGAGCAGGGCTATCATCACTGTAATGAGCAGTAACTGCGTAGTTAATTCAATCTTAATTTTCAACTTCATGTTAACACCTGTCATTAGATATATCTGTAGATATATAAGCTTTACTTTAAGTCCAATATTCAATTAATTAAAAAGATTAACTCACAGTCTTAATTATACACTTATCTTTATCAGGTTTCTTACTTCCAATAATTTTCCCATCTCTAAGAACATATATTATGTTTGCACAATTCGCAACTTCGGGATCATGAGTTACAACTATTATTGTTTGACCCTGCCTATTTAATTCTTGAAAAGTTTCCATAATTACCTTAGCTGAAGCCCTATCCAAATTGCCCGTCGGCTCATCAGCTAATAGGATTTCTGGAGCTCCAACAATTGCACGGGCAATTGCAACTCTCTGCTGCTGACCACCACTAAGTTGATTGGGTCTCTTGTGAAGCCAATCCAATTCACCGCCAATTCTCTTGAGAGCTCTAATCACCATTTTAATTCTCTCACTTCTCGGTATGCCTCTAGCGATGAGGGGGAGCTCTATGTTTTCAAGAACAGTTAAGCGATTGACTAAATTGAATGTTTGAAATACGAATCCAATCTTCCTATTCCTAAAGTATGCTAGTTGCCTTGAATTCAACCTTGAAGTGTCGATACCGTCTATGTACACCTTACCTCTAGTTGGTTTATCAAGTAAGCCAATCATGTTAAGCATCGTCGATTTACCGGAACCGGATGGACCCATTATTGCTATGAAATCTCCACGATTAACAGTTAAATTGACTCCCCTAAGACCATAAGTGATTATATCTCCAACCCTGTAGATCTTAACTACATCAACTAATCTTATAACTTCACTATTCATATCAATAGTCAAATAATCACAAAACTTTATAAATATATCTGCAGATACTCTTAGATAGCAATGAAAGAGATGAAGCTCATTACAGTTAAAGGCCTATTCAGGTATTTAGTACTATATGTTTTGAAGGAAAAGCCTCTGCATGGATATGGCATAATGAAGAGGATTGAGGAGCTACTTCAATTTGACTATATTCCAAGCCCAGGAATAGTATATCCAACACTACAGCTATTAGAGGACATGGGATACATAGAATCAGAATATGTTGGTAGGAGGAAGGTTTACAGATTAACTAGTGAGGGAGAAAGATTACTTAATGAAAATATTGATGAAGTTGAAGAGTTCATAGCTAAAGCTAAGTACTTTAGGAATTTAGCTAAGGAAATTGGATTAGACGATTTAGTAGATATACTCAGGTACTTAATCATGAACATAACCAGAGTTCCACCAGAAGTAAAGAAAAAGCTGAGAGCACATATCCAAGAAATAGTGAATACACTAAAGTCCCTAAAAAAGTAAAGGGCTCATCCATGAATCTAAGGCTGTAAGCCCATAATAAACCCTGATTTGAAATAGGAAAACTAATAGGTTTGATTTTCACTTTAATTGAGAGATGAAGGAGCTTGATGTACTTAAGCTCCCAACCCTCACTATAGGCATAGTTGTTCTGGTTGAGGAAATCATTGGAATATATGCTGGAAGCTTAGCATTAATTGCAGATGCACTGCATGCAGTAATTGATGTAATAGCATGCATAGCAGTGCTCGTAGTAGCTAAGCTATCCCTCAAGCCACTAGATGAAATGCATAGCTATGGGCATAGAAATTCGATACGATTGGCAGTTTCATTGGAAGCATATTCCTCATTATAGCCTCAATAGCCATTGGATTTGAAGCGTTAAAAATGATCTTGACGGAATACGTAGTTGAAGTTGGATATTTAGGCTTCCTTGCAGTTGGCTACACGTTACTCATGGACATAACTAGAGCATTACTGTTTAAGAGAGTTGAAGTTAAAGAAACAGTTGAATCGAAAATTAAGGAGGTAGTTTCATCGATAAGAGAAGTTAAAGCAATATATAAACTGAGAATTCTAGAAACTCAAAGTGGAAGAATAATATCATTTCACATTGAAGTGGATCCTAGAATGACAATTGAATGTGCACACAAGCTAATTGAAGAAATAGAGAGAAGAATCATAAGTGAAATATCAAATACAATAAGCGTAACAGTACATATAGAGCCCCACCATAAACCAGGTGAAGCAAGGTTAATTGAAGATGAAGAGTTCCTCAAAGTAATTAGACGTGCAATAGAAAGGTACAGAGAAGTTAGGAAAGTAAATAGAGTGATTGCATGTGAAAATATTGACAGAATATCCATTTACATAGACTGCATAGTTAATGGGAGGACACCAGTTGAGGAGATACATAAATTAACAATTGAAATGGAGCATGAAATTAGGAATATTCTTGGAAAGAAAGTTGAAATAGATATTCACACGGAACCTGAGTGATTAACTGTAATGCAATAAGTTACTTGCGTCATTATCAAGACGAAACGATAAATGTGTGTTGATGCGCATAGCTATATTTGGAGAGCACATGTTCACTAGATATGCTGCAATTGTAAAGAATTTAAGAGGAGTCCTACTATTCGATTTGAAGGAAGAAGGCGTTAAAGATAAACTGGAATGGCTTGTGAAAAGATTCAAATATAGAAATCTTGGAGTTACGCCAACATTATTATCTAAGTACTATGAAGACTTGAAAAAACACTTAAATGGCAAACCATTTAGAAAGCTAGTTTACCCAATAAGTGAGCTGGAAAAAGCTACCGAAATAGTGTCGAAAGCACTGAATGTTCCCTTAATAGTAAGTGAAGCACTTACGTTTTCATCCATATACATATCGCCCTTACTAATGATTGGAAGCTCCTTTAAAAGCTACATTGAAGAAAATTCAATTGAAATAGTGAGGACATGTAAAGAAATGGATATAAAGTCTTGGAAGCTGCACCTAAGAATTGCAGACTACACTATTCTAGACATGTATGAAGAAAATGTTTGCGAGGCACTAAGAATTATTAGTGGATTAAAATCGAAGAGTATGAAGTTAAGTGAATTAGAAGAGATACTTAGAAATAGAGTAGCTAGAGTTCAAAGAGACGTCAAGCGCTACTGGCGCATAAAATGTGATGAAGGAAGACCCTTCCTCTACTATGTTGACTTACTATCGAAAGTTATTGATAAAATAGCTAGAGGAGAACTAGATGCTGACAAGTTAATAGAGGAATACTCCGCAAGCCTCACCATAATTCCAGTAGTATATGTTCCAGCAAAACACAATTAATTTCAACTAAATAGAAGCTTAACTTCAAGCATTTAATGCAATAGCAAACCAGACTTAATCTTGAATGCTCGAGTCGATTAATTGCATGATACATTATAAATTAAAGTTATGATACATAACTGATCGTCATTCCATATCCAACTACTTTAATAGTAATAAATCACTATAGCTATTTGAATTACAATAGATGCTATTGCATACAAAAACCAATTGTTGACTTATAAAAACACCCATAAATAGCGCATTATCTCCGCGTCAATATTCCTCTACGAATAAATAAGTATGTTAAGCAGATCATAATTGTGATTGCAATTGAAAGAAAAACAAACCCTAGGAATTTAGGCGACATAGTTGGCGGTTTAAGAACTAAGCCTCGCTGGATAACTTTAAATTTGACATAAACATTACCAATAATAGTACCAGCGGGAAATGGATTCGGTGGAAATACATTAGTTAACGTATATTTCCCTTTTCGAGGTCCACCAGCAATGAAAAATTTAGGTTTAATTTCAATGAACTCATAATCCGCAAAACCAGGAATATCGAGCATAATTTCGATAAAAGTTCCAGTAGAGGACTTGCTGCATGTTCTTATTGGAAGCGTGTAATTAAATATTTTGGCAACATCAATAATATACATCTTTCCATATTCTAGTTTGAAATAGCTACGCAATCTTTTAATAAAGGTGAAATCAATGGGAACTTCATTTTCAGATAGAAGAATATGTAGTGCTTCAGCAGCAGTAATGGGATTCTCAATTCTCATCTTAATAAGGTAGGGCGGTTTTAAAATACTGTAATCAACCATATCAAGTAGACCATCAGGCTTTAATTTAAGAAAAAGCTCAACTAAATGGTTTGCATTACATAAAAAAGTGAATTCAATAGTCAATTTATCAACATATCTTTTACCAGTGATTGGATCGATTGTTTTCTCGATTTTTTCATTTAGAATTTTAAAGTTACAATCGAGGAAATTACAAAAATATTTAATTAAATTATAAATTTCCATTCTTCCTACCTCTGTACTTACATCCCTTAGTATGTATGCAGCCTTGCAAGAAATCGATGTAGCTCCATTCTCTTTGCATTCTAAGTTGATGTGAAATTCATATAAATTATTAAAATTAATGAGATCTCCAATATCGATAATGGAGTAACATGAAATTAATATTGATAGATCACCAAAGGCATTTAAACGAATACTCATATATTCAAATGGCGCAAAAATCTGATTAATATTTAAAGATTGAGCACATATAGCGGTAGCAATTGCTACCGCTAGTAGAAGGCTATTGTATTTAAAATAACATTTCATCATTCATATTCTATCTAATTACAGCTTTATATATGCTTTTCTAGAAAAGTATATATAGAAATTTTACAATATTATAATTTGATGATATGAGGTGATAAATGTGAAATTGAATATTAGTAAATGGAGAATAATTACATTGGCGTTAATAGTTCTTTTCAGCTCATTATCTTCATACATGGTGTTTGCAATTGTGCCATACTTCTTTGATGGAGAATTGCATTATGTAGGCGATTATAACGATCACTACAATTATTTAGAAAGAGGAAGATACTCTGTTGATGTAGATTGGTATCCGCCCGGTCCATCGCTATGCTTTGTATTTTATGATATAATCGACGATAATTGGAAAATAGTTGCAATTTATCAGACAGTGACAGGAGGAACTGATTTATTTGTAGTCTATATTGATCCAGAAAGCGACGTTATGCGCGTGTACTGGGCGACAGATAATGGCGGAGAAACATTGTACTATGACGGAGTTGTAAATTGGGTTTGGTTCTGGTCTATTGGCAATGCAGAAAGCTAACAAGAATATAGCTCAGAGAAGCCAATTTTTATATTTCAATACAAAATACAATATAGCTGGGGAGCAGTTTAATTATTTGTTCATGAAAAGAACTTTGCTCTTGAAATTAGTGTTTTGGGAAGTGAATTGTTATGAAAGCTATTGTAGCGAAGGATTTAACTAAGATTTACAGAGTTCGGGGTCGTAGGATCATTGCTGTTAATAAATTGAATTTGAAAATATTGGAGGGTGAAATTTTTGGTTTGCTCGGACCTAATGGTGCTGGTAAGACTACTACAATAAATTTGCTTTTAGGATTGACCAGTCCAACTAGTGGTGAAGCATATGTTTTTGGATTTGATATCGTCAGGGATTCGGTTAAGATTAGAGAGCTGGCTGGATTAGTTCCTGAGAAAGCTGGCTTTTATGGTAGCTTAACTGCATATCAGAATTTAAAGTATTTTGCTGAATTATCTGGTATGCCTTCAAGTGAATTGGATGAAAGAATTGAGTGGGCACTTAAATTTGTTGATTTAAGTGGTTGGAGAGATGTTCCTGTTAAAGCCTTTTCGCGAGGTATGGTTCAGAGATTGGCTTTAGCAAGAGTTTTAGTTAGGAGACCTAGGATCATATTTTTAGATGAACCAACTGCAGGTTTAGATCCTAAAGCATCTAGGAAGTATAGGTTATTGATTAAAAAGCTCAACAGAGATTATGGTGTGACTATAGTTATTTCCAGCCACATGCTCCATGAAGTTAGGAGAATCTGCCATCGAATAGGTTTTATGAAGAAGGGTAAAATAATTTCTACTGGTAGAGTTGAAGAACTTCTAAAAAAGTTGAAGCTAAGAATATTAATTGAAGTAGATCAATTAAGCAGTGAAATTTTAAATGAAATCAAGTCCCTAAATGGAGTACTTGGCATTGATAAAGTTAGGGGCAATAAAGTTTACTTGACTGCCAGCAGAGATTTGAGACTTGAAATCTCCAAGATATTGATTCAACGCGGAGTGTTAATCAAGACCCTCAAGATCGTGCATCCAACCCTAGATGAGCTTTTCATGCAGCTAAATAGATAGCTATTTGAGGTGAAATTCCTTGAGTAGATCCTTAATTATTGCCAAGAAGGAGTTGATGGATTACTTTAGTAGCTTTAGATACATAACCATAGTGATGTTCTTAGCCGCACTTATCAGCTTATCTACCTACTCATCCATATCTAGAGTTCGAAGCGAAGCTACCAGCTTTCTTGATTTAATAACTAGGGCTACCCCATCAATAATAACCCTGATCACCTATATTGGGTCTATACTCGGGGTGAGCTTGGGCTTTGACTCAATTAATAGGGAGAGAAAGGAGGGTACATTACTTGCAGTTCTTTCATGCCCTGTTTATAGGGACAGCGTTATTGTTGGCAAGTTCATTTCAGGCGCGATATCAATTATGGTTTCCATCTTACTAGCTAATCTTCTAGCTTCCGGCCTCATAATTGCTTTCACGGGCATATCTCTGAGTTTAGACGAAGCATATAGATTTCTAGCGTTTATCTTACTGTCATTTACATATGTGCTCGGCTACTACGCTATTAGCATGCTATTCTCAGTTTTAATTGACGAGGTATCAGTTTCCCTTCTAGCCTCAGTGATTTTCTGGATGATCAATGCATACATTGTTCCAAGCATTTCCTGGACTATTGCTGAAATGATGTCTCTGGAGAACATAGAATATCGAAGAGTTATTCGTGCCTCAATACTAATGTTCTCAGTAAATGAGCATTACCGGGCAGTTTCAATATGCCTATTAAATCCAAGAGCAGCCTACAGGCTCATGCCAATAACTATTTGGAGCATTCCAATTAAACCATTAAGTTTAATGGAAACTCTGATGACGACCTGGCCAAGCATAGTAACCTTGGTGGCCATAACAATCATCTGTACTGTCATGGCCTACATAGCCTTTACTTCAAGAGAAATATTCTAAACATAACATACATTAATTAACTAATATAAACACCTATATTTCGGGCCAAACCTTAAGCGTACCCCTCAATTAAACTTAATAATTGGAAAACTTGATTTTCGCAATATTATCTTATTAATGGTGATATGGAGGCACATCAAGAAATATTGCTGATTGATATTGTATGTCCGTTAGCTTTTTAGTTCAATAAATAGTTAGTGTACTGCTTTTAGCAGGAGTATTACTGCTATTATCTGAGTTATTAGGGCATATGCAACTATTGGTGGGGTGAGCTGCAGATTTATGAAGTACCCGTAAACTGCACCACTCACTACGAAGCCCAGACCATATGCTATGTAGAATGTTCCATAAGCTAAGCCTCTATATTCGATTGCCGATAACTCTGCTACTGCAGCTCTATAGATTGATTCCTGCATACCGAGTATTATTCCGAAAATTAGTGCTGCAATTATTATTGAACTGAATCCCCCTATGAAGGTGAAGATTGCTGGGAGTATTGATAGTGCGAATGGTATTAACAGTACTTTTCTTCCATAATTATCATATGCTAGTCCAGCTATTGGAGCTGCAACTGCATCTACTCCTTGAACTATTAAGTATAGTGTGGAGAGGACCCATGGAGCCGCTATTGGTGAAGCTCTGAATAGGATTAGTGAAATGTGAATTAAGCCAGCAGTATTAATTAGAACTGCAGCTAGATAAAACCAGAACTTGCTTGGTAATGCACTTATGGTTGAATGGGAAGTGGGTTCTCTTCTTAAGTCGATAGTGTATGGTTTCAGTTTTCGATATGCTAGGAGTAGAGCTGCAACTAGTAAAATGTAGGGTGCTGATAGTGCAGTGAAAGCCTTACTGAATGCTCCACCAGTTAAGTATAGTGCTGCTGTTGCTATTGCTGGGCCGCCGACAGCTCCAATTTGATCCATTAACTCGTGGAGTCCGAATGCTTTACCTGCACCAACAGACTTACTTATGTGGGATAGCAGGGTGTCTCTAGCTGGACTTCTAATTGCTTTAGCTAACCTCTCGATTAAGATTAGGAGGAGTGCTAGCTGCCAATTACCTGTAATTGCTAGTAGTGGTATTGCTGCTAGTAGTAGGTAGCCTAGCATGGTGAAAGCCCAGTAGCTTCTAAGCTTATCAACTAGAAAACCGCTCACCAACCTCAATCCGTAACCTATGAACTCACCTAAACCAATTACAACTCCAAATGCAATTGCAGGTGCACCTAGATAATTTAAGTACTGTGGTATGATGCTCCTAGCACCCTCATAAATTAAGTCCCCAGCTAAACTTATGATTCCGAACAGAACTATGCCCATGTAGGCAACTTTAACAGTGAGCTTACTAGCTTCACTCATTCTCTCACTTAACTCAAATCTCTAATGAAGACTAAAATAGGTTTCGAAGCTCCTTCAACGTTAATTTGCTTAGCTACTTCACTGAACTCAACTTCACCTATGAAGTCGATGCTACTAGTCCAAAACCTTCTATGCAATTCAACTATGCGATTAACTGGAACTCTGCGGTAGTCATCCATGCTCTCCTCAATTTTAGCTCTAAGCTCACTGAACATCTTAGCAATTTTAGGTGTGTACCTCCATAAATGGTACTTCGTGAAGCTCTCATAATCAACATACTTCGAGTACCACTTCCTCCACTCAAACTTTAGAATTGAATCTATGAAGCCTACATCCTCAACTTCAGCATCACTTACTGCATAGAACTCGTATAGGCACTTATATGGGCAGTAGTAGCATGAAACTCTAGTTAAACCTTTAAGGTAGTCTGGGTGAACTAAATTGTAGCTCTTAACTATTCTAGCTACGTCGAGTATTGTCATTGGAGCTATTGGCATGAAGTTCTTGCCCTTGAAAATCCTACCCTCTAAGAGCATTTTAAATAGCCTACTAAACCTCTTACCAGCTTCCCAAACTCTATCTCCGATAGCTGTGTAGTTGATGTCCATTTTCCTCTTAAACTCCTTTAATGGTCTAGTTTTGAGGTATGTGCACCACCTAGCTCTCCTATATGGTAAACCATTCTCTTTCAAGTACTTCCTCATAATCCATCTCGGTGGACTTAAAACTTCAATTTCAACACCCAGTTTACTTGAAACCTTATCTATGAACTTGAGGTTGAATGTTGGCTCGAGGTATGGCATGTGAACGTACACTACGTGGAGCTTGAAGTTTACATGCTCACTCAACTTTAAAAGCGTTATGAGTGCAACTGTACTATCCTTGCCACCGCTATATGATAGAACTACCTTTTTACCTTCAATTACGCTTCCAATTTTCCTCTTAAGCTGCATGATGTACTCGTCGAAGTTGCTAGTTAGGTAAGCTACTACGTTTGGATTTCTCTCGAACCACTTATCTAAGTCTACTGAGTGGCTTGTCAGTTTGATCTTGGAGTTCTCGATTAAGCTCGTTACTTCAATTGCATACTTCTCCATCCATAGAAGCCACTCATCAACTTCACTTGGGTAAGCCTTTATATTCGTGAATTCATTTGAGCTAGCAATTAAATTCACTCTACCACTACTCTTCAACGGTATGTACTCGACCATGGATGCTGCACCTTCAACTTCGGCTGCTTCTCCTCCACTATGTAGGGTAGTTTAGCTCTGGAAACTACTAGAGGTACATCAACGTTGCTTAGATAGGTTAATGCGAGCTTCTTTCCAAGCTTAGTTAGGATGAAGACTGGAATAGATATACCTAACTGCATTAGTGCGTGAGAGCCAATCTTCTCTCTAACAATTTTGGATGCACTAGCACAGACAATATCCGCCTTCTTTAAGTGCTCAACATCACTCCCCTCAACTAGCGTATTGCATGTGGAGAACACTGCAATTTTAACTCCACCATACTTAGATTCTACATCTCTAATTTCACTGATAGCACTTGCATTCAACCCTATGATCGTTACTGCAATTTTCTTGAAACCCATCGAGATAGCTTCAATTATGCCCTTAACTTGATCGATTACAGCAGTATTTTTGTCGAGCACTTTCCCGCCATTCTCTTCAATGTACTTGATAACCTCTTTAATGGGTGAAGTTTTAATTATACCATTTAACCTCGCACCTATACCTTGAACTAAGCTTGGATTCCAAGAGATAACCGTCCCTGCACCTTCACAGACAGTTACTGCGCAGTCGATTAGGCCTTCATGCATGCAAACACTGATAATTTCGGAGCTACCAAATGGGACGACAAGTTTATCGCAGAAGCATCTACGTGGAGTGCAGAAACCGTACTTCTCCATCTTAAACTTAACGATCTCCTCCACGGCGCACTTATTGATCCACTTAACTTTATAGACTGCTTCAACGTATGGACAGCACTCCACTGCTGGTTCAGTTAAAACTTCAATTTTACCATTGCAAACTCTAACTCTAGCACCTCGACATAGGAACTCGTGGCAACCCATTGAACTCACTAAGTTCACCGTGAAGTAAGCTTGGTCATGAAACTCTTTAACTTTATGCTAGCTATTTCTCAATTGGATTGCGTTTAGGGGGTTTAGTGGAGGAGTTTTCATGGTTATGGAGGTAGTTTTGAAGCCGATAGGTGTTATTCATGTGGATGCATCGGATGAGGAAGTTGCGTCATCACTCCACGGTGTTGATGGAATTATCGAAGTCTACCCCGAGTATGCTGATGGTTTGAAGGGAATTGATGGTTTTAGTCACATAATAGTGCTAGCATACCTACACAAGGTGAGCAGTGAGGGTAGGAGAGTACTAGTTATTAGGCATAGGAGGTTCTTGAGGTTTGGGTTTAAATTGGAGGAGCTACCTGAAGCAGGAGTTTTTGCTTCAGATTCACCTGTTAGACCAAACCCGATAGCATTAACTATAGTTGGGTTGAAGCGGAGAGATGGTAGATTTCTTTACGTCTCAAATCTAGATCTCTTCAATGGAACACCGGTACTAGACATTAAGCCTTACACGCCTGAAAGATCGATTAATAGGAGTGAATTGAAGCTACCGGACTGGTATGTCGAGTTTTGGAGTAAGGTTAAGAGTAGACTAGGTGAAGTACCTCTTTAACTTGAGTTTACTACACTTCAGTTAAGAACTTCACTTAAAACCTCAAATATGTGCGGTAAATTATCGTAGCTTGCACCTATAACGATAACATATCTTCCCCTTTTAAGCTTGTACTTTTCATCAATGAAATCTACAACAATTAATTTATCAGCATATCTCTTTAACTCATCTATTGAAATTTTCAGTTCTTCAGCGTATTTCTGCTTAATTAATCTGATGATGAAGTCAAACTAATATTTGAAGTTTGAAGTCTAAGTCTTCGAGATTGAAGTTTGTGGAGACTTCAATTCTACGACTTAAGATAATTGGAGTTTTCAGGATAGGAAGCTAGCCTTGACTTCGCATTTAAACTGCTCCTCCAAGAATTGAGGCCAAATACTCTAGCTGTGCCGTAGTCTGGCTTTAAGAATTCAGCTAAAATTTTCAGTGTAGCAGTTTTACCTGAAGCGCTAGGTCCAATGCAACCTACAGCATTACTAGTTCTATCCCAACTACTTACACGAGACTTGGAAAGCTATACTTATTGCTTCCTTCCGGTAGAGAACTCTCTAGCATAATTGTGGTGGTTTAGCTTCCATAGAATTAAAAAATGAGAGTGAGTTGAAAGCGTTTCACTTTAGTACCGTGTGTAGCTAGAGTGGATGTTTTGCTAATGCTAATCCATTACTGAGATCTATTATTGCTCCAGAGAAGCCCCAAATTAAAGCATTTACTCCAGTGAATTTTGCGAGTACAGGCTTCAGTATTAGTATGTTGTGAGTGCATATCCATAGGGTATCTCCGATATTGAATTCATTAACTACATCTCTCCAATAAACATCTCCATTTCCTGCCCTACGCCACTTACCATTTGGATTTAATAGTATGAGCGCCTTGAAACCCTTCTTCTCCACCAATAATGAAAAGCCCCTTCTCCCAATTAACTTACATGTAAACTCTACTGCCCCATGCAGGTACTTGAGTTTACAGCATTTTATTAAAGCCGGCCTTAGGAGCACCTTACTATTCTGCCTCAACCCTAAAAGCACATTATATGCTCTGCCATTCCTCGTTATGGATGCAATGATTAGTAGTGCTAATCCATCATCAATGTAGCTCTTCACTTTACTCCAATATTGAATGGCTGTTAGGTTATTAGAAATAACTAACCACCTACCTCCAGTAATTAGCTTTATGGAGTCGTTCGCAATAATATAGCTATCAGCAATAAGCGTAATGTTTGCCTTGAAAAATCTAATTTTACTTCTAGTTAAAGCTACACCAGCAGTTGCTACTGGATCAACATTTGCTGATACAGACAAACTGTGAATTATAAGTGTACTGAAGAGTAAGGAGATAGCTATAATAATGGTTAATCCAACTATAGCACTCCTCTTCATCAATACTGCAAGTTTGGATTACACTTAAAATGTGTAGTGCATGAATGATATAGACGAATGGTCTAATGTATCTTCTTAAATTTTAATGGAGAACCTTGTTCTCCAAAGCACTTCTAATCGAGTTAGTGTTTTTTCATCTAAATTTAAGTTGCTTAAAACCACTTTATGAATTGAACTTCTACGCTTAACATGCACTACTAAATCCTCTAGTGGCTTTAATGCTGACCTCCTCCTTTCAATTAACACTACTTCACCAACAATGCTTTTAGTTTTCACTCCGAGTAATGTTTCGCGCTTAATTATTAATCCGCTTTTAAATGCAATATATGTTAAACCGCAGTTTTTAAAAATGAAAAATGATATAACCAGTGAAATTAGAGCTAGTGGATATGGCTTTAACTGTGATGGAAGTATTAGAGCTGAAATAATTATCAAAGTGAGAGCATATGCTAAATACGTTAGAACCAGCCTTCTGAATTCTGGTTTTAAAATAACTATTTCGCTACTTGAAAGAGCTGGAATGTTTTCTTCAACTTTAGCTTTAAATTCCATGAGTAGTTTGTAAGTTAATATTCCAAACCTCGAAAGCCTATATAGTGAGCCATCTCTATCTAATAGTAGCTCCATTTCCCTTAAATGGTAATTTAATGTGCTTCCATCCCTAATTTTAAGCTCACTCATTAAATCCTTGAAGGATATAGTTCCGTAGGATGCTATTATTCTTAGAATTTTCCTTCTAATTGGGTGTGCTAGTGCATGAAAGATATAGGATAGCGGATCCTTGGGGTTAAAGTCCAATTCTACTTCTCCTCTCACGATAAATATCTGCTAGTGCAATCGCCAATCCCAATCCTGCCACCAGAACTATTCTGGGATAAGCTTTAAATAGATTGACTTTAAGCTCAAATTCAATTTCCTCATTGAAATGTAGTTTAGTCACGTTTTCCTCTAAGACGAGTAGGATTGCTGAGAAATCATCTTCAGCTAAAGTTAGCTCTCCATGGCAAGTTATTGCTTCACTGAACCTCATAGTATGCAAAAATTGATTCAACTGTTCTCTACTTAAAACCTTATGAAAGTACTTTTCATGCTCCAATGCAATGAGATCAGCTCTCGTTAGGTTAAGTATTTGAGTAATGTTCATGCTCAATATGCTCTTCAATATATAAGCTTTGAACTTTACTGGTGGGCGAAAAGCAATCTTATATTTCTCAGTGCACTCCATTATTGCATCAGGAAATAGCACTATAATACTTGAGTAGCGGCCAGCTTTACCAGCTAGCTTCCAGCTATTAATTACTATTATTGAATCAACTTCTCTACTGTAATAGTGCCCTAAAGATGAAACTCCACTCAGTGCAGGTCTTAGGGAGAGAAGTAGGCATAGGATAAGTATTGCAAATGCAGAAGCTATTATTGGAAAGCCAATTCTCCTAATTCTCATCTACTTCACCTCATAAAACCTATCAAATATCGATATTGAAGCAACCATTAAAATTGATGTGAAGAATACTTGTGTTGCAATTATTTGAAGAATACTTTCCATAAGCACTTCAGAGTAGTAATATACTCCCATGATCTTTGCATAAAGTGTACTGGCCGTAATGATACTTGGAATTAAACTGAAAATTAAGTATTTAATTGCATCCACTAGCTCTGGGCCGGTCAAGTACTTAAGGTATGGTGTATCAACAGAATACGCTATTCCCATTAGGATGAAGCCTATTATGGCGAAAATTAGCCCTGAAGATCTCCTCAGCGAGAATGCGCATATGATCATTAATGCTATGGAGTAAACTTGTGTTAAGAATAGCATCAATGAGAGCAAGTGCACTAGCATGCAAGGAATTAGTGTTAGACTGTAACTTGGCGATATAACTAGTGCGCTTAATATTAATGGAATTATCATTGATGATGAAATTGATGGTATAATTGTTGAGGACCAGAGTGCAATTGCATATTCACTCCTCTTGAAAGGCTGAGTTAAATGGAAGTCTACATGACTCTGAAATTCCATTAAGAGTGGAAATGAGCAAACCATTAGTGATGTTAGTAACGCGAAAAGGTGAGTAACATTCATTACGCTAATAACCTTTCTATGCAGTAGCAATTGAGTGTTTACAGTTGGACTTATGTATGTTGGAGATGTAATTCCAGTTGCTGAGAACATGAATGAAGCAATTACCATGAGAACCATGATGTACCACATGTTTTTGAAATTGCATTCAATTTGAAGTAGCATTAAATTCCATATTGCCTTTAATCTATTCAACTTCAACATTTTCCATCACCTTCAAGTAAATGTCCTCAATTGAGGGGGGCTTCACCATTAACACTTTTAGCTCCAAATTCTTGATAAGCAGTTCAAATTCAGAGTAATTCTGACCTTCAACTATAACTTCAATAATATTGTCCTTGAAGTCTAGCGCAACCTTACGTACATAACTTTGCTCTCTAATCTTTTTCACCTTATTCTCCAAGTTGACTCCAGTTAACAATACCTTAACTGGTAGTTTGTATTTTAATGCTAGGTCTTTAGGCTTCCCTTTAGCAACAATGGTTCCCATGTAAATTATCACTAGCTTATTGCATGTAGCCTCTACTTCTGAGAGTATATGTGATGAAATTATAATTGTGCGATCCTTCCCTGATAGCTCCTTCAAGTAGCTCAATAACAATTTTCTCCCATGGGGATCAAGATTTGCTGTTGGCTCATCTAGCAATAATAGCTCTGGTTCCCCAATTAATGCTGATGCTAATGCCACCCTCTGCAAATAACCTCTCGACAGCTTTGCAATTGGTTTATTTAAGTATTCCTTAAATTCTAGCATTCTTGCAAGTCTAATGATTTCCCTCTTAGAATTACTTATCCCCTTAATTTCACTGATCTTTTCTAGTAAGAATTGAACATCAACCTTCATTGGTAATACTGGTTTTTCAGGTAGAAAGCCCAGCTTTAATTTTACCTCTAAACTGTTCTTCCATGGGTCTAAGCTAAATACCCTGATGACTCCGTAGTCTGGCTTTAATAGTCCAGCTAGAATTTTTAGTGTAGTAGTTTTACCTGAAGCATTAGGTCCAATGTACCCTACAACTTCTCCACTATAAACCTTGAAGCCTACACCCCTAAGTGCCTGAATTTTCCCATAACTCTTTGCTAAATCTTCAACTTCAATTACCAGCTCTATCTCAACCACCTACGAGAGACTTGGAGAACCACACTTATCTACTTCCTTCTAGTGGAGAACTCTCTAACATAATTACAGAAATTTCGGGTTATTGGTGAAGAAGCTGGGTGATGATAGTTTAAGTTTCCATTAAATTAAAATAATTGGGTGAGTTTGAAATGCCTCATGTGGTTAGAGTTGGATTTGCTAATGCTAATAATAGTTCACCTTATTAAAGCAGTAATTGAACCAATAGTAGGAGAGCGCTTAATTGATATGTTGCCAATGTAATATTAACTGGAGAGAGACATCATGGAATATGAACTTTGGTTCAGGGAAGGTATTGAAGATTTTGAGAGAGCTAGGAAATTCATTGATTTAAGTGAAATTAAAGCTGCATACTTTTACATGCAACAGGCAGTTGAGAAAATTCTGAAATCATTAATGGCAAAAAAGTCTATGTTCATAAAGTCGCACGACATATCCTTACTTTATAACTGTGTAGTAAGGGAATATGGAGAGCTAGCAGGATTAAGCAGTGAGGATATAGAGGTATTGAAAAGTTTGACAATACACTACTTCACTTCAAGATATCCAAATGCACGGTTAAGGCTGGGTCTCTCTGAAGAATTCTATAGAGATGTAAGTGAAGCGAGAAGAGTGTTGGAAGTTATTGAGAAGCTAATTGAGATCGCTAAGAAGTTAATTACAGACCCACCGAAATTTGGATTTGATGAATTTGGGCGAAATATTG
The DNA here is from genome assembly GCA_964462875.1 of uncultured Nitrososphaerota archaeon. Lineage (GTDB taxonomy): Archaea > Thermoproteota > Methanomethylicia > Culexarchaeales > Culexmicrobiaceae > CAYWZQ01. The sequence continues at coordinate 127,760 of CAYWZQ010000003.1, read as the reverse complement.
ATCATGTTATTGCGGAGTATGTTAAGAGGATTTCTAAATGCATTCCATTAGCATGTGCAATTGTTTTCGGTTCGAGATCTAGAGGTGACTGGAAGCCTTGGAGCGATGTAGATGTTTTATTAGTACTGCATGAAATGGAGATAAATGATTTCAATGAAGTATTTAAGTTATTTCATGAACCATTAGTTGACTTTAGAATTTACACTGTTAGTGATGCGGTTGAATCTATTAAGCGTGGAGATCCGACAATTCTATTAGCATTACATGAGGGGGTAGTTGTTTATGATGATGGAACCTACAGTTACTTGAGGAAGTTATTAAATAAATTGTGGATTGTTAAGGTGTTGAGGAGGGGAGTTGTGTACAAGTTTATTAGGAAAAGCAATAATTCAAATTAGCTTTTATGATTTACTTTGCTCCTCTTCTACGATTGCCTTGATCTCCTTAATTGCTTTCTCTGCTTCTTCAGCTTCAACTGACTCTCCAGTTTTAAGTATGTCTGCTATGCTTTGCTGGACTGCTTCATCTAATGATCTACCCGCCAATGCTAGTCTTGCTCTCTTAATTACTACTGGTGCTGGCTCCGTTACTGCTCCCCTAACTAGTGCCGTTTCCTCATTTACTGGTGTAACCATGAGTGCACCTATTTCCCTCTCATCCATTTTAATTGTGAATATGTGGTCTCCATAGGAGGTTACTAAGAGCTTCTCCACAGTATAGGTTGGCGCCCTCTCGAGTATTGCTTCTACATGGGCAACTGCTTCCTCAACAACCTTACTTACCTCTTCATCCGGCACTCTCTTGAAGTACTCTAGCCTCAATGTATCATAGTGCCACTTAATTCTGCCCTCCTCAAGTTCATATTCTATTCTCGCTCTAACAACATCACCTTTATCAGACTTCAACTTATCAACTATGATGTGGTATAATAGTCTGTTTAGCTCTGCTGCTGCCCTAGCAACTTCCTGCGGAGTTATATCTCCACTCTTAATTTCATCTCTGAGCTGTGCGAATAGAGTTTTTCTTATTTTATCTGCATATGCACCTGCAATTATTAATCCAGTGCTTAACTGAACCACTCCAAATCACCTAAATAGACTATGCACTATTAGATTCAAAAAGGTTTTCAGTGAATTTTTGAATTGAATTTAAGTATATTGATGTCCCAATAAGACTGCTAGTTAAAATTGCTACTGCATGCTCAGACATTTCATTGAGATAAGTTATCAAGGAAATCATTATTGCCAGTGAAACATTTATCAGCCAAGCGGCCAGCTTAATATTAAACTCCCTCATTTTCCCAGCTAAGCTAAATATGATAAGCGTAGTTGACCAGAGTGATAAATTGAAGCCATAAATACAGAACACTATGAGGGACATCCCCGCAGCTCTGAAATTTAATGGTGAAAACAGCTCCTCTATCGAGAGAGTGACTATGTGCATTATTGGCGGATAAGCTAGCAAGGCAACACTAATTCTCCTTAAAACTTCAGGTAAACCACTCAATTTGAACTTTAAAGATAGAAGCCCGAAGTAAACATTCAAGAGTGCGAGTAAAATAGCACAGAATATTAATCCAGCAATATTTATCCATAAATGCTCCTCCGATAGGTGGATTACAATTGATATTATTGGCCAAAAAGGAGATCTCCTTATAACCTCATACTTCAAGTCCATCGGCATTGCATAGTATATAGTTATGGAGGCAACTATAATGGTTGACATAAAGGCAATTAATAGCTTAAATTCAAGCGTCAAATTAAGCTTAAATTTCATCCAAGATAACTTTAATCTGTGCTATACATAGTGTTTACGACTGGACAGTGCAACTTGAACTGTACATATTGCGGTGGAAGCTTCAACCCTAAAATTGTTCCATGGACTGTCAAGTACAGCGTTGAAGATCTACGGAAATTTATTGATGGAGATCACAGTCCAATTATTGCTTTCTATGGTGGCGAGCCACTGCTCAACTCGGATTTCATAGTTGAAGTTATGGATGAAATTGACTGGGCCAAATACGTCATTCAAACAAATGGCCTACTAATCGATAAGCTGCCATCAAGCTACTGGAGGAGATTTAATACAATACTGCTATCAATTGATGGAAGGGAGGAAGTCACAGACCATTATAGGGGGAAGGGTGTTTATAGGAGGGTTATTGAAGCAGCATGGAAGCTTAAGTCCATAGGTTTTAATGGGGACCTAATTGCTAGAATGACTGTTTCAGAGCTAAGCGACATATACGTTGATGTCATGCACCTACTATCCCTAGGGCTCTTCGACCACATTCATTGGCAATTAAATGTTGTTTGGAGCTGCAGCTGGATAGACTTTAATGGCTGGCTTGAAAAGAGCTATTTACCGGGAATTTCAAGGCTCATAAAGTTTTGGGTTAATAGTGCACATAATGGTGAAGTTTTAGGTCTAGTACCTTTCATTGGAGTTCTCAAATACATGCTTCTCAATAAGCCGATTGAATCTCCACCATGCGGTTCAGGATCATCTTCAATAGCCATTTCAACTGATGGAAGAGTTCTCGCATGCCCAATAGCAGTTGAAGAAAAATGGGCTGAGCTCGGCAGCATATGGGGGAGCTCATGGAAAAACTATGTTAATAGAATTAGAATAGGTGAACCATGCATTAGTTGCCAATACTTCAGGTATTGTGGTGGTAGATGCCTATATGCATACATGGAGAAACTGTGGGGTGAGAGCGGGTTTAGAAGTATTTGTAGAGCTACAATTCACATGATAAATGAATTACTTAAGGTTAAAAATGAAATTCAGAACTTAATTAGTAGGGGGATAATCCCCATTGAAGAGCTCCTCTACCCACAATTTAATAATACAACTGAAATAATACCTTAAAACTCGGCAACCATCATCGTTAATGTAGACCTAACTTTAGGTAACCTCCTAATTCTCCACGAAATTATTTCCTTCAACTTCTTTATGCTTTCAGCCTTAACCTTAACTATAATATCATAGACTCCATAGACAATATATGCCTCCTCAACGCCCTCAATCTTCATGAGCTCCTTCAATAACTCCCCTTCAGTACCAGTTTCCGCAGTAATTAGCACATATGCAAGCGCCATGAACAAACATTCCCCCAGCTCGGACTAGCATTAAATAAATTTGCTTTTAAACTTTTGCATTAACATGCAAAGCTTAAACTTGCATGCTTGATAATGAAGTGCATATACATAAAACATAAAAAATTTAACTTTAACACTCTAATTAAATTCTGCTGGCAATGAAGAGCCGCTAGTGGTCCGAAAGTGATGTGGAGCACATCCTAATCTGAGCCATGGGATGATTGAAGTCTCCCTTCCTGACAGATGATGAATGAGGACCTCAATGACCGAAAACACTGCCTTCCCGCTCATTTAATGGCAGAAAGCTAAAAACACTTTTACTTCACCATTTTATAACAGTCAAGCTTAGTTTTCATTGCTATTTACCCACTTCTAAAGTCTTTAAACCCATTTTGCATTCAGCATATACTTTGGCAAGTACAGTTTTTATGTACCAAAATTCCGTACTAAAGATATTTAAATATAAGCATCGATAAGGAAGTAACTTTAATGAATTGCTTAATAAACTACCATTATGGAACTTTGATTAGACGCATTAATTTCAAATCTAATTGTCTCATAATTATTTATGTATTTAAGTTAAATAATATTGTATTAATGATATTCCTCAGTAATAAGTCACATAGTGCAAAAACTATCTTGAAATAACTCTCATAAATTAGTGCTCTACTGGATTATTTCCAATTCAGAGCCTCTGAAATTCCTTAATTGACTTTTAAAGTTTTAATTGTTGGATTTAAGAGTAAATGGAGTATAAGATAATAATTTTGAAGTAAATATTTTGATATCCTAAAATTTATATAAATCCTTTTACCATATATTGATACTGCCATGTCAAAGTATTGGTTAAATGTCGATATTCCAACAAAAATATGTACTATTCATAGAAGCAATTGCCCATTTACGCGTAGAATAAAAGAAACAGATGTGAAGGGCATTGGTAGAATCAAAATCCGCGGTGGATGGCTTCAGTTCAACTCTATTGACGAGATAAGAGAGTACTTTGAAGCAAACTTTAATACAAAGAAATATGTTTTAAGATATTGCTTGAAGTGCATGAAGGAGTTATAGTTTACCCCTTTCAACTAGGTGACATGCGACAAGTCTTTTAGGTTCAACTTCAGGCCCTAATTCACCGCACTTTTTAATTGCATAAGGGCATCTTGGATGAAGCCGACATCCGCTTGGCGGATTTATTGCGCTTGGGACATCGCCCCTAATTAGTATTTTAGTTTTTCTAGCAGTTGGATCTGGGATTGGTATTGCTGCTAAAAGTGCTTTGGTGTATGGATGTTTAGGATCTCTAATTACTTCTTCTGCATCTCCAACTTCAACAATTTTACCCAAATACATTACAGCTATTCTATCACATATATACCTGGCTAGTGCTAAATCGTGGGTTATGTATAGGACTGAGCAGTTAGTTTTTCTTATTAAATTGAGCATTAACTTGAGTACTTCAGTTCTGATTGATGCATCTAACATTGATACTGGTTCATCCGCAACAATGAATTCAGTTTGGTCAAGCGTATCACTTAAGCTTTATAGTTTAATTGAGTTAATTTTAAGTGCGAATTGCTTTGGAGGTTTCAAGTTTGGAATACGACATTATAATTAGAAATGCACTAGTAATTGATGGCACAGGTCAACCTGCTAGGAGAGCTTCAATTGCAATTGTTAATGGCAGGATTGCTGAGATTGGTGATGTGAGAGGTGATGCGAAGAGAATTATTGAGGCTAGTGGATTGATAGCTACGCCAGGCTTCATAGATATACATGCACATGGTGATTTAACGATACTACAGTACCCTTTAGCTGAAAACTACGTGCTTCAAGGAGTGACAACGATTGTTGGTGGTAACTGCGGATTTTCACCTGCACCAATTAAGAATGTTTGGCTGATGAGCTTCTGGGAATTTGATTGGTGGCATGAAATTGCACCTTACAAGTATGATCCAGATGTAATTCAGCCAATTGAGAAGGTTAATGAGAAGTTAAAGGAGAAGTATGGCTGGTCAATTGACTGGAGGAGCTTCAGTGAGTTTCTAAGTAGAGTTGAGCAGACAGGTATTTCAGTAAACTACATTCCCCTAATTGGTCACAATACTGTTAGAGCTGCAGTTATGGAGAAGGATTTCAAGAGGAAAGCTAGACCTGAAGAGATAGAGGAGATGAGGAAGCTAGTTGCTGAAGCTATGGAGGCTGGTGCATTTGGAATGTCAACTGGATTGGATTACATTCCAGGTGCTTACGCTGATACAAGCGAGATCGTTGAGTTGGTGAAAGTTGTTAAGGAGTATGGTGGACTATACTTCACTCACTGGAGGTCAGGTTATAGGACTGGTGATTGGAGTAGAGATAGAGTGAAGGGGTTAATTGAAGCAATAGAGATAGCCAAGAAGACAGGTGTGAGCCTGCAAATATCACACATATATTCGGTTTATACAGTTCAACCGCTACCACCTAAAGTGCTCCAGGAAGCTCAAGCTAAAGCTACACTTGAAGTAATCGAGAAAGCACGTAGTGAAGGAGTTGACGTAACGTTTGATGTCATACCCAATGTTGATGGTGGACTATTCATTATACCTAGGTTAGTGAGCTACTTAACTCCATGGCTAATAGAGCTCGGATCAATTGAGGCGTTAATTAGGAATTTGAAGATTAAGGAGTTTAGAGATGAAGTCAAGGAAGCTATTAGAGCTGGAAAGTTCAGGTACTTGAATCCGAAAGTTGATCCGCTCTGGATGGATAAAATGAGGATTTTAGCTCACAAAAACGAAAGCTACGTTGGTAAAACTATTGGTGAAATTGCTAAGAGTAGAAATGAAGATCCACTAGACACGTTAATGAACTTGGTGATTGAAGATCCAAATGCGAAAGTTAGACGTGGACAAATTATTAGTGAGCATGAAGTCCCCATTTACATTAAGCATCCACTTGCAATGATTGGAATAGACACTTTCGCATTAGACTTTAAGTGGGAGGTAAAGTATCCACCATACTATTTACCACATCCAAACACTTACAATGCTTATCCAAGATTCTTCAGAAAGTACGTTAAGGAGATGGGAGTGCTTTCACTCGAAGAGGCAGTTATGAAAGTTACATCCATGCCTGCCAAGAAACTTGGATTGAAGGATAGGGGGATAATTAGGAAAGGTGCATGGGCAGATATAGTCTTAATGAACTTTGAGAAGCTCAGTGACAGTGAAGATTACATTGAACCTAGAAAGCCTCCGAGAGGTATCGAGTACGTTCTAGTTAATGGCGAAATAGTTGTTGATAAAGGTGAACACACGGGTAAGAGAGCTGGTAAAGTCTTGAAGCATGAACACTAGCAAGTCAGCAATTCAAGTTCACAACAACCTCCAGCTATAGCATTACCTTAGCGACAATCCTACTGTAGGCGATTGCACCAATGAAGTAGACTGTAAAGCTCACTACAATTAAGTATGGAATTACAGGAACTATTGCACTCCAACCTTCACCGTAAACAACAACTCTCCTAACACTCTCAATTGCAAGTGAAATTGGAAATACATCGGCTAAACTTCTAAGCGGTGATGGCAGCATGAATTTTGGTATAGTAATTCCAGTTATGAACATTAATGGCCAGCTAATAGCTTGGCATATAGCTACTGCAGCTTTAGTTGTCCTACAAAACATTGATATTATTAATCCTAGTCCAATTGAGAACAACCCCATTAGTAGGAAGATTACTGGAATGAGTATGTGAACTGGTTTTTCAATGGGGTTCCAAATAATTTTAGCGTGTAGAGCTATGGTTCCAAATAGAACGGTTGCAGCTATTGATAGTGCTTGCTCGAAGAGGATTGCTAAAGTGTAGCCGAGCAGTACATCCCATGGAGAAATTGGTGCTGCAAGTAATCTACGTAGCGTACCCCTCTCCCTCTCCTCAGCTATTGCAACTGCTGCTGAAAGCATACCTGCAAAGAGAAACATTACGCCAATCATTGCTAGAGTCATCCAACCCATACCCTCCTCCCAACTCCATCTACCAATCTTAGGTGTAACTTTGGTGTAGGTTACATTGAGTGGTTGAGCTAAACCCAGAATCCATAGCTTAATTGCTTCAACTAGAACTGTCACATTAACTGGTGCAGTGAAGTTAATAGGGTACTTCTCGAGGTACTTCACTGGAATTTCAGCTCTAGTTAGAGCTAATTTCTCAGAGAACCTACTTAGAATACCCCTAATGAAACCCTCTGCAAATTGAGCTCTTTGCATATTGCCAGTTCCAATGTAAACTTTGAGCTTAGCTGGAAAACCCCAAGTCAAGTTCATTGAAAACCTGTTTGGAAATATTATGCATAAATCGATTTTACCAGCTCTAACAGCTTCAATACCCTCAACTTCACTTCCATAAACTCTAATATTGAAGATCTTAGTGTCATCCATAACTGTTTCATTTAGGATTTCAACTATAGTTGTTGCATTAAGCCTGTAATTGTTAATTGTTTCATCAGCATAGACGACACCTAAGTTTAGGGTTATAGCTGATGGAGGTTTAACCCATATAGTTGATATGCAGAGGTACATCATTGGGAAAACAATGATCCAGAAGATAACTTCAGGCTCTCTCAAAACCTCCTTAGCACCCTTCATGAAAATCGCGTATATGGCTGAAAATCTCACTCTTCAAGCCTCCTCCCAGTTAACTTCAAGAATACATCTTCAAGTGTAGGTTCAGAAACATGTGCTTCCACAACTTTACCTCCACAATTAATGACTTCACCTATGACTTTAGGTAATACACTGTCTGGATCTCTAGTGTAAACCTTGTATGTATCATTTCGATGTAAAACTTGACCAGTTTCAGAGTACTGCTTTAAAACTTCAATTGAATTGCTTGGTGCACGTTTAATTTTTAATTCTATAACTGAGTATGGGCCGACAATTTTCTTGAGATTACTTGGAGAGTTTAAAGCTACAATTCTACCTTCATGCATTATTGCAACTCTATCTGAAAGAATGTCAGCTTCATCCATGTAGTGGGTTGCAAGTATCACAGTTTTACCTTCACTCTTCAACTTCTCAATTAAACTCCAAATACTTCTCCTAATTCCCGGATCTAAACCAGTTGTAGGCTCGTCTAGTAATAGCACTTCTGGATTGTGGATTAGAGTTATAGCTAAACTTAACCTCTTCTTCATCCCACCAGAGTACTTCTTAACTAGTTTTTTACTCCAATCCTTCAACTCAACTAGTTCGAGGAGACTTCTAGCTCTTCTCCTCGCCTCACTTCTAGGTAAGCCGTATAGACCTGCATAGTATAGTAGGTTCTCTTCTCCAGTCAGTAAATCGTAAACTATCGGTTCTTGAGGACAATAACCAATTAAACTTTTAACTTCAATTGAGTGCTCAGCTATATTTAAACCTTTAACATAAATTTCGCCACTTGAAGGTTTAAGTATTCCAGCTATCATTGACATGAGAGTTGTCTTTCCAGCTCCATTTGGACCCAGCAAGCTGAAAACTTCACCTTCAAAAACTTCAAATGAAACGTTCTTTACAGCTTCAAATTTACCGTAATACTTAGAAACCATCTTCACTTCAACAGCAATCTTAGTCATTAGAGCACCTCGACATATAAACTTCACTCTAATTATGAAATTTACATGATTAATATTTAAATTTCTATGGTAATAGGTTGAAAGCTTCAAGCAGAATATAGACTCCTAGAGCTATGAATACAATTGATGAAGCAACTTTAATAGCCTTAAACTTCATGAAACCACTAATCCTACTGCCAATCACTGAGCTTGTGAACATCATTAATAAAGCTGATAGGGAAACTCCAATTAAAATTGAAGTAGCATTGGGTGTCTTAATAGATAGAGCTACAACGGCTAAATTTGTCTTATCTGCTAGCTCCATTGAGGCTATGATGGATGCTGAAGTGACTAGAGCGGATTTGCTTGAAGTTAAGTTAATAGATAACCCTTGCTCACTTCTAATTGAAAGTAAACCGAATAGAATTAATAGAAGAGATGACATGATCTTGGCCCAAAAAATTGAAATTACTGAACCAACACAGACCCCGGCAATTAAGCATAGTAAGTTAACCGTCATAAAACCTATAAAGCCACCAATAAATACCTGCCTCCAATCAAATTTTGATGCAAGTAGCATTGCTGCAATTTGAGTTTTATCTGCAAATTCAGCTAAGCTGATTAATATGAATGCTTTAACGATAATTGGCAAATCTATCACAGATCAATTCCCCGCCTGTCCAGCCAACTGGCATGGAAACTGATAAGTTTCGCTCTAAACTTCTAAATCTTTAGGATTAAAGCTTTATGTTGAAGTTTCTGCGTGTGATTATGTTTTAATTAATGAATATAAAAGATAAGAGTTGAGGGCTTCGGGGTACAACTTAACTGGAGCTTTCATTTGCTATTTGGTTGTAACTGTGTATCGGCAGCCAAGTGGCTTTAGTGCCTCATCTATTTTAGCTATCAGCTTCTTTAGTTGCTCAAATGTCGGTGGCCTTGTCCATTCAAAGTAAAAGTCATAGTCGCCTAAGGTCCATCCACTCTTACTAATTAACTTTTCACGATAAACTCTAGCTTCTTCACTAGATAATCCAAGAATATGCATAGTTTCTTCTTCTAAGGGTATTGCAGATGCACCCAGAATGTCATAGAAGCATACTTCAGGTAGCTCCTTAGATATTTCAATAGCAACTCTCTCCAAAGCCTTTAATGCTTCAAGTATTGGTGGCCCATAAATTTTAACATAGGTTTTCAATTATATCCCCATTAAAGTGTTAGTCAAGATTAAATATAAGATTTGCGAAAATTAAGTACCACATTAATCAGTGTTTAACTGTTCTTTCATGATTTAGAGTGCTTGAGGCTTTAATCATCGGAGCTAAATACATGCGGTCAAAATTTATATTTAGATGCTCTAACTGCTTTGATTACTGATGAGGGTTAGAGTAAGATTTCTATCATATCTCAGGGATATGATTGGAGTTAACGCTTCAGTTCTCGAAGTTAATCGGCAATGTACTTTAGGTGAATTGGTGGAATTAATGATGGATAAGTGGCCAATACTTAGAAAAATTGATTTGAGGGGGGAGGGACCCATCATTGTTCTATTAAACAATAGAACTGCAAGTCCAAATACACCCGTTAATGATGATGATGATGAAGTGACAGTGATACCACCAGCAACTGGGGGATAATGGGAAAAGCGTAACAAATATTCACGTATAGCTAGTTTATTAAACTTCATTAAAAAATTGCTTAATGAATTCTGCTATTCCCCTTATCGCCTTAGACCCAGCCGCTAATGGATAAGCCTTGACTGCTGGTCTACCTTCAATAGATGCTGCAATAAAACTCTCGTCATATGGTACTTCAAATATCTCTTCAAAACCGAAATTCTTAGCGTAGCTTTCTACTTCACTTTTAATTGAGCTTGGAATGTTTGACCTATTGATTATAAGGCTTCTCGGTAAAACTAGTTTTTCAAGTGCTCTGGTCATAAGCTTTAAGGTGTATAGGCCTAATGGAGTTGGCTCAGTTACAACTAATGCATACTTGGACTTCATAAGTGCTTGAATAACCGTGTTCTGTATTCCCGGTGCAGTATCAATAATCGCAATTTCAAAGCCATCAATAATACCATCTACGTAGTTCATTAACTGCTTCACGACAATTGGTGATCTAGCTTCACCAATTCTAATTTTAGCTCCAATTAACTTCAAGCCCTCAGTTTCAGCCTCAAATATTTCACCTAAAATTTTTCCTCTATCACTAATAGCACCAGCTTCACATACTATGTAGCATGCCCTACATCCCGAGCACCTATCTACGAAAACTATTGGTGGGTTCCCCGACCTCATTACTAATGCATGTTCAGGGCATACTTTAACACATGAACCACATCTAATGCATTTAAATTGGTCAATTTCAGGTGCAAATGACGTTATATCGCTCACCTTAATAGTTTTCACTCCAAGTAGAGTAGAGTCGTTTGGATTATCGACATCTGCATCAATTAACAGCACTCTCATTTCATTAGCCAGCTCTACTGCTAAATTCACTGCTATGGTTGATTTGCCTGCTCCACCTTTACCGCCAGTTACAGCTATAATTATGCTTTTCATGGTAACACATCCATTAAGTTTTTAAATGCAACTAGTAGCGATCTTGAAGCCCTAGAATTCCTATTAAATTCTAGAATTGGCATTCTAAATGCAATTGCCCTTAAAACTTCATAGTCTAATGGAACTTCACCCAAAACATCGACTCCAGATGCCCTAAGTGCTCTTCTCACTTCATTTACATAGCTACTTATATTGCTCTTATTTATTATTGCTCCTGATGGAACTTTAAAATGATCTGCTACTCCCTTAACTCTCAATGCCCCTTGAAGCGACTGTGGTGTTGGTTCAACTACTATTATAGTGTAGCTCGCACCTACAAGTGCAGCTATTACCGGACAACCTATCCCTGGAGCACCATCAGTCAATATGAAATCTGCACTTCTCTCCTCGGATAAGTTTGAAGCTCTATTTCTAACTGCACCAACTAATAGTCCTGAATTGTGCTCTCCAACTTCAAGTTGAGCTGTAACCATTGGAAAACCGTATTTTGTTTCAGCAATTACTAGCTCTCCAGTTTTAGCTTTAACCAACTTTACAGCTCCACTTGGACACACCAACTTGCATACTCCACATCCCTCGCACATGTACCTAATTACCTTAGGATAGCCATCTAAACCCACCTCAATTGCTCCATAACTGCAGTACTCTAGGCATTTAAGGCACTTAGTGCACTTACTCTCATCTATCACTGCTTTAGTTGAAATTTCAATGTCCTCTCTGTAAACATCCCTCTTAATTGGTAGTAGGAGTTTGAGACTTGGAGTATCGACATCAGCATCTGAAGCAACTATACTGTAACCTTCACTGTGCAGGTAATATGCTAGACTCGCTGAAACAGTTGTCTTTCCAACTCCACCCTTACCACTAACAACTACAATTTCCCTAGTCAACTACAGATACCTCAAGACATCTCTAACTCTAATTCCTGGTGGTACTTGAACGACTCTTATACCTAAACTTTGAAGTACCTGCATTGCATTCGGCCCAAATCTACCAGCAACAGCTACATTTACACCTTTACTTGCAAAGTACTGTGAAATTGCTATTCCAACTCCATGAGGCTGATTCACATATGGATTGTACTCTACACTCACATTCTTAATTTGACCAGCTTCAACTTCAAGTATGGTGAATGTTGGAGCTCTGCCAAACCTCATTGAAACTAAGTCGTCTAGACCACCTCTACCCTCACATGCAACTGCCACTTTAATTCTTCCAGCTCTCAACTGTCGAGGTGCAAGCTGGTATGCTGGTGGCTGCATAGGTGATGGGTACATTGGAGGTGGATACATTGGTGGAGGTGGTGGATATGCGTAGAGCATTCTCCTCCTACCATAACCTCTACTCTCCCTCATCAACTCAACGCCCACACTACTTGTTAGTGGCTTAAGCTTACCATTTAAAGCCTCATCAATTACATCCTTCAATGTCCTACCATTCGTAGAGTAAATTTTCACTCCAGTTGATTGAAGTGCAGCTATTGCTCTCGGCCCAATACCCTTAACTACAACTGCATCAACATCAAACTTCTCAACTAAATCTGTAGCTCCACACGACTCTCCATGAACTGTACTTGCACTCTTAATTTTAAACTCAAACCGGCCATCAAGTGTAACGATCACTACTCCATAGTATGGAGCTCGACCGAAGTGACTTGATACAATCGAGTTTAAACCGTCATTACTACTTAAGGGCACCAAGAACTTCATACTTCACCAGCAAATAGGGGAATCAATGTGCTTATAAATTTTGTGCAATAACACAAAATTCAGCTAGAATAGCGATATTATAATCGGCCTACCCTCAATAATTGCTTGAATAAGCTTCCTCCTACCGCTCTCAAGGCATCTCCAAAGCGATCCTCTAGATAAACCCATCATTTTGGCTGCCGCCTCTTGAGTCATCTTATTCAAATATACTAGCCTCATAGCCTCAACTTCATCGGGAGTTAAGGTTACTGGTTTATTTCGTATGGGAGTCCTATACTCATCATAGGGCACAAACATTACTGCCTTGGGCTTAACACCTATGAATCTAGGTTTAGGTGGCCTACCCGGGCCACCTCTCCTCCATTGCCATCTCCATGGACCCCTTCCAGCCATACTATTCAATCCTCACCCTCAAACCTTCATTGGTAAGTTAAGCAAATACTCTAATTAACTTTGACCTGCAACTCAATTCTCAATATCAAAGCTTAAATAAGCAAATTAAGCGTAAATCACTGTGGTGATATTGGTTGAAGGAGAAAGTTGTCCATTACAGTTCAGTTGAAGCTAAAGATGTTGTTGAAGAGGGTGCTAAGAAAACTAGGGTTAGGTGGCTCATATCTAAAAGCGATGGAGCACCAAACTTTGCATTGAGAATGTTTGAAGTAGATGCTGGAGGATGCACCCCACTTCACAGGCATCCATGGGAACACGAAATATTCATTCTCGAGGGAAAGGCGAAAGTAGTTATTGGAGAGAAGAGCTACGAGGTGGATGAAGGCTACGTCATATTCATTCCGCCGAATATTAAGCATACAATAATTAATGCTGGCAGCAAAGTACTTAGATTTCTATGCCTAATACCAATAAAATGAGCCAGGTACTAAGTACCTTCTCAACATATTTTATGGTAAGTAATGAGCTGAGCATTAAGATGAATGATATACAGTGAGTATTGAAGAGTTTAAGTTTCAGCGATAGTATGAGATAGCTTGGTGATTAAACTGAAAATAGGCATGATTTCTAGATGGAATGCTACTTGCGGTGTCTCAGTTCATGCCGAGCTCATTGGTAGGGAATGGGTTAGAATGGGTCATGAATTGAAGATTTATGCTCCATTAATTGAAAGTGCTAGTAGAGATTGGCATCACAAGCTTATTGAATCTAAGGATGAGCCATGGGTTACTAGGTGTTATTGGGAGCCCAGTGAAGGCGATTTTGGATGGATTAATCCAGAACCAATCTTAAGAGATAACCCTGAAATTCTAGTGATTCAATCACATGTTAAACTGCCAACAGGCAATCTTGCCGAGATAACTCGCAAAGTAAAAGCTAAAATCATAGCAATCATACACAACACTTCCAGCGATGAAGTCATCAATTTGCTTAAGGCGAGAATTGACGTGATGGTGGTTTTTGATGAAAGGTATATTAGGGAGGTACTATCTCCACATGGTGTTGATAGAAGTAGGATTCGAATAATACCGTATCCATGCCCAAACATTAAGGTTGAAAGAAAAAGTAAGCCGAGCTTCGCTAGAGGAAAGTACCTGTTCTTCAGCTTTGGAAGACAGCCTCCAAGAGAGTATATGGATTTCATTAATGTACTGCGCGAACTGAAGAGAAAGCATGACTTATTATATTGGATTGTGAGATCTAATAGCCCATTAAGCCTGGATGAAAGCTGGATTATTCAATTGAGAAGGAGATTGACATTAGAGGAGCTACTTAATAAAATTGCAATGGCAGACCTCCACTTGATACCTAAGGGAACTACCAATAGGGTTGTCGTTTCATCAACTGTTTATCAAACAATAGTAGCACCAACACCAATAATAATTAGAGATTCAAGATATGTGGAAGACATACCCACCGACAATCAAGGCTTCGGCCCCGTCGTCAAGTACTCAAGTACTCGAGATTTAAGGAATAAAATTGAGGTTTTAATTGAAGATAAAAACGCTTGGATGAGAGTGATCAGAGAAGCTCAAAAATTTGCTGAAGAGCATAATAGCCGTAAAATTGCATTGATGTTCATAGAGCTATTTAAAGAACTGCTCTCGGAATAGCATGGGAGTAGGAAAGATATTTAATTTTGAGGACGCATATCTAAGTTGAACTGCTAAACCCGCAACCCCACCCTTGGAGGTGGTAGTTGTGGGTGGTAAGCATGGTAGAACTATTAGCCAAATTGAAAAGCAGCAGAAGCTTGCTCAAATGAGAGCTGAAGGTAGAAGACCTGGTAGGAGAAGAGGGGAGGTTATTGAGAAGGCTGTTAGGGACATAATTATATCAGAAGACTCAATCGAGCAGCTGAGACAGGAAATACTTAAGATGCCTTGCATAACTCCATCAGCTGTGGCCTTAAAGTTTAATTTGAGACTCAGCGTAGCAAAGGATTTACTCGAGGAAATGGCCCGTAAAGGAGACCTAGTATTAATAGCTAAGAATAGGAGATTAGCAATTTACAAGCCTGCAGCTGCAGGCTAAACAAACTCAATTAATTTTCTAGGCCTCCGTATTTTCGGCAATTTATCAGTGGCATTTACCACTCCCATTGGAGAGTAATTTACATATCCGAGCTCAATAAGCTTTCTCAAAACTGCATCAGGCTTGGAAACCCCAAGTAGCTTTAAGTCTTGCATGAACCTAATTACACCAACACTCCAATAATCATTAAGGTACTCAATTGCTTTATTCAAATCATCCTCAGTAATCCTCATTCTATCCTTAGCACCCGGCTCCTCCTCAACTACTTTAGCTTTAACTTCAACTGAACTTGAGAGCTCCCCAAATTCAGTTGGTGCTTCTTCAATGCGCTTCTCCACTTTCTCCCTAGCTGCTTCAACTCTTTCCTCGATCTCTTCAGCTTCTTCAGAAACCGATTCAACCATCCTGGGAACTGGATATGCAACTAAAAGATCTTCCGGCTCAAAAAGTTCGCCAATAGCTCTTATCTTCCCCGACTCCATCAAGTCATTTAGGGCTATACTTAAAGTCATAGTGCCCACTTCATGCTTCCCAGCCCACCTAAGCAGCTCCTCAAATGAAGCCCTCCCCTTCACTCTTATGAACTCATAGAGCTTATTAAGAATCTCCTGATAATAATCGCTCAACTTCACTTCACCGCCAATTTTCACATTACTAAAAGCACTTATCCCAAATTAAGGTATAGGTAGTTACTGGTATGCCCAGAAAGCTTAGTGAGAGAAGGAGAAGAAGAGGATTCATGTACTTTAAGACCAGTGAGATTAGAAGTAATATGAGGTTAAATGAAATTCTAGATGTAGTGTTCTCTGGAGTTAAGGAGTATAGGCGTGCTGCCCTAGTGATACTTGAGGGCGTGAAGTACATAGCTAAAGCTAAGGGTAGGAGGCCAATGTGGATAAGCAGCAGTGAAATGTCGAGCTTAATAATTGAGAGGTTAGGGAGAAACAAGAAGAGCTTGGCTTACAGGGTTATTTCGGAATTCCTAGTTCCAATGGGCTTCCTAAGCTATAGAGCTGATGAGGGAAAGTACTTTCTAAGTAGGGAGTTTCAGTTAGCACTAAATAGGCTGGGTAGAGCTTATGGAGCGTGGATTAAGAGTTGAACGTGAATTTAGCTGAGCTAGCTAGTAAGATTAGAGCATCCAAAGTTAAATTTAAAGTTGTAGCTTTACCTGACTTTTTCATAGATCACTTCCTAGTCTACCCATCAAGCTTAGAGAACTTAATTGAAGAGATGAGGGAAGTTGCTAAGAGAGGTGGAGGTAACATTTTCAAGTGCAAGCACTACTTCTTGAGGGGAGGATGTGCAGCTAATTTTGCAGCTGCCATTAGCAATCTAGGTGTAGATGTTAAGTTGATAACAAAGACTAGCATTATAGGGTTGAAGTTCCTCGAGGTGTATGCTCCAAGAGTTGACTTGAGCCACGTGAAGGTAGTTGATGATCAGGCAGTTACGCTAGCTTTGGAAGTCGAGTTTAGTGGTAGGAGAGTTAACATAATGATGAGTAATCCCGGGCCAGTTAAGAGCTTTAGATTTGAGGATTTAAGTGAAGATGATTTAGAGGAAATTGCATCTGCAGATTTCACTGCAATATTTACTTGGAACGCTAATGACTATGGAACTGAACTTGCAGAGAAAGCTTTCAGTTACGTTAAGGAGTGTGGATGCGGACGTACTTACATGGATTTAGGGGATCCAACAGCTAAGAGAGAGGAGTTGAAGGAGCTTATTGAGAGAATTTTGAGGAGAGGTTTACTTGATGCATTAAGCTTAAATGAAAATGAATTAGTGCAGTTAGCGAAATCCATGAACGTAAAATTCAGTGGCGATTTAATTGATTTAGCAAGAAAAATTTCATTAAGCATTCCAGTTAGAATTGATTTGCATACAGCTAATTTCTCAGCATCATTTATTGATGGTGATGGTGTAATGGTACCTTCATTTAAAGTTGAAGTTTTGAGAAGTACTGGTGCTGGCGATGCTTGGAATGCTGGCAATATTTATGGTTGGGGCTGCAACTTCAATTTTGAAGAAAGATTGCTAATTGCAAATGCAGTTGCAGCATATTATATTTCAAATAAAAAGGCTATTCACCCATCATTAATAGATCTGGTCAATTTTATTAGAAAGAGAAAATTAAGATTGACTCCATGTTAAATACACTACATACTTATTCTTATCATCATCTTCATACCACCAATAATATTTGCTTGCTTGCCAGTTATTGACATTAATTTCTATGAATGGAGGAGAATCAGAAGTTTTCCTATATAACGTTATTGAAAAAGTACTAGTTACTGGCCCTATAGAGAAGGTAAATGATAATGTTACTGATTTTACAGTCCATCCATAGTTGTCTCCAGATCCAAAATAAACTGTTCTTTTAGAAGTTGTTTCCTCAGTAGCATAAGTTGGTGGTGGCCAGCTTCCACATTCATTGCAAGTTACTCGATTCTCAGGTTCTATACCACGTATTTCTATTGGTGTCATGATATAATATTCATAATCATAATGCTCTCCGTCAACTCCTTGAAAATTAGATATATACCATCTCTCACACTTAAAGCATATCCAACCTTTAACGCATCTTGCATCACCATTAGAAACTTCCACATAGTCATAACCAACAGAATCGGCTGGTGAAGAGCCAGCTTCATACCATCCACTGTCGGTTTTTGAATAAAGAATTCATGTGGCTTATAAATAATCTTACCTTTAATGACGGAAATTGGTATTCTATTTACTTTGAATATGAATTGCCGCGGAAATATTGCAGATTTATCGAGAATTAATCTTTCTGATAATCCTGATTTACGTTCACCTGTAAAATTGTGTATTGCTATCAGTAAAGGGCCATAATATTCACTTCCATTCACTATGGGTGTTATCCTAATTTTTATAAATCCAGTTAACTTGCCCTTCATCATAATTTGCTGTGCTAAGAAAGCGTCTTCTATAGGTACTCCAAGGATTAGTGTTGAAGCAATTATTATGGAAGCTATGATTGATGCTAAGGTGAGAGCACCTATGATCTGAATTTTCCACTTCTAATCAATACAGTACATCTTCTTGCTAATACTTATCATGAAAACATTTAAATTTTGGAAACTAAACAGTTCCCGCCTGTGAGCATAGTTATTTTCCATTATATTGTAACTTTAAAACTGCTTTCTTTAATTCAATTCATGTAAGTACTATAACTTCTTTTTCCATAACTAGAACTGTGTGTTCTGCTTGGGCTACTGGTTCACCCTTAATTTCAATCATCATGGGATATTCACTCATGAACCCCTTCTCCATTAAATATCGGAAAGCCCTTTCAAACTTGGGATCACCCTCGCGCTCAAACCACCTCTTAGTGAATGGTAGGGTTCGATATTTCCTTTGTATTTCCAGGAATAGGCTTCTAGCTGCACCCATTTTAGGTGGCTTTTCACTTACAAGTTTAAGTATGTTTCCACCTCTCTTACCGACAACTTCACCTGCACCCTTCCTTGTTGTTGCAAATGGCTCTATAGCATATGCATTTCCTGGCACGAGTTTATTGAGCACGTTTCTAATGGACCTAACATTTGGTATAATGTATCCAGTGTGCACCTTATAATGGGCTAATTGATGACCCGCCAAGTTGACTATCGGCTTATAACCATAGTATTTAATGGTCTTCTCAATTATACCGCTTATCTTGGAAATTCTCATATTTGGCTCCAGCTCCTTAACCACATTGTCCAGTGCTTCCTGAACAGCGACTATCATTTCTTCATGCTCGCTTCCAATGCTTACCGTTATGGCTGAATCTGCAATATACCCATTATAGTGCGCTCCAATATCAACTTTCACTAAAGAGCCCTCGGGAATGGTTTTTATGCTCTTTGATGGGGGAGTATAGTGGGCAGCTATTTCATCAATGCATACATTGCATGGAAATGCAGGCCTACAACCAGTTCTCTCAATTAGCTTCTCCACTCCCTCACATATATCAAGCAACTTCACTCCTGCGCGAACAGCAGTTTTAGCCCAAACCTTAGCCTTCTTAACTGCTGCACCAGCCTTCAAAAAGTACTCGACAATTTCCTCATTCAATTCTATCACAAATAGTAATTTATGGTGAGCCCTTAAATTTTAACTGATTACTGTCATCAGGTCTTTAACACTATAATCAATGATTGAAATATTAAAATTGGAGTTTAAGCTAATTTTACTAGTCACTTAAAAATATCTGGCCTTAAATTGAGATAATACGCTATATTTGCTTTAGGCTCTATTCTTGGAACAATTTTACCTGTACTGGAAGTCATTATTGTCGTAACCCCTGGACCATGGCCAGCAGTTACACAGTCCGTATGAACAACTACTCCAATTGAAATTGCACCCTTCCTATAAATTCTCCCATAGCTATGGTCTGCATCTATAATTGCAACTATATCTCCAAGCCTCAAGTCGTCCAAGTGGTATTTTCTCCTCGTCTCTTCATCAAATAGCTGAATATCATAATCACCGCGATACACATTATTTGCACCTAAGCCTGAACCCATAATTGCAGCTGGAATTAGGTGAGTTACAGGTACTTCCAACTTATCTCCCACTGGTTTTATATCCATTTTTTCAAGTAGACTTGGATCTATATTCATAACTTTAATTTCAGGATAATCTAGCAACCTGAGTCCTAAGCCAAATGCTTTCACTAGCACTTTATCTCCAATAACGAGCTTATCAAGTACCTCCGGAGGAAAGTCCACCATTACATGCTCTATTCCACCATGCTTACCAATAACCACACCCTTACTTCCCTTCGCATCTCCACTAACAACTACTGCTTCATTTCCAATGCATGACAGAACATTCAGTGCATAGTTTGGAGTTGCAGTTCTAATGTCCGGATAGGTTGTGAAGTTCTTAATGCTAACTCCGGGCTCAACGTGATCTGCCATCCATCCAACTGCTGGATCGCCAACCCTAACATTATATCTTATTCCTCCAACTCCAGGCAAAACTACTGGCTCGCCGAAAGCAGATATTTTATATGGTGTTGGCGGGAATATTGGGCTTGAAACTTCACCTATAACTGAAACCTTAACTAGCCTATCAACATTAGTTCTAAGCTTCACCACAACAACCCCCAATAATCACTGAATGCAATTTGCTTAAAACGCATATTTAACATTTGACGCGATAAGGAGATGGATAGCTACTTACCCTTAAGCCACCTATAAACAGTTTTCAAGGGGACATTTAGCTCCTCAGATATCTCCCTGACACTATAACCTTTATTCCTCAATTCATAGGCGAGTTTACGCTTCCTCCTCCTATCAGCCTTGCTATATCTAGACTTATTTTCAAAGACAATTCTGTTTTCAAATCCAAACAGAGATAATGCGAACATGAAGGCCCTTAACTCGCTGCTTTCACGTGTTAGATAACCTTTAAACTTGATTTGATATCCCTCAATAATATAGCTCTTCAACTGGCTTAGTATGGGCTTTATATGCTTAAAACTCATTGATGAACTGCCAAATATGACCTCAACTACCTTATGCTCATGCCTAATGTTTAAAGTATATTTTTGTCTTCTATTCTGCAATACTATCCACCTCTAATTTTAGCCGAATAATCACGTAATTAAGAGCTTCAATGGATATATAAATATTTCTCATTTTTGCATTATGCAAATATGAGAAAGACTTATATACTTGTTCTCATATTATTAGAATAGAAAAAGTGAGAATAATGGAGGTGATCAACCATGATGTGGAGGGCCCCAATAATGCAAATGATCAGGCCCATAATAACTGATAGGGGACCTCCATAATTCAACTCATTTTTTGCCAATAAATCTCAATACTTGAAATGCATCTTTTTCTACTTCCAATAAGTACTTGTAATAGATTTCCGCTAATTCATTTACATGCTCACTTTTAATACCGCTCAGTCTTAATTGCTTCTTAAAATCATTCATCCAGCTTTTCCTCTTAATTATGAACCATAATTTCAATTTCAAATAGAATGATGCAGTCAATATTATTAAGTATAATATGTTGAATACTGCTCTAAGCATTAATTTGATCAATTTGCATCCCCGCCATGATCTTCACTTAACCTAATAATTGCTCTAGACCCCCTCCTTTCAACTACTATTAACCCCTCCTTCTCCAAGAGCTTAAGTCTTTCACTAATAATTCTTCTCGAAGCTCTCCCCCTAACCTCCCTAATCCTCCTAGTTAACTCTGAAATTGAAATTCCATCTTTAACTGCCAAAACTTCTAGTATTGTTCTCGAAATATCGTCCAACGTTCTTTTCCCAATTAAACTTCTTATTTTCATTGCTGCCTCAATTGCCTTTAATGCTGGCATTGAAAATGCAAGTATCAATCTATTTGCAATTTTAATTGACTCAACATCCTCAGAATCTAGACTTGATAATAGTTGCTCTATTTTCTCAAGCTTCATTAAAATTAATTTTAAGAGGAATTCCAGCTCCTCTAATCTATTAGCCCTATTTTTCAATTAAATCACTTCACAAAATATGTTGAAGGATAACTATTTAATTGTAGTCTTACTGACCTATTCAATCTCCCTCTTTCTCCTCAGTCTTCTCTGCTTTCTTCCCAATTTTATGATGTCTGAATTCCTCTCTTGTAGAGAACTTTGAGAGCATTGAACCTAATTCTCTCAACACACTGAGCCTTGTCTCTAAGTAATTTCTAGTCAGCTCCATAGCCTTATCATCAGGCATTCCACTTTCCCTCAACTTTTTATAGAAAACGGCTATATCTTCACCCAATTCCTTTCCACTAACTGCCTCCATCAACGATTTAACCAGATCTATCACTGGCTCCCTGATCTCCCTAACGAAATCAGTTATTGCTGAGAAAACCGCCCTTAAATCCTCAATATCTCCTCTTCTTTTCTCCTCACCCATAATTTCACCTCCAGCACTAATTTCACTGTTCATTTAGATAGATTTTTAATGTTGAAAGTGGGCAATGAGTGGTCAAATACTATTTTAACTTCATTACCGGCACTCTACCAATAAATCCTAGATCAGCAATTTCACCTGGCTCTAAATCAGTTAATACTAGCCTTATTCCTGAAAACCTATTTTTAACATTCAACACTGAATACATGTCTTCAATTAATTTCTCAACATCGTTTCCATTCATATTTGGAATTACTGGTAGGTCTACTCCAGCTACGCATACTGATGCATAGGAAATTAGGTCATATACTGTTAACTCTCCCCTAGCACCCAACTCCATTAATCTATTATCCTCAGCATAGGGTAGCATTATCTCATTAAATCCAGTTACATTCAATTCATGATTTACAATTACCTTTATAATTTCATTATTTAACTCATATATTGCATGATGAGTCCCAGGTGCATTAAATTTTATTTTCCCAAAATCCTCAATTAGCCTAGCTACACTCTGATCCATCCATGGTGATAGTGATAGGTCAACTCCATAATTTCTCACTTTTAATTTACTTGAAATACGATTCAGCAATTGATTTGCATTGCTATGGCATTTAACCACTTCACTTTCAATGAAGCTTGCATTTGCTAGGTCATTGATATAGAGTAGGGATGCTGAAATCCCATATTCACCTTCAACTGCAGTTGCTGATGGAAAGTAGGGTGTAATGATATGGTGAGGTATTGAGAAGGCTATTTTAATGAATAGCTCATAATTTTGCTTCTCTCTAATATAAAGTAGTAGGTCTTTGAATTTCATAAGTTCGACTAATTCACCTGTAATTGAAGCAAATATTCTCTTGTTTCCCGCTATCAGCTCATAAATGGTTTGCGGTGAATCATTAACATGCACTTTTAAAGGTATTGTAATATATTTCACTTCACTTGGAACCAATTTCTCAAGTTTATCTGCAAGTGCCCTTGCATTATCTAGGGTTTGCGGTGTAATAGCTAATCTTATCGTCCATACTTCCAAGCCCATTTCACGGGATTCCTCAATTATGCTTGAAACCAGCTTCTCCAGGAAAACATCAAGCTTACTCTTAATGGCTAATGGGTCCATGTGAATAGTTAATGCCCTAATCTTCATTTCAATCACTAAACTCTAATCTAAAGGTTCTTGATTTAAGATTTAACGTGAACCGCTGATGCTATTAGGAGCAGGGTTGTTCATGATTTTCACTCCCATAAGCTCCCTACCAAACTTCGCCATAACCTTCAATTTAATTTTCCTCCTATAAATTGAGTACACTATTAGCCCAGTTATTATCCATAGAAAGCCAAGCACTCTGGCTGCGGCATGATAAATCACCACTAATAGCCACATTATTAGCACTCCAATTACACCTATAGCTCCAATTAATGGCAACTCAATAGCTCTACCATTAATTCTCAATTTCACTGCTCCAGGCACCTTATATGGCTTACATGCACTTCTATCAATGTTTCTCAGTATTATTAGTGATAGGAGCACTATTACGTAGGATAGGAGCGCTCCAAAGTTGTATAGGCTTGATATGAACACCAAAATATTTGGCTGCAATGATCCTAGCACTACTATTGCAATTGCAATGAGTGAGAAGAGCAATATGCTTCTAGTTGGAGTTCTATACTTTGGATGCACTTGGTAAAACCACTTAGGTAGCACGAGAAACTTGCCCATTGAAAATACTAGTCTCGAAACACCTATGACGCCAGTATTTGTTGAAGCAACAGTCACAGCAAAAGCAACAATTGCAACTAGCACAGCTATGTAATCACCTATAACAGGAATTTTCTCAGCTATTGCTGCTATAGGATTAAACTGCGCTTCAGCAAGCCCCCTCCATCCAAGAACTCCAAGTCCGAGAACTGAGCAACTCAAAACTGAGGCTACAACCATAATAACGGATAGCGCAGATGCCCTAGGAATATCTCTCCTCGGGTTCTTAGCTTCCTCAGCTGCTTGAGCAATCGACTCTATACCTATGAATGAGGACATTGCAAGTGTGAGTCCATAAAGGAGGTCCTCTATCTTGGGATTTAGTAGGCCAGTATAGCTCACTTCATCCTCGAAGAACTCGCTTCCAATATCACAGAGATTACTTATGAAATTACTATAGCTCCAGGAGGTTAGGAAGCTGACAGCTATAACTGAGGTTAAAACAACTAAATTTAGTGCCACGAGCATTGATGTGAAGAGAGCTGAGGGCTTAATTCCAATGTAATTTATGGCTATTAAGGCAATTATTATCAAAATTGAAACTATACCTATCATGGAAATTGAAATATTCATTGGAAGCTGAATCCTAGACTCTATAAGCCATGGATGGATGAAGCCCAAGTATCCTGCAGCTGCAACTGAGAATAGCGCAATATCTATTACGTAGTCTAGCATGACCATCCAGCCAGCCAAGAAGCCCGCTAAGTCATTTATGGCCATCATCGCATAAACAGAGGCACCGCCAGCATATGGATAAGTTGAGGCTAGCTCAGCATATGCCAGGCCAATGCAGGTGTATAGTATTGAGCCTATAAGGAATACTAGGGGTGTACCGCCAGCAGCATAGAGCGCCGTTACTCCAAGTGCAATATATATGTCTGCACCAACATCAGCATATCCAATAGCAAATAGACTGGGGAGCCCAAGCCCCCTGATCAGCTCATGCTTCTCAGTGAAGTTCTCGAATTCACGCTTATTACCATCCATAACACCACCCTAACCCATGTATAGTGGCTCTAGAGCTATTGACTCCAAGAAATTTATTGGACAAATATAAAACTCTTACTCTAAGCAAAACTTAGGAGGCTAAGTAGCTAGCCATACCGATCAGCATTGATGCGGTGAATTCTGCGAGCCTAAATGGATTTGAAATTATAGATTTAAGCAGGCTATTATAGTGCTCATCATAGTCGATTTCAGCTAGCAGTTTACTGCTTAAATTGAGTTTTGAAGCACCCATAGCAATAGTTTTAGGGATGAAGTAGTTTGAAAATCTCAAAATCTTGGTAGCTGCATAAGCCGTTCTTAATAGTTTAATTAGTGGCTTGACTTTAACAGTATAATTAGCTATGGCTTCCCCAAAATTGAAATCACCATTTAACGCAGAATTAACTTCTTCAGCCAATATCCTAGCTGCAATTGCCGATGGATATAAACCTCCACCAGTTAATGGCTTATTCATTTGAACATCATCACCTATACCAACAACCCTACCATTAACAACTCTGCCAACCGGGCCAGTTAATATGGTTCCTCCAAACCACTTTATTTCGCCATGAACTCTAAGCTTACCCTGTCTTTCAAGCAGGCTCACTAATGCATTAAGCTTATACCTCAAGTTCCTAGCTGAGCGAGAAGCTAAGCCAACTATAACTTGCCTGCTCTCAACTATTGGAACTAGCCATGAGAAGAAGTCGCCGAGCATCTCCATAACATAAACCTCGATCCTATTAATTGAGCTTGAAGCCCTCAATCTAACTTGAATTCCATGATAAGCATCACATTCATCAATTAAACCAAGAGCTCTAGAAAAGCATCTCTTAGCACCCTCAGCAAGCACTACAACATTGCCCCTGAAAACTTCACTCCCAACTAGAACTCTACCATCAACATCAACTCCGGAAACCCTAGCTCCAAGCCTAATTTCCGCCCCACTACTTAGAGCCTCACTATACAAGTACTCTTCAAGCATTACCCTATCAATCTTGACTACTATTGGATCACCCCTAAAGCTAAGAAAGCTACTTCCAAAGCAAATCCTCAATTCATCAAATTCAGCTTCAACCAAACTTTTAGGTGCACCAATTAGCTTCAAAGTCTTAGGACTCACAATACCAGCACAGTGCTCCGGCAAACCCACATGCCCATCTTCCTCAAAAACAAGTACCCCATCACCAATAAGCTTAGCCAAGAGAAGCCCTGAAAAACCACCACCAACAATTAGCACTGACACACTTAAATTTAAGCGAATTAAAATATAACTCTACATTGACACATATTGGGGTCAGCACTCAAGAGACTATTAAGTCAATATATGGCAATGCTTTTTGTTTCAGGTAAATTTCTCAATTCTTTCTTTAAATAACTCTAAAGGTATATCTCCCTTAATAACTATGATAAACTTGTGTTCGAGACTCATTTCAAGATCCTCAGCATAGGCCTGAATTGTGGAGATGTTCTTTTCAGCAATTAGCTTAGTTACTTTCAATAGTGCATCCTTTGGGATAAATACTATCACGTTTAAGTCAAACTCAGGTGCAGCCTTCAGAAGCAAATATACCTGCCTTAATTTCGAGAAAATTCTTTTAAGCTCTGAACATGAGAGTATGGTCTTCACGGTATTCATTACTGTTCTTCTATCAACACCAACTTCACGTCCAATCTAAGTGAATGGTATTTCAATGTTACCGCTAACAATTTTTCCATCCTTCCTAACTCTGAAGCCCAAGTTATAGAACGGAATGTGAAAGAAAATTTCTAGAAGAAAATCCAAATCATCCGGGGGATTTGGGAATAGCTATTAGTGAGGCATTAGAAGATGCAGTCAAGAATGAGAATACAAAGTACGCGCTCGGCAGCGTATTAAATCATGTCCTATACATCAAACTGTGATTGGATTGGAAGCAATAAGTCAATTCGAATTGCTTGATGAAAACCGGACATAATAATAGGTTGCATAGGTGAGGGAAATAGCTTTTCAGGCTTAATATGGCCATTCTACTATGAGGAAATCAAGAGCAAAAAGGTAGCGATACGGCTCATAGCGGTAAAGTCAACTGCATGCCCATCAATCACTAAGGGATACTATACGTATGATCATGGAGATACCCGAGACTCACACCAATGCTTAAAATGCATACCTTAGGGCACTCATTCATCCCGCCATCAATACATGAAGATGGACTGAGGTATCATGGAATCGCACCCACCCTAAGCCTCATATATAGGCATGGAGCAGTGGAGACAAGGGCATATAATCAAGTTGAAGTATTTAAGACTGCAACACTATTCGCTAAGACTGAAGGAATAATTCCAGTTCCAGAACCAGCCCATGCAATAAGAGCAGTCATAGATGAGGCAATAAGGTGCAAGAGAAGTAATGAAGAGAAAACTATACTGTTCCTACTATGCGGACATGGCTTACTAGACTTGAAGGTATGCGAAGACTATTTCAGTGGGAAATTGAAGCCATATGAGTATCCGGAGGAGAAGATAAGGAGGCTATTGAAAGGCTATACAGGCCATATCCATGGCTGAATAGAGGTAAAGGCAATTAATTGGAGTCTTCATCATTAATCAGGATCATTTCACCTTTAACTTAGAAAAGCTGATTAAATATTGCCAATCTACTTTAATGGTGTGGTGATTTGTATGAGGAATAAGTTCAAGCACATGCTTGAGCAAGGTGAAGTTGCCTTCGGACTATGGATTACAATCGACTCAACGGATTTAGTTGAAGTTGCATCTATAATTGGATTTGATTGGCTCCTCTTTGACATGGAGCATGCACCACTCACCATTAGGGATGTCCAAGACTTGATCCAAGTAGTTGATGCTGAGAAGTCAACACCCATAATTAGAGTTGCATGGAACGATCCCGTGCTGATAAAGTTGGCATTAGATGTAGGAGCTCATGGAATACTTGTTCCATGGGTTAATAGCAAGGAAGAGGCTGAGCTCGCAGTTAAATCGGTAAAGTATCCACCCGAGGGGATTAGGGGTTATGGTCCTAGGAGAGCTTCAATGTATGGCTTAAAGCTGAAAGAATACTTGGAATTCGTTAGGCAAGGTGAAATTTCGCTAATAATTCAAATTGAAACTAAAAAGGCACTTGAAAATCTAGATGAAATACTAGAAGTAAAGGGGATTGATGCAGCATTCATAGGTCCATGGGACCTGTCAACTTCACTTGGACATATAGGTGAGCCATCACATCCAGAAGTTCAAGAAGCAATTAAACTAATATTGGATAAGTGCACTGATAAGGGAGTTCCAGTTGGCATATATGCTTCCCCAGACCTCAAAACAGCACTAAACTACATTAAAATGGGATTCAAATTCATAGCCCTAGGCTCAGATCTAGACATACTAATAAAGTTTGGCAGGGAAGTTTTAAGTGAACTTAGGAAGAGGGCTTGAGGAGGGAGGTTAATGGGATATTCAGAGCTAATCAAGCATCCCCGATTTCAAGAATTCCTCTCAAACATGCTAATGACAATAGACCAATTCCACTCACTAGATGAGGAAATGCAATTAATTTTGCTAAGAAACTTTGAAAACTGGCTTAAACGTGTAGGTGAATCACCACCAGCAACAGCTATAATAAGATGCCCATATTGCGGTAGAACCATTGAAGTCAGATTAACTGCCAGAAAAACCGATTAATAATTCACAAAGCCTCAAATGAACAATTATTTTCCCCATAGCATGATGAAAGATACAATCTAAATGAGAAGTGAGTACTCAAAAGTTATTTCATGTAAACTTGAAGTAGGAGCAAGGTAGTTCTAGTAGTTAGCGGAGCTTCTTATACATATATGGACTATTGGGAAGCCTCCTATATCCAAACTTCCTATAGTACTCTCTAACACCAATTCCCGATAAAACTAACATTCTATTCCTATCAAATTCTTCAATTGCAATTTTCTCTGCTTCTGCAAGTAGCTTTTGACCCCATCCTCTATGCTGCCACTCAATAGTCGGTTTCCAGCCAACTGGCAGCTGGGGGCCATAAACGTGGAGCTCACGTATAATTGCAGTTTTAGAATTAACTTCCCATCTATGGGCATATTCTGATGGTATGCGCAATCTCAGAAATCCGATTAAAATGTCTTGAACAACATCTTCAAATGAAAGAAATACTTCAACTCCACGGCTAGCCTCATAAACCATTTTAATTAGCTTGATATTCTCGGTTTTGGGGATCAACCCCTTCTTGAGCATTACGTGGCCAACTTCACGACACCTAATACAGTTGCATTTCAAACCCCTCTTCTCAAGTTCCCAATGAACAATTTGCCTCAAATGCCCCTTATCAACTCCAGCCTCAATAACATTAACTGGAATATCTCTCTGAATTCTCTGAATTCTGACCCATCTAGGTATTCTTGGTAAGACTTTAACTAGGAGCTCAACGGCTTCTTGAGTTGTTAGAGGCTTATACTCCCCCTTAAGCCACATTTCATAGAGCTTAGTTCCCTTAACGACTACTGTTGGATATATCTTTAGCATGTCCGGCATGAAGTCTGGGTCACTGAATATTATGTTAAAGACCTCTTCATCCATATCTAGATCGCTTCCAGGTAGCCCCGGCATTATGTGGTAGCAGACTTTGAATCCACAGTCCTTCAATATTCTCGTCGCCTCAATTGTATCCTTAACTGTATGCCCTCTATCCAGCCTCGAGAGCACTTCTTCAAACACTGTTTGAACTCCAACTTCAACTCTAGTTCCACCTAAATGGAGCATTCTATCTGCATGAATCTCCCTAGCCCAGTCAGGTCTAGTTTCAAATGTCATTCCAACACATCTAATTTTTGCATGCTCATTTCTGCGCTGAGCATCTTCCAAGCTAATCCACTTGCTCGGCTTTTCTCTTGGATATCTATTCATTGCCTCAAGGCACATCGTAACAAACCATTCCTGATAATCCAGTGGCATGGCCGGGAAAGTACCACCCATAACTATTAACTCAACTTTAGATGGATTATGCCCAAGAAGCTCGTAATGGCCTAATCTAACCCTAACCTGCTCATATGGATCATAATTGCACATTTGAGCTCTCAGTAAAGCCGGCTCCTTACCATAATAGCTCTGGGGAGTATTATATTCCGGGCCGCCTGGACAGTAAATGCACTTTCCATGTGGGCATGGATAGGGCTTAGTCATAACTGCAACTACAGCTACACCTGAAATAGTCCTAACAGGCTTCCGCTTAGACCTCAAAACTTCCCTTATGCTCTTCATGACTACTTGTCCTACCTCAATGCAATCCATACTTATCATTGCATTGGGAGTATAAAACGATATCCCATGAAACCCTAAAATGGGGGATTGCTGCTCAACCGTGAATTTGGCGCACTATACTTTAACCGCCACCACTACATGGTTTTCAGCGAAAAATTTTGACTTAAAGCTTTTACCATAAACTTTCACTATTCTAAAATTTGCATTTGATAGTTCACCTAAAATTTCCCTTCTAGAGTATAGGTGGTAGAACCTCATGAAAACCCCCTTCCTAGACTTCCAGGGAACATATATGTCTCCAAACTCACTCACTTTACCAGTTAGGTAGCTCCAAATCATTGAAGGTATTTTTCTAAAGAATCTGGGCTGAAACTTAGCCCAAACACTCACAACAAGCTTACCATTAGCCTTAAGCACCCTATACACTTCCCTTAGAGCTTTGACCCTATTCATTTTTAATGGAATGTGATGTATGGTTGCTAGGCAGAGTGCATGATTTATTGAATCGCCTCTAAATGGCAGATAATTCATATCGCATATTAATGGGTGAATTAAATGCTTCAAGCCCAGCTCATGAGCCTTCATGTTCACTAATTCGACCATTCCCCTTGCAAGATCAACTGCAATAACTTCGCAGCCATGCTTAGCCGCTAATACTGAATGCCTACCGGAACCGCAGCCCAAGTCAACTATTAAAGCGCCTCCCTCAATTACATGGTGAGCTTCACTCCAAGGTCTCCTCCGAGTAGCATTGAATTCCAAAGCTATTTCATTAAAAATCATCATTAAAGCACGCTTAACTTGAATAGTGAAGTTTTGATCCAATGTAGCTGTCAACCCCTCTTAATGCTAATGAACTGGCTAGTAGTATGTTTTTTGTGCTTCAAATCCTCAATAATTTCAATGGAAAACACCGTCCAGGGACCCAGGTAATCAGTTAGAGATTTGCCGAGGAACCCGATGAACTGAGCATAGACTAATTTACTTGAAGAGCAAATAATTTAATTGTGGAAAGGGAGTGCTTGAGCGAATTAAAGTATAGGTGCATGATCAATTCACTGTTTACCGGAGTATTTATGAGTGTAGTGGCTGGACTAGCAACTATGTTTGAAATTGCAGTTTTAAATTTAATCCTCCCATTAACTGAGCATGAAAGGGCATTCATATTATCATGCATATTAGCTCCAATAACAGAGGAAATGCTTAAACCCATGGGATTAATCTATTGTAAAGGCATAGCCCTAATGCTAAAAGCAAGAGATTGGCTCGTCATGGGAAGTTTAGCTGGACTTGGATTTGGAGTTCTAGAAAACTCGATATACAGCCTACAAGCCATTGCTAGGGGTGGTGAGAGAGCTGCATTAGCGGTGATCATCTATAGAACATTCACTTCACTTCCAATGCATATGATAACCTCCTCAATTGCAGGAATGGGAATGGGACTTATTTTATCAAAGAAGTTCAGATTTATAGCACCACTACTCTACTTCATGGCAGTAATTATACATGCAGCATACAATCTAAGGGCCTTGGGATTTTAGCTTACCAATTTTAGCCTTCCTAACTAGCTCAGCTATTTCAGAATAATGATTTGCTCCACCAATAATTTTAGCTGACTCAATTTTAACCCGCCTACCACACCTAAAGCACGTGAAGGTCTTGACACCGCAATTAATAGCTCTAAATTCACCGCAATATGGACATTGAACAGCCAAATACCTGTACTTCGAGTACCTCAATTCCATCACCCCAAAACCATAGATAAAGTGTTGAAACAATAAATTTAAGATTCACCTAAACTCTCTGGGTGCAAAATTGAGAAGACCAGTTATGGAGAGAATTGCTGAAAGAATACTCAGCGAAGATGAGGCAAAATATGTTGTAAAGAGGTTTGACATTATAGGTGACATTGCAGTAATAAAGGTTCCACACCAAATAGAGCACAAGAAACACTTAATAGCTCAAGAGCTGCTAAAGGAAATACCATATGTCAAGGTTGTTTTGAGAAAGAAATCAAATATTACTGGCGACTATAGATTGATGGAGCTTGAATGGCTTGCTGGAGAAAAGAGATTTAGGACAATTCATAGGGAACATGGATGCATCTTCCACGTCGACCTAAGCAAAGTATTTTTCACGCCTAGACTTTCAAGTGAGAGAATTCGAATAGCTAGAATGGTTAGAAGTGGAGAAGTTATAGTAAACATGTTTGCTGGTGTAGGAACATTTTCAATAGTAATAGCTAGACATGCTAGACCAGCAAAAATTTACTCGATAGACCTAAACCCCAACGCATATGAGCTCATGAAAGCCAATATTAAAGCCAATAGAGTTGAGGACATAGTAGTACCAATTCTGGGGGATGCAGCTCAAGTAATAGAAGGTAGCTTAACTGATGCCGCCAATAGAGTTTTAATGCCACTACCGGAGCTTACATTAAAGTACTTGAAGTATGCAGTAAAAGCTTTGAAAAATGGATGCGGATACATTCATCCATACGAGTTCATTAGGTGCATGAAAGGAGAGAATCCAGTGGAGAAAGTTTCAAAAATTTACTCCAATGAACTGGATAGGCTCGGCGTGAAGTATGAAATTTTTAGCGGTAGAGTTGTTGGTGAAGTTGCACCTAGAAAGTTCAGAGTAGTATTGGATATTAAGCTCAATGGATTTAAGTGGTAGGCAAGAAAAGCCTCCTAATAACCTCGAAGAGCTTGCCTAGCCATCCACTTCTAGGAAATCTTAGAATTGAATAACTATCGGTATACATGAGATTTCTAATAACATCTCCAGCTGACAATGCACTATAAAATCTAGCCTTCCTAATTAGAATTGAGAGCTCCTTCCTAGAAGCATAATCTATTGGTTCACCGCTCCTTCCAGCCTTAATCCACCTCTCAATTAGCTCTCGATTAATTCTTGAAACGTCATCATCACCATAAAATGCTGATAACAGCCAATTCGACCTCTCAATGCTTGAATATAGCTCAAGGAAACGCCTCTTTAACCTCTCATTTTCCCTCAACTATCTCCACCTTAAAACTTCAATCTAAATAAGCAGTTAGAGTAATATATACTTAAGCTTATGCCCGCCCATGGCCAGGGTGAGCACAAGTTGATTAGCATGGGCATAGATCTGGCCGGATCTAAAAGCAGGCCAACTGGAATATGCATTCTCAGCGATAATTTGGCCAGAGCATTCACGGTGTACGGTGATGATGAAATAGTTGATTTGGCTATTAAATGGAAGCCCCACATAATAGCAATCGATGCCCCCCTAGCACTACCTAAAGGTAAGAGCTTGAACTCAAAATACTGCATTAGAGAGTGCGATAGGGAGCTCAGGAAAATGGGAATAAAATTTTTCCCGATAAACTTCGGCGGAATGAGGCAACTAACTATTAGGGGAATTAGATTGAGAAAGAGGCTTTCAAGCCTAGGATTCAATGTCATTGAAACCTATCCAGGAGCCGCACAGGATATTCTTGGACTTCCAAGAGCTAAGAGGAACCCCAATGAATTGAGGAGAAGGCTAATTGAAATGTTCAATTTAAAATTAATTGCCGAATGCAAAATTACAACTCACATTTTAGATGCAATCACCTGTGCAATTGTTGGTAAAATGTTTTTAGAGGGGAAATACATGGCTCTAGGAGACCCCACGGAAATTCTAATGATACTACCAGAAGCATCAAGGTGAAGAATATTGCATAAAAGCCTACTAGCACTACTAGCCACATCACTTATTTCAGGTATTTATTGGAGCCTAATATACCCAATTTACCAGCCATTTATACTAAGCCTGGGTGCCTCAATGACCCTGCTCGGCTTAATAGAGGCCATTTCCGGTAGAATGGGATTGCTATCAACAGTAGCCCAACTCATTGGAGGAGCTGCCTCAGACGCCTATGGTAGGAAGAGAATAATAGTCCTATCAAGTGGATTAATTGTTGCAGGCCTAACCCTATACTTACTATCTTCATTAAAGCATGAGCTATTCTACTTGATTATTGGATCAATACTAATTGGAGCTTCATGCATGTCAATTCCAGCTAGAAATGCACTCATAGCAGAGCTATCCAAACCCGAAGTGAGAGGCTATATTTACAGCTTAATTCTATTTGCAGCAGTGCTTCCAAGTGCAGTCTTCTCGCCAATTGGTGGATGGATAGCTGAAAAGCTTGGCTTTCAAATAATATTTTCAATTGCAGTTCCAATGGAAGCAGCATGCTTATTCACCTTAGCACTACTGATTGCTGAGAGCAGGTCAAGTGATATGGGGAGAATGGACTTGAAGGACATTTTGAGAGGAATAATTCCTCCTCGAGGGTTAATGAGGAAGCTCTACATGATAATTGCAGTAGACACTTTTTCATGGAGCACTGGCTCAATTCTACTCTATGGATTCATATCCGAGACCTATGGGTTCACGGAAACACAGCTAGGCATACTTTCAAGCGCCTTCTCCACTTCATGGGCTATAAGCCAAATTCCAGCTGGAAAATTCATAGATAGGTTTGGTGCAAAGAAATCACTTATAATCTCTGAAGCACTTGGAATACTTGCAGTGCTCATGTGGATGCTGAGCAAAGACTTCAATACATACTTAATATCACACATCATATTTGGAATTACACCCCCACTATGGGTACCTGCCCTAAACACATACATTGCAGGTAAAGTTGGAAGAAAGGATTTGGGTAAAGCTATGGGGGGAATTTCAGCTTTTAGAGGTTTAATAAGCTTTCCAGCACCATACATTGGTGGAATGCTCTTCGATAACTATGGAATTCAGGCACCACTAATAATTAATGCTCTAGGTGCATTCATAGCTCTACTAGGATTAATTAGGCTTGAAGATTAAAATTTGAAGTCGAAGAGGAGGGCTATGAATATTGATGTTGCAAGTATATCTGCTATTGAGCCGGGATTTAACTTTTTAGAAGCTAATTCTTCATCCAATCTAATAATAGCTTCAGCACCGCTCACAAGCCTCAATCCACCAAGTCTAAGTGCATGCTCAGCCTTTCTCGAAATTTCCCTTGCAACTTCCATTCCAATCTCAACAGCCTCAGCTATGTTGCTAGTTCTCTCTAAGCCAACCTTCCTAGCTATAAATGTATCAGGCTTGACTGATAGCAGCTTCAAGTATGTGTGAACAATTGCCATATTAATGTCTCGGCTCTCCTCATAAAACTTGATCAAAGATGGATAGCCCACTTCAAAGCAGGTACCGAGCTTATTAGTGAATTCCCAGGCAATTAAGTCCCACTTAGACGATCTCTCCATTAAATCATATAGGGTTGCATTGATCCTCAGAATATCCTCTCTAAAACTATCACTGGTAATGTCGGGTAAGCCCATAGAACTAACGGATCCAAGATTTCCAGCGGAAGCAATTCTCGCAGCATCAAAGAAGTTCACTGCATCAAATACAGTTGTCGACTTAACTACTTCATCAAAAAACCTCTGTAATTCAGCTATAGCTAGCCTTCCATATTTCACCATGCAAATTCCAGCAGAAGCCGAGAGGGGAATGAAGAGTGTTGCTATGCCGAGATGAGTATTACCGCCCAAATGCAACTCCTTAATCCTTACAATGGTATCTCTAATTAAACTGCCAATCCCAATATCACTTAAACTCAATTTTCCAGCTCCAGCTCTAACACCATTAACTACAGCCTTTCTAATTGAGGGGCCTAATCCCACTGAACCGGCAATGAAATGCTCATATCTAGTATCCGGATAATCCCTAAGCCTATGAACATTTCCGGGTTTGGGATAAGCGCTGACCTCAAGGCATGCCGCCAATTGAGCTTTAACCATTACATCATCAATGAAATCTGCGAATTCATCAACTATCAAACTACATCACCGCAAGTCTTAAACCAATTATATGTCAACAATATATTTGAAATTTAATTTCAATTCAACTTCTAAATAACCACTATCTACTTAAAGCTTTAATTTAAGTTAATTCTTTGATTTTAGTTAGGCGATCATAATGGATGTCGAGAAGGCCATTGACTGGATAAAGAAACCACCAACAGAGGAGCTACTAACCGAAGAGCGATTGAAAAGCTATTTGGAGCAGGGAGTAAAGCTTAGACATTATATTGGATTTGAAATTTCAGGTTATGTTCACATTGGTACTGGACTCATATGTATGCAGAAGATAGCTGACTTCCAAAAGGCAGGTGTTGAAACAATAGTTTTCCTAGCAGACTACCATTCATGGATTAATAGGAAGCTCGGTGGAGATCTATCCACTATTAGGAGAGTTGCTGGTGGATACTTCAAGGAGGCATTGAAGCAGTCGCTTAAAGTTATTGGTGGAGATCCGGATAAAACCAAGTTCATTATGGGGTCGGAACTATACGAGAAGGTTGGATTGGAATACCTTGATAATGTAATAAGAGTTTCTATGAAAACAACTCTCTCCAGAGTTAGGAGATCGGTGACAATTATGGGGAGGAAAATGGGTGAAAGCCTGGATTTCGCTCAACTACTCTATGTTCCAATGCAAGTAGCAGACATATTCACTTTAAAAGTCAATTTACCTCATGGAGGAATAGATCAGAGAAAAGCACATGTAATTGCAATTGATGTTGGAGATAAATTATTTGGATATAAACCAGTGGCAGTACACCATCACCTAATCATGGGGTTGGATCTATCCGAGAGTGAGTGGAAGGCTATGGTTAAAGCCAAGAAGACTGGCGATAGGGAGGTATTTGAGGATAGCATTATTGAAATAAAAATGTCGAAATCTAGGCCTAGAAGCGCCATATTCATACATGATAGTGAGGAGGATATTAGGAGGAAAATTAGAAGGGCATTCTGCCCCTTCAAGCAAGTTGAGTTTAATCCCATAATAGAGATACTAGAGTACATAATAGCGAGGAACATGCGTGAGGAAAAATTTGAAATAGTAAATGAAAAGACTGGCGAGAAAATGGTTTTCAATAGCATTGATGAGATTAAGAGGGCTTATGGTGAGGGTAGAATTCATCCACTAGACTTGAAGAACTATGTTGCTCAAAAACTAATTGAACTGCTTGAGCCAGTGAGAAAACACTTTACTGAGGGTAGTGGAAGGAAGCTCATAGAGGAAATGGAGAGTATTAGAGTTACACGTTAAGTCGCCTTCAATGAAGAACTACGGGAATACTACTTGAAATTCTTGCTTCAACTTCCCCATTAACTCTAAAGAGCACTTTATAAGCCAAAACCTTAACGCCGACCTCACATGCACGGACGAGTATAGCTGAAAAATTTGGATCAATACTCCAATTCGGCTTAAAAACCGCTGCATCACTCCTCAAAACTAGAAACAATATTATGGACTCATATCCCTCATTTAAAGCTCTAATCAACCTTTCAACATGCCTCCTACCCCTAATTGTCGGTGCATCCGGAAAGAGTGCGACACCATTAACTGCAAGTGAACACCCCTTAACCTCCATCAATGCCTTAATGCCGAGTGGAGATTCAAGCAAGAAGTCTACTCGACAACCCATATAATAGTGCTCAGCCTTTAAAACACGATACCCATTCAACTCACCTATCATTCCATGCTCAATAGCTTCTCTAGCAATTCTATTGTGAACTGCTGAATCTAAGAGAATCCATGAACCACAATACTTAACCGCGAACAAGTAGTACTTTGTCCTTCTACTCTCCCCCTCATGCGCTCTAACCAATATTTCGGCTCCAGGAACAAGTAGTTCCTCAAGTCTACCTGGATCATGAATATGCACTTTACAGACTTCACCTTCAACCTCAGCCAGTCCAACGAACCTATTAATTCTCCTTACAAAGCACCCTTTAATTGGGTTCCAATTAAATCTCAATTTCCAAGCCCTCACTAATATATTAGGAACTTCGGTCTCTTCGACAATAGCTTTGGGAAGTACATTCCCCTTTTCGGGTATCCCTTAGTTTCATTCTCTAACATCTCTAGAAGCTCATGAACACTCATCAACTTTTGCTCGCCAGACCTCCTAATCCTAACATTAATTGTCCTACTTTTAACTTCATTCTCCCCAACAACTACGATGTATGGGATCCATTCACGCTCTGCATCAACAATTTTTCGGCCCAGAGGCCTATTAGTGTCATCTACATCAACTCTAAAACCTCTAGACTCTATTTGACTTGAAATTTCAAGTGCATAATCTAGATACTGGCTTGCAACAGGTATTACCCTAACTTGAACTGGTGAAATCCAAGTTGGTAGAGTTGGCTTCGGCATTCTTAGTGCAGTATCGAATAAAGTGTAAATATATCTCTCAATGCCACCAATAATTGCTGTGTGAAGAATTACTGGATATTTCTCAGCTCCACTCTCATCAACATACTTAATATTGAATCTCTCAGCATTACCCACATCAATTTGAACAGTGCCTATCTCCCTCGGTCTACCGAGCCTATCTATAATGATGTACTCAATGTTAATTACCCAGTAGTAGTTTAGCTGGGCTTTAGGATAAATTGATATAAGCACTGGTTTACCAACATCCCTCGCGATTTCAATTAGAAATTCCCTATACTTCTCATATTGATCTGGACTTACAACGTTAATGAGGAGCTCATAGTCTCTATCCAGCTTCCTAATTTCCTCCATTATCCTCCTATGTATCTTCATCATCCACTTCTTCGCTTCATCCTCATCCCTAACAAACACATGCAAGTCCGGCATGTAGAATCTACGCAGTCTAAAGCATAGCTCTACTTCACCGCTCCTCTCAAATCTATATGAATCAGCCACTTCAAATGCTCCAAACGGGAGATCCCTATATGATAGAGGCCAATCCTTGATCATTGAGAATTGCTGATGGCATGCAGCATACCTCAACACGAAGTTTCCCCTATCACTCTTTAAAATGTAGAGTCTATCACCATAAAGCTCTGCGTGCTCCTTAACAGGCCTTAAGCCTAAATTGAAGAATGCAGTGCCCCGAACCTCAACTACCGGTAAACCTAGTGAGTAAACGATTTGACGAGCATATTCAGCTGCTAAGTCAAATATTAGCGTTGCATATGGACCCATCCTCATGTGACCATAGTCGGAATAGGACTCCCATTCAAAGCCAAATCTCCTTAAATAATTAATTATTTCAGGCTCACCGCCC
The DNA here is from genome assembly GCA_964462875.1 of uncultured Nitrososphaerota archaeon. Taxonomy (GTDB): domain Archaea; phylum Thermoproteota; class Methanomethylicia; order Culexarchaeales; family Culexmicrobiaceae; genus CAYWZQ01. The sequence goes on along the minus strand of CAYWZQ010000003.1, from coordinate 88,274 downwards.
GGAAGCTCCTCTTTCAAAGCCTCCTTCCTAACTAGAGCTTGAAAATCACTGCTAAAGCTACTTAGCAGCTCACTACTTGGATCCACTTCATCTCCACTTGGCAGCAAAATCACATATCTACGTTCACTCACTGCCTTACCTCCATGTTCACCGTTAAACTATGCTAATGCACCTTTATTTAAAGTTCTGTAATCATAGTTCAGCACTGAACTTGAAGGCATGCTTAACTATTCAGTGAACACTAAAGCTAATAAATGAATCATACATACTCATTTCGCCAATGAGGTGAAGCAGATGAAGCCTGTAATTGGAATAACCTGTGCATATGAATGGGTTACTAGGCGCTTTAGGCTTGGGGGGGCCTATGTTGAGGCAGTGACCAGAAGTGGGGGATTACCCATAATTCTACCATCAATTAGCCCTGGAGATGTAGATGAAGTGCTGGATTTAATTGATGGATTAATGCTTTCAGGTGGAGTAGACATAGACCCCTACCTTTACGGTGAAAAGCCGATTCCAGGGATGGGTAAAATTGATCCGAATAGAGATGCCTTTGAGCTCGCATTAACTAGGAGGGCTATTGAAAGGGGAATACCCATACTAGCTATTTGCAGGGGGATTCAAACACTCAATGTGGCTGCTGGAGGAACATTATATCAGGACATTCTAAGCCAAATACCGAATGCAATAAAGCATAGATGGCATACTAGTGAAGGATTAGAAGTACCACCAGACTATCCAACTCATAGAGTTAAAGTTAAAGTGGGATCTAGACTTCATAGAATTTTCGGCAAGGAAGTTTTAGCAGTAAATAGCTTTCACCACCAAGCAGTGAAGGATGTGGCTGAGGGATTTGAGGCCACGGCTTGGGCTGATGATGGGGTAATAGAGGCAATAGAGTATACTGGGGAATGCTTCATATTGGGTGTCCAATGGCACCCCGAATTGATGATTAATGGTGAAATGATAAAGCTATTCCAGGAATTCATTAGGCAAGCAGCCATAAAAGCGAAGAGGTAGAGGAGGATATAAATTGACTTACACGATAATTGCAGTTGACTTGGAAGCTAAGAGCATTGGAATTGCAACTGCCACAGCAATACCATGTGTGGGAGCAGTAGTTCCACATGTGAAAATTAATGTTGGAGCAATAGCAACCCAAGCATACACGAATGTATGGTATGGAATTAGGGGTATTAGAATGCTTGAATTGGGATTAAAACCGAAAACAATAATTCAAGCACTCACAAGTGAAGATGAATTGAAGAATTACAGGCAAGTAGCGATAATTAACATAACTGGTGAAAAAGCAGCTTACACAGGAGATAGAGCACCTGAATTTAAGGGTGAAATTATAGGTGAAAACTACATTGCCATAGGCAATCTCCTAGTTGGAAGAAGAGTTTTAGATGAAATGGCAAGTGCATTCGAAACTGCGAATGGAGATTTAGCGGAGAAACTCCTCAAAGCCCTAATTGCAGGTGATGAGGCAGGTGGAGATAGGAGGGGGAAGTGCTCCGCAGCCCTACTCATAGCAGGGCCCAAGTATCTAGAGAAAACAGACTTACCACTAATTAGCATTAGAGTGGACTATGATAATGAGCCAGTAAAGAAGCTAGTGAAAGTATATGAGGAATTTAAGCGGACTAGAATGAGAATCTAGCCCGAATAAACATCGTAATATATCTTCAAGTGCTTCTCAGCAATGTTACTCCATGAAACCTTCTCTGCATACTGCTTAATTTTATCAATTATATAGCTTCTGAATTCATCGTCATAGAGCAGTCTATAGGTGATCTTAACCATTCTATCTAGGTCATCCGGCATAACCGTTATTTCATCACTTATCTCCTCACTCACCTCCTCAAACTTCGGAATCCTAGTAACTATAAATGGTCTATGATATCCAATTGCAACCTTCAAAATGCCACTAGCAGACCAGTTGAACTGAGTATATGGCAGTATTATTAGGTCAGATGCACAGAAGTATAGTGCAAACTCATCTCTAAGCAAATTCCTCTTAGTGGCTATAACATGGTTTTCTAAGCCATACTTCTTAATTAATCTCATGCACTCATAAGCATACCTTTTATTCCTCAACTCAAACTCTTTTGGATGAATCCATCCCGCAATAACAAGTTTAAAGTTGCTTGCAATTTTAGATAGCTCACGGCAAAGCCTAATAGCAATTTTAGTGCCCTTCGTCCTATGAATGAAGCCTGGAATTAAAATGATCTTATCATTAACTGGTAAACCCAATTTCTCCCTCGCAATTTTAGTGGGAATGGCTTCACCAAACTTAAATGCACCAATCCTAATAACACTAATTTTATCTCCACTCACGCCCTGCCTAATCAACACCTTCTTCATAGAGTTGGTGTGAACAATTACGTGATCGGCATATGAGCATATTATTCTATTATAGTCCTCAACATCATACCCCTTCATTTCAAAGTCAATGGTTTCCCTGCTATGAACCGTATGAAATGTAACTACTATTCTACTGTCAATGCTCTTAGCCGCATCCAGCAATTTAATGAATCTCTCATCTGCACCGAAAATTCCAAAGCTATGTTGGAAGTGCGTGACATCGGGTTTAATGGACTCTAGTGCCCTGACGATTTCACTTCCCAAATAGCTCTTCCTATCAAATACTGGGTGAACCTTAATCCTATCAACATCACTTTTAGCATCAAACTCAGCTATGACATTAACATCAATACTCGAATCAAGCTTTATGAGCTCCTTAAGCATGGACTCAACATAATCACCTATACCGCAAATAGTTGGGGGATAGGAGGATATCATGCATAACCTCATAATCCCCCACCCCCACTATTCAATGATGGTTCAACCAGTAGTTCTCCGAGCATGCTTAAAAATGTAAATTAGCTCAGCAAATTTACTGATGGAATATGAGTATGTTAAGATAAATAGTGAGAGAAGAGCCTCAAAAACAAGCCCAGTAATACTGCCAATGAATACGATAAACAACCTTACATCCCTAGAAGCAAACATTGGAATTCTACCTACAAGAGCTGGATGAACCTTCAAGTCCTGCTGAGACTTAGAGTGCAAGTAGCTGACCATCAAGCATCCACTTAAAGCACCCAAAACGATCGTGAAAGTAGTCATGTTAAAGCCATAACCATGAAGAGCTAGGTAGGAGGCCATGCCAATCACAATAGCTATATCAGCAATTCTATCGAGAAAAGCATCAAAGAAGGCACCAAGCCTACTCGCTACACCGAGAGCCCTAGCAAGCTCACCATCAACACCATCAATAATGCTGGCCAACTGCACTAATACGCCAGCCCAGACAACTTCTCCAAAAACATACAGTGGATACGAAAATATGGATATGAGGAAAGAAATAATGGATACCTGATTTGGAGTAATCTTCAAATTATAATCTAAAATAAACCTTGTAATCCTCATGGAAATGCGCCTATTAATAAGCTTAGAGATTGGGCCATCAGTACTCTTACCTCTAACCACCATACCTAAACCCAGCAAAGTATAGTGTAAAGAAATATTTTGCTCTTACCGCATAAGGCATATCAATGTGGAGATGAAATATTCATCCCCACATTAATGATCTAACTCTTTAATGTGTCCTCAAGTACCCTTACAAGTTTCTCTCTAACCTCCTTAACCTTAACTCTCCTAAAGGTGAATACTACTTCGCCGCGGGCATTCCTCACATTCAATGAATTTATTCCCAATAAACTTGGTATGAAGCCGCTAGCTCTACCAGTTAGAATGAGAGCCGATACATCTAAAACTCCTTCAATAAGCTTGCCAACATCTAACCCTACAGGTTTAACTATATCATCTAACCTAACTTCCCTAACTACCCTCCCTCTCTTAACCTCAACAATTCTCCTATTAGTTATGTGATAAATGCTGAATCTCTTGGTGAGGAGAAAACCAAAAGCTGCAATTATAAAGCCAATAATGGCTAGAATCTGAGCTCCACTTAGAAGTATTCCTGCAAGCACTAGAAATACACCAAATAGCATTAGGATAATAGCACTGGAATCCCAAACACTCTCCCTACCACTCCACAATAAAACTTCATTAGTATTTAACTTGAAACTACTCAAATACAGCACCTACAGATAAAAGTCTACAATGACTACGATTATAAGATTTACTTTAAACCATTCGATTAAGTAAGACAGAAAGCAGATTTTAGGTGCATCAATGGTAAACCTAAAGTTTATGAGAACACTTTAATTCTCAAATTCACTTTTCTTGCTTTCCTTAATTGGAGTTGCTAATATTAGCATTGATAACTTATCTAAATCTATTTCCACCCTCGCTCTCCATCCAATTTTAAGGTAGCCATCCTCATCTTCTAAATACCCAAATCTGAGGAACTTATCAATTAAGTAGTCAACTCTCCACTTGGGAAGTTTTTCTCCGAGAATTTTCTCTATATCTCTCCTATTCACTCGTCCTCCTCTAGAATTTATTACCGCTAATACGGCTGCTAGTGCACCTAAATCATCTATTCTCCATCCAGCACTAATGATATCCGATACTTTAGCTGGCTCTCTAAACGTAACTACATAGTACGCTTTATCGTAATCTTCCTGCTTAGCTTTACTAGCATCAACTTCACCTTGAAATACTATCTTAATTTTAAATCCAAATTTAGCAAGTTCTTCGTCTAGAAGCTTAATTATCTCCAAGTAATTTCTACCTAAAGCTCTCTTCAGCTCCCACCCTTTTACTCCAGGCTTCCTATGCCTCTGTACGAGTAATAGTTGTGCTGCTCTCCTAATTTTAGCTGAATAATCTATTTTCCTCCTACTCATCCACTCTTCACCCTCCTAAGCCACTCATCAGTTGATATTGAGACTACAATTGACTTACTAACAGCTTCTTTACTCTCCTTCTTCACTGGAACTATGATGTAGTCTTTACTTTTGGGATCATACTCTAAATCTATGTATCCATACGTTGCTAGAAAACTCACTAAGTATGCTTTTAGTAGTGTAACTTGATAGTCCTTGTCAATTACGAAGTCCATATATAGTACTGGCTTCCCCTTTGAGTACTCAATTAATTTCTCATAGAACTGATCGACTATCTCGGTGAAGTTACCTTTTAGAGCAAGTTTTTCTTCAATTAGCTCTTCTATAGATGAAGAAGTTACTTCTTGAACTGGCTTAGGTAACCTATCCCATCTACCTCTTAATGGAGGGAGATTTAACCAGTAATTTACTGCTTCTTCAATTGCTCTAGGAGTAAATACTTTTATGGAAGCTATGGGGTACCATGCCGAAGCTATTATTGAAGCTAACTGCTTTAAACTCAAATTCCTAATTTTCCACTCCACTAGGAGTGGGTCAAGGTATAGCTTTGTTGACCTACTCTTAACCCATTCACCCTGTAATTCAACTACCCTACTAATTTCCTCAATAGCATTCAAATCTAAAACTAATTCTTCAACTGAACTAGAACTAGCAATAAAATCTCTTAACAGCTTAATATACTCCTTAACGTCTATTTGAAATGGGTCAGAACCACGCTTAACAACATATCTGCAAGACTCAATTATCCGCTTAACAATACTCTTCTTCCTAACCCTTCTACCAGTAGCCATTAAGCTACACTCCTAACCATAGATTTACCACCGACATTTTGAACGAAAATTACGTTTACACTACTCTCAACTTCAGGTATTATTGGACTTGGAGTAATGGCTATGAACTGAACATTCTCACTACCGCTAAATGATGAAATTAGTAGTTTTCCAATTAACTCCCTATTTCTAGGGTCCATGTGAATATCAAACTCATCGACAGCTCTAAATGGAGACTTAATAAACTTCTGAACTGCTAGCAGAAATGCCATTATAGCAATTGTACGCTCACCACCACTCTGAGAGTATCCATCAAGAACAACTGGTGTGTTACCTCTAAATCCAACTAAAATTTCTAATCCAGCTTCATCAACATCATCAGCATTAACTAACCTAACATAACCGATAGCACCAATCTTGCTCAAAATCTCACTATAAAAACTATTAACTCTATCTAAAACACTACTGAGAACTCTCCTCCAAGCTCTAATTCTCTCATCAAGTTCACGAAGTAACATAGCCCTATTGCTCTCAAGAACCTTAATTCTCTCTGAAAGCTCGCTGAAAGTCTTGTTGTAGGTTGAGTACATTTGCTCAACATCCTTAGATACATCACCAATATGCTCCAGTCTCAACTCAACAATTCTAATTCTATCAACTAGCTCTGATGGATCCCTAATAACCTCAGGTTTTGAACCCAACTTCTCAGCTTCACTCTTCAACTCACTAAGTTCAGCCATATACCTATTCAAGTTCTTCTTCAACTCCCTCAACTCACTCCTAGCCAAGTCCAGCTTAAATTTCAATAATTCAAGTTTAACTCTACAATCAATAATTTTACCATAAGTTTGATCTATTGAATAGTTCGTAGATGACAGCTTACTTTGAACTTCAGCTAAAGAGTCAAGTATACTGCTCAAATAACTGTCTTCAACTACTAGTTCTCCAAATAACTTTGAAACATATTCTTGACCAAGCCTACCTACAAGCTCACTTAAAACTTCCATTCTACCAACATTTTTCGCAGCTTCAATTAACTTTAAAATTAACTTTTCACGCTCACTACTGAGACTTCTCAACTTACTTCTCAACTTCTCTAACCTAGCACTTTCCTCATCAATCTTCCTCCTCAAAGATTCGATCTTACTATTTAATCTATCAATTTTGACTTTAATGCTCCTAATTGCATCCTCCTTCTTCACAACTTTCGACCATGCAAGTTCACACTTCAATTTTTCAAGCTCATCTTCAAGTTTCACCTTCAACTTAAACTTTTCATATTCACCTCGCCAGTAGTCAAGCATAGACTTCGCTTTTTCAAGTAACTTCTGAACATCAGCTTCCTCTTTAACAATTTTATTCAACTTCTCCTTTACCTTCTTAATTCTATCTCTATAATGTGTCAATCCAATTGCATCTTCAAAAAACTTCAACTTCTCCTTAGGAGGTACAACTGCAAATTCTTCAACCATATTTTGATGCATTATAATTAGCATGTTATTTGGATTAATATTGAAAGCTCTCAGTATTTCCTGAACTTCACTTTTCGTCTTAGTTTTGCCATTAACTTCAAACCAGTATGAGCCATCCTTACGAAGATACCTTGAAATTCTAATAGTATCAGAGCGTATTTTAGGGTATGGCCTCCTCCTACCTCTAGGAGAATTATCAAGTACAATAGTTACTCTAGAAATTTTCTCCCCCCACCTAATTAGGTCACTCAACCTCCTACCACGCTCAGTATATGACTGGCCAAGAGCAACTGATATTCCAAGTAGAATTGAAGATTTACCAGCACCATTAGGACCACAAATTAAGTTTAATCCCGGCTTTAGAGGTATTCTACCATACTCATAAGACATGAAGTTCTCTAGTATTACTTCACGGATCATTATGAGAATCTCCTCAAAAACAATATTAACTGTAAACGATAAGTTAAGTGTTAGTATTACATTTAACTCGGTGTATAGCAGTGGTTATTGCAGGTAAAATTTTTAGATTAAGAGAATTCATACCACTAAGAACCATAGCAACAAAGCTACTAGACTATAGAGTTGAAGAAGAAGTAGAAGAACCACCAAACAAATTTAATCTCATAACAGAAATTACCGACCTAGACCTAGTAGGTAATAGAGTTAGAGGAGTATACTGTAAAGACACGTTAATCAAAATTACTAGGAGAAGAGAAAGAGTACCAGTAATAAAGACTATTGAGGCCCCATTCACCTTCACAAAAGTAAACAATGAAATTCTACTCACAATTATAGGTAAAAAGAACTTGGCAAACATGATAGCCAATGAAATGAGCAAAATACTCTTTCTAGGCGTAGGGGGAATAGTTGAAGCAAGAATACCGCCCGAAGCATTAAGACAGTTCCACGAAGCAAATCCCGAGGAAACAAAAGTAATATTCTTCGACAATGTAGACATACCAAACATAAATAAGCTAAGCCTATATGGCCCAGACCTCAAAAACACAGCACTCTACGCCGAATACTTATCCCATGGAGACATATGGTATATAGTAGCAACATCAAAAAAGCATGGAATAATCGTCGGCATAACAAGAAACTGCGTAGTAACAGTATTCAGTAAAATAGATGAATACACATTCTTCAAATTCATAGAAGAAGAAATATTTCCACTAATAAAGTTTTAAGCAACTCTCCTCAATTTAAAGTACTTCACCATATATATGGCGATGCAGAAAATTGTAACTACAATTATAATGCCAATAACCATATTGATAAGGGTTGGCGAAAACTTAATACCTCTTTCAATAACCTTAAACTTAATAACCATCTCATCAATAGGAGTACCTCTAGGTGGATAGTGGGGCTCATTAGTTATGGTATACTCTTTAGCTTTAGTACTAGTGTAGACATTATAATATATTGGAATTTTAATATCAATAAACTCATAATCCATATAGTAGCCATAATTAAAGTAAATCCAAAATAAAGTGTCTAATGAGCTATGAGAAATAATTCCTCCAGTATGATTAAGCAACTTAAAAATATCTAAAACATAGCTTCTGCCAGGCTTAAAATTGAAGTATGAAGAAATAACCTTATAGAGAACAACTTCAGTTTTAATTTCACCCGTCTGCCTAAAATGATGAACCCTAATTATGAGCTCAGTTTTCAAACCTATATTAGCTCTTTTAATTAAGACGCCAAATCCCTCATTAGGTTTAATGCTTAAGAAAGCATCAATGAACTTATCAAAATTGATTTTAGAAGCTCTATAGTAGAAGTTAATCCAATCATATTTCTTACCACTTATATGGCTTATAAATGATTTTCTCTCCTCATCAACGAGTTCAAAGAAAACACCCAGCACTTTACTACACCTAGCTACTATTTCATTTGCCTTCAACCTCGCCTCCTCTAAACTAATCCTAGTTAAATCATATGCCACACGCATCCTCACTGAACTACCAACTATACACCTAATAGTTAAACCAAGAAAGCCATCTTTAAGATCATACAAGTCAACAAAAGGTTCATCAGTATATGTAGAAATACCAACGCTAATACTCCCATTAGGATAAACCGTAAGCCATAATTGTTCACCTACCCATATTTCATATGAATATAAATAGGTATTAAATATTGATTTGCATTTTACCATGGATATAGAGCATAAAAAATGACTAGCTAAAAAGCATAGCATGTATGTTGCTGTTAAACAGGTTAGATAGATCATTCTTAAGGATTTATGTCGTCTTATCATATTTATCAGAAAAATTTATATTTTCTTGATATATATGTATTTCGGGGATAAATTATGAAGAAAGCATTATTAATATATGCATTACTGGCATTATTAGCTACTAATTGTGTTGAAGTCCTTTCATCTAATAGCGAAGGGAATAGCGTCAAGCCTCTAGTTGCCTATGAGTTCTCCGGATGGCTATCATTTGGTGAGTGGAGTGAATACTGGGACACCGGATACACAAGTTATTTAACAATATCAATGGAATGGCATCCCCCCGCGGAACTATACGTATACTTCTACGACTATTATAAGGAATATGTAGGTAAGCGTGATTTACTCACAGGCGGATGGATAGAAAGAGAATATTACTTTGGAGATATTATTGTTGCATATTTCAGATTATGGTATCACGACTATTACCAGAAAAACAATCTTGGCGATGTATACTACCTTGGGTGGGTTTACTACTAAAATACTAAGCAACATTTTAACTATTACCACGACTCCTATGCACCATCAGTGGGAAAAGAGCGAAAAATATCAATCACGGGTGTAAAAGCCGCTTAGCGTGGATTTAAGTTACCCAGAGTTTTTCTCTTTATTTTCGGACACTTAATTATTAGTATCTTAGAGGAGGGCAACAACTTGGAATGAAACTCTGTGATTGAAATGTATTTAAAGTTGGCTTTTAATTATTTTAAAGAGCTGCTTAAATAATAAAGTATAGTGCTTCTTAATGGAGAGCAACATTGTGGAGTTTACGAGAATAGATAGAGATAATTTAAACATTCCTAAAGTAGGTTATATTGAGAATTAGCCATAATTATTGTTTGACTCATCTTTTCTTGATAACTAATATGAATGCAATTGCTGCCACTATGGCAATTATTGGTATTAGTAGTATTGTGAAATCAATTTTCTTAGATTTAATTTCTATATTGACTTCCTTTGTATCCAGCAAATTATTGTCTTCATATAACTCGAATTTCACCGTACCCCTACCTTCCCTTAATGCTTTCACCTTTAATGTGACATCTTTACTTGACTGAGCTGGAATGGTTACGGTAAGTTTTTGGGGATTTACTTCAAAATCATCGCTGCTCACCTTCATGGTATATGTTGCACTTATTCCACCACTATTTACAATTGAAATTTTAATGGAAGCTTCTTCTCCAACCATTAATTCGCCTGGCACCTCGAGAACATGTAGCTCACCCCTTACTTTCCAGGCCTCAATAAGAATTTTCGCTGTGCTTTGAACAATATTTTGGAATAGCAATTTGAGCTTTAACTCCCCAGATCCTTCACTTAATGGTGCAACTGTGAGTGTTATATTAACTTCACCTCCAGCTGAAGTATTAACTGTGAAGGAGGGTTGAGATACCTTAACATTAACTCCTTCAACTACTAAAGTGAAGGGTGCATCAATTTGCCCAGCATTCTTAATGGTAATTGTCAACCTATGTTCACGGCCGACCTTAAGCTTCAATTTAGGTGGTATAGCTTCAAGTTCCCCGCGAACTTCTAAAACTTTAATCCAAGCATAGTAGTTTTCAACTTGCCATCTACCCTCCTCATCTAGATAGGATAGCTTGAATGTAATGAGCTTGGATCCAGCAGTTAAGGGCTTAATCTTCAATTTAAACTTTAGGGAGCGCCCTCCATCTAAAGCTCCTACATGGATGGTCTCTGAATCAATTTCAATATCCTCAGCACTAATCACTTCAACCTCAACGTTCCTAGCAGTTACTTCACCTAAATTAGTGAGCACAAGTTTAAGCTCCACTTCCTCATACTGCCTCAAAATTCTAGGTACAAGTGAATTCAAAGTTACTAGAGCCACTGGCTGCTCTATTGGAGATAAGTTAACCCAATCTTCGGGATGGAAATACGTGAAGTTACATGGACACTTAATCCTCTCCTCATAAGGAAACTTCATTTGATCTCTAGAAACTATACCCCTCCTCCTATACTCGATGAATACTTCATCACTCATCACGTCGAAATATGAGTAATACTTGATTCCTACGGGTGAAATGTATGAAACTGCAATATCAAAGTCATTGGCATCCCTCATATCAAAATATCCAAGCATATCCCCAGCCCTAACCTTCATTCCAACAGTTACATTCTCAAAAACATTTACATGGAATAGCTCGATCATGAAGCCCGGATAATCATCAACCAATATGTGAATACGCATGCCACGAGGCTCACCTGTAGGGAGCACTTTACCCTCAGGAACAATCGCCATTATAGTGCCGTTAACAGGTGAAAATACCTCAACCCTATTCAAAGTACCCTTATACTCATCATATGGCTCATAGTAGTGCTTTAAACTCGAACCCCTCTCAAATGAATCTGGAAATTCATGTCCAGCACAAGATCTAAACCTCGAAATTGAATGCACCTTAGATAGATTAGTGAAATCATGAACAACAAATTTGGGCAATACTTCAGGAATATATGCCCTCCTCAATTCATTGAGAACTTCAATTGAAGAGAAAATTCTGAAACCACGAACACCCCTAAAAACCTCAATTAAATCAACATCAGTAAAGGCAACATTGAAACCACTAAATTGATCCCTAAGACTACAATGGACAAGGGCACCATAATTCCTCATGAAGGATAAGAGCTCATCAGTTATATTAACAAACAATATCGGAAATGAACCCCAAGGTATACATGGCCTCCCAGCAGGAACAATAACTGGAACAGCTCTAGGAGGAAACTCGAATTCCCCAAATGGAGCTCTCATGCATAAAGCTTCAACATAAAATTCATATAGCAGAATACTCCTCTCCTGACAATTACCCCCACCAACACGCCTCACATCAACACCCACAGCCCTCAAAGCATCCCCATAACCTCTAGGAACACTTGAATAATTTCCAACAATAAAGGCCATAAATGGCTTTAACTCCAAAATCCTCCCCACGTAAGCTTCATCAAAAACCCCAAATGGAACCACAATAAGATAAACCTCACTCCACGGAACAAATAAACCAACACCACCACCCTTAGTAGCAAAAGAAGCAACAGCACATAGAAAACCAGACAAAACAAGATCAAAACAATCATCACTCGAAACAACAACCAAAACCCTACCATCCACACCAAAAACCATTCCAAAACCAAATGTATAAAAACAAACCAACATCAACAAAAAAGCTAAAACAAGTAGCTTACAAGTCTTCACAAAATATAAATTTAGAAAACTGAATTTAAGCTTTATTCCAACATAAAATAGCAAAAATAAAGAAAAGGAAATCATGGAGTTGTCTCGATATAGCCAAAGTACTCTACTTCAGGTACTGGTTCCTCGCCAGACCACCAATAGTATTCTATTCTTACATACCACATTGCAAGGTTGTCAGGATGGTCGCTAGATTCTAGTATTACTTGATAAACCCACGAGCTAGGTGAAATTAAGTCTTGATCAACAACTACTTGCCTATCAAAGGTCAGGCCCTGAACTAAAAGATAAACACCTTCTCGTGGTTCAGGATATATTAGATCAAAATTCACTATTACTAGGCATGCTGGACCTCCGAGATAATGATCTTCGTAGTCACCTATATACGTTAAAAATCCATGAATATCTATGGTATTAGCTGGTTCAATTGTACTCTTGGCAAGAACCAGCGATATAACAGAGTTTATCCCTAAAATTACAAATATTATGAAACTTTTATCTATTTTCGACATCAAATAAATTTTCGAAATATATATATATAAGTTTTTCTATCTATAGGTATTGATGAAAAATCATTTATTTATCCTAAATGGATTGCTTTTAATGATAATATTTACAGTACCAGTAAGTTTTGGCTTTATGAATTATGATGAGATATATATTGGTTTTCCATTTGAGTGGATCAACATTGTTGTTAGTGCTGAAGGTGATGTTTCAATACAATTTATGGGAAAGCTTGAGAAGCCCTTTGTAGACATTTATGAGTTAGGTATAATTAATGATTTGGAGCTCAAGTACATAACTCTCTGTTTTAATGTTAATAAGCCAGTTAGTTTAGTTATTAGTCATGATACTTTGAGAATTTCAGGTGAAGAGGCTGAGCATCGCGCTAAAAGTTATGCTGATAAAATAGCTAGGTGGTATTTTAATTCAGAAGCAGTACTTGAGGATAAGAGATCCTATTCAGGAGTTATGCCTAGAAGTGGATATAGATATAGTTTTGTAATTTCCTTATTTACTTTGAAGGATGTTAGTTATGATGAGGCTATTGACCTATTTATGAAGTGTAGGCCTAGTGAGGGATTTGCAACGGCTATAACAAGAAAGTTTATTCTTGGAGGAGCATACTTCTCGATGACTATTAAGCGTGATAGAAAATCTGGTGCATTAACATTTGAATACAATATTTTCAGGACGTTTAGGGGCGTATTTAAGTTCAAGCCCGGCAATACTTATGTTCTCGATCTATTTGACCTATTAAATCTAACTAGGCCATTTAAAGCTAATAGCAATTCACCATGCTCAGTAATAAGGATAGAGTTTCAGCTAGGAGGTTTCATTGACTACGAGTTCCTGGATATTTATTTTTCAGGTTTGCCATGGAATATTGGCAGAGGCAAGAGTGAGGGAGTATTGACATCATACATTATTACTAATAGGTTCTATGAGAGAAATATGGAAAATCCACCATACTACATTCCCGGTAAGGTTATTGATGGTATTAGGGTTAAGTTTAGGGTTGTTGAGAGGGGATTTAGGTTTCCAAGTTTATCTGCGAATATTTTAGGTTTTATCTTGCTGATTTTTGTTGTTGCTTTAATTGCTGGATTATACTTTATTGTTTTGAGGAGGAAATTGTAGGTTGGAGGGGAAGTATTGAGGAAGTGTATTTCACTGATTTTCATCTTAGTTTTGATGCTTGAGTTTAAGTCACTTGGTATTGTTTCGAGTGTAGGTGTTGTTAATGTTGATTTGTGGTGTTGGACTTCTAGTAGGGTTTGTGAAGTAAATGATATTGCATCTTATTCAATTGATGTTAGCTATATTGGTTTCAAGAGTTTTTTGAATGTTGGTTTTAGGGTTGATGGTTTGCCGAGTGATTGGGGTTGGAGAATTGTTTTTAATGGTTTAGAAGTTAGTGAATTGAGATTGCTTAATAATAGTAGGGTAACTGTTAGACTTGACCTATATGTTCCATCTAGTGTTGCTCCGGGAGTTTATGAATTTAATTTTGTTTGCTTCTATGCCTATTATCCTTGGGAAACTACTTTGCATTTAAAGGTAGTAGTTAGGGGAGTTAAAGAGGAGGTTAGTGTTTACTGTATGCTTCCTGCTAAGGTTGTTGAGGCAGGTAGAACCGTATCTTTTGATGTTGATGTATCTTATAGGGGTACTTCAAATATCTTTAATTTGTCTATTCCAAATTTACCTGAGAATTGGAATGCGAGATTTTATGTTGGCTCTGATGAAGTATTCCTACTATACTTGAAAGATGGAGCTAAATGCACTGTTAGAGTGGTTATTGATGTACCTTCAAGTGCTGAAGCTGGCCTATACATATTGAATTTCACTATTTATTCTAGTAGTGTTTGTGATTGGATTGAATTGCTAATTGAAGTTACTCCACCAAAGGTTGTCAATAGGAGGCTTATTTTAAGCGTGGATTATCCAGCAGTATCTATTGAATCTGGTAGAACAGCATACTTCACCCTAATTATTAAGAATGCTGGGGTATTTGATGAGCTTGTTTACTTAAATGCAACTACTGTTCCTAGTGGCTGGACTGTTAATTTCAGGGTTTCCGGTAAATATGTTTATGGATTGCTTGTTCCAGCTGGCTCTACATCCAATGTCATTGTTGAAGTCACGCCTTCACCTCTCATTGTTAATGGCACCTATAACTTTGAAATTGAAGCTATTAGTCAAGATGGATTGATCCGCGATTCCATTAACTTAATGATTAGGGTTATTGGAACCTATGGACTGCAAATATCATTCCCAGAATTACCAGTACTAAATATTAGAGTTACTTCTGGCAGTAGCACTGAGCTCACTGTATCAGTTAAAAATACTGGTACACTGGATGTCACTAACGTTGAAGTTGTAGTTGATGTTCCATCCATTGATTGGGAAGTTGAAGTTAAACCTAGTAAAGTTAAAGTTTTGAGTTCTGGAAGTGAAGTTGCCTTCAAAATTACTCTAAAGGTCAGTGATCTTGTTGCAGCTGGAGACTACTTCATTGATGTGAAGGCTATTTCAGATCAGGTTTCATCTAAGTCTAGGGAAATTAGAGTCACAGTCACCAAACCCACTGAATGGGGTTATATTGGAATTGCCACTGCCATTATCGCTCTAATTATAGTCTTCATAGTATTTAGGAGAATTGGGAGGAGATAGTTATTGGATGTAATAATTGAAACGCGAGAATTAACCAAAGTCTATAGGTTAGGTGAAAATAGGATTACTGCAGTTGATAATTTGAACTTGAAGGTTTATCGAGGTGAAGTATTCGGCTTACTTGGACCAAACGGCTCCGGTAAAACTACAACCATATTAATGCTTTTAGGATTAATTGAGCCAACTAGTGGTGAAGCATATGTTGCCGGATTTGATATCACTAGGAATTCTAGGGATATTAGGAGGATAACTGGCCTCATACCCGAGAGATACAGTTTTTATGAGGACATGTCTGCCTATCGCAACTTAAGGTTCTTCGCAAAGCTTGCAGGCATTCCTGAGAGGGAAATTGAGGAGAGAATTGATTGGAGCTTAAACTTTGTTGGATTAGGTGAATGGAAATATGCGCCAGTCAAGACTTTCTCCAGGGGTATGAGGCAGAGGCTTGCACTAGCAAATATTTTGGTTAAGAAGCCTGAAGTCATATTTCTAGATGAACCGACAAGTGGCTTAGATCCACATGCAACTAAAATGTTTAGGGACTTAATTAGGAAAATGAATCGTGAACTGAAAATCACCGTGTTTATTTGCAGCCACCTACTCCATGAAGTTAAGCAGATTTGCAGTAGAGTTGGCTTTATGAGGAATGGCAGATTAATTGCAGTTGATAGCATTGATGACCTCATGAAGAAGATGGGCTATAGAATAGTTCTTGAAGCAACAAATTTGAATGAAAAAGTTGCCGAGGAAATTAAGGGTATTAATGGTGTTTCAAAAATTATTTGGAAAGACGGTACGCTCATAATCTATGCTGATAGGGATGTTAGATTAGAGGTTTCGAAGCTTATTAATAGGCTTGGAGGATACGTTTTAACTCTTAAAATCGAGGAGCCGACTTTAGAGGAAGTGTTCTTCGAAATTTATGGTGGAGGGTAAATGAATGTCCCTAATCATTGCTGGGAAGGAAATTTCCGACATCATTTTGAGTAAGAGGTTCACAATGCTATTCATATTGGTCTCAGTACTATCAATACTCTCAGCATATAGCTCAGCAACATATCTGGCTGGAACAACTACATTTACAGAGCTACTCTCAACTGGTAGGTTATCGCAGCTATCAATTATGGGGCTGCTCGCCCCATTAATTGGTATTGCCTTGGGCTTCGATGCCATTAATAGGGAGAGGGAATCTGGGTCAATGATAATCTTGCTATCATACCCAATATATAGGGATGATGTTTTAAATGGGAAGTTCATTGCCGGTCTATCCACCATAGCTTTAATGCTCATAACATCAACCATGCTGAACGTGGGATTCATCATGGCATTCATGGGAATAGCTCCAAGGGGAGAGGAAATTGTCAGGCTCATCATATACATCCTATCAACACTAATTTACACTGCATGCTTCCTATCAATAAGCATATTCCTATCCATAAAGTTCAGTAAGCCATCAACATCACTACTAGCCTCAATAGTATTTTGGATTTCCACGAACTTCGTAGTATCAATGATTGCAAGCAGCATTGCATCCCTCATTCCAAATCTCACAGCCACGGATAGAGCAAAACTAATATACAATATACTCCTCCTGTCAATTCAAACACACTATAATGCCGTTGGAATGAACATTCTAAATCCAATGTATGCATTTAATCCATTCAACCCCATCGGCTGGAGAAGACCACTTAGACCGCTAAGCTTAATTGAAAGCATCAATACTTCATGGCCCAGCTTAGCCGTCATGATATCTCTATCCATAACATTCATAGCCCTCTCATACATAAGCTTCTTAAGAGAGGAAGTTAGGTAGCTCCATGAAATTAAAACATGTAATGTCAGAATTTATAATGTCTTTTAATTCCTTTCGAGATATTTCAAGATTATCAAAATCTCTATCAAAGGAAACTATGGCTTTTACTTTCATCGATAAAGCCACGGAATACTGTATTGCATTATCCATATCCAATTCCCTCCTCTTGCTAAAGTATTTGAAGTAGTGATGACACTATACTTTTAAGAGTTATCTTTGTAACATTGTATTATGGTAGTTTGGTGGTATTGGATGAAGATTCTTTGTTTGACTGAGGAGGAATATGAGAAGCTGATTAGAGGGAAGCTTAAGATTAGTACTGATATTAAGTTGAGGTTTAAGAGGTTTAGGATTCGTAAGGAATTTTTCAAGAAGTTTTTGGAGTTAGAGGAGCATGGTTGTTAGGGTTAAGGTTAGAATTGCTGGTGAACATGGTGCTAGTGTTGAAGTGTACTGTATTAGTTAATGCTGGTGCTGAAACAGAAGTTCCGGTGATAATGCTTCCGCCAAGTATAGCTTAAAAGCTAAGTTTATGGCCTTTAGAGGGGTTGAGAACTGTTATTGTGGAGGAGCTTACATCTGAAAGTATAGGTTACCTCGCTCCGAGGAAGGTTAGGGTTCAATTGTTGAGTGAGGAAGGGAATGTTTTGAGTGAAGCAGATTCATATGTGCTTGTGAAGTCTGGATTAGATGAACCGACGATATCTGATGCATTGATAGAGGAGCTTGGTATAGTTATAGTTCATGCTAAACGAGGTTTATGGAGGCACATCAAGGATTCAGAGGGTGTTCTTAGACCAAGCGCTAAGAGAAGTGGTTAATACGCATTCTTTTAAGTTAATTTAAATCGAGTTTTAGTCAATACTTACTTGAAGGGTTTGAGATTATGGTTGTCAGAGTTTTCTGTCCAGCTGCTATTTCAAGTTTCTTTGCACCATATATCGTTGAAGATCCATTGAAGTGCGGTGCTTGGGGTGGTGGATTTACTATTGATCGTGGGGTTTATGTTGAAGTTGAGGTTGAAGCTAATGCTGAGAACATTGAGTTGAGGAATATTATTAATGGTGTTGAAGTTGATTCCTGCATTTTAAGAATTATATACGACTTAATGGTTCCAAGTGAACTTAAGCCATGTAAAGTTATTGTTAAGCAGAGAATTGAAGTTCCAATTGAATGCGGTTTTGGTAGTAGTGGTGCGAGTGCACTCGCAATTTCACTCGCACTTGCTAAAGCATTAAAGTTAAAGATGACTTATCTTCAAATTGCTAGAATAGCTCACTTAGCAGACTACTATTGTAGGACTGGCCTTGGAACTGTAGCAGGAATTGTTGGTGGAGGATTTAGATTAGCAGTTAAGCCCGGTGCACCTGGAATAGCAATCGTTGATAGAATTCCCATTAATGAAGATGAGTATAGAGTTATTGCGGCCACCTTCGGCCCAATATCAACCAGAGAAGTCTTAGGAGAGACTAGAAAGCTCGAGTACTTCACTGAGTTGGGAAAGGAAGCTTTGAAAAATATTTTGAAGGAACCAACACCTGAAAACTTCATGAAGCAATGCAGAATTTTCGCTTTAAAGTCGGGATTCATGACTAATAGGATTAGGGGGATCATTGAGAATACCATGAATAATGGATTAACTAATATTACGCAGAATATGATTGGAGAAGCAGTTCACGCACTAGTACATGTAAGTGAAATTGATAAAGCGCTCAGCATATTCAAGAAGCACTTTAATGAAGAAAACATAATAGTTGCGCAAATTGATAGTAGAGGACCAAGATACATAAGTACTTAGTTAACATGAAAAGCATTTGCTTTCAATTAATTTGAACATCACAAGATACTTTAAAGAAAATTGCGAATTTGGAATTGATGATAAGATATAGGAGAACTCTTACCACCATAATTTTAGTTTTCACATTAATAATCATACTTTAATTCACTACAGCGTAGTTGAATGCTTAGGTTAGCCACCACTTCATATGCTTTAAATCAATAATTATTCCTAGTTCGACAATTGCTTTATCTGAAAGTATGACTTCCTCTTCTCTAGGCTCTATTACTGCGTGTGCTTCAATCATGCGTTTAGATTTTTCAGTTTCAACTATGATTGTTACCTTCCCAGCTAAGTAGACTTCCCCAACCAATGCTCCCGGTCCAAAGTAAAGTCTCTTTTCTCCTGGAGTTAAATTGAGTTGAGAAGCAATATTTAGTGGTAGAACTACTACTGGCTCATCAGTTTCAAAACCAGTATTTAATAAAGCATTAACCCTAACTTCAAAATCACCATGCTTAAGCCTTACTGGTATTCTTAAACCCATAAATACTCAACCTCATTCTCTTCCAAACCATTTTAGGCTTCTCATGTAAGTTAAGAGTCATTTTTCTTAATCGTTTTATATTGACCATAATTATCCGTTACCTCATAACTTATCCTAATTAATAAGTCTTATCTGGTCGATTTGAATTAATTGGTAGATGAGAATGAGATTTGTTCTTGGAGACTGCTTATAGTTTAATGCTTACTTCAATTCCATCCCAGCCTACTGGTATAAATCTGCTTTTATATTTCCCGGATTTCCTAACATATTCTAAGTATCTTCTCATAGAGTGTGAGTATATGCCTGCATTGTCTGCTATTATAATGCTTCCCTTGTGGAGCTTATCCTCTACTAGTTTCAGGTATTGATAGTATTCGCGTTTATTGGCATCTAGAAACACCATGTCGAAGCTTCCATTAAGTCTCGGTATAACTTCCAGAGCATCTCCAACAATCACTGTTACTCTTGGCTTTAATTCAGCTTCAATAATGTTTCTTCTCGCAATTTCTGCTTCATCTTCATCGATTTCAATTGTAATGATCTCTGCATCCTCATCGAGCTCTTTTCCAATTATTATTGTTGAATACCCTATTAGTGTCCCAACTTCAAGTATGCGCTTAGGCTTGAATTTGCGTACTAGTTTGGCAATAATCTCTCCCTTTTCTGGACCTATTATGGGTAGGCATTTGCGTTTAGCCAATTCCTCTATACGCTTAAGAACGAGATCCGCCTTACACTTCACCATTACATTTCTTCCTCTATACTCACCTATTGAAATGCAAATATTTTTATGTCACATCAGCATGCAGGTATTTTTATGTTTAATACTGAATTTATGAAGCGAGTCATCATAGACAATGAGCAACCTGAAAAAGTTAGAGGAGACATTGCAGAATTTAGAAGAGAATACCAGAAAGTCCACTACTGCTTTGATAATTTAACAGAAGCCTATGCATACATTAAGGTGAAATGAAACTCAAATTCTTCTTCAAATATTTATTTTAAATTGCAATCTTACTTGAGTCATGATGCTTTAATTTTGTCTCTGGAAGAATAATCATTGGAATTGAGTACGCTAATCTTAGTATGCTAGCTAGAAGCATTGTTTCCTTTAATCCAATAATGCCTCCAAGATATCCGCCTAGGAGCTGACCAATAGCCTTAGTTATTCCAGTCATAAATCCATAAATGGATATTAGTGTTGCCCTATGCTCCCTATACTTTATTGTGTCTAGAAGGTAGATTGTTGAAACAGTCATTAATGCGGATCCACCAATACTCCCAATTAAAGTTAAAAGCAATATTTGAGTGAAGCTCTCAGTTATTGAGTAGGCAAGCGTCCATAATGAAGCGAATATGGGTGAAATTATGAGTAAAGGTTTTCTTCCAATTCTATCTGCCAATCCACCCCATATGGGGGACATTATGGTGCTCGGTATGCTTAATGCTAGTGCTAATATTCCAATTTCAGTTTTAGTTAAATGATAAACCTTCACTTGCGTAATGGAGAATAGTGGCCAAGCCATAGACATTATACCCCACCATCCCATGCTTACAATTAAGTAAAGCTTGAATTCCCTGCTAATAGCTCTCCTCCAATCATCCCTCCTAATAATTCTCTTGGATATCCTCTCCTCCTTTATGGGTAGAATTAGCATTGAAGACATGAAAGTAAATATTATGCAGAGAATGAATAGAAAATCATAGCCATATAAATCAATCGCTTGACCTGCAATTGCAGAAGAAATTATACTACCCAAATTCCCAGCGAATCCAAGTGCTCCAACAAATTTCCCTCTACCGCTAATGGAAGTCAAGTCTCCTATTAAAGCCTGCCAACAAACATATGCTCCATTCCAAGACATCCATGCGAGTGAATTGACAATTAAATATTGAACGTAATTTTGAAGCTTAAATGTAAATGATATAGCCAAACCCATAACTAGGAAGCCCAAAGATATAAAGTACTTCCTAATACCCTTTAAATCACTCACGTAACCCCACAGCGGCTGAAATAACTGTGTAACTAATGTGCTTATCGATGAAGCCAAACCAAATTGATAAGGCTTCAATTTAAGCTTCTCAGCTGCATACACACCACTATAATTCATGTTTATACTGCTCAGTGCATATGAGAAGAAGTTCGACATCATAGTTAAAATTAATGCACCCCTAAGTCGAATCTTAACCATATCACTCTCAATCATACTCAGCTTAAATAAAAATTTACTCAAACCCAATATATTTTAAATCAACTCTTAAATGCATTAACGTAAATAAAATACCCTAGTTGAAGTAGGATATAAGCTTGTCAATTAAATAGCAGTGAAAAATACTTTAGAAATAATTATATAAAGTTTCACTAGCATTAGTATAGGTAAGTTGAGAACATGAATTTGAAAGAGAAGCGTGAAGCTCCATTTGGAGTTATGATATTATTTGCTTTATCAATGATAAATGCATTAGTCCAATTAATAGTATGCTTAAGGATAATTATTGGACTAATTTTTCTACCGCTAGTACTGCTCTACATGTACTGCTGCTTTAAAATGCTAAGTGGAAGTAAAACTTGTCTAAAAATACTGCTAATATTCACAGTAATAACATCAGTTGCACAAGTAGCATTCTTAACGATAACTTTTGCAAGTCACATGTCGGACTACTTATTAAAGCTCTTCATAAGAAATCCACTACTCAACTACTTGGAGTTAATCATCATGGCATCATCTCTCATAGGAGGATTTGTTCCATCATTCGTATTAATGGCATTCACAATGCCACTTGGAGGAGGTCCAAGTGGACCAGTAAAGGTACCTCCAATGATGATTTACTTGAGAATTTTAGTGCCAATAATAGTCATTTTAATCATAGATTTAATAGTGCACTTAATTATTAAGAGCAATCAAGTTAAGAAGTTCTTCAATTTATAATTCAAGCACAATCCTTATTACCAACACAACCTAAAGTTAGACTTGAAAGTAATATGCTTTGGAAAATTTTAAAATATCTACTTTACTTAATGAATCGCAACAAGAAACTTGGTGATAAAAGGAAATTACTTTACGAATATTCGAGTAGAGAAATCGATATTAAGGAAGTCATTATTAGGGAGGAGAATGAAAGAAAAGAGGTCGCCCCACCACTATACACCTACTTTCTATCACCACTTGGATCTGGACATCCAGTGATAGCAATTCAACCACAATACATAAAGCTATACTTATCAGGGGAGAATAGAAGGAAGCAGCACGAAATGAAAATACGTAGAAATCATTAATCTTAAAGTTCTCAGCTTAAATATGCAAGCACATCAATTTATTGTAGAATTCATGATCATGCAACTTTAATGAATTTTAATAAGATACTTATCCCATTTATTTACTCTGCATTATAAATTCGATGAAAGTAAATCTGAATATCCTGCTTCACGAAACTCATATAGTAAGCCACTACATAGCTTTATTATGGTGGCAATTTGACTGTAATTACAATTCCTAACAGCATATACAAGATATTAGTCGAGAAAGCTAGGGAAAACGAAATGACAGTTGAAGAGTATCTTATTGAAATTATAACTCAAAATTTAGATCCAACTATTAAAGCTGAAAAGTACATTGAGTGTGCTCTTAACTTACTAGAGCAAGCTAGAATGGAGCTTGATAAAGGTGATGTTAGACAGGCTAGTGAGAAAATTTGGGGTGCAGTTGCATTAGCAGTAAAGTCCTATGCACTTGAAAGGGAAGGGAAGAAACTTACATCGCATAGAGAATTATGGAAGTATAAGGATGTTATTGCTAGGGATATTGGTGAATGGATTAGGGATTCATGGATGCATGCAGCATCAATGCACGTTAACTTCTATGAAGGCTGGGCGACGAGAAGAGATGTGGAGATTGCTTTGAATAAGACAGAAAAACTGGTTAGCGCAATTGCAGAGAGACTAAGTAAATTTAAACTTGGAGCCCATAAGCATTGAGCCGATAATTTCAATTTAAATGTTGAATTTAAAGCAATTTCTAGCTATCTCCTCCAATCTCCTAACCTGCTCTTTCCTGAATCCAATGTATATTCCACCGAATTTACCTCCAACCCACGTAACTGTGCTCTCTCGTGGAGTTAGTACTTTAGTTAAGTATGGATGTGAAACTTTAACTGCATACACTGTTATGTTTTTACCATTCAAGTTTATGGATTTACCTTCCCGAAGTTGAATTCTCAATCCACTCTTCAATCCAATTATTTTCAGGAATCTACCTCTTTTAGGTGGAATTATGTTGTCCAATACTGGGTGTTCAATGTCTAGGTGAGTTACTCTTGCTAGTGAGTATCCTTTAACGTGAATATATACTTCAGCTTCTTCAAGAGCAATTTTACCGTGATCAGTTAATAGCTCTACTACTGCACCTTCAAGTAGAAGCTTTCCTTCAGCTGGCCCAGTCATATGAATCAGCTTCCATTAATTAAGTCCATAATTGCTGTGGATAGCTCTCCCTCACCTTACCTGGCGGGTCGTCAATGAACCTCCATTTTCCAGATGCAAGTCCTAAAAGCACTATACCTAACTGTTCACCCAGCATATCGTTTATGAGGACTTCCTCCTCTATATGTGAAATTATTGCATCGCAAGTAATAGTTGAACTTGACCTGTCAGGTTCTACTATGCATACTTCAATTGAATTTGGAACTAAGTAGTTTCTTACTGGGCCGCCTGCAGTTCCAAGTTCAACCATGAATGATTCTGGTGGTGGAGGCCATAAGCCAAGTTGGATAGCTAATCTTCTCGGAACTATTAGCTGTGGTCTATCAGTTGTGAAACCACTATTTACAAGTGCACTAGTTTCAACTTCAGTATTACTCAACTTAGACTTTATCTTCAACTTCACTCTTACTGGCATTCCTAATTACCTCTCGAATCCATATGTGACCAATCCTACGCTTAATAATGTATATGTGACCAATTCTACCAATTCTCTTAACCATCCACTTCACTCCAAGTTAACATCAATTAAGTACACTAAATAGTTTGCTGTAAACTAGCTCTCCAAACACTTCCTCTTCATCTCCCTAGCATAATCGTAAACCTTCACCATAATCCTCGAATCTCCAATTAAGTTACTAATGAACTTCTCCAATTTACCTTCACGTGAAGCTTCAACCATTTCACTTAAAACTAAATCCCATAGGTAACTATTATGTAGGACTCTACTCCTATAATCCTCCTTAAACATTTTAATAAGCTCCGAACCAGAATATTGCGAGCAAAATTCACATCTACAACTCCACTTCTTCAAGTCTCTAACTCTATAGCTTCTACCCTTCTCGTCATAGACGAAGCCGTATGATAGTGCTGCTCTTATGGGTGTGGAGCCATCAGCACTAGTTACACCTAAATAGTATAGGATTGCTAGGAGCTTCAAGCTGCCAATACCACTTGCATGGAATGGAGCTTCAAATCCAAGTACATGCTTAGCTCCAACAACTACATCAATTATGTGCTTGAAAGCTTCCAAGCTAGGTCTACCCATAATGAAAGCTGCAAATCCAGCACCATAAAATTGAAATCCAGCTTCACGAGCTCTACCATACCACTCAATAGCATCATTAAAAGTACCAATTTCATAACAGCAGTAAACGGGAACTTCACCTTTAACAAGCTCCATTAACTTCATGGATCTGCGCAAGCTCTCCTCTAAAGCACTCCACCTAACCTTCCTAGGATAATTCCAGATATCATACCTGCCACCGAAAATTTTCGGTGGAACATTAATACTCATAATAGCATCGACATGACAGGTACTCTTCAACTTCAAATAGGACCTATAGAGGTTTTGTGGAGACCTAGCACTATCACTTAAGTGCCACCAATTACCACTATGCATAAAGACCTTCTCAAAACCGCGAATTCGGTCAAGTAAACTCGGCTTAACAACTTCAAATCCAACAGTAACAGGAGTACTCTCAGGTAAAAATTCAACAAAAGTCCTATAGAACACAAAGACGCTGCTCATCAATTAAATACTTAAAGTGGAAGCATTTCAACCTATTGAACTACCTAAAATGCAAAAGAATTGAAACTCCATCTATCTCATTAACGAAGCATAACAAAGTACCTTACCCGTTGAGAACTGCAAAGCGCAATCATACTAGAATACTAGTTCTCGCTAAATTGAATAAATTTAAGTTTAGATAATCCCATAAATGCTTCGTGTCTGTCAACTTCAGAAATCTATTTGAACTACTCATTGCAGTTGCTCTATCAACAGTCATACTATCATACCCCTACTACGATCCAGAAGCAATTATCATATTTGGGTTAATACCGAGTATGTGCATCATCTTACATGAGTATGCCCATAAAATTACTGCTGAAAAGCATGGTAAAGTTAGTGTTAGAATTAAAGCTTGTATTCCAGGAATAATCTTGGGTATAGTCACTGCTATTAAAACTAATGGGTCGCTCATCATAATGCTGCCAGCTCACACCACATGGGAGGAGGAAATATCGCCACTTGAAGTACTATTCGATCTTAGCCCAGAGAGAATTGTTGAAGAGAGGTATAGGAGAAACTTGAGAGTTGAATCTGAAATAGCAGTTGCTGGGCCAGCAATCAATGGCCTCATATCAATCACAATACTAGCCATTCTAATACTAATCAAGGTGGTTTACGGGAGCTATGAAGAATACCTGGCCATTAATGTAGGTAGCTATCTGAACTTTCTCCTACCAATAATCCTACTAAATTTAGTATGGTTTAATGGACTGCTAGCATTCATAAATCTAGTTCCACTACCAATACCAACAATAACATTTATGCCACCATTCCTAGCATATACTGATGGACTCATACTTGTAATGAACTCACTTGAACTAATAAGAGAGGGATATTATAGGGATATTCCATGGATGAAAACTGTAATATCAATAATTGGTGCACTAACATTCATCCTAGTAGCATTAATGGGATTTGTATCAAGTGAATTATATGCGGCTTATGAAGTAATTACAGGAGAACAGTAAGTGGAAATGCTGAAGATAATAGTTACTCAGTATTTGAATCATACTTCAACACCAAATCCTTAACCCTCCTAGCTACATCCATGAGGCTCCTCAAGTACTCAAGCTTTCTCAGATCAAACTCTACAGACAACTCTCCAAAACACCTCCTTCACAAATTTAAGTGTACTAGTAACTTACTATCTAGAAAACTTCTTGATAGGTATCTTGAAATAACATATGTATCTTCAAACTCCATCACATATAGAAAGTAAAGCTGATTATTTAGCAAAATTTTCACTTCGGGATTATATGGCTAAAGTCTTTCAATAAGTTCCTTAAAGAATGCGTTCTGAGGTAGCTCTCACTCTTAACTAAAAGCTTATACTTAAATAGCGTTAATGAGCTTTATATATCAAGTGAACTATGTATAGTGTATTCGTGCTAATAATTATAATACAGAATTTTTGTAGGAAAATTTAAATTAAAGTTTTACTTCCCAATTTAAGGTGAGAAATTGAAGGTAAAAAGAGTAGTTGGATCTAAGGGGCAAATTGTAATTCCAAAGCGCATGAGGGAGATTCTCGGTTTACGTGAGGGAACCGAGGTTACTATTGAGCTTAGAGGTAATGAGATCGTAATTAAAAAAAGTAAACTAGAATACTTCGAGAAGAGCTATGTCGAATATTACGTTAAAACACATTCTCCAAAACTGAAATCTTCAGTTGACATTGAAAGGCTTATTGAAGAGGAGGCTTTAGAAAGAATTGGTTTACCTGGACTCTAATGTTTTCATATACCCGGTAATCTACGATGAAAGCATTCCATTAGCTTCAAAATCAAAGATCATTTTAATGGCTATTGAGGAGGGAAAGATCGTAGCTTCAACTTCACTTTTAACTTGGGATGAAGTTGTATGGGTTGTACTAAAAATACTTGGAAGAGAAGATGCCCTAATGCAAGGACGCAAATTACTCGGCTTCCCTAAACTTCAATTCATTGAGGTTGATGAAGCCATAATATTGAAAGCTCAAAGCTTAATTGAAAGCTACAACTTAAAGCCTAGAGATGCAATTCATGCAGCCTCAGCATTACTCTCTGGAAGCAATGTTATTGTTAGTGAAGATAGAGACTTCGACGTAATAAAAGAACTGAAAAGAATTTCAATTACTGATTTTGCAGATAAAATTTCGAGAATTTAATTTACAACTTTGAAGGTAAAGGTTGAAACCCCATTTTCATCATCTCTCATAAGCTTGAATCATCATGAATTAGATGGATATTAAAATTTCATCTTAAATAATATTAAAAGTTAAAATTAGATAGAAAAAGCATAAAAGGCGAATATTGATGTTGGATTGAAGCTCCATAACTGCGCACCTATAAGTGAAGTTGTCAAGGCAAGTACTGCTGTTAAACTACTAATACTACCGTAAATTGATGCAGCTTCTCCTTAGGAATCATTTTAGCAGTGTAAGTTGTATAGGAAGTTACGTATAGTGGTGAAGCAAATCTAGTAAAAACGTAAATTGCTAAAGCTAAGTAAGCATTGAATGGTGCAATTAAGAGGAATAATGCTGCGAACATGAATTCCATAGTGAAGCTGATTAATAGAGAATTTCTCTCACCAATTCTATCAACGATGAAACCTGCAATTAACGTGAAGAGCAGTCTAGAACCACTATAAATAGTAGTGTAAAAGCCGACTGTAACCAGACTTAAACCTAAAACATCAACTAAATAAACAGAGTAGTACAAGGAGAGAACTACAATAGGTAGACTTGGGAGAATAATTATTAGTGCAAAATATTTAATTGAACTTAAAACATCAACTACAGACTTAAAATGATTAACAAAAACACTTCTAAAACTACCAATAGAAATAGTACGTTTAGATTCAACAAGAAATACTTTGAGCAAAGCATCAATTAATAGAAGCATAGTAGAGAACATAAACTAGAAGTTTAAATCCCCAAAACTCAACCATAATTGATGCTACAAAAGAGGAAATCGTTAACGGAACTTCAATGACAATCCTCGAAATGGAAAAGAACTTACCTAAGTGCTTCTTATCAACAGATCCAAGTAGTAGTGATGTAAGAGCTGGACTAGTAAATGAACCTAAAATCTTAAGCATTGCAACTACAAGCACCAACAATAACAAGTTAACATTAAAATAAAATATGAGAAGCAAAAGTAAAGTTGCAATAGGCAATGCAGCAGCAAACCTCTTACAACCAACTAAGTCAGCAAGAAAACCAGCAATAAACACAAAAATACCAGGAATCCAAGCAACAGAGTAAATTAAACCTACAAGTTCAGCTCCATAAATATTGGAAAATAAAATAGGTAGATACCATCCCAAACCACCAATAATCATAAACTCAATAAACCTAGAAGAATAGATAATCAAAACATTACGCAAACCAACACTACTTACGAATCGAAACTTCATATTACTCCAAGACATTCACAATAAAGAAGTAATC
>CAYWZQ010000003.1:0-58955 GCA_964462875.1 uncultured Nitrososphaerota archaeon | reverse complement strand
TATGTTCGTTTAATATTAGACTTTCTTTATAAGTTCACTTTAAGAGTTAAATATTAGTTTAAGAAAACTGAAATTACAATGTAGATATGTTGAATCTAAAATAAATTCTTTCCTAGCCAAATCAAATATAATATTTCGAGTGTTATATGCTTGGAGGAGCCCAATGATAACTTCTTCTCGTTTTGCGCTTTTTATCAAGTACATCTCTAAGTTCATCAGCGAAGCACCAAAGTCCTCTACCTTCATCTATAGTCCAAATTCCAAGAGGTTTGATTGCTGCGTCGCTAATTAGTACTTTTGGAAAATTTGGAACTATATATGCGTGAGCTGTTATTTCAGGTTCATTTCTATCTTCCTCGATAACTTGAGCTATGACTGTATTTTTAACAAACCAACCATAGGCTGGCCCACATACAGATATTCTTTCCACAGACTCCCAACTGGGATCCGGCGGGTATAGTCCGAGCTCTTCGGCTACACTTTTTGTTAACAGTAGCTCGGGATTGCCTGGTCCAAGTAAAGCCGGGTAGTGACTATTAACACCAGCAATTACCTCAACTATGCTTCCAGGCTTAGAACCCTTCAAGACTTTAATTTAAGTTTAACGGAGACTACCACGTTTATCACTACTCTCAAGTAATGTTGGTAAAAGTCCTCCCTTCCTTAAACGAATTACCCTACCACCCTCCAATAATGAACCTATCGGCTCCATTTCCCCCTTCACTTTAAGAGATTTCATCGACATCCCCGTCCCACTCAATCCTCCAATTATGCCATTAATATTCTTTGCCACTTTAAAGATGATATTTAGAACTTCAATTTCTCACAGCAATAAGCAATCTTAATTAATTGACTATTTTTGGTCTGTGATATGTTTTGGTTGCTTTTAGTAACCATACATCTCTTCTCTTTGCTTCCTCAATTAGCTCTGGTAATGGTAGTGCTACGTAAATAAATGGTACTATTTTCTTCCTCAAAAGATTTGGATATTTTTGCTTCAACACCTCAATTTTACTCATTAAATCATCAATTACTCTAATTCCACCTCTTATCGCTGCTTCCCCTATAATGCACATGTCACTTGTTGCTCCATAAATGTTTACTTCCAGTTCTGGTAGGGTTAGTGAAGTTAATTCCATATCTATTCCAAGCTTCTTAAGCTCATATTTTATTATTGATCTTGCTTCCTCCTCAATATCTACCGTTAGCTTCTCTAACGTCCTCTCTACTCTACTTAATCTTTGATTGAATGTTTTGTACATTTTATTGAAGTCTTCTCGAAGCTTCACTAATTCCTCTCTAAACCTTATCTGCTCTTTTCTAAGTCTCATCTGCTCCTCACTCAATTTCACTAGTTCTTCTCTAAGCTTTACTTGCTCCTCACTCAACTTATCTAGTCTATTTAACACTTCAAGTATTCCTAAGTACCCTGCAACCGTATATCTAAACTCCTTATCCTTCTCCAATAACTCTAGGAATTCTCGCTTCAATGACGTCATTAAATGCACCACTATGATTAGGGCGGTCTTCAATATATAAATCCAATCTTGACACTATATTTAATTAAATCCTTCAATTTCACTTGAAGTACAGTTTCATTGAGACATTGCATTAACATTAATCTATACTATGAAATTAGGTTATCTCTTTAGTGAGGAACTTCATGTAGGAAAGCATTATGCTAATTACTGTAACCATGCATAGAACTGCTATGCTTGGCCAAACAGTACTCATGGTTTCTGCAAAGCTGAGTGGTTTGAGGGGGATGCTCCATGGAGCAGTTAGTAGTAGTCTATATGCTGCTCTCGGATTTAATAGGCAAACTGAAGTTGCTTCGTAATGCTGATTTATTGAAAACATGAGGATCCATGCAGATGTAACTTTAAATCCCTCCAAACTCTCCGGTGAAATTATTGATGCAATAGTCCAAGCAATGCTCGGAACTATATAGGTGTTGAAAACCCAGAACATCATTGATAGGAGGAGTGAAATAGATGCACTATCAACGATAACTGAGAATAGAAGGCTAACAGCATAGTAGCTTAAAACATAGGTGAATGATAGAATGGAGAAAACCGCTATTCTCAATAATTCTTCTTGAGATGGAACTATTCCAGTTAAAGCCATAATATTTCCACATGCAAGTGCAATTGCAAGTGAAATTGTAATTCCAATTGAAATAGCTCCCGAAATAAACTTGCCAGTTAAAAGTGTATCGCGATAAATTGGACATGATAAAATCAATATTAATGTTCTATCCCTCTTCTCCCTATTCACTGCATCAAAACCAAGAGCAATACCCAAAATGGAAGCTATGTAGCTCATGATAGTTATTACTGTAGGTCTACCGCGAACCAGTAGTTCGAGGAAAGATATTCTCGATTCACCAAGCCCCCTAACAGTTGAATATGTAGATAATCCAATTAGCAATGTTACCGTCAATAGAACCACTAAGTACCTAATACTACTGAAATAATCAATTAACTCCTTCCTAGCAATAATGAAGGTTTTACTCATGAAACCCCACCCGTAAGCGATAAAAATAGTTCTTCAAGTGTAGGTTTAATTAACTTGAGAGTTCTGATCATTCTACCATAATTAAAGGCTATTCTCGAAATTTCAAGCCTAACATCATCATTAGCAGCTAGGAGAACTGCATTCCCCCTAACACCCAAAACCTCAACACCACGTAGAGACTCAATTTCAGAAACCAGGTTTTCATCAAGCGAATCAAATTCGGCCAGTATTTTAAGCTTAATGCTCTTCAATAAATCATCCACATTACCAATCTTCACCAGTCGACCCCTATTCATGAAGCCAACCCTACTACATATGCGCTTAACTTCATGAAGTAAGTGGCTTGAAACCAATATGGTAACCTTAAATTCCCTATTAATACGCTTAATAAGCTCTCTAAACATTCTACTAGCTCTAGGATCGAGGCCGGTTGTCGGCTCATCCATAAATATGATTTTAGGTTGCTTAACTAGTACTTGAGCTAAAACAAGCCTCTGAACCATACCTCTGGAAAAAGTTTTCACTGGCATATTTCTCCATTTAGATAAGCCAACAAATTCCAAAGCCCAATCTATGCGTTTAAGTAGTACATTTCTAGGAATATCAGATAGCTCAGCAAAGTACTTCAAATTTTGAAATGCAGATAAATCCCAGTAAAAACCAGCTCTCTCAGGTATGAGTCCAGTATATCTGCGAATTTCCCTAGACTGCCTCTTAACATCATAGCCGAGCACATGGGCTTCACCCCCAGTAATCGTCGTCAAACCCAGTAGCATATGAATAGTAGTAGTTTTACCTGCACCATTAGGTCCTAGTAAACCGAAAATTTCACCTTCATCAACAACTAAATTTAAATCTTGAACTGCATGTATTGCTCTACCCTTAGAATAATATGTTTTACTCAAATTCCTAGTAACAATAACTTTTTCACTCAAATCTATCTCCTCCCCCTAATCTTAAAGAATATGAAGAGGAAAAATGCCGCAATAATGACAATCACAATAATATAGTAGCCCCACTCAGTAGGCTTAGTAATGGTTACTCTTAAGCTTAAAGTATTTGATGAAACCTCCCTAGAATAGGCAGTTATATCAATCATGTAGTCTCCAGGAACAATTACGGGTGAGGGAGTAATGGTCAAAGTGAAATTAAACTTTCCACCAGGCCTAAGAAGCTCAATTCTATCAGGATCAATAGTATAGCGCCACTCAATACTTGGAACCTCAATATCCAAGTAAATATCGCTTGCATTTGAAGTACCAATATTGCTCACTTCAACAGTTAACTTAATAGGTTCACCGGCAACTGCAGTTAAACTTAAAGCTGGAGTTTCAAGCAACCTAATTCTAATCTTAGGCTTACCAATAACATGAACAGTTAGGTTAAGTATGCGGCTCCAAAAACCATCTTCAGATGCAACCTTAATTATGAAATTATAAACTCCAATACCAACACTAATTTGAGGTGAAGCTTTAATGGTAACCCTCCTCTCAAAGCCAGGCTCAATACTTAAACCCCAAATAGGCTTACCATTAGCAATAAACTCAATGCTCCAATCACCAGGGCAATTCAAAACTTTAAAGTAGAGGGTTTCAGATACCGAACCTCTATTCCTTAAAATAAGATTGAAGTAAGCAGCATCACCTACATCAACACTAATAGACGGGTAATCTATTATGGCATCGAAGCTCCTCAGAATAGGTTTAGGCTTAACAATTAAAGTTAATGGAACACTATAATTTAAGTCAGAGGATGAAAATCTAACCTCAAAGAAGTATTTGCCGAGAGAGGCATTCAATGGAACATGAACAGCCAAATTCAAAATACAACTAAACTCGCCCTCAACAAACATGGACTCAACAGCCTCACCACCAACCTCAAATGAGTAAGTAAAGCTAGAAGGCAGACCCGTGCAAAGCAAATTGAACAATCTACCAGGACCACTATAATAAACATGAAGATCATAATTAACAGAGCCACCACACTCAACAACTCTACATGGAAAATTAGAGTAAACCCTCAAACTAGGACTCCTCAATTCAACATGCAATTCAAGCTTCAATCTAGACTCATAGGGGGGATAATCATATGAAGCAACAACATAAAAAACATAAGAACCAACCCCAGCATCACCAGGAACCTCAATAACAAGCCTAACCCCAATCCTACTCATATTATAAATATTCAAACCATAAACCCTAGAACCACCATAATCAAAATAATAAACCCAACCCTCAGGCAAACCCTCAACACTCAAATCAACATACAAATAATCCCTAAAACCAACATAGCTAACATCAAAATCATAATAAACAACATCACCAACATAGGAAATCTTAGAAGAAGCAATACAACTCAAAGAAACATCAACAACACCAACACCACTAACAGCAAAAACAATGGTATGTACTAAAATAAGTGAAAAAAGAAGGATATTGACTATTTTCTTGAAAGCATTTACCATCACAATTCACTTACATGCTAAATTCATATAAGTATAGCGCCATCATAGATTACTCTTTCACCACTTCCATCAACATAAACTACTAGCATCCACTCGCACATATGCCCTGAAGGAACATTTAAGTAAAAAATGTCGTCACCATGGTACGGTGAATCATGATAATCTATTAACTCATATTTATCAGCTGTTTCATTGTAGTCGTAGAAAGCAAAGCTCAAATATTCTGCTGGAAAATACTCAACATTAACAACATATCCTCCAGTTCCAAGTGCTGGAACAATATTATGCCAGTCTTTGTCACCTATATAGTCTAGTTCACCAGCAAAGTCATAAAGTACAGTGAAATTCGGCCTCACCAATGCCACTGCAATAATTGATAAGTTGCTTAAAGCTGCAATAATTGTTAGCATTATTATCATAAATCTGCTTATTTTATAATTTTTCATTATCATTCACCTCATATTAGACAATTGTTAAAATAATATATATATTTCGGTTCAAAAATTTATATGTGATGAGGGTGAGCAAGAAAAATATTATAAATAAAGTTTTATTGATAACTACTTTAATTGCCTTCCTAATTAACTCCCTATATCATCAAGTTTATGGCATAAGACCTCAAGAATACATGGCCATTGTTGTTAAAGATAATGGTGATGTAGGCATAACTATCTACTGCATTGTTCCAGCTAAAGCTTATCCCAGTGAACTCATTGATATCAACTTTCTCTCTGCAAGTATTAGAAGAAATGAAATAGGTTTTGAGTATCTTTTACCTGATGGTGTTAGTATTGAGGATATAAAAGTTAAAATTAATAAGTGGATCAAGTTCTTTGAGAAATACATTGAAATTAGGAATATAAAATTATTGTCGGAGAAAATTATTAAGAGAACTCATCCAATTACTCGTAAAATGGTTAACTCTTATTGTGCTGATTTTAAGGTTGATTTAAAGTTTGACGATTTAGTTGAATTCTTCTTCTATTTAAAACCTGACGATGGATTTCTAAGAATGGTTAATAGAAAAATACTGGAAAGAGCCAATATTACTAGCATAAAGATATCTTATTGGGGTACTTATTGGCTTGATGAGTGGAATATATTTCATGGTAAGGATGAAGTATATGTTGAGCTCGGTATCACTTTAAAATTTGAGAATTACTTTGATTATGAATATGGTAGGATTTATGTTCTAGATGTTAATGAACTATTAAACTTTAGTGAACCCATAAGAACATATAGTAGGTCTTCGGGAACAATTATTGAGATTCTACTGGAGCTCCTCCCTGGATTTAGTGATTTTGAATTTATTGAAGTTATTAAACCTAAAGAATTAAGATTGGGTCGACGTAAAATGAATGGGCAAGTCATTGGCTATGATCTTAGCAATTTATTTCCTTGGAGCGCGTTTCCTGGCGGTTATCTAATTGATAAGATTCGCATTAAGTACAAGGTTGTTCAGGCTGGTCTCGTTATTAAATTGTCTGAAGCTCAAATTTACGGATTAGTTCTTTCTGTTTCAGTTATTGCAGCCTTATGTGTATTTGTATTTCTAGCTTTGAGAAAGGGTAGAATTAAGTTATAGCATCCTGTCAACTATTGCTGTTATATTCTCGTTATATTGATTAATAGAGAATTTAAGTTGACAGTTCTTAGCCATCAATTATTCCTTATTTTACATTGAGTAATTAATTGATGACTGCTTTTTGCAGCTGAAATTAAGGGGAACAAGATTTTCATATCATATACTTTGCTTGAAGACATTGAAATCGAGGATGCGAAAACTAAGATTAATGGCTGGATCGAATTTTCAGGAGGTATTTGGAAATTAGAGAACTTTTAAGCGGATCTATGAATTTGCCATATGGAGGTTTTATGTTAGCTTCGAGGAGCGTAGATTGAAGTTTTAATTCAAGGTAACGATATGATTAAATACAAGTTTTATAATGTTAATATAAAATATATTTCGGTTTAGCTAGTGGATATTGAAAAATTGCTGTTAATGATGATGGGGAGAAAAATGGCTTTCATGGAAGAACTCTTAATATTTAGATTCATTCGATTTTTGAAAATGGTTTTGGTTGGAGGCATATTTATTTGTTTATCACATTTAATTAACGGATTGTTCTCTCTTTTTATACGTGAAACATTTCTATTTCCAGCTACATTTGCATGTGCAGCTGCTTATGGTTGGTGGAGTAGGAATCGTGGTTTAAGTTTTCTAGTTGGATTCCTCTCCATACCATATATGATTCCATTTCCAATGTACTGTAGATTTGGAGCTTTAACAGCTTTGATAACAAACCTACTTGGGTTAACTAAGTTTAACTTCATAGAGCTAATGCTATTTTACCTCTTTGGCTGCTTGAGTGGACTTATAGGGTGTGGATTTGCAAATTTAAGTAGGCTTGCATTGGAAAGGTAGTGGAGACTCTTCACTACTCTAAAGTGAAGACTTCACTATAATTGTATGCTTGATTGTTATAGCGTGTGTTTTAGAAGGAAGAAGTCAAGAATTTAATTGAATATAATTTTATGAGTTTTGAGTTCCCACCCAGTTATGCAAGTGAGGAAATCTAGTATGTTTAAGGGGAACTTCGTGTTCTCCTAATGGTGCTGAAATGGTTTAAGTAGTTATGGGATGAAATACACCTTTACACCTAGCTTACTAGCTATGTTAGCTTGACTCTTATCACTTGTGAGA
The DNA here is from genome assembly GCA_964462875.1 of uncultured Nitrososphaerota archaeon. GTDB lineage: Archaea > Thermoproteota > Methanomethylicia > Culexarchaeales > Culexmicrobiaceae > CAYWZQ01. Next base: position 51,270 of record CAYWZQ010000003.1, on the reverse strand, counting down.
AGTTCACCATGCTTTTTCGCCTGTACAATGTAGAGTGAATCATAAATTGTTATGCCATGCTTCAACGATAGTTTTAGTGCTTCCTCTAAGTATTTACTTTCATTCTCTAAAATTATCACTTTAGTTTCAAACAATTTCAGTAAGCTTGAATACAGTTTTCCGCCTTCTCCACATCTATGACTTTCATTAGATGCGAATGTTTCCATATTGCATTTCCAGCTTCCTTGGCTATGAGGCTTATTGAGTATAGTGGCTTTCTACTCCTAATAAATGACCCTACATCTCTCCAATTTTCCTCGTGTAGAATGAATTTTATTAATGAAGATGCATCAATGACTATCACGATCCTCCCTCACATACTTGACAGCTATGCCTCTAGGTGAAACTGGTAAGCTTTCCACTAATTTTTCAAGTTCATTTAAAGCCTTGACTTGTTCAATTTCCATAATTCTCCTTTCAATAAACCTTCTAATCTCTTCACTCCAATTTATGGTGCCTCGTAGTTCATCCATCTTCTTCTTTACCTCTCTAGGTATTCTGAATGAAACTGTAACGCTCAACTATGGTCACCAAGTAACACACTTATGTACTACATATAAGTTTTCCTTCAACCTACCTTAATTTTAAATGGAGCTGTAGTACCAGGAGAGTATGAGGTGGATTTCAGCTTTGAGTTTAGGGAGAATTGGCGGCGGGGGAGCGTGTTCAACGCGCGGTGAATCCCTCCAACCTTCATCCTGGGCCTTTACGGCCCTGTCTGGCGGACTCCCGGGAGAAAAGTTTGTGTGAGTGGAAATAAATTCTTCGCATTTCCACCAGTTGAACGTTAAGTTAAGGCTTTAATTTTAAAGTCAACATAATTGTTAAGGGATTTCTTTATGGAGCGGTTTAAATTCAGTCTTTATTACTTAATGAACTTTTCACTTACTGTTATTCAGCTTACCGCATTGCTACTTCCTTGGATTGGAGTGTATAGTTTGGTTAAGTTGAGTGTTGTTAAGGTTGATTCACTTAACATAATTGATTCGCTGAAACTTATTTCCTGTAAGCTTAGTGGCTACTACTTTATTGCTTTAATTTCAATTTCAACTTACGCTTCATCAATTGCACTTTCACTTCTAGTAAAATGCAGATTATGTGGTTACTTAAGTGAAGTTTTAGCTTTAATAACACTCCTATTATGGACTGCTGCTACCTGTAGCGTTATTTGCGTTGTTAAGGATTTGGTTCCACCTGGTACACCACCATTTAAACCTATAGTTTTCAATCCATATCAGCCGGATATTGGAGCTTACATTACAGGTTTGTGTGGTTTCATTAGATTGATCATAGTTAAGCTTCAACAGCAAACTTCTAAGGGGAGTTTTCCTACCTGAAGATTATTAGGGAGAGGCTTAGCTTGAAACTTCACGTGAAGGTTGTTCATAGGATAGAGGGGAGGTTGATGGAGGAATCTATACCTTCTTTGGAGGAGGTTTTGAGAGGACTCCTCAAGTTGAAATATCTCTTGAGGAGTTCCATAAATTTAGGAGAGAGCTTTCGAGAATGATTGAATTGCGAAGTTAATCTTTTCAATGTAATTTTGGTTTGTTAAGGTGGGGGAGTGTATTATTAGGATCATCAATTTAATTGATTTGCCTAAACCTTATAGTTCAGCTTTGAAGCAGGCTATGGAGAGGCTTGAACCATTTAAAAATGAAATTGTTTGTATTGGTATAGCTGGTTCAGTTTCGAGAGGAGATGATTTCATTCCCGGTTATAGTGATATTGATTTAGTTGTAATAACTAGGGATGAGCATGTTATTGAGGATATTAAGAAGGTTATTGATGAAATTAATAGAGCTTATTATGAAGTGTTGAGGGGTATGTCTCCAATTGAAGTTAGAAAGGATGTTATAAGTCTTTGGATTGATAGCATAGATAAAGTCTTTAGTTGGCTTGGTAGGGGATGTGAGTACTATAATTTAATGAAGAATTTCATCGTTATTTATGGTATTGATGTTAGAAGTAAGTTGAGAAAACCATCTGAAGCAGAATTGATACTTTCAGCATTAATAGTTCTAAGACAGATTGAAAGGAAGATGCATGGGATTAAAAGTGTTGATCTTAAATCCCTAAATACTATTTCCATTGGTTCACTGATATTTCCTCTCTTAAGATTTTACTTATGCATTAAGGGTTTCCATACAGCTTCAAGGAGGGAAATGATTAGGATTTTGAGGGAGAATAAAATGTTTAGTGAAGATGAAATTGAAGCTCTCGAATTAGTCTTTAAAGATATGAAATCATTAAAGTTGAGAGTGGATCCTGAAGTTAACTTGAAGCTATATTCTTTAGCGATGAAGATTGTGAGGGAAATGGAGAGTTTTAAGTTGAAATTGAAGTTGATATTCTACTTGCTTAAATCTCCTAGAACACTAATTGAATTCTTAAGAAGATTATTAGGTAAATGATGATTCACCATATTAGAGCTATTGATGAGTTGTAATGGCTATTAAGTTTCCCTTAAAACTTTAAGGATTCAGGATACAGTACTATTTTAGCTATGAGTACTCGTGTTATTGGTAGAGGTAAATGTCCTAGATGTGGTAGGATTGGTAGTCTTGTTTTTAAGGAGATTTCAGGTAACATTTATGTTTACTTTAAGCATGGACGTGAATGGTGCTATATTGGGCCAGCGAGTAGGGTTGATTTAAGTAGTTTGATTAGTGGTATTGAGCTTTACCACACCTTTACCACTAAATTTAGAGAGTTACTTGAGGTTCATTTGGGTGGTTTAAGGTTGAAGCTTATGGTTACATTTATGATTGGAGTAATTTTACTGATATCGGCTTACTGTATTAGCTTCATTAATCTGGATGGTTACTATTCAAGTGTATCGTTGATGTTGACTTCAATATCAAGTTTAACATTCATGCTTTCAATTGCACTTTACGAGAAGAGTATTACTAATGGTAAGTACGTTTTCCAAGTTAGAGTTTTGAAGAGAAGCTTAATTGCATACGTGATTTTAACTGCATTTGCAATTTTAATTGTAACTATATTAGCGTTGCCTTTGAAGTCTCCAGTTAACATGTGGTTTAAATATAAGATGGTTATTGGAAGTGCACCTATTAAGCCTCATAGTCATCATGTTGGAGGAAATGTTACTGCTACTAGTATTGGTAAAGCTTTTACTTATAGGGCTATTCATTTGAGAGTTCCATTAGCATCGATAATTGTTGCTTCAACAATTTTAACTTACATGCTTAGGCCACTAAGTTTAATGCAGCTAGTATTGTGCTTAATAGTTTCACCATTCATAGCCTACCTAATACTATTCACCTTATCAATGATACCACTACTAATTTTGGGTTTAAAATTCATGGAAGCATTATCCTTCATAGTCTACTCTTCAATTAACCTGTCAATACCAGTAGTATTGTTGTCGATAGCATTAATGCTTCTAGTGAATGTGTTACTGAAAATTTACTCGATAAAGTAGTTGACTTAGTAAATTCTTATTAGCTGGGAGTATGCAAGCTTTAAGCGATGAAGCTTAGATACCCATTGATCAGCCTACTAACCACACTACTAATTTTAACAATGTTTACAGTGAACTGCATTGGTTATCCAGCAATTTACTTCGTTGATGAACTTGAAGTTGCAATTTACCCCAACGGTTTAATTCACATTTCAATCTACTTCAAGCCGATTGGGAACTTCGTGAATATTAGTCGCGTTAATGGATTAGTTAAACTTGTGCTTGCAGCTAACACTATTAGTTGTAGTGCAGAGCTCACAGTATTCTTTGATGCAAGCAAAGTTACTTCAATAGATGCACTGAGTAAATCTAGGATGATAGCTGATAAGTTCGCATCTATTTTAAGTGCTAAAGCTAAATTCCATGAGAATAGGATAGTCGAATATGGAGATAGGGCTTCACAGAATTTCATTTACATTTGAAAATATTAATCGTACAGGTTTAATTGGTAGAGTTATGGATGTGAAGCCTAAAATTGGATTTAACACTCTCATTAGTAGAGAGCACTTATTGAAGGGAGTAATAGTCACCTACTACATGGAGTATAGAAATTCGGAAATCTTCAATTTCATGCTGATCGAGTGTAGGGTTAAATCGGGAACTGTACTTGATGAAGGCGAGTATGAAATTGACTTGTTTAAGTTGATGGGTAGAGTTGAACCAGTAATTTTGTCTAGTGAAGTTTCACCATCAGTCCTACACTTAGAAATTCATCCACCAACTGGATCCATAGTTAAGATTACGGACATCGACATACCATTAACCTACAAGTACTCGAAGAGCACTTACGTTGAAGGTGGAGTTTGCAAGTACACTTTAATAGTTGATGCAAGTAGAGTTGGTAGACAGGAATTAAGTTACATCAAATTTAAGTTTAAAGTTGAAAGGTTAACTATTAGCTGGCTATTAACGTACATTGCAACTGCAGTAATTGCAGTTGCAATTTCCATTTTACTGGTAAAGAGGATTTTTAGGAGAACACCTTTAACTCCAAAACGTGCAGTTAACTAAAAATTAAAGCTCTAATTATTTATCCGCAAAGTACTCTTAGCGTATTTAACATTGACATTTCTCTACGTGAATTTTAATGTGCCTTTAAAATTCTAATTAATTTCCTTATGGGTATGAATCTATCAGGTACCTTCTCCACATACTTAGCATACTTATCTCCAAACTTCTTCAACATCAAATTCTCCTCCCTAATAGCTTGAATGTAGTGTAGAACTGCAAGTATGAAAGCTATGATTGTAGCAGGTATACTTCCGAAAGCTACAGCTACTCCAAAGAAAGCTAGTATGAGACCTAAGTATCCTGGATGTCTAATCCATGAGTAAATACCTTCCGTAGCTACGTAATCTATTGCATTAATACTTCTATGAGCTTTTGGATGAACCCTATGACTTAAATAATGAATATACATACCTAGCATGAATAGTATCCATCCAGTAATGCAGTATAGAGCATTAATTGAATTTAAGTTGAAGATGAAGCCTATGAGTAGTCCAAGAATGAGAAAACACCATGTCGAAATCTTTTTCACGTAAAGTTGCACTCTCACATTCATCAACATAACTATCTGCAATGAAAAATCTTAAAATTTAGGGGGGTAAAGCTCTAAACAGTACTTTCATTGCTAGCTCTTAAACTTGCAATTCATAAGTCGATTACGTGTAATTGAGATGGAGCATAACTGTTAACATGGAGATTCGAAATACTGTTTAGTGGAGGAGTGTGATTATTTGAAGAATATTGGAATTATAGGTGGATTAAGTCCTGAATCAACAATTCTATACTATAAAGTTATTGTTGATGACTATAGGAGGAGGTTTCAAAGTGAAAATTACCCGAACATTATAATTTACAGTGTAAATTTTGGGGAGTTCACGAAGTTGATTAGTGAGGGTAGGAATGAGGATGCAGCGAAAATATTGGTTGAAGCTGCGAAGGCATTGGAGAGAGCGGGTGCAGATTTCATAGTTATAGCGGCGAATACACCACACATGCTCCTCAACTACATAGAGCCGGAAATTAAGGTGCCAATACTGAGCATCATAGATGCGTTAGCTGAGGAATTGAAGAAGGATAGAGTTGAAGTTGTAGGGTTACTGGGAACAAAATTTACATTGACAAAGCCATTTTACGTTGAAGGTTTGAAGAAGCACGGTGTAAAGGCGTTAATTCCGGAGTCAAAAGACATAGACCTCGTAAACAAGATAATTTACCAAGAACTAGTTAAGGGGATAATTAGAGATGAATCGAGAAGGCAGTTAATTGAAGTTATCAGGAGACTAATAAATAGAGGAGCAAGAGGAGTAGCATTAGCATGCACAGAACTACCACTACTAGTGTCAGGGAAAGTAGATAACGTTAAACTCTATGATACAGCAAAAATCCACGCAATAAAAGCACTAGAATATGCAACACAATAAATTAAATCTTAAAGTGAAATTCATTGAGAATTTAAAGCAAAGTTAATTGTTGAAACTGCATGTAATCCTTTTTATTTAGCTATAGAGTTAAATTCTTAAATCTTTAATGTGTATGGCTTTAATCAGCTCTCTTGATTTTTTCAACTGCTTTTCATCAGCTGTTATTAATGGGATGTTTAGTTCTTCAGCTAATTGGACGTAAGCTGCATCATAGAAGGACATATCTTTAATTCTAGCTATTTCCATTATCCTCTCAACAGATTGAGGTGTGGGTTCTACGAGTTCGATGCCTAGCTCCATTAAAGCTACAATTGCTTCACACGCATCTTTAATGGTTAACTGCCTATTTTTCCACAATGAATTTCCTACTTCATATATTAAATGTATTGGTGCACAGAGTTCTACTTCACCTCTTACGAAAGCATCCTTAAGTTTCACAGCTTTATCAGTGTATTCCTCAATATTAAACCATTTAGCTATAATACTTGCGTCAACAACTATTTTCTTCAATTTCTGTCACGGTCCTCTCTAATAGCCTCGGCAGCATTAAAAACTCCCATTCTCGTTTTACTCCTTATCTCATCTATTTTTCGAGAAGCCATTTCCCTCTTTACCTGTCTAATTTTATCTTCAATTACTTTCCTAAGATACTCTGACCAATTTATCTTTATCTTCTTCATCTCCTCCTTCATTTCCTTAGGTACTCTAATAGTAACTATACTCAAATTATCACCAAATAGCATTTAACTCATAATTATATAAAGATTATCATTACTTTAATGCATTACATTAATGTATTATTATCTAAAGAGCTAGGAAAATTTCCGTATCCTCTCACATTGCTGATTATGGAGATATGGAAGCTGAAATACTTGTAATTGAAAGTAGAGAAGTATTTCTCTTATTGAAGAAGTTGAGATGAAGTAGATATGAGAGAGTAACTTCGTAATTAATGTGTTAATGCTTAGTAACTTAATGGAGAAGTGCTAAAGTCGCCGATGGTGATTAGTGTGCTTAATGGAGGAGATGAAGCAATTTAGTGTCGAGTTGATGGGAGAAATTTTAACTGTAGTATTTTATGTGAATTACATTATCAGGAAATTTCTCTATTAACTCCTTATCTGCAGTGTAGAGTTTCGTTTTTAATTTTTGAGTTAAAGCTATGTAGCTAGCATCATATATTGTAATGTTATTTTCAACTGCAATTTTAATTGCTTTAATTTTAAGTTCACCCTTCAAATTATAGGTGTCGAAGCCATACTTATTCAGTGATACACCTATCTCCTCTAACTCATCAATCGAATAAACACCACTATATTTAAGGGCATTGAGAACTTCATATTCAAGTATTGATGGAACTGCAATCCTTACAATTCTCCTAACATAATCATCTCTAATCCTTAATGCTTTACTACTATACGGTTCATCTAGAAACCACTTAACAATAACACTTGCATCAACAACAATTACCTTACTCTTCTCCAACGCTTAATGACCTCCGTTGAATCCCAACCCTCAGGAGCCTTCCTCCTCAACCTCTCATTTATGAGAAGAGCTTCAGCAAGATTCCGCTCCTCTTCTTCACGAAGCTTCTTAATAATAGCTCTCCTAACAACCTCACTCCAATTAATATAACTGAACTTCCTCATTCTCCTCTTAATTTCAGGATCAATCCTAACAGTAATAGTAGACAAACCATCCACCATATAATAACACGTTAATACAATATAAATACGTTACTACAAATGAAAATCTAAAATTCTAGAGCACATTCTACAAGGGTTTATGTATTGGGTGTGGAAAGAGGTTCATTAATTGATGAAACCTATTCCACTCCCCGCAAGAAATTTAATGGTAAACTATATGAGAAGAGAACCACATATTATAAAGCGAACATCACACGCTTAAATAGGGGTATATAAGCTTTAAGAATCTCATAAAAAGAGAATTGAAAGCGGCTTTGGGGAGCCCATTATTTATTGACAAATGTTTAAGAATCTCATAAAAAGAGAATTGAAAGTTTTTTTCACCTCTATAATTCGTCTGGATGCTTCATTTGAATCTCATAAAAAGAGAATTGAAAGTGTACATGGTGATTTCATAGCATTAATCACTAACCATGAGAATCTCATAAAAAGAGAATTGAAAGGCCACAGCCAAAATCCGCTATTACTGTGAAGCAAATCGAATCTCATAAAAAGAGAATTGAAAGAATGTACATGTAGCACCACCATTCCAAACATTTGTTCCATCATAAAGAATCTCATAAAAAGAGAATTGAAAGAAGTCTTGAAAGACCGATAATTTGCGGTACTTTAGCAAGAATCTCATAAAAAGAGAATTGAAAGATCAAATGCTTGAGGAATTATGAGGTCTAATGGGCAGTTTGAATCTCATAAAAAGAGAATTGAAAGTGAGCATTTTCACGCTGAAATAATGCGTATTTTAGGATAGAATCTCATAAAAAGAGAATTGAAAGATACTTGAATATCTAAATCATTACTACCAATATTCTTTAGAATCTCATAAAAAGAGAATTGAAAGGAATAGCAATTACATAGGTATTGCGGGTGAGATGTGGGCTGAATCTCATAAAAAGAGAATTGAAAGGATTAGCTGTATCCATTATACCAAACATTACTAAACCCCGAATCTCATAAAAAGAGAATTGAAAGATAATAAAGTCATTATTATCGTAAAAGATGGAGACAACAGAATCTCATAAAAAGAGAATTGAAAGGTGAATAATGCTGACCATGTGTTTTGTTATGAAAATGTCGCAGAATCTCATAAAAAGAGAATTGAAAGTCAAAGGTTAAAGAGGAATTCCATAATTTAGAGTTTGAGAGAATCTCATAAAAAGAGAATTGAAAGATATTTTTTAAAAGATACATGCCCCCCTAAGAGAGCATATGAATCTCATAAAAAGAGAATTGAAAGTTAAGCAGTAAAAAATTATAACAAAAAATTTATCTAGAATCTCATAAAAAGAGAATTGAAAGAATGTCCGCAGTTAAATCTAGTTTCACGCTTATTTTGAAGAATCTCATAAAAAGAGAATTGAAAGGCAAACCTAGTATTCGCATTTATTTATGGCAGCTATTTAGAATCTCATAAAAAGAGAATTGAAAGTTCGAGGCATTTATTAACTTTATGACAGAGTTGATTTTCGGAATCTCATAAAAAGAGAATTGAAAGTTTAATGAGGGGCTATGTACCTGATGTAGCATACATGTACGAATCTCATAAAAAGAGAATTGAAAGCTCTCTGTAGTATCTGTAGTAATCATGTTCCTCACTATTGAATCTCATAAAAAGAGAATTGAAAGATTATTCTAATTGCTTCACGCTGAGCACGGAGAGGCAACCTTTTAAACTCCTGGCAAACCACTTTCTAATTAGAATATACCACTTCCAGCCACTTCTCCTAAATGGCTCCTCAATTGGATATGGAAACCTCAGTTAAAACCCATAAGATAGAAAACAGGTAGTGAAAACCTAGTTTTCATCAACTACTACCGTCTTAATTTCTCCGCTCTTAATCTTCCTAATAACTTCTTCTTCATCTTCAATCATCTTCCTAAATTCCTCATCAACAGCTAGAGCAACTTCATCCAAAATGTCGTACTTATCTTCACCACGCTTAGCCCTATCAATAATGTCTTCAATCATGTCGAGGAAAGTCTTTAAGTCAATAGTGAGAATGCCATTCTTAACCTCAAAAACCTTCTTATGACACTTAGAAGTCATAGGAGAACACCAAGAGAAAACTTGAAACCAAGCTAATAAATTATTTTCCTTCCATTCTCCGCGTTATTAGCCAGTCGAAAAGTGCGCTTGAAATCATACGTATCGCGTATATGATGTAGACCAGCACATCCTTTATTTCACCCGTGTATAGATTGCCGAGCATGCAGTACAATCTGTAGATTAGAATATCATTAAAAGAGAATTAAAAGAATGTTAACCCTCCATCTTGATTGAAGTCACGAATAGAACCTTGTTCTCCAGTAGAACTCTACTTAACTCCCTCTTCAGCCTCCTCAGTTGGAGGAGGCAGTTTATCCTTAACCTTCTCATAGTAATTCCTTAAAATAGTAACTAAAAGTTTAGGTTTACTTGACCTGCTCACCTCTCTCCATTAATTTCACGATTAAATCTGTTGCAGCCAATCTACATAAAATTAAGCCCAAGAATCTCGTGAAAGGGGAATTGAAGGATGAAAATGAATTCAACTACCTATGTGAAAGAGCATGAATTTTATTTGAAAAGAAGATATTGAATGTTGTTGAGTATTAAATAGGCTAATGTTCTCAATATGGGTTGTGTTGGGATTGAATTTCCCTCTTTAATTTATATTCCTAGATATGCTTTCTTTATTTCTTCGTCTTTTAGTAGTTCTTCTCCTGTTCCGGTTTTTACTATTCTTCCTGTTTCTATTATGTATGCTCTGTCGCATAGTTTGAGTGCTTGGTGGACGTTTTGTTCGACTAGTAGGACTGTGTATCCTTCATTTCTTAGTTTTGATACGAAGTTGAGGACTTCTATTACTAGTTTTGGTGCTAGGCCGAAGCTTGGCTCATCTAGCATGAGTAGTTTTGGTCTTAAAATTAGTCCTCTAGCTATTGCTAGCATTTGCTGTTCTCCTCCGCTTAATGTTCCTGCTAATTGATTTCTTCTTTCCTTGAGTATTGGGAATAGGTTGTATACTATTTCTAGGGTTTCATGAAATTTCTCCCTCGCCCTCTTGGTGTATGCTGCAACTCTCAAGTTCTCATAGACTGTTAGTCTTGGGAATAACTGTCTCCCCTCTGGTATATGGGCTATTCCCAATTCCACTCTTTTATGCGGCTCTAAACCAGTGATGTCTCTTCCATCAAAGAATATCTTTCCATCCTTCGGCTTTAATAGTCCTGAAATAGTTTTTAGAGTAGTTGTTTTTCCAGCGCCATTGGCTCCCAGTAAAGCTACCACTTCACCATCCCTAACTTCAAGCGATATACCCCATAAAACCTGTACATCACCATAGCATACACTTAAATTGTCAACTTTAAGGAGGGATTTCATAGTTCAACCCTCACCCCCAAATAGGCTTCAATGACTTTGGGATCGTTTGCAACTTCCCTTGGTGTTCCCTCAGCAATTTTCTCTCCATGATGTAGCACTATTATTCTATTTGAAATGCTCATTACAGCCCTCATCACGTGCTCAACAATGAGGAGTGTGCATCCAGACTTATTTATCTCTTTTAGTAGCCTTAAGACTTCATCGACTTCAGTTGGAGTTAATCCAGCTACAACTTCATCTAACAAGAGTAATTGCGGTTCCAGGGCTAGGGCTCTAGATAGCTCTAACCTCTTCTTCTCAGCCACATTGAGTGATCCGGCCTTCATAAACCTCTTCTCATATAACCCGGTGAACTCAAGTATTTCAAGTGCTCTCCTCGTGGCCTCCTCTAAGTCATCGTGGCGTAGAAATGAGCTGACAATAACGTTTTCTAGGACTGTTAAGCCCGATAGGGGCTTGACTATTTGAAATGTTCTTCCAATACCCATTTTAGCTATAACGTATGGAGGCCTACCAGTTATGTCCTCACCTTTAAAGTAAACTCTACCAGCTTCAGGCTTATAGTATCCAGTTATAACATTGAACATTGTTGTTTTGCCCGCTCCATTTGGCCCAATTAAACCGACAATTTCACCATTATTAATTTGGAAGGAGACATTGCTTAGAGCAACTATTCCGCCAAAGCGCTTAGTCACTTTTTCAATTCTAAGTATGGGCTCGCTCATTCACGATCACCTCCACTCTCCAATGCGATTTGACTGATCATGGATCTAAACCTAATAATCCCCCTCCTCTCAAGCCAGCCGACAACTCCCTCAGGCATTAATAGAGTTATTATCAGCAAAATCATGCCGAGAACAAATACGTGCAAACCATAGTATCTTGGAAACCTCACTACAATTTGAGCTCTAACATACTCGGTTATTGGCATGAATATGAATGAACCGATAATTGGACCTATGAAAGTATACATTCCACCGAGAATACCCGCCACTGCAGGATATACTGCAATAGTTATTAGATCGAATACTGAGAATGGGTCTATGAATCTAAATCTAATAGTGTATAGTCCACCACCAATGCCAGTGAAGAAGGCGCTAATAAACATTGCTATCATTTTATACTTGAATGGATTTATCCCCATACTCATTGCAGCATACTCGTCCTCCCTAATTGCTTGAAGATAGAAGCCTATTTTACTATTGATCACCCTATAGAGCACTAGGAGTTCAAGTCCAAGTATTCCAAGGGCAATGTAAACGTATACGTATGGTCCAGCATACTGTATATAGTAAAGTGCCTGTTCAGATGGAACTATTGGCGGCTGTAAACCCGCTGCACCTCCAACCCAAGGCCAGGAAATGAATGTTAACTTAAATATTTCCAGGGCAGCTATGGTTGCAAGTGTAAACCAGTGGCTTCTAAGCCTAAATAATGGAATTCCCAAGGCTAGGCCAGTAGCTGCAGCTATGAAGCCACCAATCCAAATTCCAATCCATGGAGTCACACCATAATATAGCATTAATATCATCGTAGTGTAGGCACCTACTCCAAAGAATATTGCGTGGCCAAGACTTATTTGACCAGCATATCCAGCTAAGAGGTTCCATGCCATAGCCAGGATGGAGTACATTAGGCATAGGAGAAGTGTATTTGCAGGAAATGGTAGATCTGCAAGCTGAAAAACTACAGGTAAAACCAGCAAAATCACCGCTGAAACTAGAATGGCCATGCTAAAGGGACCAGTGAAGATACTTTTAACATCACCTAGTAGCCTTGGAAGCTTGAAGCCCATAATCACAGCCCCAATTTAGCTCCAAATAATCCAGTTGGCTTAATTAAGATCATAGCTATGAAGAGACCAAATGCAACTACATCCTTAAGTGTTGGCGGTATAAACAGTGCACTCACACATTCCGCAACTCCAATGATTATTCCACTAATATATGCCCCAAAAACACTGCCAAATCCGCCAAAGACAACTATGATGAAGGCTATGAGGCAGAAGAAAGCTCCCATTTCAGGGTATATTGGGTAGAATGTTGATAGTAGTGTTCCGCCAATAGCAGCAATACCCACACCCAAACCGAAAGCCAATCTATACATCATCTTAACATCAATTCCAAGTAGCTGTGCAGCCTCCCTATTCTGTGAAACAGCTCTTAAAGCAGTTCCAATATAGGTTCTCGTTAAAAATAGATATAGTGCAATGGTAACTGCGATTGATGCAATAAAAGCTATACCTCTAGTGAGCGGGAATGATATTGGACCGAAATGCACTATTTCACCAGTATAGCTAGTTACAACTCGCCTAGTAAATGGGCCGAAGAAGGCTTCAGCACCATACCTAATTATTAGGAGAAGTGCAAATGTTGCAGTTATTTGACTTACAAGTGGTGCATGAAGTATTTTCTCAATAATGAATTTCTGAGTTAGGAATCCAAGCCCAAAAACCACTATAAATGATATTGGAATGCTAAGCATTGGATCCAAGCCTGCAAGTGCGAGTAGCCAATACGTAGTGAATGCTCCAAGCATCATGAAGTCTCCATGGGCGAAGTTTATGATGTCCATTACACCCCAAATTAAAGCTAGACCCATTGCTATAAGCGAGTAAATGCTTCCAATTAGAACTCCATTAATAACAGCACCTAGCAAATCTATTGGCGTAACCGTCACTTAAACCACCCCAACCATCACGCCCACCATGCTGAGAAAATATGCTTCTTCAATATAAATAAAAATAGTGGAATTTCAGTTGACTTAACCGCCCCTCTCAGCCCAAGTTGGCATTGGAAATATCACTTCTGCAGTAGCCAGCTCTGGTGGATAAACTGTATGGTACTTTCCATCTTCAGGCATCATCTGAACAATTATGCCTCTTCCAAGAATGTTTTGTCCCTTCTCATCGAACTTTATGCCCTCCCATGGCATGATCAGCTTATCGGCTGAAAGCTCAAGTTTAGCTAGAGCATCCCTAATAGCCTTCCTAAATGCCTCTAGCTCAGTTGGCTTAGCAGTTTTAGCTGCCTCCTCAATTGCATAGTATAGAACCCATACTCCAGTATAATCTCTCGCAGAGTTGCCGTTTAAGTCGACGCCATACTTAGCCTTATACCTATCATTAACCTCTTTTAGCTTCGAAATCTTACCGAATAGGTCCCAGTTGAATACCTCCCTCGAGAATATGTAGAAGCCCAGCTCACCAACTTGCTGTACATAGCTTGGATTGATGAAGCCTGCATCCATAGCCAATATGGCCTTTGGATTGAAATCTCTAGCCTTACATGTCTGGACGAAGAGTATTGCATCGGAAACATAGCATGCAGCTAGAACTAAATCCGGATTTGCAGCCTTCAATGCGTCCACTTCACTGTCAAGTGAAGTGACCGTTGCAGCATGGTAGCTTATAACCTTAACTATTTCAAATCCAGCAGCCGAGAACTCCTCCCTCCAAGCTTCAGCGCACTTAGCTCCCCACTCAGTATCCTCATGTATGATTGCAATCCTCTTGATTTGATCTCCGAACTTCTCATTTAACCACTTAACGAACTCAACATGCTGTGCAGCAAACATACCGTCGTGCGGTGTTGTTCTGAAGAACCACTTATAGCCCCTCTCAGTTAATGCTGGAGATGTAGAGTCGGGGTTTAGGCATGGAACATTGTAGCGCTCACAAACTTCACTAACAGTTTTAGTAACAGCACTTTGATATGCACCTAGAATGGCGACAACCTTCTCCTCGGTAATCAATCTCTCAGCTTCAGCTGCTCCAATTTCAGGCTTACCAGCACTATCACCATAAACTACTACTAGCTTAGCTCCACCCAAGTTCTTGATTCCACCAGCAGCATTAATTTCATCAATTGCAAATTCAATTCCCCTCTTTAAATCTGCACCTGTCTCAGCCAATTTACCTGAAAGTGGCAGAATAACTCCTATCTTCACTTCCTTAATTACAACTGGCTTCGGTAAAGTGAGATAGTAGTATGCTACTCCAATAATGACTAGCACTATTATCGCTACTACAGCCAATAAAACTCTCCTATTAACTGCACTCAAGGCCATTAGATACTCCCCATAATAAAGAGGCATTCTATACGTATATAAAAGTAGTTATTTTACTATTAAGTAGTTCGTGACTAAATTGAATTAGTAATAAGAATTAATTTACAAATGTAAATATATAATGAGAAAACGTGCATTTGATGTAATGCTTCGATCGTGGATGTGGACACTAAAATCTTTACTTAACTATAAGTTGAATTTTAATTTTGTATTAGAAAGAATGCTTGCTAACATGAATTTTGAATTAAAGTTTTATTGTAAAGCTTATAATACTCTTTTCACATACTTTATACAACCTATGGTGAAAAGCTATGGTTCTAGGTGGATATATTGGAAGAATTTTGAGGGTTGATTTAACTAGGCAAACGGTGTGGTATGAACCATTACCTGACGACGATGTTTTGAGAGCATTTATTGGTGGTAAGGGGCTTGGTCTATGGTATTTATACTGCATGTTTGAGCCAGGCATATCTCCACTTGAACCGGAAAATCCATTGATTTTCATGACTGGCCCCCTCACCGGCCTAAACGTTCCATGCGGCAATAATACTACGGCTATTTCAATTAATGCTGATACGGGCTATACTATAGGGGCATCACATACCCACGGCTTCTTCGGCCCAAACTTGAAGAAAGCTGGATTTGATGGCATAATAATCGAGGGAGCCTCCGAAAAACCCGTTTACCTATGGATTCATGATGGTAAAGCAGAAATTAGAGATGCATCAAAGTATTGGGGTAAGGACACCCATGAAGCAGAAGACCTAGTGAAAGAGGATTTGGGTGTTAAGGATGCAAGCGTCGCAGCTATCGGTCCTGCTGGAGAAAACATGTGTGCTGGAGCTTTAATAGAGAATGATAAGCATCACTCATTCTCCCATAGCGGTATGGGTGCAGTAATGGGTAGCAAGAAGCTGAAGGCAATAGCAGTTTATGGAACCCATGAAATACCAGTAGTTAATAGAGAGCTCTTAGAGGAAGCTGCGAGGAAATGGCATGAAAATCTATGGAAGAGCGATGTAGTAAATGCACTTGCAAAGGCGGGACTACCTAGAACAGAATACAAGTATACTAAAGAGAACTATCTGCTTTCAGCGAAAAACTTCCTAGATGTCAGTCCCCCTGAATTTGCTGTTGGAATGTCCAAGTTCAAATATACACCCAAAGCATGTTATGCCTGCCCAATAGCATGCTCATATGAAGTTGAAGTTACTGAGGGATCATATAAGGGATTCAAGGCCACACCTGCAGGTGGAGGAGAAAACTTAGAGGGCATATCATCTCTACTGGGAATATATGAGTCTGGAGCAATATTCTACTTAATAGAACTTGCAGATAGGCTCGGCTTTGAAACAAGCACTATAGGATCAACAATAGCACTGCTCATTGAGGCATATGAGAAGGGATTAATATCCAAAGAGGAGCTTGAGGGAATAGAGCTTAGATGGGGCGACCCCAAGCTCATAGAAAAGCTACTACACAAAGCTGCCAAGAAGGAGGGATTCATAGGAAAACTACTTGCAATGGGTCCTAAAAGAGCTGCTGAGGCAATTGGAGCTGAGGAGCTAGCCATACATGTTAAGGGTACCGGAATAAATCTGCATGATTGGAGAGCGACTTGGGGTATACTTCTAGGGCAACTAATTGGAGGAGGATATAGCTGGCCTGCACCAGGAGTAGATGCATGGGCAACGGAGCCAGATATAGGCTATCCAAAATATCAAGACCCATTCGACTGGAGAGCTAAACCCAAAGCAGTTAGAGATACTCAATTAAAGAAGAACTGGGTTGACAGCATAGGCATATGCTGGTTTGCTGATTGGGGTGTTCCAGGAGCATTAGAATTTGAAGCCAAAGCAGTTTCAGCAGCCACAGGCTTCAAAATAACTAAGGAAGATGCACTCACTATTGGTGAAAGAGTAATTAACCTGGAGAGAACCATACACATAAAGTTAGGATTAACACCCGAAGACGACATCAATGATGTTGGGCCAAGATTCCTAGAACCACCACCAAAAGGGCCGGGGAAGAATAGAGATGTGAGAAGACACGTTAAGTGGATGGTTAAGGAATACTATAGGTTAATGGGTTGGGATGAGAGGACTGGCAAGCCACTTAAATCCACTCTCCGAAGACTTGGACTAGACTTCCTAATAAGAGACCTATACCACTAAAACACTCACTCCATTTATTTCAACTAAAATTGAAAGCAGAGTTAATGGAGACACCTACTTAATCGACATCAATCTATAACTATAATACATATTTTATGTTATTTGAATGGACCACTCTTTAATAGCGTACTCGAGAGCTTTTAATGCATGAATTTTAGCTGTATCGTAAAGCTTTACTCCATTAACTTCCCCGGAAACTAGGAGTGGAAACACTGTGCATGCTAAGACTATTCCCTTTACACCCCTCCCTATAAGCCTTCTAATTACCTCAATAACTCTATATTTAGAATCCTCCCTAACTACTCCCTTGACCAATTCTCCATAAATTATCTCATTAATGGTGTTAATATCATCCATTTCGGGGAGAATGACGCTTAAACCATGCTTCCTCAATCCCTCAACATAGAAATGCATTGTTAATGTAAATTTCGTACCCAGCGAACCAACTTTATCTATACTATCCCTCTTCAATTTATCCGTCAATGCATCAATTATGCTTAGCACTGGAATTTTTATTTGAGGAACTATGTAGTCGAGAAACATATGAGGCGTATTGGCTGCTATTACTATGAAATCTGCTCCAGCACTCTCTAGAGAATTAGCCGCATTAATGAGAATATTTGCCGCCTCACTATTTCTACCCTCACTTATCAATCTCGTGAACTCACCAAAATTAGCACTATAAATTATTATGCCGGGATAATCTTCACTTCCAAATCTCCTCCTAAACTCATCAACTATCTTCATTATAATATAGTACCGTTGATTCTGGGCTTAATCCATCAACTATGCCTATCCTCTTCATAAATAGCTCCCAAGAATACTGGATGCTTAGAACATAAATTCATTAATTAAGTCGCATAGCAGAGTTAATTATGTATAGCGAAAATTGGAGCATTCAAAGCTCATTGAAGCTATATGGCAGCTCTCTACGAAATTAATTGGTGAAAATACTTTTGGGTAAAATTAGCCAATTTAACGTGAAGTGAGAGGATGGGTGGAATATTATTTGTTGGAGTTGGGAGTGGTGGAGAACGCATTCTATCAATTGCATATGCAATGTTCAAGAACCTGAGAAAAATGGAAAACACTTTCCTCGCAGTTAATACTAGTAGGAAGGATCATGAAAGAGTAATGGCATACTTTGAAGATAGGAGAATTAAATCGTATTCAAACTTCATTTTCAGGGTTATAGGTGAAGAAGTTCTAAGCGGTTATGGTGCTGGTAAAGACCCTAAGCTTGGACTTGAAGCATATGAAAATGACAGGGACAAAATATTGGAGGAATTGAAGAGTCTTCATCAAAAGCAGAAGTTTAAAATAGCAATTACACTTGCAAGCTTAGGTGGTGGATGTGGATCCCTAGTCTTAAGCGAAATTTCCAGGGATATAAGGGATGAGCTTAAGCTGAGAGTAATACCGCTATGTACAATACCATTTAGACGTGAGGGAGACCTACTCATAGGTAATGCAGTGCTGGGGCTCAAAAGCCTCCTCAACAAGGGTTTAAGCCCACTCATATTCGATAACGAGCTAATGATGCGCTTCAGCCAAACTGTTGGAGAGGGAGTTGAGAGAGCAAATCTAATAATAACTTCAATGATCTCAAGCCTAGTCGACCTAGTTGATTATGGTGGATTCGCCAATCCACCAATAGACATAATTGACCTAACGAGACTAATACTGCCCCAATGCGGCTTCTTCACCTTCGTCTACCTAGACAATTACAGAGACTTCAAAAAGAAGTGGAGAGACTTCTTTGAATACAATAAATCGCTAGTTTCAAAGCCAATCAATGGAACAAATGCATTCGTAATGTTCAAGGCTAGAAGCTTCCCACATGAAATGGCGGAGAAAGTACTTTCCTATTTAAGAGTCAAGTATAGAGCTAAAGAAATAATTCCCACAACCCTAGAGGATAGGTCATTTAGTGGATATACGATTATGTGCATGGTTTGGGGCATGTCAATTGACCGCATGAAACCCAAGCTCAAGACTAAGAGGCCTTTAAGCGAGGAAATACTCAAAGCACTACATTTAGGCTGAGCTAAGCATCATGTAAAGCTCCTGGGCATTAAAGAGCTTAACTGTACTAATATGAATTTAAGGTATAGTAACCTCTATTGGCCAGGGAGTTTTCAAATACTCCTCAACTATTCTACAGGGAACAGATAGCACAAATGCCCATCCAGAAACATTTCTATGCCACATTCCCCTCCTAGTCACTCTTATCACATTAGCCCTCCTCTCCAAGTAGCCTAGGAGCATTCCAATTCTAAGAGCAGCACTATATCCACTACGCTTCATTAAGACATCAAATGGTTCTCCAAATTCCCTCTCAAAATCACTTATCTTAAGCTCTAGAGCACTCAAGCGCTCTACAATCCACCTAACAGCCCTCTCCTCCTTACCTACAGTTCTCCCACCAGCAACTGGTAATCTACCCTTCTCCATAGCCCTAATGTACTCTCTAACTGAACACGTGTTTATGTACTCGTATCCTCCAGTAAAGCTCATTGCCCCACATCCAAAGCCAATAAGAGGACCAACCATTTCCAGCTCAACAGTACTATACTCCCTACTACCCCTACCAAAAGAGTAGTAGCGTAGCGGAGAATAGCCTCCACCAGTTAAAGTGTCAATGGATGAATAGTACATTTGCCTGAAAACCTTCATTCCAGGCTGCTCTGGAACTCTACCAGTCCTCATCAAGCCATACATGCGGGAGTAAGGCGTTATTAAGAGGGGATAGCATGTAATTTGATCAACATCATGCTCTAAAGCCAACTTCAAATCATGAATCCAATCACTGACACTTTGACTCGGAAGCATGTACATCAAGTCTATGTTTATGAGCTTAAAATCAGCATCCCTACAATTCTCGATAGCCTCCAGTGAGTCCTCGACATCATGCCTTCTCCCAAGCAATTTGAGATTCGGCTTAAAGAATGATTGAACACCAATACTTATTTCATCAACCCCCGCCTCCCTCAATAAGAAAGCCCTATCCTCACACAAATCCTCAGGATTAGCTTCAACACCAATAGGGCAATCCCGCTTAAAATTAAAGCTTTCACGCAAAACCTCAATAATCTCAGTCCACTCCCTATCCAATAAGCTGGGAGTCCCCCCACCAACATGAATATTCGCTATCCTCAAATTCAAATCATCAAGTAAGTTACCAATCATCCTTATCTCAGCTTTCAAAGCAGATAGATAGCGCTCCACCCTCCTCTCATTCCAAATCTCCCTCACATATGGGCATGCTGGACACAAGCTCTTACAGAAGGGGAAGTGAATATAAACACCAATATCTCCACTAACAAGCGTATCATGAATGCTTCTCCTCACTGAAGATTCGCTCTCCCTCCTAAAAGTTGCAGTAAATGATTTCTCAATGCGCCTAGCTATTCTACCAAAGCTTGATCGATCAAGTATCATTTAAGCAACCACCAAGCAATAGTGTTACTTTTCATTTAAAAAGTGCTACCAAAATAATATTTAAGGCTATCGAAAATTATTGCGCATTATATTAAACCGAACCTTGGTAGTAATCAAACAACCACTAAGCTGTGACTTGGCCAATCATTCTCCTAATTTTAACGAGCACTTCATCAATTAAATGCCTCTCCCTATTCAAATCAGTTATATTGAATGCTGAAATCACATTGAAACTCCTCTCCTCAAGAATTCTCCTAAACTTCATTGAGTAATTGCGCTTTAAAGATGAAGTGGAAAAACATATTACTGGCACATTAACTTCATCACCATAAATTTCTATGAAAGACCTAACTGGTGGCGCTATGGTTTCAAACCAAATTGGTGATCCAAGAAAGATTAGATCGTAATGCTTTGGATTGAAATCTTCCAATCCAACGATCCTAATCACCTTACCGCTTATTGTTTCATAAATAATTCTTGGATTCAAGTGGAGTAGAAAGCTCATGTATTCTCTAGCTGGCTTTACTTCAAATACATCAACTTTAAAGCCATCTCCAACTAGCCTCCTCTTAATGTAATTTGCTACGCTCCTAGTTCTACCAGTCTTACTATAGTATATTATTGCGATCCTCAAATTCATCAATACTCAATACTGCATATTCAAACACCTTTATATTTTATGGTTAAGACAAATAACTTAAATTTTAATTAAACCTATTTTAATTGGAGAGCTATGCATCCCGTTTACGGTGGCTTATCGCTTAAAGATGTGGCACATGTTGTTATTGAAAACATGAGGAAGAGGAAATTTAGAGTAGCATTAACTACAGCTAATGTTTTCATGGGTGTTGCACTGCTTTCATCAATGATGATGCTCAACAATCTCTATGCTGTTCAGGCAGTGAGGATAGCATTTATACCATTAAATTTAAGTGAATATCAAATTTGGGTCCTAACCATCTCTCTTGTAATCTGCATTACTGCAATTCTAAATTCAATGTTAATAGCAGTTGTTGAGCGGTACAAGGAGATTGGCATCATAAAGTGCCTTGGAGCAAAGAACTCATTCATAATTCTGCTATTCATAATGGAGTCTATTTTCATCGGATTAATTGGTGGTGCACTTGGATTTGCAGCATCACTCATTGCAACTTCAATATTAATGCTAATTCAAGCTGGAACTCTTATCTCGCTTCAAAGCTACTTGAGCATCTTCCTAACGTCAATGCTGACCGCAATTTTAATTAGCTTTATCGCCACAATTCTCCCTGCCTACTATGCATCTAGAATTAACCCCGTTGAAGCCCTGAGATTCGAGGTGTAGTTATGGCATCTAACTTAACTGTTGAAACCATAGATTTAGCCAAGTACTATGTGCTCGGCGAAACAGTGATTAAGGCTCTTGACGGAATAAACTTGAAGGTCTATAGGGGAGAATACCTCTCAATCATGGGACCATCAGGTGCTGGGAAAACAACTCTATTCAACATGATAGGCGGGCTTGATAGGCCTACTAGAGGTAAGGTTTACATAGATAACATTGATATTTCAAAGCTCGATGCATATGAGCTTGCATGGCTTAGATGCAGGAAGATAGGATACATATTTCAAACATACAATTTAATTCCAGTACTAACTGCACTAGAAAACGTATCTCTACCAATGATATTTGCTGGGCTAATTAAGAAGGAGAGAATTGAGAGAGCTACAAAGCTACTTGAAATGGTTGGACTAGGCGATAGGCTCCATCATAAACCCCTTGAGCTCTCAGGTGGGCAGCAACAGAGAGTTGCAATTGCCCGTGCACTAGCAAATAATCCATCCATAATACTTGCTGATGAACCAACTGCAAACCTCGACTTGGAAACAGGTCTCAAAATAATAAGCTTAATTAGAAACATAAATAGGGAGAAAGGCGTAACAGTGTTCTGTGCAACCCATGACTATAAAATTGTAGAGGTAAGCGATAGAATTGTCTGGCTCAGAGATGGTAAAATTGAAAGAGTTGACATGAAGGATTATTGGAGGAGAAATCGCCAGCCAATTAGCTCCACTCCATAGCAATACTCCTAATTAATCTCGCAGTCCTAAGTGCATGCTTCTCAGCACTCGAACCATAACTCTTCACTTGAAGTAAAACCTTGCACTCACCATTCTCAATCCACACCCTCAATATATTCCTACTAGTATTACGGGATGCGGATCCAAAGCCCACATCATATGTGAACTCCAGCTCATATGCTTCCTTATCCTCAAAAACCCTCCTCAAATCCACAACTCTAATCCTCTCATCAACATGCAATGGATATCTCTTTAATTTCGAAGCAATAAACTCAATGAAATCCCTAGCCCGCTCCCATCTAAGCTTAACTGGAACATCATATATCCAAACATCACCTACAGCACTGCTCACCCTCCTCCCCCTAATGCTCCAGAGCTTTGATGGAACAACAATGAGAGTAGACCTTAAAATGAATATGGAACCCAAACATGCACAGAGAGTTGAAATTAAAATCGCCACTAAAACCCATAGAAAAGATACTTTAGGCTTAACACTAATACTGCTCATCTCAGCCATCAACCTATATAGAGATAAGCCCGAAATATAGCCCAAAGTGCCAGCCGAAGTGCCGAGCAGCAGTGATTCAAATAGGAATATTATGAGGAGATCTCTAGGCGAACAACCAATAGATGAAAGCACAGTTGCCTCCCTACGCCTCTCATAAAGTGTTGCCGCAGAAGTCAGTGCAGCATTTAAAACAATTATTATTGCTGGAATAAAGATCTCAAATCCGGTAAACGAGAATATTTGAGATAGAAGCATGTTAATTTGCTTAGATGAAGTGAAAATGCTCACAACCAAACTTCCACCTCCAAGAGCAACGGTTCTCCCAATTGAAATTAACTCATCGTCCCCACACTTCAAATAAGCAAAAATACGTGTAATAAACATCTTCTTCATCTTCCCGGCGAGCTCCCAGGAAATAATGAGCACTTCATCTGGACTGCATACGTAGGCTTCATATATTGATGGATTCCCATCTTCACCCTTAAGCGTTAAAACCATTTTATATGGTAAGAATGGCCTACCACTAAACTCCCTCAACCACTTAATACTCCAATCATCAATTATACCAGAGACAACTAGAATCCTACCCATGAAAAGCACTCTATCTCCAGCATGAACATTCAAGTACTCTGCAGTCCTTCTACTTACAACAACTTCATTCTCCTTAACAGGCATGCTTCCCTCAACCAGGTATTCATTAAGCCTCATATACATTGGGTCATTTGACGTGAAGCTGATCATTCCACTTATATTAGCATATTTATTTGCATCGATTCCAGTTTCAGTAAAGGCGTAGAGCCTTCCATATGGCTTAACCTTAGCTCTAGTTTCAGCTCTATAAGATACATCAAAAACTTTACCAGTGCAATTAAGCATTTCAAGCACCGTCATTGGGAGAGGCAGTCCATAGGGATTGTCTTCTGCTTCGAGATTCGTGAAACATGCCTTCACGAATACTGGTGGAACATTTCTATCAACACTAATACCAGTCAGCTTCAACTCATTACTGGAAACTGAAGTCAATAAGTTAACTTCAATTGAAGTCGATGTTAATGCAATTAGACCCATAGTGAAGAATAGAAATGAAGTGAAGAATATGATTGATCTAATTTTCCTGCGCCTAATATTCCTCTTAGCATATGAAAGTATATCTGATAAGTTGAGAATAGCTGGCAGTAACCCGTACCTATTCATAATAGACATGAAAGCATGGATAGTTAACGTGAGGATTGGGGGTGCAATTATAATTGGGACAGTATTGAAGTTGATTTGAGGGGCTAATGGATAGCTCATAGAGAGCAGGTATAGGAATATTAGGGAGAAGATGAGTGATAATAAGGCTTTTAAAATAAGCTTTTCAGTCAACATGAATGATATGAAAATGGATCCAATCATGAAGAAGATTATTAATAGGTCAATCGACATTCGAGCCTCCTTATACATCCAGTCAACATATGAATCCAAGTCTAAAAGCGAAATATAGGCTTCTCTTAGTAGAGAATGGCTCTCAATGAAGTTACCACTCAAAAATAGGTCTCCAGCCCTATTAATTAGCCTCTCCAATTCACCCAATTTAACTTCAATTGAAGTAGTATAGAAACCAGCTTTACTAGCCTCCTCAACTCTACTTGAAATTAACTGGTAGTATTCCCTCAACAGTTTTAACGAGTATCTAACAGTTGCATTCAAAATCGAGCACTCAAAAACACCACTCTCATTAAATTTAACCCAATCATCATAGAGCAAAACACTGCAAATAGCCCTCCAAATCCTAACGATATGCCTCCTAAACCATAGGACTGGAACCTCAAACCTCTCAACAAATAGACCTGAAATCTCAACATTAACAGGATATCCAACTGGCAGTACAACTAGATTTTCAGGTACACCAATTACTCTAAGCATTTTATCGATGAGTGCTCCACTAACATAGCCATACTCTAAAATTGAGCAATTCTTAAGCGGATATTCATCTCCAACTAAAACTCTAAATGAAACTCTATCCGCAGGCTCACTAAAATTGACATATAGGAATTCATCACGGAAGTATATGCTTACAGCAGGACACAACGTAAAATTCAACAATATATTCCTCTCCATATCAGCTCTAACACTATAATAAACTATGATTGGAGCATAGTCAATTGCATTTAGAGAATTATTCCAGCGATAAATGAGGATCACCAATTCGCGTGGAAGAGATGGTGATGGAAAGGCAATTTTTAAGCTCACATTATAGAAGCCATTCTCATCAGTAATTGCCTCACCAATGAAATCGCAGTAATAATAGTACGTATAGCGCTTAATAAAGAACTTAATGCTACAATTACTCACTGGAGATGAACTGTGGAGATCAAGCACATATCCACTAAACTCGAATTCACACGTAATTGCATTAATGCATAGCGGAGCAGAGCTGAAATAAATAGTAAACACGAAGAGCGCCAATATTCCTAGGGCTAATTGAAGCCTTCCCATTACATCAATTATAAATGAAACATCTTATAAGGTTAGCGCGAAAAAGATTTCACTGTAAACAATATAAAACAAACTCATTACATAGATAAGGAATTATATGGTGCTTTAAGTTTAAATCACTATAAATTTAATTATTGAGCGAGATTTAAATAATAAATTAATTCTCATTAATTTTATATTTTTACATTTATTTGGAAGAGTTAAAGAATGTTCTCAGCAAGTTTTAATTGGTGATTTAGTTGATTGAATGGGGACTAAATGAGCATAATAAGAGGGAAAGAAGCATTTATTTACTATAATTGCTATGGTTGATGGCAAAGTTGAGTGAAAGAAAGTTGGAGTATACGACTATCTAGCCGACAAGGTTACCTGGTTCATTCAAGTACCCGTCCCTATAGATGGAGGCTGAACTGGTATCCCTCATTTTTATGGATTAGAATGTTGATAGCTTTCAAGAGAATGCTTATTAGGTTTCTAATTGATGATTTACGGCGTTGATGGCGAGCTAGACTCCATTAGAGACAATACATACATTAATGCGAAGCTAAAGCATGATCCAGCCACTAGAATTACAATATTCATATTATAATGCATTAATAGGATTCATAGCCTCGAGGACAGTCATAAAGTTGAGGACAGACTATTTAATCATTACGTTGATGGCTATGGCCGAGGCAGCGAGGATAATTGGAATAAACTACTATTCACTAGTTGGAGGAACACTTTCGATTCACGTACCAGACCTCTTCGCATGGATGGGAGGATTCAGAAGTGCCGGAGTAGTCATTATGGCACCGGCAATTTCAATTGCAACATTCATTCTAGTTCAAGCATTAGTGACCTCTCCATTTGGAAGGCTAATGAAGGCTATAAGGGAGAGCGAAGTAACCGCAGAGTGCATAGGTAAAGATGTAGTTAAAGTGAAAACTGCAGTAATAGTAGTCGGCTCATCCCTAGCCTCACTAACAGGAGTACTATTCTCAATATACTTGGAAACAATCATAGCATCAGCATACACTAGAACTAACTGGACATTCTGGCCATGGCTAATGGTCCTAATGGGTGGACTTGGAAATAATGTTGGAGCAGCAATAGGAACACTAGTAGTAATTCTGGTTAGAAGAACCATAATATTCTATAAGCACTACTTTGAAGCATACATTCCATTCCAAGTAATATGGTTAGAGCAAATAATGCTTGGAGTAGCCCTCATACTAATAATGATATTTAGGCCGCAAGGACTAACACCCGAAAAGCCAGTTAAAATTAGAGGCATAAGAGATTACAGTGAAATCCAAAAGAAACTAAAGTTGAAGAAGCTAGGCAGCTCATAGTGGCAATAAACAGCGCGAAAGCTAGTAGAGACCGTGAAAACCCTTATTTAACTATTATGAATTAGACAAGCTTAACATACTTCCTCAAAATAGCCCTGGAACATATGCCATGATCATAAACCGGCGAGACAACCTCTTCAAAAATCAGTTTTAATTTAAGTGAACTAGCAATATCATCTATTAAGTCAAATGGAGCTATTTTCTCTTGATCAATGATGTAGATGAAGCCACTTCTCTTTAAAACACGCGTTGCTTCCCTCAATGACAGCTCAATATTCTCCTCATCAAATTCATGTATCGACCAAGCATAGAGAACAGCATCAAAAAACTCTGATTCAAACGGAAGCCTCACACCATTAATAGGCTTCAATTGAACCCTACAACCCAATTTCTCAGCTAGCTTCTCCGCAATATTTAATGCCTCAGCTGACACATCAACACCATAAACATCGTAACCTTCCAAGGCAAGTGCACATACATTCAATCCCCTACCACAACCAATTTCAAGTACTCTACCACCAACTTTAACTTCTCGATTAATGAGATTGCAAATAAAAGCATGCCTCTTAAATAGAAAATCATTAGACTTGATGAAGTCGTTCAAATTCATTCTACTCCTTCTCAAAGCAGAGAGCATGTAGAATAAGCCTATGGGAGCAGAATACTTAGCCAATAGGCTCCCCAACAACTTCCCATCAAAACCTTCGTTAACTAGCATTTCAAATTCAACTTCAAATAATTCAGCTCTTAGACGATCAAAGGCCCTCTCAATTAACACCTTAATCTCATCAATACTCTCCACAATACATCCTCCACTCACTCAAGAATTCAAGCAGTCAATCATATAGCAAGAAACACTATTTAAATACTATGAAAACTGCAATCCCAATTATAAGGAACCGGGAGCTATTAAGCTGATTAATTCAATTCTCGAAAACACTTCATTGGAGAAAATTAGAGTGCTTTAGAGCAGAGTGCTAGTTTTAGTGAGGAGAATGATGAGCACTAGTAGTTAACTTAAATTGTTTGTTTAAATAAGTGTTTCTTCGATATTATTTTTGAACTAATTTTTAATGCAAAAATTCTCTTAGTAAAGGTTAAAGATAGATTTTATATATGAGAGACTACTCCCCGCCGCTGGCGGCTTAGCTCTCTAAGAAGCGTGGGACATTGATACTCACGCTAAAACTACTCGTCCTCTTTTCATTAGTAGTTATCCTCGGATTTACAAGCTCCATAATCTATGATAAGACTAGGATTCCAGACATTATTTGGTTGCTATTATTCGGAATTTTCTTGGGGCCAATCGCGCATATTTATGATCCAGAGCTTTTCATTAGAGTTTCACCGCTCATGAGCATAATTGCACTATGCATCATATTGTTTGATGCAGGTATTAATGTTGATTTAAGATTAATAATAAGTGCATTTCCGAGAAGCATTCTACTAATAGCCCTAACATACCCGTTGACGATGATTTCAATAGGACTATTTCTCAGCTACTACTTCCCGAGTAACTTCGATTTACCCAAAGCTTTACTTCTCGGCGGAATGGTTGGTGGAACTAGTACTGTCACTACTATTGGAATAATCAGTGCCATTGAGAAAACGGGAGTAGCTGTTGATGAAGCAAAAACAGTTCTACTACTTGAATCAGTTCTAACAGATCCAATAAGCGTAATTACCTGCATCACCCTCCTAAAAATAATAATGCTATCGAAGGTATCGCTTCTAGTCATAGTTGAAGACTTGCTCACCTCATTCATCAACTCCATAATTGTGGGATATGTTTCAGGCTTAATCTGGTCCATAATACTAGATAAGCTCAAGGAAAAGCCATTAACCTACATAGTGACATTAGCAGTAGTCTTCCTCGTATATGTTGCCTCGGAAGAATTTGGAGGTGAAGGGTCAGGGGCATTAGCAGTATTCATATTTTCACTTGTAATTGCAAACTTCGACTACATAGTCAAAACAGTAGGTATTAAGCGTAAATTCGAAGTTAATAGGAAAGTGTTGAGGGAATTTCATAGGGAAATCACATTTCTAATTAAATCATTCTTCTTCACGTATATTGGGCTCATAGCATCCATATCTCTTAACTACATAATTCTAGGATCAGCCCTAGTAATCATAATTCTCATTGACAGACTGATTTCAGCATCAATTGCATCATCAATATTGAAGCTCAGCCAACTAGATAAAACCATTATAGAGACAACAGTTGCAAGCGGCCTACCAGCCCTAGTAATGTCCCAGCTCCCAATGATATATGATCCAACTAGAACACACTTCCAATCACCAGAAATATATCCAAATCTATGTTTCATCATAGTCATTGGAACAGTACTATTCGGAGCAATAGTAACACCATTAATTGCCAAGAGAAAGGCAAGTAAAATAGAAGGGAAGGCTACGAATACAAGTAAGCAAATCAGCTGAAATCAATTAGCAAATTTTGTTAGGATACAAATTCAATTGTAACTTCCACAAGCTTTAATAAGTATTAAGTAATAGTGTAGTGGAGTCTGGGAGCATACAAATTCAACGTTAATAGGGAGTGAAATCAATGCATAGCAGTGAAGTGAGTGAAAGTAGAAAACTGCTCCGAAAATTCATGCTTAAAATTTCATCTGAATTCTCATTTATCCGTGGAAACATTCTAATTTTAATCGCAACATGGATAATCATCGACTTCTTCGAAGAACTATCGAGAGCATACTTCCCACTATACGTAGTAGCTCTAGGTGGATCAGCAGTTGTAGTTGGATTAATTGGCTCAATCCAAATGATTTCATCTGCACTAGTTCAAATACCGGGTGGATACTTAGCAGATAAGTATGGTAGGAAGAGGATAATAGTGTTCATGACATTCATCATGGCAGTTTCACAGCTAATATATGCATTAGCGCCAAACTGGCAAGCACTCATAATTGCAGCAGCTATTTCGGGATTAGCAAGCATCTATAGTCCAGCTCTTCAAGCCATAACCATGGACTCACTCCCGAAGGATAAGAGGGGAATGGGCTTCTCAATCATAAACTTAATTTCAAGTGTAGCTACAACACCATCACCACTAATAACAGCATACCTATACTCAAAGCTTGGTTTAGTCCCTTGCGTCAGGCTGGGATTCGCATTATTGTTCACAGCACTTGCCACCGCATCAGTATTGAGATTGAAATTGAAGGAAACATTGAAAACTAAAAATAAAATAGATCTACGTGAAATAATAAGGTTATATCCAAACTCCATTTTAAGCTCAATTAGAGTTTGGAGTAAAGCATCAACATCAGTACTAGCACTATTCATAAGTGAAATAGTATTCACACTTTCATTATCAATGCTAGACCCAATAATCCTACTATACCTAACCGATGAAACAGGAATAACGCCCATTCAATGGTCATACATTCTAACTGCAATTTCAATTTCAACAATAATTCTAGCAATACCATCAGGTAAAATCATAGATAAAATTGGAAAGAAAAAACCGCTAATAGCAGCAAACCTAATAGTAGCAGTAACAATACCAATCATACTCTATGGAAACTTCACAGCTCTACTAGTAGGAGCACCGCTATGGGGATTATCAAACCTACTATACTATGCTTCAAGCTCAGCACTATTCACAGACCTAATACCAAGAGATGAGAGAGGCAAAGTTTCAGGTTCAAGAAACTTCTTCAAATCAATAGCAGGCTCAATAGGGAGATTTATTGGTGGAGCACTATATGAATATACATCACATCAACTACCATTCTACATCCAATACCTATTCATAACCTTAATAACAGCCCTACTAATAACCTATGTTAAGGAACCAAAAGTAAAAGCAGATTAAATTACTGGTGAAAATATGTGCGGAATATTCGCATACATAGGATTAGAACCAATACAAATAAAATATGTACTTAAAATTCTAAGCCAACTAGAAGTAGAAAAACAGCCAATAGATAAAACACCAGTTGGAGGTCATGGAGCAGGAATTGCAGCTCTACATAAAAACAAGCTCTACTTCACTAAGATAGGTAAAGGGGAGAATGAAAGCCCAACACACAAACTACAGGAAATAATTGAAAGTAAATGGAGCATAAAGGAAGCAAACATAATACTCGCACACGTAAGAAGAGCATCAAAACAATTCCAACACACAATAAAATATAGGGAATGCACGCAGCCATACATAGCCAACTGCACAAACCAATACACAGTAATATCAGTACACAATGGCTTCATAAGAAACTACTTAGAACTAAAATCAAAACTAAAAATAAAACATAATTTTGAATCAGAAAAAATAGAATTAATAGACTCAGAAATCCTACCACACCTAATGGAAGAACTATTAATGGAATATGGAGACAATAAAGAAACAACAAGCAAACTATTTACACTAATAAATGGAAACAACACAGCAGCAATCCTAACCAAAAAGGGAACCAATGCATCAATACACATAATACACAAAGGAGCAACACGAGGACTATATGCATGGAAAAACGAAAACACACTAATACTATGCACAAGACAGCATATAATAAAAGAAAACATTAAAGAACAAGTAAAAGAGCTAAATGAAATAATAAGAATAAAACCAAGAGAAAATAATGAAGCAAAAATGCACTGGAAAATTCCAAGCAAAATAGTAAAGTAAATCTAAAAATTTAGATAAAACATCAAAAATCTATGCATTGATAAATGAGGAGACAATCATAAGCAAAAATACTCCATCCCTCTCCCTACAAGTAAATCAATGAAAAATCATAT
Organism: uncultured Nitrososphaerota archaeon; assembly: GCA_964462875.1. Classification (GTDB taxonomy): domain Archaea; phylum Thermoproteota; class Methanomethylicia; order Culexarchaeales; family Culexmicrobiaceae; genus CAYWZQ01. The sequence continues at coordinate 19,417 of CAYWZQ010000003.1, read as the reverse complement.
GAGGAAAAACAAACAACATTAAAGTAAAAACCCTTACATACGGGAGATATGAGTCTTTAGAATCTCATTTAAAGAGAATTGAAAGTTATGGTCGCGTCTACTTTGTAGCTGTCGGCGAGAAGAAGCTCTCATTGCTAAGGGAGCCCGAGGCACTTAAGATATTCTCATCTTGGCTATTTAATTAATTTCTCAATGTCTTTAATATACTTTTTAACTTTTTCAAATTCAACTTTAATGTCTTCGATATCAATGATGCCTTCATAGAAGACTATTTCATGTAAATTTCTTTCTCTAGCTAAGTACCTATCTCTAAATCCATAGTTTTCAAGTTCTGGGTACTTTCTTTCTAATTCCCTTAGTAGCCTTCTTCTCTCCCAGTGGCTTGATGGAATTTTATTCATGAATTTTAGGATTAAAGCGTTTGAAGCTTGAATGACTGCATTCCAAGCTTTCTCGACTGAATCTCGAATTTTATAGTGATTGTTTTCTCCAATTCCGGATTCAAATTCCTTGATAGCTTCTTTGAGGAAGGTTTTTGCATCTTCAATGAATAGTTTAATTCTTTCATCAATACTCAACATTAATTTCACCATTGTGATTAGTATTATGATGCATTGCAATAGCAGTTATCCTTAGTATTTTGCTAATTAATATGTCTTAAGTACTAATATTTATGGGTTTCACAGTTGATTTTGATAGTGATATCAAACAGTATGTGGAGTATGATAGTTCTGTTGTGGTTCCGTTGAAAGGTGGAATTAGTATTGTGATTGCTGCAATGAGACTGCTTATTAATGATTACCCTCCAAGAGAACAGCACTAGTAAGTATGAGTGAAACGAGAAATCAATTTCCATGAGATGAAATAATTGCATTCTCCAGATCATGTAGTTACTCTTTTCACCCATTTTACTTTGTCAAAGTCACTATCAAAACTGTAAATTTCGTTTAACCCAAGTTCCTCTATGCATATTAATGCTAGTGCATCGTTAACTCCTATTAGGTACTCTTCAGCTTTCAATACAGCTTCACTATAGGAGACTACACTTACATCGTATACGTAAATTGATGGTTTACCTAATATAGCCTTAATGTATTCTATCGATTTAGTTTTTTAGATGTATGTGATTCCAGTATATTTGCAATTTCAGATAAGTGTACTACTGTCGTGACAACTTCCTCGCCCTCCTCTATACGCGATAGAATTCTCTTAGCATTCTCCTTAAGTTCTAAAACATCCTCAGAAACTCTTCTTTTGGGTTTGAGGAAGGCGTAGAGGAAGACGGAAGCATCAATGAATCTCAAATCCCCTAATCTCTCTTGAGCAAGTACTTCTTGAGCTCATTATAATCCCTAAATGCATCACTTGGAATGTCCACTTCTATTGAGTCGAAAAGCTCCCTAAAGCTTTTAGAGATTAGAGGTTGCAGGATGATCTTACCTTCATGAAGATAAATTATAAATCTATTGGATTTTACCTTCTCCAATATCTTCTTAGGAATTCTAATCCTACCATACCTATCAACCATTACAACTGACAAACCACTCGCCCAAAACCTGTAGCACTAGTTGAACATATTAACTTTTCACGAATTACGTGTTACGTATGATGAGCTGACGGTGGATTCCGTATTTCATACGATGTTAAGTATTGCATGAAGCGGATACTTCCATTGAGGAGTTAAATAAAATATGGAATTTGAGGGAAAATTTTACTTCTCTAATTGTATTATTGAATTTTCAGTTAATCCTCCAATTAGATTCCATCCCTTCTTGAGAGTTAGCGTTAATTTGCTTACTGGTTTACCAGTGATTGTTAGTGTTGTAGATTGTGGGACGAGGATCCAGTATCCTTTACCTGGTTCAATGATAGCTGGTTTAATGTAGTGCTTACTTTCTGAATTCCAAGTGTAAATGTAGAATGGAATATTTAAGTTGCTGAATACTGTTTCAATGCTATTTTCGGTTAATTCTAATGGTATGGTTATTAAGTTCCATCCTTCAAGTAGATTTAATGTTAAAGTTACTTTTCAATGGGTTTGACTGTCTTAATTTTAGCTTTAATTGTAGCTGTTTTTGATGGATCGTTAATTGAAGTTATGGTAATGTTAGCGATGCAGCTTCCAGCAATGAATGGTGTAAATCCAATTCTTATAAGCTTACTTTCACCTGGATTTAAATTCACAATTCTTGCATGTGGAGTGTTAAAATTAATTTTGAATGTAATATTGATAATATTTCATTTACATGTTACATGTTTTAGATGAAATATGACTTCAATTATGCTGTTACAATTTAAATGTATTCATGCCTGGAACTATGTTTTATGAGTATTCGACACACTCTACATCTCTTCAATGGAATACTTAGTAGCAAAATAAAATTAGGATTCAAGATTCATCCCAATATGGTAGATTATAAACTTTAGGATTGAATTTAATTTCAGTATTGTTACTTAACTATCTTTCTTATGTCCATGTTTCCTCCTGAAACTATTATTGCTACGTTTTCATTTCTATTGAATTTCATTTTTCTCTGTAGTATGGCTGCTATTCCAACTACACCTGATGGTTCAACTACTTGATGCTCATTTTTTAGTGTCCAGAGCACTGCTTCCATTAACTTTTCATCTTCAACTAAAATTATATCGTCAACATATTTTAACGTGAATTTTAGGGTTAGCTCTGATATTTTTCCTGCTAATGCTTCAGCTAAGCATGGTTCGTATGGTACTTCAACTACTCTTTTAGCTTTAAAGCTTTCATACATGGTTCTAGCTTTATCCGTCTGCACACCGATAATCTTCACTTTCGGATTTACCGTTTTAGCATAGAATGCTACTCCTGATATTAATCCCCCACCTCCAATTGGAACTAGAATCGTGTTTATATCCGGATTATCCATGAATATTTCATGTGCAATTGTTGCTTGACCAGCGATTACTTTTAAGTCGGCATATGATGATATGTAGGTTAAATCGTTTTCCCTAGCTATTTTGAAGCAGTACTCTTCAGCTTCATCATAATTATCTCCTGCAAGAACAACTTCTCCACCAAAAGCTTTGCAGAGCTCAATTTTCCATTTAGACGTATTTTTAGGCATTACTATAATTGACTTGACACCTAATTTACTTGAAATATATGCTAATCCAATTCCATGATTACCTGAGGAAGCGGTAATGATACCTCTCTCCAATTCCTCTCTAGATAAGCTTTTAACTGCATTACATGCGCCTCTAACCTTAAATGAACCTGTAACTTGAATGTTCTCCAGTTTAAGATAGACATTGCAGTTAGCAATCCTACTCAACTTATAAGAGTACATTAGTGGAGTCCAAGCAACATACTCCCTAATATTCCTATAGGCCTTAAATACATCAATTAAACTCAAGCTCACAACCTACATGTAATTTAAACTCAACTTAAAATTCTTAGCTCTAGTTCCTACTCTATAGTTTTAAGGAGGCTAATAAAGTAGTGTATGGATAATTAAAGAACCAAACATGTGCTTGTCTAAGTATAAATTACTGAACACCTTTCCTAACTATTCTCTCACCTTTAAATCTCCATAAACCAGTTTTTGGAGATAAAATCTCGATTTCCAATTCCTCTATAACTGCATCCGATAGTAATACTTCTCTTTCGTGAACTGTAACTATTGCATTGCAAATTATGGTTTTTGAATTTCTATCCTCACATTTAACTGTCAATTTAACTGCATTTGGTATGAAGTAGCTCAGTACTTCTCCACCAGCAGTATCCAATGTTTCAAGTGATGAATTACTTGGTGGAGGCCATAAACCTAAGTTTTCAGCAATATTTCTGGGTAAATGTATGTCTAATTCATCGGTTGTAAAGCCCGTATTGAGTAGTGCTGAAGTAGTTAAGCTTCTATTGCTCCTAGTACTTTTAAGTTCAACCCTTACTCTTACTGGCATTCTCCTCAACCTTCTCCATAGGTATTATTAAGCCCAATTTCTTACCTCTACGCATCCTTCCAAGCCTCTTTCTCGGCTTCAACAATTCATCACTCACCAATCTCCACCTAAATAAACATTAATAGAACTTCGACATAAACATTCACTTAACCCATTCTCCTAAAAAGATGCTTAACTTCACTGATCATTTTACACTCTAATTTGAGCGAATAATCACTCTCGCATGGATATCTCTTACTCCATACATTTCGAATAATTTTAATGGAGGCTTACATTGATTAGCACGATAAAATAACTCGTTTTCAAGTTCCTCATAACTCATTAGATATCCCAGAAAATTAATTTCTCAAATTTCTTTCCCGCTCCATTAGATGCATGCGGTAAATTATTAGGATTATTGCCCATGTTAGTGTTCCTAGCCAAGTCATAAATGGTATGAAGAGTATTATTAGAAATTCAATGAAATTTAATCGAATACAACTTATGGGCGGAATGAAGAAAAGTATTGCATAGTAAATTAGAAATATTATTGCTAAGTCGAGGCTGAAATGCTTTCTATCAGTTAAATATATTCTAATTGCTGATAATGTGAGGGCCCAAATAAATGCACCCAGCCCATAAATAGGGATGAAATTTAGAATAATAGCTTCAGACCAGCGAAACTGCATTAAACCTAATTCATAGCCAAGTCTAAAAACAATAATACTCCAACCATAAAGAACCATTGCAATGAAATCAATTATCAAGTACTTAAATTTCATCAAAAATAAAATGGAAAAAGAAGAATATAACTTTCACGAATAAATCGACAAAATACTCAATCATATTACATTTTTCTGCTAGATCTCCCCTAAACCAAGGAATTGGAAAGAATAATACTAAAGATTTAATCCTACATTACTCCCAATTTAAGGTATCTTCATTAAAAATTTCTCACATCACCTCAAGCATTATCAGTTAACTCACTCCAGTAAATCTTAAACTTAATTAGGTGAATTATGCATTTCCCTACTTGGTGGTCTCGTGATTAAGCCTGAGGAAATACCTAGTGAAGTTATAGTTTTTATTGAAGAAGTAATGCGGAATATAGCTTCTAGAAGGGGTTGGAAATTGACTTCCAATGTTGAGCGTAGGAGACTATTAATTGCTCATTTAATAGCTAATTGGGCTAATTATGGCCACCCATACTGTCCATGTAGATTGGAGCATATTAGAGACAATATTTGTCCATGTAAATGGGCCTCTAGAGAAATTGAGAATTATGGTAAGTGTAAGTGTGGATTGCTTACTGCATGAAGCGTTGATGATGACCCAGTATTTTAGTTTATGGATAGGAGCTTGGAGGCACTATTTTTAGTGCTTGATTTGTCATTTTAATGCTATCTTCTAAATTTGTAATTTTTGTTAGTGCTCTTATTCCATCAACTATTTCAGGAATTTGAATTGAGTGAGGATCAAATGCACCAATTAACTTTAAAATGCTATTATTTACTTCAATTAGATCCTCCCAAATAAAAAGTTCATATAAATCACCTATTGAACGCCCTATTCTCCTGAAATACTCGAAAATTGCATCCGTTGATACTAAACCCCTATCAGTATTAACTAATACAATTCTCTGAATATTACTGAGTAGCTTCACTACTTCTTCCCTTGAAGCTCTCCCATCTAAATTAATAGTTAACAGAACGTGCTCAACATCATTGATGGTATTTTAAATGATGATACTAATACTAGGCTGGTCAATAAGATATTTTAATTCACGAATTAATTCGTGAATAACTATTCTTTTTCAGACATGATTGAATTCACTATACCCCTACTTGGACGCATGAATTCCGCACTTGGTGTAATGAAAGTACACGCCATAAACTTAATCTTAAACTTTGAATTCAGTGGATTAAATACTCTAAATAGACTTACAGTTTGGGATGTGGAATTCTAATGTACTTCAAATTTCCAGCTTTATCATTGGAATTCTACCTAAAAATGAATCATATAGTTCACCTGAATACTCCCAATCAACTCTTCTCCCCTCAAAATAGACATTTACATTGAAACTACCATTCCTTACTGGGAACATCATTACGGCACTACTATAATTAATATTCCTATAAGGGTATGTTACATCAATGACTACGTGATAATCAAAATCAGTATTATTAGTACATCTCGAAACACTAACTACGATTCCAATGGAATAAATTGAAGGAAAATATGGTGGAGGGCAAAGAGCACAGTTAACAGATAGCAATATGATGAGAATAAGCATGAGCACTACCATACGCAGCTTCATTAAAACCCCAAGATACACATAAACTGAGCAAACTAATATGATTAGCTCTATTGCATGATTGGAATAACAATATTCCATAGCATTCAATTAACTTTGAAAAGAATGTAATGAACATGAATAAATACTAAACATATTGAAGCTACCCAACCAATTGAATTTTAAATTGTAGTGCAGTGAACTATTGAGTGTTACTAACAAAAGATTTAATAACACTATTGAAGAGAATGCTAAACATGACTAGTGCGCTAGAGCGGATTGCTAATCCAAGGCACGAAATTGAAAAGTTGATTGAGAAGGGTGATTTGAAGGCGTTACTGCTTAAGGCTGCAGAGCTGCATGGCCATTTATGTCCATACTTGGCGTATGGGGTTATGGCCGGCTATGTTGCCATGCGCGAATTGAATGTGAAGAGTAGGGGTATGGAGGAAATAGTGGCTATAGTTGAAACTAATAATTGCTTTTGCGATGGAATTCAAGTAGTTACTGGTTGCACATTTGGAAATAACGCCCTAATATTTAGGGATGTTGGAAAAACTGCAGTTACAGTTGCGAAGAGAGATGGAACAGCAATAAGAATAGTTCTAAATCCTGAGTTTGAGGAGTCGCAAGTAAAGGAGTATCCTGAAGCATATGAGTTGTGGAATAAAATTGTTGTGAGACGAGAGGAAGCTACGAAAGAGGAGCATGAGAAGCTGATGAAGTTGTTTGCAGAAATATCACTTAAAGAGTTAAATCAACCATTCAATAAAATATTCAAGATTACCCGACTAAAAATAAAGGTACCAGAATATGCCCCAATATATGCCTCAGTTAAATGCTCCATATGTGGAGAAAAAGTAATGGAACCTAAAGCAAGAGTGAAAGACGGGAAACCAGTATGCATTGACTGCTCTAAAAGCGAGTACTACCTTCTGGATGGAAGAGGAATTTCACTGGAAAAACCAGCTGATGAATCGCGGTGAACAATTATGTCTAGGGGAATGCTCTCATCAAGAGAAATAGCTTTAATATCTATTTTCGCAAGCATATCCTCAATTAGCACATTAACCACAGCATTCATTCCAGCACCCCTACCAGGACTATACGCAGTAATTTCAATTCCAATAGGAACCATATTGATATTAGTATTGAGGACAATTATAGATAGAAGTGGAATTGCAACAATAACCCAATTCATTAGCGGATTAATATCAACATTCCTGCCAGGAGGGCCACCAGTAAAGTGGATAATAATTCCAGTATGGGTTATAGGGGGAGTAATGGTTGATGCACTATTCAAATTACTGAGTAGGATACGTGGCTCACGATTATTCTACGCCATAATAGGCTCAACATACATTGTGCCAGGAGACATCATACTCTACTGGTCATTCAGCATATTCCTACACTGGACATGGCCACTACTATTCTTCATCTACGGCTTCGTAGCAATTCATATGATTTTAGGATTAATTGCAAGCCTAATAGTACCGGACATATTAAGGAGAGTTAAACCTGAAATCATGCAAAGCTACTAGTATTGAAAGTAAAGATAGTATTCACGGTAAGCTAGGGAAAAGCAATATGCTGCTGCAACTTTAGTTATTTAAAAGGTGTCCTGTCATGCTGGAGAGCTTGAAGTCAAAAATTGTTATTGGCTTCATAGCTTACGGATTTTTCATGGGTTTAATTTCAATATACTTTTTCTGGCATAGTGATGCACCTTTAATACTCAATTTACCAGCAATATGGATTAGCAATATAATATATGGATTATTGATAGAATACCTTGGTGATCCAAGCTCACCACACGCCCACTATACCATACCTTGGATTCTGAGAATACCACAAACATACTTTATAATATCCTTAATATTTTGGAGCGTCCTCGGCATACTTGTAGACAGGATTGTTAAAATATTAAGACAAAGCATTTAGAAGACTAAGAGAATAGTATGTGGATTCAATAAAATTAGAGGGTTCATGAATCTTAGGAAATAGTTTTATGGGAATTATGTAATGGATAATGAAGATAAATTGATTTGTGGCTAAGATTAAATGCTTATATGAGTGTAATGTTTTGTAGAGGGGAATTTAGAGTAGCTAAGGTTAGAGCTAAACGTGTAGTGATTGAGGTTCCTGAAGGCCTTAAACTGCCTCCCGATGAGCTTGAGGAAAGATTAAGAATAGAGCTAGCGTTGAGACTATACGAGAAGGGTATAGCGTCACTAGGTCAAGCCCGCAGAATAGCGGGACTCTCGAAATGGGACTTCTTAGAACTATTAGCCAAGGAGGGAATATCGATACATTATGGTGGAGAAGAGCAAAAAGAAGACTTAGAGGTTGCTAAAAGACTTGCAAGGAAAACAAAGAAATAGTGAGGATAAGAAAGAGTTGCTCGTAGTCTCTAATTCAAGTGTAATTATCGCGCTCACCAGAATATATTGCCTCAACCTTTTAAAGAAGCTCCTCAGAAGAATCTTAGTTCCAGAAGCTGTTTGGCAGAAGATGACAGTTAGGTGTAAGCCTGGCAGCGAGGAAATAATAAGGACAGATTTCATCCACGTAAGAGAGGTTCATAATAAGAAATTAGCGTTACTCCTCAAAGAATTCGTTGATGAAAGCGAGGCTGAAGTAATAACGCTAGCATTAGAGGTTAATGCAGATTTATTGCTTGTCGATGACTATGATGCTAGAAGCTTGGCGAAAGAGCTAAGGCTCAAGGTAATGGGTATCCTAGGCGTAATAGCATTAGCCAAGTATAGAGGGTTAATCTTAAAGGCAAAGTCAATAGTAGATGAGCTAGTAAAGAGTGGCTTCCAGATATCAAGGAGGGTACTTGAGGAATTCCTTAGAGAACTGGATGAGAAATAGAAATCTTAAAGCAAGAGCTATGGTAGTATGATGTACAGTGATAAAACATGTCTAGTAATTCTTAAATTTAACTTTAAGCTACTTCTTCGAGCAGCATATTTAGTATTTTCCATTCTTCACTATCTCTCTTTATTACTTTAACTATGAGTCCTACTATTGAGTGGCTTGGTAGTTTCCATGGGTCTGGTTTTGGATTTGCATCACCTTTAAACTGATATTGAATTATTACTTCACCTGGTTTACCAGTTACTTCCTTTTTGATGATTCTATGGTATATGAGTGGTATGGTTTTCTCTTTTACTAGTGATATTGCTAGCTGTTCTGGTGGTGGTATATATGCTACTATGTCTCCTACATCTATCGGTTTACCTCTCTTGTGTAGGTATTCTATTGCTGTTTGACCTGTTAGAATTATGAGTATGTCTCCTGAATTTATGGTTGGCTTCATGCTTTCACCTTCAACTTTAGTGATCAATAATGATTTTGGGTAGAGGGATTTGGTTGATGCGTAGAGACCAAATGCTGTTAGGGTTAATGTTAGTAGTTTATTTGCAAACTTTTCATCGACAAATTTCTCTTTTAAGTAGATTTGGTAGATGAATGTGTTGAGTGCTATGAGTTTATTCCATAGGTAACCTGCTACAACTGATATGGCGGCACACTTCTTAATTTCACTTCCATCTTTGAAAATTTTACAGTTTTTCATGCACCACTTAACTCTATCCTCGTAAATCTTCATTAACTGATTAATGGTTGTGATGATATTGAACTTCATTCTTTCGAAGTAATCTTGAAAATTGAATTCATTGCCGGATGTCATGTAGATCTCCAAGTAATACTTAGCTTTAACTAAGCTATTTAAACTACATAGATTGACTTTCAGTTGTTAAGATATAGGAGTAAAGAATATTTTTGTCCACGCATATCTTGAACTTGAAGTTTTACATGGTTATTGGAGGTATGTGAAGATTTATGGGTCGTCGAATTAGAAAAATAATTTCACATATTAAGCTTGAAGATTTACCTATTGAATTTATTTTTGAATTAGCTATTCCGAAGAGAATTGGTAGGATGAAGTCTCATATTACTTGGGAGTTTTTGAAGGTGGATGGTTAATGGCTATTAGAGTTAGAGTTTCACTGTTAAATCCTAGGACGAATATCCAAGTTGAAACTAGTGCTTTAATTAATAGTGGTTATGAGGTTGAGGTTGCTGAAATTCAAATACCTTTATCGTTAGCTCGGAGGTTGGGTTTTAATGTTGATGAGGCTAGGATTGGATCGATTACTTTGTGTGGTCAAATAGAGATTCCCATTAGAATTTTAGGGGTAGTTAAGGTTAGGGTTATTGTTGAGGATAGGGAGACTAATTGGGTTAATGCCATTGCTACATCTATAGGTAGGGAAAGGGAGGTATTGTTAAGTGATAAGTTGACTGATGCTCTTGGTATAAGTCCGATTAAAGTTGGAGAAGGAGTTTGGAGGTTAACTGATGATCCACCCAACGTTTTGAGGAGGAGTGTACCTGCTGAGTATTGGGAGTAAATTATGCTTCCATCTCTAGCCTCAATCACTCATCCTATTCTTCTTCAAGCTCCTCCATACTTTCATATTTGAGTAAAAACCTTGAATTTACCAGCTAACTCTAAACTTCACTTATTATCAGCTTTAAAATTATCCTCCTCTTAACATTTTAGGTATGAGTCTTCTTCCTTGATCATCCATGAAAACTATGGTCTCATCACTCACAATTCAACACCGTAAGCATTAAAGTTTAATGTGATAATAATTTTCCTCGAACTATTCACGTATATTTATGTGAATTATTGAGTGGTGAGGTTTGCTTGAGAGCTTTGAGACTTTATGCTCCATATGATTTAAGATTGGAGGAGGTTTCTGAGCCAGTTCTTGTTGATGGATGGGTTTTAATTAGGAGTTTGTATGTTGGTGTTTGTGGTACTGATAAGGCTATTTATACTGGTAGCTATGTTTTACCTAGGTATCCGATTACTTTGGGTCATGAAGTTGCTGGTGTAGTTGTTGATGGACCTAGAGATTTAATTGGATGTAGAGTTACTTGTGAAATTAACTTTCCATGCTGTAAATGTGAAATGTGTAGGTTGGGCTTGTATACTCACTGTCCTTATAGGAGGACTCTTGGATTAACTTTTGATGGTGGATTAGCAGATTACTTCACTGCACCATTGAGTTCAATTCACTTAATTGATGATTTAAACCCAATTTTAGGAGTATTCGTTGAGCCATTGGCAGCAGTAATTAATGCAGTTAAGTTTGAGCTGATAACTAGACCTGTGAAGGTAGCTGTTATTGGTAGTGGTAATTTAGCTTACTTAACTACTCAAGTACTCATGTTAATGGGACTAGATCCAGTTGTAATTGCTCGTAGAGATAGTCCTAAAGTGAAGTACTTTGAAGAATTGAATGCTGAAATTGTTTATGTTGATGAAGTTGAAGAGTATGTGGAGAAGAGGACTTCAATGGGTTTAGGATTTAACTTAACTTTTGAAGCTACTGGAAGTAATGAGGGATTAAACTTAGCAGTGAAAATTACTAGACCTAGAGGTGTAGTTCACGTTAAATCTACACCTGGAGGTTTAGCTCAATTTAATCAGACACTTGCAGTTGTGAAGGAGTTGAAGATTATTTGTAGTAGGTGTGGTAATTTTAGGGATTTCGAGTATGCAATTAAGCTTTTGAGGAGTGGATTGGTTAAGCCAGTTGTAACTTCAATTTTGAAGTTGAGTGATTCGAGTAGGATTTTCGAGAGAGCACTTAATAGGTGTGAATTGAAAGTTGTAGTTGAAATTTAATTTTCATGGTGAACTCCATGAAATCTAACGCTACCAATCTAAAAGACATCTACAAGTTGATTGGTAGAGCATATGACATCTCTACAGTTGAGGGTTCGAGGAGAATTGAGCGTGTTAGAGAGAATATTGTGTGGGCTGTTAAGGAATTGGATTTGAAGTTGAATGGTGAGAGTTTCATATTAGCATTGTGTGCTGGTTCTGGGCCGGAAGCAATAGTTTTAAGTGAAGTTTATGGTTGTAGAGTTCTATGTATCGACGTTCAAGGCTGGTTACTTGAGAAGTGTAATGTTGAAGTTAAGCGTAGAAGATTAAATGTTGAATGCATATGCTCTGACGCCAAACTAATTGGCAGCTTACTTGGTAGAGCTAAATTTGATGGAGCTACTATTTGGGGTTGCAGTCTAGGTCACTTAAGCATTAAAGACTTCGACACCATAGCTTCAAGCGTACGTGAGTTGATTGTTGATGGTGGATTCATACTGATTGAGCAGTCGGATCACGTATTCGGATTACTGCAAAGGTATGAGAAGGCATTTGTTGAAAGTAGAAATCCACCAGTAGTAAGCTTCCACTTAGAATTTAACCCGGTAGATGGGTATTGGAAGAGGTTAGTTGTGGATTTTAGTACTGGTGAAGTTACCGAGTACGTGGTTTATGTTTGGAGTCCATGGATTATAAAGTATGTTTTGGAGAAGAATGGGTTTAGTGAAGTTAAGGTGTTGAGGGAGAAGTATGGTGGAAGCTATGTTATAGTAGGATTTAAAATGTAATGTGGACTAGCATTCTTCTATTGAATCGGGTAAAGAAGAAGGATGAATTTATGGGGAGTTTATTGTGGTGGGGGTGGAGGTATAGGTTTAACTTTTATGAGGCATGGTTTGTAGACTAGTATCCATGCACCCATACCGGTTGGAATTACTGTTGATGCACGATAGCTTCCAGCTGCTGGATCCCATATGAAAACTTTACTGTAAACTGCATTGCTTGGTGTAGCTGTGAAGTTTGCTGTTGCACCGTAAACTCCACTTATAATGTTCCATCCAGGCTTCAATTCTAAAGTGTATTCTGGTATGTGTTCACCACTAATTGTAATATTCACGTCTTCTAGTACGAATATCCAGAATCCGTGGCCAGGCGGTGGGGTTCTCTTTATTCTAATGTAACCTCTCCTCTCACTACTCCACATGTAAGCTACATAGTACTTGCCATTGAGTAGTTCTGATAAGTCCACTTGAATAGCTAGTGGTACTGATATTAGGTTCCATCCAGCTTTCAATTGAATTGTTACTTCTGGAATGTATGGATAGACTTGGGTTATGGCAGTTGCATTAACTACTTTACCTGTTAGTAATGATTTGACTGTTATAATTGAAGTGTAGTTTCCTGGTTCATAAGACTTGAATCTTAATTCAAGTTTAATTTGAGCTTTAGGTGGTAATTTTACTCTTGAAATACTGAGATGACCTAGAGATGCAGTAATCACGTATTCATCGGTTAATCCACCAGTATTCGTCAATGTAAATTCGTGTACTACTTCATCTCCAGTAGTACATGAAATAACGCTTCTCTCAGGTTTTAAGGTGAAGTCTGCTATTGCTGGTGGTGTGCGTTCAAATATTACTGTGCGCTCTCTTGAAACTATAGGGTTCAGTGCTTCATCGTACGCTACTACTCTCCACTTGTAAGTTCCTGGAGGCATGAGGACAATTAAGCTCGTTGTATTAGTGCAGTATGAAACTGTTAGTGCTCCAAGTTTTGAACTTGTAAATTCGAATTCGAGCTTATAGCAGTATGCATCTGGCACTTTACTCCATGAAAATAGCGTTCTATCAGTCACGATAGCCTTTTCAGGAGGCTGATATAGTCTTGGTGGTATTGGAGGTGGAGTTTCATCTTCCTCAAATAATCCTAATATGAAGTATGCTCTACCATCCACATAATAGTAGTCTACTATTCGACTCCTCAACTCCTGCTCACTCAAATCTGCACCATACATGTTCACATCTGGAAGTTCATAGAGTGTAGTTGGTAGTTCAACCCACTTCCCAACTCCCTTAGCATAAATGTGTAGTGTTGGTGGAGTTGATTTCGGCATGATGAACCTTATAGTTATCAAATCTATGTCACTTACAATTTTACTAGTCAACTCCACAATGTATAGTTTCGACCACTTCTTCAAACCTTGAATTGACGATACTACTCCAATTACAGTTCCATTACTTAATATGTCCAGTATAATATCGCTTTCACATAGTGACACTACTCCACTCACATAACCTCTAAATGTTAAGTCGAATTCCAACTCGTTTAGTGAACATTCACATCCAGCTGCGTTATTAATGAAGTAGTATTTGATTACTTCCCTAGTTTCATTGTACTTCAAACCTGACTTATCTTCATTCTTGAAGTTTACTATTACACTAGCACTCCAAGATTGAGTTGGTTCATGTATTGAGCAATTCACTACATAAATGTATGCATTTAATCCTGGCAGTATTCCAGTCCAATTTGAATGGTAAGTTGCTAAATTAACTGTTAATGGTACTTTAACGGTGTATTTATCGTAAATTAACTTAGCATCTACACTCGGATTAATCTTTAATGGCTCTAAGTATACTAGGTAAATGTAGCGTTTAGTAATGGTTTTCTCTAGAATACTGATTAGTGGGGATGTGAAGATTAGTGGTTTAGGTTTAGTTTTATCATAGTAGAATTCAAATTTAACAGTGTTATTTAAGCCTGAAATATCTTGAGCGTAAACAGTAACTTGATAGTAGCCTTCAAGTGGTGGTTCATCGGGATTTCCACATGCTAAGGCTAGTAACTTCCTATTTATAAGAGCAATGTAAGTATTATTACTTTCAATGTAGCTTACACTACCTATCTCAATAGATTTAACGTTTAGTAGAGTTACTTTAATGTTTTTAATTGGCTCATTAAACTTCATGTATATTTTGAGTGGTAAATTGAAGTCATTCACGTAAATACTGCTCAATTTAATTCTTGGAGTTGGAGGTGTGAGATCTATTGGCTTAACAGCTATCTTTCCACTTTCACCCCTATTACCGTACATGTCTATTGGAACTACTTCGTAAATGTAGGTTCTAATTGAAGTAACGTTATTATCGGTGAAGTGTGTTTCAATGGTCTCTCCAATTAAAACTCCATCTCTATAGACTAGGTACTTAACTCTCCCACTATCATCTATTGATGGATTCCACTTCAATGTAATAGCGTATCCCGTACATGGATCTTCATAGGTTAAACCAGTTAGTGGTGATGGTGGCTTAACATCTACTACTTCAACCCAAATAGTGTACTGCTTTGAGTACCATGAATCTTTAAGTGACCTCACCGAACCAATTAACTTATAGATTTTCCCTGGAGTTTGATCTTCAGGTACTAATATTGAGATCGTTACGGTTTGAATTGATTTTGGAGGTAGAATTGATGTGAATGTACTCATTGTAACTAGCCATGAACTCGGTACTCTAGCTAATGATAATCCAGTGAGCTCCTCACTTAACCCATCATTCCTAATCAATAATTGTACTTGAGAGATTTCCCCCGGTGAAACTTTAACGTAAATTGTACTTGGAGTAATACTAATTTCGTGTATTCCCACAATCTCATAAATTAATAATTGTGGACTCCTAGTTTTAACTAGAACAGCTATTTCATTCAACTCATCAGAGTCAATGTCACCTCCAGCAATTGAACGTACTTCACCTGGAACAGTGTATGAAATGATGTGCATTGAATCCATAATTAATATTAAGCTTTCTCTACCATACCTGCAACTCAATAGTACTTCCTCACATTCATCTCCATCAACATCCACCACGTACACGTTGGGTTTACTTGAAGATTCAACGTCGAATGATGTAGCTTCAATTAAATGGATTTCACCATTCAATTGAATGATGCTGTAAGCTTCAAATCTATTAATCTCCGACCGTAAATCTCTAGTTACGAGTACTAGCTCGTTGAAGCCATCACCAGTTAAATCAGCTCCACAAGCATAGTAAACTTCCTTTCCGAACTCATGCTTTGAATGTGAAATTAAACTGCAAGTAAATACTGGTAGACCTGAAAAGATGAATGATCTAATTACGCAGTGATACTCTTTCCGCTCAAAAACCCTCCCCATAAACTTAGTCCATGAAGCCTCAAATGACTTACTACTTTCATTGAATGTGTACATGATTAAGTATGATGATGAATTGTACGTTCTCGTCCAATATCCTGGAACTTTAAAGATTAATGCTAATGGCATGCTTTCAATAACGTTTCTCAGTGAAATTAGAATTCCAGTACTACCACTTGGCAAGTTAATTGAAGTTAAGCTTGATACGTAAATATTGCTGTGCTCAATCACTCCATATTCTAGTGGACTGAACTTGTAATGGAATGTGTAGTTTGCCTCGTACTCGTTAATGTTCATTGAGTACTCATCATAATCATAAGCATAGAGTATGGTTATGTTGTGGATATTTGACTTCGAATAGTATCCGGATACTATACTTCTCGAAACAACTACTTCTTGAAGCATATCGTTATCGAAGTCTACAGCTAAAATACTTGCCTCTCTAAATGGTAACGATTTACAGTATACTAGCGTCTTCTCATTTAAGTCGATTATTGATAGTATTCCGTTTGTAACGTTGTCTATGAATAGAGCTATATTGAATGCTGATTTATTGGTGAAGCTTAGCTCACACAATTCAATTATTGATGCGTTTTCACTTAAGAGTACGTTTGAGTTTGAGAGTATTCTAGTTATGTTGAGTATTGTAAACTTCGCTTCAGCTAAATCTAATATTTTTAGTTCCAGCTTATTGATGCGAGTTAAAGCTAATTCGTATAGGTCATCGCTATCATAGTCTAGTGTGAAGAGCTTACTTACCTCTCCAACATAATACCTTCTCTCCGATCTTAAATCGTACATTATCACGTTGATTAATGTGGAGCTTTTACTGATGACGTTTGAATCACCTCTCGATCTAGCTGCAACAGTTACTGTGTAAATTTGGAATCTCGCATTTCTGTGAACGTGAATTGTTGCTTTAACAATCTCCTCTCCTCCTGGTGGTAGAGTTACCGCGTATTTGTCTAGTGTTGCAATCCATCCAACTGGAAGTCTATCGAACCATAAGTCGAATGTATCTTCATAGTTACCTTCATTTCTAACCACAAACTCTACTACTACCGTGCTATCCCTGAACGCCTTAATGAATGGCTGCCTTGAAGCTATACTCACTTCTCTATGCACTTTAATTCTCGTAGTCAACATTATGGTGTCTGTTGCCCATGGAGTGTTGTGAGATACACCTGTTAGTATTAAGTTTAATTCATAGTTTGGTGGGTGACCAGTTAAATCTGTAACTGCAACTTCAACTGCTTTATAGCTTTTAGGTGGAATATCTTCTAGTAATGTTGCATTCAACTCAACTTTCCATTCACTTGATGGCTTCGAGTATGAAATTGAAATTGTATCAATATCGTTACCGTAATTGAATACTTTAACTATGAATTTAGCTGTGCCACCAGGATTTATTTCAATTAAGTTTTCATCTGCAACTAACTTTACATTACCAACTGGCTCAATTATTAATGTTAAGTTTATCCATGCACCAATCGGTACTTCTGATGGTGCATGCGATGCACTCGTAATGTTAATTCTATATGTTCCTGCGAGTAGATCTGGTGGAGGCTTTACACTTAATATTACAGTTGCTTCACCTGCTTCACTAGGTGTTGGCCACAGCCACTCACCAGTACTCTCATCGTACTCTCTTGCATTTAGAACTTTAAATTCCCATTCACTTGGATCTCCATAAGTACTTGTGGGCCAGTTCTCCGTACTTAACTTGAATCCTATATCGTAGGATGATCTATCTAAATTCTTAACTTTAACCTTATACTCAACTGCTACTCCTGGGTAAGTGCTTCTAGTTAAGCTTCCAATTGGAGTTATGTAGTAGCCCCAGTTTAGGTAGTTTATTCTTAGTGGTAGTGTTGGCATGCGATAGTAGTAGTCCACTACTATGAAGTGTATATCGCTTTTATCTGGAGCTTTATTGTATCTCGAGTTTTCAATCGGTCTAATAACGGTTACATTATATATTACTGGGGCGAAGTAGTATCCGAAGTATTTTGCAAGTTCACCTAAACCTTCAACGTAACCTCCAACACCAGTAGTCTTCGCAATTGATATTGCATGTGACCTTCCAGTTCCAATAGCGAACTGCTGGGTTGCCATGAACGTCTCCTCATACCCAACATTAACTGAAACTCCAGTCTCAACTTCAAACTCTAAATCTATAATTGGAATTTCAACTCCAGCTCCAACACTCACTCCTATCTCAGTTGACTCCGACCAGCAGAATCCAAATGATCTAGCATAACTAACAGTTGAAGAATATTCTTCTGCATAAGTTACACCCGTTGTTTGAGCCCAAGACCACTCAACATCAGCTACTTCAACTGGAATTGGATCTGCAATAAATATCTTGGAAATCTCAACATTAACAGTTCTAGTTTCAAGTTCACCGGAGCTCCTATCTAGGTACTGTTCTTCGACTTGGAAGTTTTGAGGAATAATCATGTTTGGATCAGTCTTATAATAGTGTAGATGATGCCTGTACCAGTGAATTGCATTTTCACCAGTAAATAGGTGATTTAAAATATTTAGAATTACATTCTTTTCATTTGTATCTGATAAACCGAAGCTTTCAGGATTACTTAGCACTTCATCTAGGTAAGCTGTGTAAATTGCTACTTGTAGTGGTTGTGCAACCATTGATGATAAGTCGCTCTTAATAGACTTCCACTTACTCTCCAATTCACTCCAATCAACACCCTTATACTCAGCATACCACCTTGGAACTCCGAGACCTCCAGGGTCGACTGGCTTCTCTTCAATCATTGAAGCTGTGCTCTTCAATGAGTAGTGGTGTACCTTGTAAATTGTGGATTGGTAAACTACTATCGGCTTACTTGTTGCAGTTACGGTTATGGTGAATGATGTAGTCCTAGTTGTCCCATAAGTTCTCGCAGCTTCTCTTGAAAGTTCCTTTGAGAATTCCTGCATAACTCCAAGCTCGAAGGATTTACTGTAGGTGAAGGTTACATCAGCAAGCTTAGCACTCACATACGCGGATATACCCATTGAAAATGTTGTACCGAAACTTACAATTGTACTCGCTGAAATAGACATTGAAATTCCCTGTTCAACTGAAACTTCTCTTCCAATTGAGAAGCTCGTTCCACCACTATTAATACCCTCAATTACTGGTGGAACATTTAGCACTGCAACTACATTCCTAATCTCGTACCTAGTTAATGCATCTAATACAGCGTATGCTCCACCCTCACCATCAAAGTCACCTACGACCGGATAGCATGGCTTAGTCCACTAATCTCTAATACCTCCCGTTCCTGCAATAGTGGTGGTGACTGATTCAAGAGGAATTTCAACTCTCTTAAACCGTAACTCCCTA
>CAYWZQ010000002.1:0-265155 GCA_964462875.1 uncultured Nitrososphaerota archaeon | reverse complement strand
AACTTCTAGATTACTCCAGCCATTATATGATATTCTTAAATTATCATATAAGGAGACAATTATACCTAAAAGCGCAAATAAAATTTTATTTAAAATTTCACCTTGGATAAGCTTTTTATTAGCATTAATTGCTTCATACTTTATTTCATATGGAGGTTTTACACTTCTAGGTAGATTTGAATTAAACATAATATTCCTAATATACTTTATAATTGGAGTAACATTATTCTGGCTATTAGGTGCAGTTGCAAGTGGTTCTCCATGGAGTGAAATTGGGGTTAGACGTGAAGCAGAATTAATGTTTACGATTGAGGTGCTGCTCATCTTATCAGCATTTTCTTCAGCTGTTCAAGCAGACACCCTATCAATTAAGGGCATAATCGATGCGCAGTTAGCCTCCTATCCATATGTCATTTCGAATCCATTAGCGGCACTATCATTTATCATTGCGATTCTCGGAAAACTGCACTTGAAGCCATTTGATATTCCCGATGCCGAGGTTGAAATAGTGGCTGGACCATTTACTGAATATTCTGGCAAATACTTGGCCTTACTATATGCTTCGAAGTACATTTTAACTGCAATTTTAGTTGGGTTTTTCATAGATCTTTTCTTGGCTGGTGGCCAGCTACTTCCACCAGTAAGCTTCCTCAATTTAGTTATCAACTTCATTACCTTCACTGCACTATGCCTAATAGTTACTTTTGCAATTTCACTAATTCATGCTCTTGCACCGAGGTTTAGAATTGATCAGGGATTTAATTGGATATTGACTAGAGCTTGGCCAATAGCAGTTCTCTCAATTATTCTATCAATTATTTATAGGTTTATTGGAGTGATGTGAATTGTTGAGGGCTTTAAGAAATGCATTATCAGCCTTAATGAAGCCAGTTACAGTAAAATATCCTGCGGGAAAGCCTGAGGAAAAGTATAGTCAAATTCCTGAAGGTCTGAGAGGGAGGCCTGAATTTGATGAGGATAAGTGTATTGGTTGCGCGGCATGTACAGTTCAGTGTAGTTCAGGAGCGGATACTTATAGTGATACTGAAGATAGTAGGATTTTGGAAATCAAGTTAACAAAATGCATTTTCTGTGGTAGATGTGAGGAGATATGTCCTGAAGAGGCAATTAGATTGACGAGTGAATTTGAGCTGGCAAGTTCAAGTAAGAATAGTTTAATAGTTAAGATAGAGCTTCCATTAGCAAAGTGCAGGAACTGTGGTTCACCAATAACTACCGATAAGCAACTAGCTAGAATTCGAGAAAGGCTATTAATGGAGCTGAGCGCTAATGCGAAGAAAATAGCTGAGGAAGATATCCCTAAATACCTGTATTTATGTAGAAATTGTAGGAGGAAGTTAAGCTATAAACTTAATATTCACACGAGAAAGCTCTACTTAATTTCCAAGTACCCAGCAAGTAAATCTTAAACTTAAACAATGAGTTCCTATTAGTGATGTGAGCAGTCATGGAGTTGAAGGCTTCATATAAAGCTGCAAAGCTAATTAGGGTGTCTATGAGAGTTGAGGAGGGGAAAATTAAGAGTATTAGGATAACTGGAGACTTCTTCATGTACCCTGAGGAGGCCATTAGAAAGCTGGAGAGTATTCTAAAAGATTGTCCACTAATTGAATCTGAAATTTTGAATAGAATTGAAATGTTCTATAAATCGGAAAAGGTTACTACACCAATGATTGAGCCAAGGGACTTTCTTAAAGCAATAATGAGAGCATTTGAGGGCGGCCAAATTGATTAGATATGTAAGAGTTTCAATTGGAACAGCAGCTAAGCTCGGATTAACTAAGATGAAGATGCTAGTTGAACCGACCACTGCGTACTTAATGATGTATTATCCTGGAAAATGCATGGCCCAATGCAGTTTTTGCACTCAGGCATGCATTAGTTCTACGAACTCAAGCTATCTCTCGAGAATTATATGGCCTAAGTATGAATTGAATAGGGTGGTTAATGCACTAGCTTCAAGTAAAGGGTTTAAGCGAGTATGTATTCAGACAATAGTTTACCCTAATATGATTTCAGAGCTATTTGAGCTCATTAAAGCAATTAAAAGTAATGTTGAACTGCCTATTTCAGTATCAATTCACCCGAGAGGTGCTGATGACATTAGGGGTTTAAAGGAGCTTGGAGTAGATAGAATTGGCATAGGCCTAGATGTTGCATCTCCACAATTGTTCAATGAGTTGAAGAAGCCGTTTAAATGGGATAGAACTATGAGAATTATTGATCTTTCTGTTAAGATTCTAGGTGAAGGTAAGGTGACTTGCCATCTAATTTATGGACTAGGTGATTCCGATCGTGATTTTCTTGAGACAATTTACAAGTTAAAGATTAAGGGGGTAAATACGAGTCTATTTGCCTTTACACCAATGGAGGGAACTCCGCTGGAAAAGAGTAGGCCTCCAAATCCATCAAGATATAGGGCAATACAGCTAGCGCATTATTTAATAGTTAATGGAATTGCAAGCCTGAGTGATTTCAAATTTGAAGATGGAATATTAAGTGGAATCGATATTGATAGGCGAATCATTATAGAGGTGATTGAAAGCTGCATTCCATTCATAACTCGGGGCTGTCCAGGATGCAATAGGCCTTTCTATAATGAGAGCCCCAGAGGCCCAATATACAACTATCCCTCAATAGAATGGGCAAAGAGGGATATTAAATTAATAAGAGAGCAGTTGAGGCACCTTTTGCGATGAGCTTTCACCTATGCTTCTCAAGGTTTCCCGTGCCTTTTAACTCGAAGTATATTATGGGTATATGAAGTTAACAGTGCTATCACTATTAATGTGAGGGCTACTTCAAATGTTGCTTGAGATAATATTAATCCAGTAACTATTGGGCCGGATGCCTGCCCAACATCCTTTATGGTCTCCATCGTGCCTATGGCGGCACTATGCTCATGCTCACTTACTAGCTCCGATATTAGTGGGGGATTTGAAGTTGTTGTGAATGTAACTCTACATGCAAATACTGTGATTGAGAGAATTAATGTCGAATAGTCTTTTGAGAATATTAACTTTCAACTCCCATAGATGAAATTATTAATCCAATTTCACTTTCACTAACATTGAGATACTTAGCAAAAATGGTAGTGTGGGGGATTTTAACATGGTTAAGCTTAGTATTGCAATGGGCCCCGCAAATGATAGAATAATGAATGCTCTTGAGTACTGCAATAGCTTCCCCTTTCAGCCCTCCAATAACTTCTTCTTTATAAACTTCAGTCTCTCAATTCTATCCATCTTCTTCAATTCTTCACTGTGCTTTTCCTCTAAGTCCTTGAGCTTAAAGTAGTTGTAGAGTGATTCCCATATTTTCATTCCAATTTCAAGTGTTTCATAATCATCTTTCGTTGTAAATCTCAATCCGCTTAAAATGGACTTTACTCCGGCTGCTAAGGGATTCTTTTCCAGTTCCTCCTTAATATCGGCTGCATGGACGACTTCAGAGACCTTCAGTACATATGGGTCCTTGATATTATACTTCTCAACTATTACTTCAAAAGTGCATTTGTTGCCCTTATGGCCTAGTTCAACACCTTTAATGTCAAATGGAGTTCCATATTCGGGCTTTAAAGGTTCTTCTGGCCAGTTTATAAATATGAATTCGGCATTTGAATCAATAAACTTCTTTATTAGCCATGCACTAGCAGTTCTATCGACATGTGGAAAGCTTCGAGTAACCCACTTCATTTAGGTTGCCTCGAATACTGGTTATGAGCTTCTCATCTACTTATCTATTGCACTTTCTGAAAATCTTCTAAAATCTTTTAACTCACTTCATATTCACTGGTATTTTCCATTTTATGGTTGATATGAGGACTCCACAGGCTATTGATGCTATTACTAGTGTTGCTATTTTTATTAACTCTGTATTTTGATTTGCGATTTTCACTTCCTTCTCTATTATAGGTGTTTTAAATGTCATGCTTGTGATAGTCCTGTTATTTAAGTTTGTAATTGTTATTTCCCCGATTCCCGCTTCAATTTTATCCTTGACTTTAAAGCCTATTTTAGGTGCATGGTATAGGTATTGGATTGTGCTTTTAAGCTTTATTTTAAGATGTGATTTACTGCCTAGCTTGTCAATTATTTCCTTTATTCTCAATTGAATTACTTGATTCCCAAATGCATCTTCTAAAATGTGAACTAAGTAGCCTTGTTTGCAGTGTATGTTCTCTGCTCTTGTCACTCCTATTCCATTAATCTTCCATATTGTGCCGTAACCATTAATAACCGATTTACTTCCATTACTCTCCACCATTACTATCCAGTCAATGGTGGCTTGAAAATTTATATCGTCGAAGTTTAGCTTCACTAATGGTTTCTGGATAATTGCCATTGCCAATTTAATGTTTATTACATCTGGATTCACATGGTATTTCGCATTTACTGCTAATTCATCTTTAAATAACGAATCAAATATTCTCACTAGAGTTGAGTTTAAAGCTTCATCATTGAGCATTATTGAAGCCCTGAATTCGATAAAGCCATAGGATTCAGCCTTGCCTTCCCTCTTAAATCCAATTTCTAAACCACCAATTTCGAGTTTCGAATACAGGTTTTGGAAGCTACTGTAGTCTATGGCTTCAATGCTCGATGCGTATGCCATATATATTTTAATGCTTCTTTGGAAGAGGATATCTGCATGAGTATAGATTAAAATTGAAAACACTACTATAAAGAGAGCAACATATGTTATAAGTCTACTACTTAAAGCCCGCATGCTTTTCCCAACGGCTACTATGAATGTCCATGAATTTTAAGTTTTATCACTCCAGGAATTAGCTTAGGCTCTACTATTGAAAGCGTTTGAAATAATTAGGCTCAATTTAATATCTATATAGCTGATTGAAACAACTTTAAATTGATGAGGTGTTTGACTTGGGGAAGTGGAGGCTTATCTATCTAAATGAGTATGATGGTTACTGGAATATGGCTATTGATGAGGCAATGCTGATGTTGAGGTCTCAGGGTAAAATACCTAATACGCTGAGGTTCTTTGTATTTAGGCCATCAGCAGTGACTATAGGGTATTTTCAGTCAGCTGAGGAAGAAGTTAATCTTGATTTCTGCCGGAAGCATGAAATAGAGGTTGTTAGGCGGATTACTGGTGGTGGTGCAGTATTTCATGATGAAAATGGAGAAATAACTTATTCCATAGTTGTGAGTGAAGCTGATGCTCCAAGAGACATATTGAAGAGCTATGAACTGTATTGTAGAGGAATAGTTTATGCGCTTGAGGAATTGGGTTTAAAGGCTGAGTTCAAGCCGATAAATGATGTAGTTGTTAATGGGAAGAAAGTTTCTGGTTCGGCTCAAACTAGAAGGAGGAGAGTTGTTCTTCAACATGGAACATTTATGTATAATACTGATATTGGAACACTAGCTGTCGCACTTAAAATTGTCCCTGAAAAACTTAAGGATAAGGGTGCAAGGAGTCTTGAAGAGAGGGTTACAACTGCATCAAAAGCATTGGGTAGACCTGTGGGGAGGGATGAAGCTTTACGGGCATTAATTAAGGGATTTAAACGTGCACTTAACGTTGAGTTCGAGGAAGCTGAATTAACTAGGGAGGAGCTTGAGTTAGCTGAAAAGCTGGTGAGAGATAAGTATTCACGTGATGAATGGAACTTTATGGTGTAGCTCATGGTTAGGGCTTATAGGCCTCTACCAAAATTTCCATCAATATCTATAACTGGTAATTGGTGCGCTTTAAATTGCAAGTATTGTCGAGGTAGAGTGCTCAATGAAATGATGCATGTTTACTCGCCAAGTCAATTATATGCTTTATGTAGGAAATTGAAGGAGAGGTATGGTATAGTTGGCTGCCTCATTAGTGGGGGTTTTACTAGGAGTGGTAAATTGCCAATTAAGGCATACTTATCGACTATAAGGGATTTGAAGAGAGATTTAGGTTTAATTGTAAGTGTTCATGCTGGCATGGTTGACCGCAAGTATGCAGAGGAGCTGAGGAGGGCTGGAGTTGATATTGTAGATCTCTGTCTTCCAGATCCAAAGGTATCGGGTGAAGTCATGAATTTGAAGATTGACTGGGTGGATATTGAGAATACGCTTGATAACTTGCAGAAGTATGGTCCTCCATATACTGCTCCACATATACTGATTGGAGCAAATTATGGTGAACTTGCCAGTGAATTTGAATTAGTATCACTACTTAGGGATTATGATCCATATGTGCTTGTGCTATTAGTGATTTTAAATGTTAAGGGTACGCCTTTCGAGAACATTAGTCCCCCAAGTCCAATGGAGGTGGTGAAGGTATTTGATCATGCTAGGAAGGTTCTCTCAAGAGCAGAGTTGGCATTAGGCTGTATGCGGCCTAGGGGGAGCTATAGTGAGGAGCTTGAATTATCTTTGATGGAGATGGGATTGGTTGATAGAATTGTTTTACCCTCCTCATTTAAAGCCAACTACATACCTCTCTGCTGCTCGCTTCCAAGAGAGATTGAGGAGGAGGTATTAAGGCTTATTTCGGGACAGGGTGTTTCCAAATGAACTTGAAAGCAGAGATGTATTGGTGCAGAAACTGCAATGTGCCATTGATAGGTAGGGAGTGTTCTAAGTGTGGTGGAATGGGCATTAAAATTAGAATTTCATTTCCAGGAGATATTAGGCCAGCACTTGAACATGATTATCGAGAGATTAGGCTTGGAATTAAATTTGAGGTTGGTGAGGAATGTTATAATAAAATTTTTAGTGGTAATCCTGTGCTCGTAAATAGAATTAGGTACATTGATGTCATGAGGGAAGTATATCAGGATGGAGTAAGGATAGGTAAGGTGTACTATGATCCATTAATTAGGGAATGGAGATTTCGTTTTAGTTATTATGGGGCATTGAGGGCACTTGAAAACGAGCTGCTTCCCCGCATTAAAGTTGATCATGAAGAGTTTAAGGGAAGTGTGGTTTTTAGAAGAGTTGATCTCCCGATAAACTCCCAGGTAATTGTTACTAATAGTAGTGGAAGATTGCTTGGAGTAGGATATGTTAGGGAAAAGTATGTTAAGGTTAGGGAGATCTTTAGATCAGCTCAGCAACCAATTTCAGATGCTAAGTCAAACATTAATGATTTCATTAGGGCAAATGAGCACTCACTAATGAGGTTTGAAGCAAAATCGCTTAAATTGATAGATAAGGTTTCGAGTAGATTTGATGCTGAAGTAGTGACTATGTTTTCTGGTGGTAAGGATAGTACTGTAACGCTATACTTATGCTTGAAGGCTGGCTTAGAGCCAAAGGTTATATACAATAATACTGGTCTCGAAATACCACTGGTGAGAGATTTTGTATTTAAATTCATTGATAGATGTGGAGTGGAATTATTGGAGTCAAAGCCTTCATGCAACTTTTATGATTTAATGAGGAGGCTTGGCCCTCCTTCGGTTGAGTATAGATGGTGCACCTATCTTCTTAAGCTAATTCCAACTTCGAAGCTCATTAGAGACGAGTTTAGGAGGCGAGTGATAAGTATTGATGGTCGGAGGATGTATGAATCATTAACTCGCCTACATAAATCCGATATTTGGACGAGTTCATGGATACCCAATGTGCTGTGTGTGAGTCCTATTAGAGCATGGAATCAGCTTGTTGAGTGGCTATATATCTTAGCTAATAAAATTGATTACTGCCCATTATACGATGAATGCTATGAGAGGATAGGTTGCTTCATATGTCCAAATTGCAGTTTAAGTGAGTTCGAGTATGTAGAAAAAGAGTATCCGGAGTTATGGAGTAAGTGGATTAGTGAGCTTGAAATGTGGCGTATAGAGAGGAATTTGCCTAGGGAATGGATTGAATATGGCTTATGGAGATTTTTGAGGCCATCATCATATGAGGAGAACCTAACCTCCCATTTAAAAATTAGGCGATTAAATTGGCGATCGAAGTATGAGGCATACCTTAATTATCAATTAAAAATTAGAAGCTGTAATCAGGATGATTTTGAATTGGAAATTGAAGTTGAGGAGCCGATTGATAGTTTACATGGATTAATTGGTTTTCTAAAGACATGGGGTATCGATCTAAAGTCGGGTGATTTAAAGATATACCTCTCAAGCAATTCTATAATTGCATGTGGAGGGCTTGATTTGCTCGAGAAGTTTCTGGCTTCATACTATAGATTTAGGCTATGCACTGGATGCCAAAACTGCACTTACTGGTGTAATTGTGGAGCTATAGAAATTGTCGATGGGAAAGCTAAAGTCTTAATAGAAAAATGCATCTCATGTAGAATATGCAACTACATATGCCCGATAAATGAGTCCTATGTCAGATTTATAGCTCTCCCATACATTAGAAATGATCCATATCCCAAGAAGAATGTAGATAGGATTAGGGTGCTTAAAAAAGTAGCTTATAAGAGAATGGAT
Source organism: uncultured Nitrososphaerota archaeon (assembly GCA_964462875.1). Taxonomy (GTDB): domain Archaea; phylum Thermoproteota; class Methanomethylicia; order Culexarchaeales; family Culexmicrobiaceae; genus CAYWZQ01. Next base: position 256,739 of record CAYWZQ010000002.1, on the reverse strand, counting down.
GAAAAACCAATCATTAGGGAGATAGCTGAGGTTCCATGGAGAGTTTTATTGGGTGAAGTAAGCTAGCTACTCGAATATTAAATAGCTGAAATTAGATGATGAATTGAAGGTGCATCTAAGTCATAAAGCTTAATAGTTTTTCGAAAGAGCATATGCTTGTGAAGTTGAAAAGAATAGAATTTGAAGTAATGCTTATTATTGCAACTATTTTATCTGTTGAATTGTGGGCTTACTTCATCATAGCATCTATTCCATGTACTGGTACATATCCAGGCATATCAATACTATATTGGTTGGAGAATGAATTTCGCTTTCAAATCTCTTTAATGATTCTTGCATTAATTATTTCTCCTCAACTAACTTTACTGCTGAATAGAGTGGGATATCGATTGGATTCAAAGATTAAGGCTCGGCGGGCAAGTCTTATAGTGATTGGTTCGCTGGTTACCGTGCTTTGTCTATTCTGTGAGGCTTACCTGTTTTGGAAGACCATACTTTATATTACACATGTATTTCAGAAGCCTAGAGCTTGGCTTCTACCACTCGTCATTTTAATTGGCAGCTTCATGACGCTAATTAGCTTAACTATCATTTCATGGGGTTCCACGGGCAAGGCTCCGTGGAGAAGTGAGCTATACAGGAGTTTTAAGGGAATAATTTTTGCCTTCACTATATCGATAGTTCTGTTTTCAGCAGTCATGTTTTCAATCGCGAAGTTCTGCTATCATGAGTATTATTTAGCTGATAGACAGGATATGCAGGAGCTATATACTATCAATCCTATTTTGGCTGATGAAGTTAAGAGAGCCCAATTAATTTACGCGGCCCTAGTATTTTCATTTCCAAGTAGCGTACTTGCAATATTACTTGTACTTGTATTTCATTCCATGTATCTATCCTTTTCATACTTCAAAGAGCTACTTTGCTCAATAATTAGGGATTGAAGTAATACATACTCCATTGCTTACCTCGTTGAGCCATACATTAAGGTGCTTCATGGTCATATATCTGTTAATTAATGCATGAGCATGCGGATTTGCGAGTACTTTAGGATTTAATTTATGGGATTATGGTTTAAAGAAGCTTGGAATATATGAAATTGATATTGAGCTACATATGGTTCTCCAAGATAATTTCATGGTGAAGTCGAGCTATGATTGTATGTAGACATTATACATGTAGTAAAGTTTATATGTCGACTGAAGAGTTATGAACGTGGTGGAGTACTTGAAATATACTACTATTAGAATTTCAATTGAAGATAAGGAGAGGTTAATGAGAATAGCTAAGCTCATAAAGGCAAAGAGAATAGTTGATGCACTCAGATATGCACTGGATGCTGCAGAAAGAGAGCTTAGCAAGTGCAGTGTAGATCCGACTATTATGCTCAAAACACTAAAGTATGCAAGGGATATAGGGGAGACAAATGCTGAAGAATTAGACAAATACTTATATGGTGAAGAAGCTTGACAGCAATCATAGATACAGGAATATTCTTTGCGTATTACAGTTTAAAGGATAAGCATCACCTAGATTCTTTGGCAATAATGATACATGTATTGGAGGGTAAATGGGGTAAACCATATATCACAAATCACATACTCGATGAAACATTAACAATACTCAAATATCGCATATCACCAGAAACAGCAAAAGCTTTCGTAGAGGCATTAATAGAGAGTGGAGTTCTGGAAGTATTACATATTGATGAAGAAATTGAGAGGAAGTCGCTAGAAATGTTTAAGCAAAATATTGATAGAAAGGGTTTCAGCTATACCGATGCAATAACAGTAATAACAATAAGGGATTTCAACATAAAAACATTATTAACTTACGACTTGAGGTCGTTTAGAAAATTGGTAGAAAATATTGTAGGACCAAATTACTGGCAAACACTATCAAGAGCAGAGCAAGAGAGAATATTCGAGCTAATTAAGAATTACAAAGTGAAATGAACTTAACTATACTTCGCATCCCTACATGTTAACCTAAATTAATTATGGAATTATGAAATATAGACTGATTCATAGCTAATACCAATTACTGAAACTAAACATCATAATATCTGCACTCTTCCACCATGCTTGAAGGGATATTTCATAAAGCTTGCTATGAGGTTCCTCAATCTCGCTTATGAAAAGTTGTTAATGAAATTTTCATTAAATTCCATGTCAAAATAATTACTAATATGCTGATCTCTTTCAGAAGGAATTTAGAAATCAAGTTCTCAATTTACTTAACGGCTAGCTATCTCCCTTTAAGTTGATCTCGGCGTTTCCAGCTAACTTTATAATATCTTCTTGTGAACCTAATTTGGGTGCAGGCCAGTATGTGTTTTATGGCAATGTACCTGCTCTTAAATGCAATAAGTAGTTTTGATTTTGCAAGAATACTGGAGGACTTGGGGTATAGTGTTGAGCTTAAGGGTGATCTGGTTATAGCTAGGAGAGGTAGTGGTGTTTTGAGGGCAAGGATTGCTGGAAATAAGCTTGCAATGGAAACAAATGATTATGGATCTAGGTGCCTTGAGGACTTAAGTGAAATTGTTGATGAATTGAGATTTAGGGGGTTGATGCCTAGGCTTATAGTTATGAAGTCTCCTTATGTTTTTGCTAAAGAAGAGGAGATGGGAGCTACTAGGAAGCTTCTCAATGCCCTTGGGTTTGATGTCAAGGAGCTTTATGATAGTTATTGTGGTTAACTAACCTTCTCTATTAAGTCCGCTTTCATTAAGACCTCGATTGCCTCTCTTAAAGGCTCTATTTCCACTTTCACTCCATAATCCTCTTCAACCATTTTCTTTAGCTCGCTTAAACTTTTTGGTTTCCTCATATACATTGGAATTAAACTTGAAACAACCGTTCTCATGTACCTATTTTTCTCAAATATCTTCTTTAGGACGCTATATCCATCCCATCCAGTTTTCCTGTAAATTGTCCTAGTAGGTACTGTTCCAGGTGGACCCTTATAGATGTATTTTTCAGCTTTCTCAGTGCTTTTATTAACTTCAATTGCTTTCACTATTTTACCTATTATATTGTCGTGAGTATACTCCAAAGTTGCTTCTCCAATAGTCTTAACTAGGAACTTATACCTGATATCATGAAGCTCCGGGTCAGTTTCAGATAATTCTCTACCAATGCTTTCGTAGAAGTAGCTCTTAGCCATTTTCTTAACTTCTTCCTCACTTTTAGAAGTACATGACATGTATATTGCCTCTCCAATTCCAATGGTAATTAGCTTAGCTAATTGTGGGTCGAATTTGTCGATGGTATCTAAGTCGCTGTGGTAGTACTTATCCGGCCATTGATTTATCATTACTGCTGGAACATTGAATTGCAGATATATGTCGTGGTCGCTGCCCATTTCATATGGAACCACATCTAATCTATAGGTGAGGGCTTTTCTAGGTGATGAGAAGCTTTCGCTTAATGATAGTTGCTTTTTCAAGCAGTAGTAAGCTGCTGCCTCGTATGGGTGATAGAGTCTTGGTGGTGGCTTAACGAAGTTAATGGTTGAACCTGTAAGCTCCTGTTTTTCACCTATCATGTCTAAATTGATGCTGAATACTACTTTTGGCTTCTCATTTATCATGTAGGCTAGTGAGCCAGCATATTCTGGGAACCATATAAATTTGATCTTGTGCTTATTTGGAGTTAATAGTTTGCCCTTACTAATCGATCTTGCATAGGCTAGTGCTAGTTCTAATAGAGCTGCTGTCCCACTAATATTATCATTGACTGTCCCCGCTGGATGGCAGTAGTGCGCACATAAGTGTACCTCGCTATCTCCCTCACCTATTTCAGCGGTTATTACTGGTATCCATGCTTCACTTCTATAGTTTGCTTTAACAATCATTTTCACAACTGGCCTCTCTCCCCTTTCGATCATCCTAATCAGCTTCATGGCTGTTCTCCTGGAAACAGTCATTGCAGGAGCCCTTGCATTTTCTGCTTCACTTGGAGTTAGGAAGAGGCCCATGTAGGGAACTCCATTTTCAATACCGCTTCTCCTATAGACTAAGACTCCGCTAGCACCTTTCCTTAAAGCCTGCATGTAGACTATATACGCGTATCCATATGCAAGGACTATTTTCCCCTCAACACTAACTTTCTCATAGCTCTTAGGATCCTCACCATCACCCACATGCACTACTTCTCCCTCAACTTCACCGCTGGGACTGTGGGCTGCAATTAGAGTCCTGGAGTTTTTGAAGCTATGCAGTAGCTCTTCTCTGGGTTTGATGAGCCTTAATTCGCCGTCCTCAATATCCCAGCCGACAACTGGTCCAAATGAGCCTTGAGCCACACCATAATTATACTTCTTTAAGTTCACCCTAAACGGTCCCGCTTCTTCAACACACTTCTTAATGTAGTCGCCAGCCTTTTCAAGTTCACTACAACCTTGAATTCTATGCAACCTACTCAAATCGGAGACCAGGTTGATGAGCTCTTGAATTGAAAATTCCTCACTTAAAATTTTACTAATATTAGCCACAACAAACACCGAAATCTACTATATTCTTAATGGGTTATAAAAAACTTTAAGCTTGCTCATTAACCTTGGTTTGCTTAGCTTGATGTATCTTAATGCTTTATTTTACTCATAATGCTCAGTAATGCTCCCAGAATAGCTATGGTTGAGCCTAGGAACATTAGAATGGTGTTTATTAGTTGAATTGTGAGCAGTGCGTATTCCCTCTTTATTTTAATTGTGAAGCCGTACAGCAGTTGGCTTCCAATAGGTGTGTATGCTAGTACTACCCCCATAGCCACCAATACTAGCCCCGATAATAGAACCGTTAAGCTGAAAGGCATACTCCTAATTTCATCGATAAAGCGTGCTTCCCTTAGCTGTGGAGGGGTGATTGCTGGGAAGGCTTCAGCTAATGACTTCAAAATTATTGGTGTAATTATTAGTGAGAAGGGGAGCATTGTTGAGAACCACCATACAGTTAATGCCATTGCAAATTCAGTTAAATCAAGCCAAGTTAGATTTGCTGGAAGTGCTCCTAAAAGATATATGGTTGGCACGTATAGAAATGCGCATATGAGGTTTCCTATGATCAATGTTAGATAGGTTGCGAGTATGAATCTCTTTAAGCTAAACTTTCCATGCAAGATTCTCCCATAAATATAGAATGCTATGAAGTTGCTCGGTACAGCTGCAACTAAGCTCGGTAAATAGGGATGGAAATGCTTAACCGAATCCGCAATAAATGTTCCAATTGCTGCACCGATGCCTGCAGGTAATCCTCCAAATAAAACTGCAATTACCTGTGGAATGACAACTGCTGGTCTAAATTGACCCCTGCCCCATGGAGAGACAATATAAGCAGTTAAATAGGAGCCCAGAGCATAGAGCGCCGCACAAATGGATGCTGATGCAATTTTCAATGATCTTGGAATTTCATGCCTGTTCAAGGAGGTACCTCCACTTCCACCAGTTCATTTAGCCCGGTAGTTATTCAGAGAGCTAAAATTTAAACAGTACTTTAAAGCTTCATGTCGGCTATGTAATCAGGGATTGCTATTCCAGCTAATCATTTTCAGCTATTGCACAAAAATTTAAATTCAAATCTTCACTATTCGATGGAGGGAGTTACTCGACGCTGTCCTGCCTTTCAGTTTTAATGCTTCCATGTTTTTCTCAGCTATTGAATTTAATGGAGGCGAGCTAATTGAGTAGTTCTCGTAAAGATTTGCTCGGAATGATTGAGGAGCGAATGAGCAGAGTTAAGCATAAGATTATGATTGTAAGCGGTAAGGGTGGTGTTGGTAAGAGTTCAATTACAGCTCTACTTGCTCTAGGTACTGCACTTAAAGGTAGAAGGGTTGGAATTTTAGATGCAGATATTCATGGTCCCTCAATACCAAAAATACTTGGTTTACAAAGCTCCCAGCTTCTCGTTAGCCCAATGGGCATCGTCCCAGTTAAGGGTCCATTAAATGTAAAGGTTGTTTCAACCCAATTTATACTTCCAGCTGAGGATTCACCTGTCATATGGAGGGGTCCATTGAAAGGTAGATTGATTGGAGAATTTTTAGCTAAGGTTTTGTGGGGTGAATTAGACTACCTCTATATCGACTTGCCTCCGGGAACGGGTGATGAGCCCCTAAGCGTAGCTCAGTACATTAAGAATTTAACCGGAGCAATAGTGGTAACAATTCCATCAGATCTCTCGAGGCTAGTTGTAAAGAAGGCTATCAGATTTTGCGAGAAATTGAAGGTTCCAGTTATCGGTATTATTGAGAACATGAGTGGATTTACATGTCCAAAATGCGGTACTACCTATCAGTTATTTGGTGGCGGTGCAGGTTTGAAAATTGCACTCGAAATGAATATTCCATACCTAGGCTCAATACCAATTGACCCAAGATTAAGCGACTGTAATGATAGGGGTGAAGTATACATTTTAAAGTATAAGGATTCAGATGTAACTAAAGCCGTAATGAAGATTGTTGATGAAGTAATTAGTAGAGTTGAAGAGTCAAGTTGACCTTTGAATTTTCCTTAAGATGAACTTGCATCCAGAGTACTCAACCAAAACTATTTTCCCCTTATCAACTAGCTCCTCAATTGCTACTTCAGCTTCACTACCTCCGCCCAAAATCTTAATTGCATAATCAAGCTTTAACGGGTGAACTCTAGTTAAACTCAAAATGTAATTCACCGGGTCCTCTGAAACCCTAAACTCTCCGCTTTCAATTCCAGTTAGCAATTCAACTTTATTTTCACCCATAAACTTCGAGTATATGCTAAATGCTTTGACTATGGCTTCCTCACTTGGAATTTCAACCCACTTCTCAGTTGGAGGTCTAACTGGAACTGAAATGTATGCCTTCTCTAAACCCCTAATTCTACTTATGAATTTGGCATTTTCAGTTAGTACATGCTCATGATCATTCACTCCCTTAACCAGCATTGTCTCAGTAATTAATTTTCCATTAAAGCTCCTTGAGAACTCAAGTATTCCACTTAAAATTTCGCTCAACCGTAGGTCTTGATGAGGCCTATTAATTTTCATCCAAACATCCTCAATAACCGAGTCAACTTTTACTGATACTAAGTCAGCTAGTTGAAGATCCTCTCTAACAGCTTCCATGAATATTAGAGATGCATTTGTTAGAACTGCAATTGGAACACTAACTTCGCTTTTGATAAGCTCTATTATCCTACCTAAGTTCACATCAAGTGTCGGCTCACCGTTAGGTACGAACGTCACATAATCCACTTCAAAATTCAGCTTCTCTAGGAACTGGAGAACTTCTCTGGCAACTTCAATTGGATCATAAAACTTCCTCCTACATGCAATTTTATTTACCGTATAACCTGCCTGGCAGTAAATGCATGAGTAGGTGCAGTACTTAAGAGGTATATTGTTTACTCCAAGTGATGCTCCAAGCCTCCTAGATGGCACCGGGCCAAATACATATTTCCCCATAGCGAACTACAATAGCTCTCCAAACTTATTAATTGAGCGTAAAGATTAATGGAAAATTAATTTCATTTAACACGTAACTCAGGCTTCACTAACTACAAGCGTCAATGTATTAAAATCACTTCTTATATTTGGGGGATTACCTGGAGAATTATTGCAAAATATAAATTAAAATTCTGTTTAATTAATAATTTGAGTGTTAATCTGCTAGGCATACTAACTTATTTTTGCCGTCGAGAATTATGGTTAACTTATTCAATACCTCTCTTCCGATCAATCTTGTTCCTACTCCAAATCTTGGTGTTTCTACATATGTTTGAAATTTAATGTTATTTACCTCTACTATTGCATAAGATACTCTCATTATGACTGTTCCAGCTAATGTTCTATATGTTCTCCAGTATTCTTCCGGTAATTCTGCTATTTGAAAGAATTCATAATCTTCATTTGAAAGCATAATTGATCCTTCAAACCCAGTATCAATTGGTATCAATAGTTTTCCTGGAAACTTTTCTCCCTTCAAATTATATAAATTCAATTCCAATAACGGTATGTCCGATAATATGCTTTTTCCATATTTTATGCAGTTCTTAGCCTCATAGATCCTCCCAGCCATGTTAATTCACCTTTAATTGGTTCTTCACCTATCTTAGCTACAATTGCATGCTTAACATTTAATGTTTTAAGTTTATTTGATACCTCATCAATATTATTGTAAACACCTATTAACTCTCCATTTGCTATTACTACATACTTACCAAAATACTTCTTAATCAACTTATCTTTCAACTTTCTATATGTTAAATTATTCATTTGCGATTCTGTTCTAATATTGCTCCTTTGACTTAACCACAAATCTATTGCCTCCTCAATTGCCTTTGAATATGTTAGCCCCCTTCTAACGGCTTCAGCTTTAAACTCTCTAAGCTTATCTTCATCAATCTTTTTAATCACTAGAATCAACTATTTCACCTAGCAATACTAGGTAAATTAGGTATATAATTTTACTTGAATGGATTACGACTAATGCCAAAATCATCATTAATCATAGTTATCTATGTTGAATATTAAATTTGAACTAAATGCCAATGTACTCGAAATACTGTATGGAACTTAAGTTAATACATTTTTGTAATTTAAATTATTATTATGCGGCGCTTCATTGGACCAATTAAAATATTAAAATAATTGTTGGTTATAGTGCTAAATTATTGTAAAATCTGTTTTATTTTATTCATTTTTCTATACAATTATCGCATTAGAATTAGTTTTATATCAATGCTTTTTAACAAAAAATTTATAAAAAAAGTATTTGTATATTTTGGATGATGCCGCTGAGATGTAATTATTTAAGAAAGAAAAATAAGTTAAAGTCACCACACGTGCTAGCACTTCTATTAGTATGTACCATATGTATGTTGTGTTGCGGTTTTTCAATAATTTTTAGTGCACCGTCTGATTATCCTGCTATGTGTGCTGGTTGTGACCCCATAACTGGTTATGATGCATGGGCTTCTAATGATGCTCAAGAAACTCATAATTACTTGGCATATTGGGGATATCCATTAGAAGCTGATGACCCATTTACTAGTAGTGAAGCAACGAGGAGTGCAATTCTTGATCGAATTGAATTCAAGCGTGTGTTCTACTTTAGTGGTCATGGTGGAATAGTTAATGGATATACTGTTTTCCTAGCTTGGGATGGTTATGTATACTCCTATGAAATCGATGAAAGAGTTTCCGTTTCCAATAGCTATTTCTTCGTATTTATTGATGCTTGTGAGTCTATAGCTGAAATTGATATGGCTTCAGCTTTCATAGTTAGCCCAAGTGAGGGATGTTATGTAGGTTGGCGTACACCTGTATCCTGGGAGAGTGCAACTGAATTTAGAAGGTATTTCTTAGAGTACATAGATTATACTGGGTGCTCTGTTTATGATGCACTAATATATGTAGCAAATCTAACCGGGAATTATAGCTGGGATTTCTATGGAGCTGCAATTGATGTATATCTAAAGCAAGGATCTTTGGGAGGTGCGGATTAAAATGATCGTGTCTAAGAAGAGTTGTAAGGTGTTAGTCACCTTAATTGTTATTTGCTTATCAATATCCATAATAACCATAGGAGTCAAAACATTAACTCCAGAGAAGCCAGAATTGGTGAAGAAAATTGAAAGGTTATTAAATATATCTGGAGAAGCGCATTTTATCTTCATTAGAGAGTACTACGACCCACTTTGGGAAAGAAAAGTTATATGGATTCATTGGAAAACCCCCATACATAATCATGGAATCGATGTAAAAATCGATGCAATTTCCCATGAAATTTTATTCTATAGTAATAACCATAAGAGATGCATTTTGCTAGCAGGAAGCGATATCAAAATTAGTCAAAATAAAGCATTAGAGAAGGCTAAGGAATTTATATTAAAGGTATCAAGTATTCCCCCAGATTTTATTTTAAGTAATTGCACGATGGTGAAAGTGAGAGGATGTACTCAAGAATTTTACTATGAATACTTATTTGAATGGAGCAGAATAATAAATGGCATTTCGGTTGAAGGCGAATTAATAAGAGTACATTTACATGCAAATACTGGAGAAGTCGTTGGTTACTGTAAAATTTATCATGGAGATAAGCCCATGAATAGTGAAGTGAGGATTTCAAGAGATCAAGCAATAAGCATAGCTAAAGATTTTATTATAAAAAAGCAAGAAGCTTTAATCGAAAGGGGATATCCATTTGCGCATCTAATGATTAAGGCATTACAGACAGCAAAGGTCGAAGTGAAATTAAAGTATGTAAGATTTAGAAGTATTCAAATAGAACATGGTGCACCCAAGGGACTATGGCTTTGCTGGATAGTAAAATTCACCTTCACGGAGGACTTTTTAGCAAATAAGTGGGTAAAAATATACGTTCAAGCAACCACGGGAGAAGTGCTCTACGCAAGCTCATGTAAGTGACATTAAAATTTCTTTTTTACATAATAAGGTGGATGAGGATTTATCTAGGTTAGATTTACATGATTCATTATTTATGCATAATATTGAATTGAAATGTTTCTTCTAATAGCTTAATTGTTCTTGAGCTTTTTAATAAATAATGCCTTATTTAATTCATAAATTGGTTCTTGAATTTTCAGCAATATTGCTAATTGAATTGATGGACTAATTACCCCTCCACCCTTTAACTCAGCTATTACTCTATTTACATCTTTTTCATTTAGTCCCCTATTGGTTAGTGCATGGCTTATTGTGCTTGCTTTAACATAAAACTTGTATATTGTTGTGCTTAGTATTTCATCGATACTGTCGATTATGGTTTCCTTATGTACTTCACCTATTGAATCTAAGTATCTTTCTATGGCTACTTTGTAGCTCCAATAATGTTTTTTCACTAATTCGGCTATTGCATAGCTTATGCATGGTGGTACTTCATATTCTTCATCTAAGCTTAGTTTCGGGCTACAAGTTGTCCATGACAAAGTGCTACTTGCCTTTGGAATTAGCATTCTCCACCAATATAGTGTGAGTATGAGTTCGGATGCTTTATCAATGCTGCCAGCGATTTTGGCAATTTCTTTGAATGAGAGTTTTCTTGAGGTTAAAACTTTAATTATCAAGTTGGCTTCTTCAATTGCTACTTCAAGTATTTGAGATAGAATTTCTGCTGCCTCGCTTGTCATTAATATTCTCACCTATTTTCTAAGTATGCTTCTTGAATATGTAGTGTAAACTTCATTATATGCTTCAGGATCTACTTCGACTACTTCTGCCGAGTCAACATCTATGATGAATATTGTATGTAATCTAGCATTGAGAATTTCATTTATGCTTACTGGAGGTTTCTTATAGTATAGATCGCAAAGCTTTTTTACATCCATTACTTCTTCTCTGCTTCTAAATCTTGGTGGCTTCAAGTATATTGCAGGTATTTCGGGAAAGAAGTATGGTGGAAATGCCAATGCGAATTTATTTGCATAGCCACTGTACCTTGCAATTTTACTTGCAATTCTAGCTTTAATGTATGTTTGTGGATCTAGAGCGTGCTCCGGAGGTGTATAGCCTGTCTCTATTTCAACTATCATTTTTCCATCACCCTTAACTCCAAGTACATCGCACGTCAAGTTTTCCGTCAACTTATACTCAACATCAATGCTATACCCCTTAAGTATGAGCTGTTTAGCTACTATTAACTCCATTACAGAGTGATTTATTTTAACAAGCCCCTTCACGTGTAAGTCAATTAACTTCTCTTTCAATTTATGAAGTATCTTGGTAACTTCATCCGATGCATTTTTAGATAGCTTTATGAAGACTTCATTGATATCCTCGGCAAACTTATTGATGTTTCTCATTTAATCCACCATTCAAATAATGCTTAAAGCATTTAATTTAAAACCATTATCTTAAATACTCGAATCTAAATTTCTAGACTCAATCTTATGTTAAACTTAGATAGCTAACTTTAAATAGCCAAATGCTCTTCTATATTGAATTGCCCCCGGGCTGGGAGCTGGCTTAGGCCAGTATGAGTATCCGCGATGCCAATCCGGTGTCCAAGCGGCCGCCGCAAGGTGGCTGCAAGGACGCCGGTGCGGTGCCGCGAATACTCATACTGACCTAGGCTTAGACTGGCTCGGGGGTAATTTTTATTTCGAGTTTTACTAGCTAAGTGTAAAGTATTAATTTCACCATCCCCCTACTATTCTGGGAGGATTAATTGTTGAAGTTGAGTAGTAGGAATGTTTGGCTTTCTATTTTCTGCTTAATTGCATTAATTGTGGGTGTGGGGGTTGGTATACTTGTTTATCATGAAGTCTATGGTCCAGCTAAAGCTGCTGCTAAGCCGATTATTGGTGTCATAAGGATTTACGGCTACCTACTTACCGATACTGATAGGGATTTGTATTTAAAGTGCATCAATTATGCTATTCAAAATGATAGTATTGTCGGTGTTATTGTGAGAATTGATTCTCCAGGTGGATATGCAACCATAGTTGAAGACCTATACCACTCAATTAGAGAGTTGAGTGAAATTAAACCGACCATAGCAGTTGTTGAGGGTATTGCAGCGTCTGGAGGCTATTATGTTGCCTTGGCTACCAATGAAATAGTTGCTGTTCCAACATCCTTTGTTGGCAATATAGGTGTGATTTTGAGGCAACCTTACATTGCAATTCCATCTGAAGCAGTCATTGAGACTGGGCCATACAAGTATACTGGGCTCTCACTTAAGGAGACGCCATTTACTGTTAGGGAGGCTTTACGGAACTTCTTGAGTGCAGTGAATGCTAGTAGGGGTGATAAATTGAGAATTTCAATTGAGGAACTCATTCTCGGAAAGCTATACTTGAGTAGTGAAGCCATAGAGTATGGCTTAATCGATGAGCTTGGTTCATATGCAACTGCTATAGCTGAAATCTCCCGAAAAACAGGGGTTGAAGAGTATGTACTAATTGATTTGAACGATCTATTAAGTCGAAGTAGCGCTAATAGAACTCTTGGACAAGAGCTTTGGCATAGAGGCGAGCTTTTATCATTGGAGCTAATAAGTTCACTCCATCCAGAACCGCTAAGCCTTTATTACTTATCACCATTCTACATTAAGTCCTACAGCTTAATTGAGCCTCTCACCGCCTTCAACTTTAAGTTTAACACTACCTTTCATGAGGAGACTACTACTTCGCCAATCAACAGTAATAGCGTTCTAATAGACATCTCACATGGAAACTTCTTTACCTACGAATTGCTCAGCCGATTTTTCGGCGAATTAATTGAGCATGGATTCAAAGTAGTTCTATTTGATTTAACTCAAATTGAGAATTTACCATCGAATGTTGTCCCCCACGCATTGATAATCATATCCCCAAGAGCAGAATATTCTTCAGCTGAAGTCAATTTCATTAAAAGGCTTGTTGATAAGGGATGCAAACTAATATTAATTTACGATCCATCAATAACTTCGTCAAGATACATTAATAGCTTAGCCAATGCCTTTGGAATGCACTTTTCAGATGGCTACTTATATGATTTAAACTGCAATTATGGAGTTTACAGAAACATTATTGTGAGGAAATTTGCAGATCACATCCTCACTAAAGGTGTTAGAAAGCTAACATTATTTACAGCTTCACACATTTATGGTGGCGATGTTAAGCTGGCAATAACCAATGCTTCTACTAAATCAATTTTAACTGATAGAGCTGGAGAGTATGCTCCACTGGTTATTAATGGAAATGTAATTGCAATAGCTGATTTAACGTTTATGCTAGATCCCTTCATAACTATAAGCGATAATGAAGTGTTCATGAAAAACATGGTCAAGTTTATTGAAGGAAGATAAGCATTAAATTCCAGAATTCAACTGCTTCCGCTAACTTTTCCTTTACTATGCACTCAGTTAACTATTAACTTCAGCTTAGCCAATTTCACCGTAAAAACAGTAGTGAGTGCTCTGATTTGCTAAAAGAGTTTTAGCTATATAATTAGATTTACGAGGAAAAATTAAGTGTTCAATAAGGATAACCTAAAGTATGAGTACCATAAAATTGAACGTTAAATATGGACAAAGACATATGGTCTATGGAAGCGAGTAGAGGGTCTTCATCGGAATAGATGAGCCAAAGAGTTTACCAAAAATAATTAATGTACAAAATGCAATTGAAAGAATAAATGCGAATGGGTACTTGGAGGCCATAAAGCTTATGGAATAGTTAGAGTAGCAACAGGGAATGAAGTAATTCTCATATCAAAATTACCAAGGGACATTGCTGAAATGGCATTTATGCATTATGCCATATCGGGATCAACACTGCCAATGAAAGCCTAATTTTGGCGGAAATAATCCATATCATCAAAACCATGTGCTTATGCAAGCCGCGATGTTCAGGCAATTTCACCAGTTAAAGGAACTGGATAAATGAATTATTTATCTCAAATTATCAATAGTTACTGCGCTTAAATCTTAAACATGACAAGTTTATAGCTAAGCTTAATAAAAGTTCATACAAACTATTTATAGTATGGCGGAGCTCATCGATCCGTATGAGTGGATGGAAAATTTAAGTGATGAAAGAGTTCAAAAGTTTATTGACGATGAAAATAAGAAGACTAGTAAAGCTCTCAGCGATTTTTCAGTAAAGCTCAAGAATGAGCTCATAAAGTATTACTCCCTACCATATCTAATAAGTGCATTAGTTACTGAGAGAGGATATTTCTTCTTAATTAGAGATGCAAAGCAATTTAAGGTGAAGCTTATTGAGAGGAGTGGTAAAGTAATTGACTTAATTGCTTCTAAGGAGCTGGGTGATCAAGTCATTATAAAATGGATATATGCACCTAAAAGCGGCAAGTTGCTTGCTTTCTCATATTCAATTGCTGGTTTAGATGAGGGAGTAACCGCAGTAATGGATGTCGAGGAGAAGGAGATTATCGATGAAATTAGGGGTGTAATTCACGATTTGACTTGGATTAATGATGAAAAGTACTACTATGTCAAGTTTTATAGGAAGGAGAAGACTCCTGATGGAGTTTCACCGCCAACATCAAGGGTTTTCTTAAGGGAGGATGGAAGAGATGAAATGGTTTTTGGCGAGGGTATTGGTACTTCATACTTCATAAATCTTCAATCTTCAGTTAATGGTTCGCAAGCCCTATTAACTGTGAGCTATGGTTGGACTAGAAGCACTATTTATGGTGGCCCATTGAGTGAGCCTGATAGGTGGACTAAGGTTTATGGTGATGGAGACTTCATCGTTAAGCCAATAGACTACCTTAATGATCGCTATCTGCTAATTTCATATGAGGGTGAGAGCTGCGGTAAAATTATTTCAGTAAATGGAAGTGGCAAAATAGACTTGATTTTAGATGATATAGGCTATCCAGTAATTGATGCAACAACACTTAAAGAAATCATTGTAGCCAACTACTTGGTAAATGCTTCTTCAAAAATAAAGCTAATCGAATTGAGTGGCAAGGTAATTGATGAAGTCGCTTTTAATGTTCCTGGAACAGTGAGTTCACTTAACTCTATTGGAAGTGAAGTACTATTCAAGTATGAGTCGTTTTCAATACCATATCGAGCATATAGCTTGAGCAGTAATGATTTAAGAATTATTGATTCATGTGAAGTTAATGGTTCATATGTCATTGATGAAGAGTGGGTGAAGTCTAGGGATGGAACAAGCATTCACATGTTTATTTTTAGGAAGAGGAATTCTGTGGGGGATAAAGTTCTAATTTATGGTTATGGTGGTTTCAGCATACCATTAACGCCTAGATCTGCTCCATACGTGCTACCATTTGTTAACGTTGGTGGGACATATGTTGTAGCTAATATTCGGGGTGGAAGTGAGTTCGGTGAGAAGTGGCATAGAATGGGTATGAGGGAGAATAAGCAGAATGTATTTGATGACTTCATTGCATGCATAGAATACTTTAAGAATAAAGGTGCTAAAGTTGTCGCCATTGGTAGAAGTAATGGCGGCCTATTAGTGGCGGCAGTATTAACCCAGAGGCCGGATCTACTTGATGGTGCAGTAATAGGCTACCCTGTCATTGACATGATGAAGTTCCACAAGCTATATATTGGTAGGGCCTGGGTTCCGGAGTATGGTGATCCTGACGATCCAAAAGATAGAGTGTTCTTACTCAAGTACTCCCCATATCATAATGTCAGAAATGTAAAGTACCCTCCAGTCTTCATATATACTGGCCTCCACGATGATAGGGTGCATCCGGCTCATGCTCTAAAGTTTACTGCCAAGCTAAAGGAGGTCAATGCACCAGTACTACTTCGAGTTGAAACTTCAAGTGGTCATTCCGGTGCAGTGCCAGAGGTAAAGATACGTGAGGAAGCAGATATATTGAGCTTCGTATTTAAAGTCCTCGACATGAATCCGGGCCGATCCACAATATCAAGTGATTAGCGCTAATACTCATTTAAATTGAATGAAGCATGGCTTGCTATTAAAGTATATTCTCTTCTATACTAGGCACTTTCCAACTATTTGGAGAGTCATAGTGCCATAGTCTATTGAGTTCTCAATTGCATCTAAAACTCTATTGAGCTCTCTTCTCAGCTTCGTTTCCCAGAGCCTGTACTCTGTTGAGTTTGGATCGAGTTCATTCATTTTAATTATTGGTATGTAAACTCGCGGAATGGGTTTTCCAGTTAAATAGTATCCGTATGGGTCATAGCCGTATCTTCCTGCTTCAGTTCTCATGATGTGTGATAGTTCATGAACTATTCTAATAAGTGCCTTGTTAATCATTCTTGCCGCTTCACCTACAATGCTCTTGTCAGATGCCTTTACATATGCTTCCTCCACCCTCATTTTACACGCATTTAATTTGATGGCTACTTCCTTGAAGCTCTTTGCCTCCTCAATGAGCTGCTCCAAGTTCACTGGCAAATTTTCTGCCAGCCTTTTTAGTTCATTTAGATGATTTATGAGTTCATCTGCAACTGCAACTAAGTCGTAGGGTACTATTAGCGAATTGCATAGTCTAAATAGCAGTATTGCATAGAACTTTAAGTGCTTTGCAAATAGGTCTTTATCAATCTTATCTATTGTATCTGCTTCACTGTGAAGCCAGGGGCTTAATGATGCGTAATTTAGCTCCCTAAGCTTCTCTAGAGTATATTCAGTTCTAAATGAAATGTAAGGTACTCCCACACCAAAGAATGATGCATCTCCCCCCATATACGCCATTTTCCATTTACCCTCAACTCCCCAGAACTCCTTAATTAGCCCGAGGAGGAAATCTCTGACTTCCGGAACGCATCTGACTGTTGGAATTGAAGTGCCTATTATTGCGGGGCTATCGATGTTCACATACGCTATGCAATTCCAATTTAAATCGCTCCAATGATTATCAACATACCATGCTGATCCAGCTGCCTCTGCAATTTCATGTCCATCCCAGAAGGCAAATACTACGCTCCTCCTCAACTTATCCTTAAACTTCTTGAATACTCTGGCCAGCTCCATCATGAGGGAATTTCCAGATGAATTACATATTGCAGTTCTACCCCAAGCTTCCAAATGTCCTCCAACCAAAACGAATTCCTCAGTTTGCCCAGTAATTCTGGCAGTTGGCTGATTTGCTTTAACCCATAGGCGAGTAGCTTCAGCTCTAAGCCAAACAATCACTTTCCCATACTTTTCAACTAGGTTTTTAAGATATTCGCCTGCCGCCCTAGTAATGCTTATCACTGGTATTTGAGGCATTTTATTCCAATTTTCTGGTGTAGGATTACCCCAAACTGACTTTACTGCTCCCATTTGTATAACAGGATTGTCTATTGTACCCCAGTTCATTATTATGAGTGCCTTGGCTCCGAGCTCCCATGCAATCCTTGCTTTCTCAGGTCTAGGTGGGTCCCAAGTCATTTCAGCTAAAACAATTTTATCTCTCACATCCCTTCCCTTATAGTCTTCATATGATCCTGCTCCCACGTAAATTAGCTCTCCACTAATTCCCTCAGGTAGGGTTGATGATATGTGGCAGCACGGCTTGGCTTCAATTGTTCTTGTTTCAGGCTCAATTATCTTGAGCTCAGCTTGCCCTGGATAGCTGTGATAAATATAGAATTTGTCGATCCAAGCGTTTAACCCGTATTTTCTAAGTGTACTTGTAATGTACTCTGCAGCCTTCACTATTTGCCTTGTTCCCGCAAGCCTTTCGCCAACCTCATTTACTAGGAACTCCATGTGCTTATAGGCTTCTCTAACTGATAGATTCCTTAAAATTTCACTCTCAACTTCAGAGCTCAATATGAGGGTCAAGTAACCCACCTAACAATTAAGCCGAATCTATGAGTATAAAAATTGTGAAGGTTTTAAGTCTATGGATTTGAATTTGTTTTCATGAAATGTAGATTTAGAGCTTTCCATATCCTTAATTTCACTTTAATTCAAAATGCTTAACTAAGGTTCCCGATTTAATGTAGGTTGTGTATGGGGAAGTTATCAATCATCTAAAAATGCTGATTAGTGCGCCCAGTATAGTTGGAAATGAAGGTGAGGGAGTTAAGGTTTTAGCTGATATTCTGAGAAGTCTTGGATTCAAGTCGCAATTGCAACATGTTGAATGTGATAGATACAACTTAATTTGCAGAGTTGGAGAATCAAAGCCTGGAAGAGTATTGCTACTTAATGGTCACATAGACACTGTGCCTCCGGGAGGTGGTTGGAGTCGCGATCCATTTAAACCTTGGATTTCCAATGATAGGCTCTATGGGCTTGGATCATGCGACATGAAGGCAGGCCTAATAGCGTTAATTCATGCTTTAAGGAAGTTTGTTGAGGAAAATCCGGACTTTAATGGTCAAATAATATACTCCGCTGTTGTAGATGAGGAGGGTTTCTCGAAGGGTGCAAGGAAGCTAGTTGAAGAGGTTAATGCTGATGCAGCGATTATTGCGGAACCATATTTTGCAGATGAAAGTACACCAGCAGTTATAGGTGCAACTGGAAAGGTATTGTTGGAAGTAGAGGTTGAGGGCAAAGCTTCACACGCCTTTAGACCTTGGCTTGGAATCAATGCTGTTGAAGACGCAGCTAAGATAGTAGCATTAATAGCTAAAAGCAAGCCGATTAAGAGCAAAAAATTCGGTCTCATTCAACCAACAGTACTGAAAATTGAAGGTGGATATAAAATATATACTGTAACCATACCAGACAAATGCGTATTCGAGGTAAATAGACTAACTTTACCTGGAGAATCAATAGACGATGTGATTAATTGGCTTCATAGCTTAGCTTCAAAGGCAAACATAAAGTCTAAGATTAAGATTTCAGTTAAACCCCCAACCTACATGGGATATGAAGTTAATAGAAATGAACTAATAGTCAAAGCCTTTAAGAGAGCCTACAGGAAAGTTTTGGGAGTAAACCCGAAAATAAAATGTAGAGCCACCATAACTGATGCAAATGTAATTACTGGTGAAGCAGGAATACCATCAATAGTTTTCGGGCCAAAAGGAGGCAACGCACATATGGCAAATGAGTATGTAGAGATAAAAACATTAATGAAAGCCATTGAAGTATATACGGAAATGATGAGAGCATACTTCAAATATTCGAGTAGAGCCCGTTAAACTAAATATTATAAGAAACATTTAAAACTAAAGTAAGTGAAAATAATGGATGATATTTAGAGCTTTGAAGTAAATTTGAAATCTGAGGAAAATTAAAAGTAACAATGCTGGATTTAACTAGACTTTAAAATTATGACGGTTAACTTAACATGTTTGTAAAACTATTCTATTGATTAGAATATAAGAATAAATATACCTTATTAAAACTTCATACCACGTATATTTATATGAATTTAAATAATATTAATTTTCACTTGAAAGGGGAAAAATTTATTTTATTTTTATCATTAATATTGTATTGATGTCATCCTACATGTTTATAAGAAAAGTGAGAGCGCTTTTATTAACCATCATATTACTTGTGTCACTGTCAAGCAGCTTAATGTTCCAAGCACCTCTTGCCGCGTCTAATGAATCGCAATTCCCAGTTGACTTACCAAATGAAGTTAAGCAAGTAATTACTCCGCCACTAGCTAATGTATTATCTGAACTAGGACTTGAATCTGAGGAGCATGTTAATGTAATTATAAAGTGCATTCCAGAGGCTTATGGTAAGGTAATTAATGAACTTGAGGGAAAGTCTGGGGTTTACATAAATAGGACGATTAAGCCCTTGAGCTTAATATCTATAACTGCTACTCCAGCAGCCATCATGGAGATCGCCAAGATATCTGGTGTCGAAAAATTATTCCTAAACTATAAAGTGAAAGTGCCAATTCTTGATCTCAGAAGGAGCATCGAGTTCTTTAATGCGAATGCAACGTTCATTCCAGGAGAAACCTATCCTCATCTCGGAACCTATCCAACATTCCTCAATGAAATCGCCGAGCTTGTCAATGCCACAGATCTATATGAGATGGGGTATACTGGTGAAGGAGTTATTGTTGCAGTTCTTGATACTGGCATAAATGATTTCCATCCAGATCTCAATGGTAAAGTAATTGGCTGGTACTCTGCAGTACCAGAGGAGCCTGATCCATACGATTACTTCGGGCATGGTACTCATGTAGCAAGCATAATTGCTGGAAAAGGTGTTACAGGAAGCGTGGGCTATATTGATTATGTACAATTGGAGCCCATAGAGTATCAAATAGCCCCTGGAATGTGTAGAGGGATTGCACCTGGGGCAAGCCTATTAAATGTAAAAGTGCTTTCTCGGGAGGGCTGGGGGTATGCTGAATGGATAATAGATGGAATAATATGGGCTGTTGAGCATGGAGCAGATGTAATATCAATGAGCTTGGGGGGCTACTCTATTTTACCACCTGAAGCAGATCCATTGTACCTGGCTATCCAATGGGCTATTGAGCAGGGAGTTGTTGTAGTGGTTGCAGCTGGAAATGAGGGGCCAGGCTACTTCTCAATATCATCGCCAGCCTATGAACTTGAAGTGATATCGGTTGGTGCATGCTATAAGACTGGTGAGCCAGCATTCTTCAGCAGTAGAGGTCCTGCACCATACTGGATGTGGCCTAAGCCGGACATAATAGCTCCTGGTGTAGCCGTAATCGCTGCATATGCAGGATTTAATGGTAAGTGGAACACGACATGGGCTGGACTACAGCCAGAGGGAATATACTACCTAGAGGGTTGGGGTACTTCAATGGCAACTCCAGTAGTTAGTGGAGTTGTAGCACTACTATTACAGGCATTTCCAGGGGCTACTCCAAGGGCAATTAAAGCTGCACTGGTGAGTGGAGCTAAAGACCTTGGCTATGATGAGAGTGAGCAAGGCGCAGGCTTAGTAGATGCACTTAAAGCCTATGAAATATTAAGTTTAAATCTCACTAATAGGTTAATATCCGTTCAACCCAAGTCGGTAACCGAATTAATGTACTACCCATATGAAGAGTTGCGATCTATGGGTTATTTATCGAGCTTATTCGTGGCAATAACATATGAGGATTCAAGTGACATGGAGGAGTTGTCTTCAGCTGAATGGGAGATGTGGGAGGAAGGTGCATACACGTTCTTCATTACTCCCGAAGATGCAAATGAAAGTATAGTGGGATATATTTATGGAGAAGAACCATGGCCATTTGATGTTCTAATAATCTACAATCCAAGAAACTCTACAAGGTACAATATTACTGCGCTCGTTGAATGGGTGAAAATTGCAGGCGGCTCATTAATTGTAATTGGAGATGATAACATCGACTTAGCGGCTGCCATTACAGAGAGCTTCAATATTACTTGGAGAAGTGTTGCTGGTGGAGGATTATCAACTGAAATAATTTCTCATCTAGCTACAACTCAACCCTATGACGTTGCCAGCGTGTATTTTGGTGGACCACTAGCTAGTCTTGAAGTGATAGGTGAAAATGCAACTGTAATAGTTATGGACCCATTCTATCCGGGTGTGGCAGTATGGGAGTCTGAGGGTTCTGGTAGAGTTGTAGTAGTATCTGATAACGATTTATTCACAAAGTCACTTTATAGAGAGCATAATAGAGAGCTACTAATAAACTTGGTTTACTGGGCCGGTTTCCAGGAGCTTATATCTCCGCCAAAAGTAGGTGCACTATATCTTGAACTTGAGCATCCAGTGTACGCATATAGTAATGCTACTACCCTAGTAACGTTGCATGCAGTGAATATTGGATTAGAGAACATAACTGCTAAACTAGTGCTTGAAGTTTACGATGAATTCGGAGACTTAGTTAATAGTACAAGCAAAGTAGTTAGGCTAGATGCTGGTGAAAGCGATTACTTAACCATAGAGTTTACAATTGAAACTATGGGATTAAGCTATGCAAATGTTACAGCATATGTTCCATCATACAACTATACCTATACGGAGGTAATCTACGGCTTTGAGTTTTCATATAACTTCATTATCTGGGATGCGGTCAATCAATCGGTAGAAATTGCTGTTGTTAATAAAACTTTGAGGTCTGGTCCAGCATGCGAAGTGTTAGCTATACTGCCAAAGGAAATTTCATCTTTCAGTGCACCATTAATAACAGCTTTTCCAGGCGACTTTAAGATCATAAACCTAGAGCTTATCACAAGTGCTGGCTTAGTTGATGCAAGTTTGGTAATTGAAGGTAATATCACTGAGATTGCCGGCTTCATGCAGCTCCCAATGGGAGTTTACCCAGCTGTGCACAGAGTGCTACGTACTAATTGGGATGTATATTGGGGGTTATACGAACCAATTCCATGTGCCTTCATTCACGGACCATGGTATTTAGTCGGCTCCGAGGTATTCTTAGGTAACGTCACTGAAAGCATATTAACCCAGCTATTGCAGATAGAAGCAGTTAATCCTGGAACCTATACTGGCTACATTAAGCTTTTAAATGGAAGTGATGTGCTAATTCAAGTTCCAGTGGAGATTATTGTTAGAGAGCCCATAGCCAAGATTCTTCATGATGATGTACATCACTTCACGTTAACAGAGTACTTATGGGGTGGCGTTTATAGTTATATTCCTGTTGGCGGACTTTTCAGATGGTGGAAGGGGGTTGCTGAGGCAGGAATCGATGTTGATTCATTGAGGCAAGTAATGTTTGATTTCGGCATTGATGATCCATGGAGCATCATGTATAGCTCAGAGTATAAGGCAGCTTCGCTTATAGGTTGCGAGGAGTTTCTAGCAAGAACTGAAGCTCTACCTAAGCTACTGGATGCTGGTAAATCTATAATATTTGCTTATGCCGTTCCAATAGAATGGACTTCAATGGTGTGGGGATGGATTGCTCCGGAGCTGATTACTGAATACTATACGTACATGGTTTTTGCTGGTGTAGCTGAGCACTTTAATACTACGCATCCAATAGCTTGGGGAGTAAGTAACATTACGCATCTATATTATGCAACCACGCTAGTAATTCGAGAAAATGCTGAGCTAGTAGCTACAGCTGTTGAGCATGCTTATCGATTGCCATGGCTTCATAGGGAAGTATTTGGAGGTGCTACTGCTGGAGCTTATGAGCATTCTGAGACGCAGGCTAAATTCATTCTAATTGGAGACCACTTCCTATTCAGATATGGTTTGGTTGAGGATGAGAACTGGTTCTACATGTACTACTATACTGCTGGAGAGGTAAATGTAAAGAAAACTGATAATCTCAGGTTCACGGTTAACGTAGCTAAGTATGCTGTAAATGATCCACCGGAAATAAGTGTTGAAGTTCCAGAGGAAGTTGAGCCTGGTGAAGTAGCACCTGTTTCATTAAACTTGGCTGATGACTTATCCAATATTGCTAAGGTTAAAGTAGAGGTTTCAGCTCCCTATGTCGGCAGGTTCTTTGAGACTGTCTTAGAGCCAAATAGAGGGGAGTATGAGGGGGTAATTGAAGTTCCATTGAAGATCGAGTCTCCACTTGGAACATATGAAGTAGAGATTACTGCTCTAGATGACATGGGTGACTATAGAACTTCAACTACAACATTCAATGTTGTAGGATTTGAGGCTGAAGTAATTGAAGCAAAGACAATGACTTTAGCTGGATTAGAGAAGAGCGAGTTTGAGCCAGGTGAATTTGTAGTTATAAATGCGACTGTTGCAACTAGATATGAAATTCCATCTCTAGTAGTGGCTGAAGTGTTTACACCGGAAATGGAGCCAATATTCATAGGAGTATTAACAACGCAAATAAGACCAGGTGAGCGCATTGGACTAGCTACTGGCTTCACGCTGCCACTTAATGCAGTAGCCGGAACCTATACTGTCAAGATATTTGTCTGGACAACTTGGCCAGGAATTCCTGGATGGAGACCACTAGCCGAAGTATACGAAATGACGTTTGAGGTCAGACCATGACCTCAAACTCCCCCTGTTTTTCTCTCCCAAACCCTCACCTAAACGGTGAGGGGGGAGGTATTTGAGTATGGGGTATTTAATATGCTTGAAGAGGCGGCATTTAGTGCTAGCTTGCTCAACACTTATAGCCATCATGTTTTTACTTACACCTCTGCTTTCAGCCTCACCAATACTCTCAGTTTCAGTGGACACCGATGAGCCATCCTATCGTAGAGGTGAATTAGTTACTATTAGCGGTCAAGTACTGGCTGATGGGAATCCTGTAAGTGGTGCCTCTGTTGGAATTAAGGTTATGGATCCTGATGGAAATCTGAAATTCGTAGATCAATTAAGTACAAATACTAGTGGTTTCTATTCAACTTCATTTAGAATTGGATCAGATTGGCCTCTAGGCAAGTACGTTGTTGAAGTTAGTGCTTATTATGGAGCTACTGGTGAGGAAGCCACTGCTTCCACTACGTTTTTAGTGAGAATTCCAAGTGAAATTACAATAAGCATTAGACCAAGCACTATATCAATTGGTGAATCAACTACTATTAGCGGTGATATAGATCCCGATCCGGGAGTACCTGTTGAAGTTACAATAGTAATTTCTGGACCTGTGAGCGCGGAATTGACTGTTACATCTGATTCTGATGGCTCATACTCTATTTCCTATAAGCCACCTAAGCTTGGAACCTACAATATCTATGCTAAGTGGAGTGGCACTGAGCAAATTGAGCCTTCAACAAGCTCTACTGCTAAGCTCGGTGTCGTGAAGAAGCCATCTGAAATTGTAGTGGAGGTTTCTCCAGATGAAGTTGAGTTTGGAGGGAAAGTTGAGATTACTGGATACATTAAGCCTGCTGAAGCCGGAGCTGATCAAACCGTTACTCTTCAATATGAGCATGAGGGTGTTAAAAAGCTTATAGCTACTGTAAAGGCGCGCGCTGATGGTAGCTTCGAATATGAATGGGTTCCCCCAGGAACTGGAGTTTTCAAGATAATTGCTTCATGGCCCGGTACAGACATTTATGAGGGTGCAACGGGAACTACTACTCTTAAAGTTTTACGAGCTTCATCCAAACTAACTATTTCAGTGGATCCTGATGAGATAACTTTAGAGGAATCAACAACGATTAGTGGAGTTCTTGACCCACCACTTAAAGGTATTGAAGTAATGATCGAGTATAGCTATGAAGGTGGGTCATGGACTAAAATTGTAACTGTAGAGACTGGGGATAATGGTGAATTCAGCTATGAATGGACTCCAAGGCAAGCTGGAGATTATAGTATTAGAGCTTCATGGGAGGGCAATGAAAACTATGAGCCTGCTACGAGCTCAGAAGTATCTTTGAAAGTTAAGAGTGCACCAACAACTATAACCATAGAGGTTGATAAAGTGGAAGTTAATGTGGGTGAGGAAGTTAGGATTAGCGGTGAGCTTAAATCTTGGGCTAATAGGCCTCTTCCAGAATTCAATGTTAAGATCAAGGTTGTAGATCCTGAAGATAGGGAGTTCGAGTATCCAGCCTTAACCGATGAGTCTGGCAGATATGAAGTTTCAATTATAATTGATACTAAGGGTACTTGGAGAATTCAAGCAGTTTGGGAGGGAGATGGGAATTACTTGAGAAGTGAGTCGAGTATTGTAGAAGTTGAGGGTAAAGTGGTTGAGGTTGTTGTCGGTAAAACTGTGAAGACTAAAACTGAAGTTGTTGAGAAGAAGCCGACATTAAAAGTGGTTGAAGAAGTACCGATTAAAATGGAGGTTGTAACCAACTCGACATTGAAGAAAATAGAGCTTAAGAAGAACACTATAATTGCTGAGGTTGAGGGTGCTCCCGGAACTAAGGGTTATTTAACCATTTCAATTCAAAAGGACATGCTGGAGCGTGCAGGTCTTTCAATAGATGATATAAGGGTGATCGTGAAGGGTAAGGAGGTACCCTTTGAGTATAAGGAGACTCCAACAAGCTACATAATAACAGTCACCTATAAGCATTCAGTTGTTAAAATTGAAGTGAAGCTCGGCTTCAAATTGATGCTGAAATCCATCGATCATGAAAATGCGGTATTGGCTGGAGCATTAGTGGAGCTCTATAGGGGTGGGGAGCTAGTTAACTCAACATATACTGATGTTGAGGGTAGAGCTGAATTCCTAATGCTGCCGAAGGACTCATATGATGTGAGGGTTTTATGGAGAGGAGCTGAAGTATTTAGGGAGTCAATTAGGGTTGCTGAAGACATTAATGTGACTGCACGCACGAAAGTCTATACTTTAAAAGTATTAGTTACGGGAATGCTTGGCATACCTGCAAGTGGAATTAAAGTTAAAGCAATTCTACCCGATGGAACTCCCATTGAAGAGGTTACTAAAGCTGATGGAACTGCAGTTTTCAGGCAAGTACCAATTGGAACATATGAAGTAACTTCAATTGGATTAACTACCGATAAAAAGACGGTGAATATTACTGGGCCAATAACCGTTAAGCTCAAAGTATTCAGCACCATGGATCTAGCAGTAATTGGAGCTATTATCGCAGTTGCAGTAATCTGTATAATACTAGTTGTGAGGAAGAGAAGATAGTCCGGAAAGTAGTCAGCAATACTGATGTTCAACCAGCACAGCAATATAAAAGTAAACCCCCAATAATTCTTCATTTGAAATACTCCAGTTAACTCATTATTCACCTAATTTAATCTACAGTTTTTGGAGCTTAATCGCTTGAAGTTTATTGAGTCTATTTATATGTGTTTTAATCCCATTTTTCTCGGGGATGAAATTTGGTTGAGGAGATTAAGCGTACGGCTTTTAAGTGGCTTGAAGAAAACAGGGATAGAATTACTGAGATTAGTGATAAGATTTGGGAGTATGCTGAACTTGGTTTAATAGAGTTTAAGTCTTCGAAGCTACTGGCTGATGAGCTTGAACGCCATGGCTTTAAAGTTGAGCGTGGAGTTGCTGGTATGCCTACTGCTTTTGTTGCTAGTTGGGGTGAGGGTAAGCCTGTAATAGGAATTATGGGTGAATACGATGCATTGCCGGGCTTATCGCAGAAGCCAGTGCCCTATAGAGAGCCCTTGAAGCCCGGTGCACCTGGTCATGGATGCGGCCACAATATTCATGGTACATCAGGTATGGCTGCAGCTTTGGCAGTTAAATATGCGATGGAGAAGCATGGAATTAAGGGTACAATTAAGTTCTTTGGATGCCCAGCAGAAGAAAACTTTGATGGCAAAGTATTCATGGTTAGGGCAGGCTACTTCAATGATGTTGATGCAGTTATAAGTCATCATCCAAGCTCAATGAATGCAGTTACATTGAAGAGTAGCTTAGCAGTTAAGTCGGTTAAATTCCATTTCTATGGTAAAGCCAGCCATGCAGCGGGTTCACCTGAAGAAGGTAGGAGCGCGCTCGATGCAGTAGAATTAATGAATGTTGGTGTGAACTACATGAGGGAGCACATAATTCAGGAAGCCAGAATACACTACATAATTGAAAAGGGCGGCACACAGCCAAATATAGTTCCAGACTATGCTAGAAGCTGGTATTACATTAGGGCTCCAGAGCCAGAGCAGGTAGATGAAATCTACAATTGGATACTTGACATAGCTAAGGGAGCAGCATTAATGACTAGAACTGAAGTCAAAATAGAGTTTATAAGTGGAATATCTAATTTAATACCCAATAGAACCATAGCTGAATTAATAGTTAAAAACATGAGGGAAATTGGGCTCCCAAAGTACAGTGAAAATGAGCTCGAATTTCTAAAGCAAATAGCTAAAACCATACCAAGAGAATCTAAAATTAATGCTTTGAGGAAGTCTAAGAGGCCTGGATGGGAGAGGCTAATAGATAAGTTGGTTGACGACGAAATTCCAGATCCATGGGGTGAAGGAGAAGTATTCCCTGCTTCAACTGATGTAGCTGATGTAAGCTGGATCACGCCAACAGTTGAATTTAGCGTAGCAACCTATGCCCTAGGCACACCCGGCCATTCATGGCAAGTTGTAGCTCAAAGTAGAGCTGGAATAGCCCATAAAGCACTAATATTTGCAGCCAAAGTCATGGCTGCAACAGCATTAGACCTATTAACAAATAAGGAGCTTCTCGATAAGGCTAAGGAAGAGCATAAAAAGAGATTGAGAGGTAGAAAGTATAAGCCACCAATACCGCCAGAGCATAAGCCACCACTAGACTTCTGGGAGAAGCAGCAAGCCTAGCTTTAACAAGTTAATTTCAAATCATATTTTTAACATTATTATTGTGGTGATTTACATGAAAATTCTAGTTGTAATTCCAAATTATGGAATGAGCAGGGAGGTATTGGAAGAGAGGAGGAAGATGTTCAAGTCTATGACGAGCATGAACACTGAATTTGAAGTAACATGCATAGACTGGGGTCCAGAGACTATAGAGGGGGATTATGATGAAGTACTTGCTGGGCCAGCTATAATAGAGAAAATTAAGGATGCAGATAAAAAGTATGATGCAGTAATAATTTACTGCTTCAGCGACCCGGCAGTTGAAGCTGCAAGGGAATTACTCGACATACCAGTTATAGGGCCCGGGGAAGTATCATTGCACTTAGCAAGCATGCTTGGAAACAAGTTCTCAATAATAACTGTCCTAGAAGAGCTCATACCACATGAATATGAAATGGTCAAGAAGTACGGGCTAACCGATAAGCTTGCATCAATAAGATCAATAAACATTCCAGTCTCAGATTTAAGGAAAAACCTAGATGAGACAGCTAGGAAAGTAATTGAAGTAGCTAAAAAAGCTATTGAAGAGGATGGGGCTCAAGTCATAGTTCTATCCTGTCTTGGCTTCGCTGGAATAGCACAGAAAGTTCAAGAAGAAGTAGGTGTGCCAGTAATAGATCCAGCTGCAGCTGCAATTAAAATGGCTGAGCTCATGATAGACATGCACATCATGCATAGTAGAAAGAGATATCCAAAGCCAAGAACAAAGGTGAGGATTCCACCAAAATAGTACCATACCTTCACGTGTCATTTAAAGGCAAAGCCTCCATGCAGCATTCAGCTAACAAATATATGTGGTTAATATTAAAATGTTCAATTGCACAAAACTATTATCGATGCATAATGCTCACCGAAAATCTACTTGAATGGGTGAAGCTAACAGTATTAATAGATAATAGGTTAAGTACAGTTTCAAATCGAAACTTAATATCAACTTGGGGCTTATCAATAGTAGCTGAAACTTCAAATGGAAATATCCTATTTGATTTAAATGGTGATTGGAAATACATAGAACATAATGCAAACATACTTCACGTAGACCTAAATAAGATTGACTGGATCATAATAAGTCATATGCATGGAGATCATGCCGGCGGCCTAAAAGGTGCAATAAAATATTATGAGGAAAGAATGCATCCAGTAAAAATACTGTTACCGGAAAAGCAAGTATACAAGAGCAGTTTCATAGAGTTCATATATAGCAAATCACCAGTCGAAATATTTAGTGGCGCAATAACTACCGGAGTGCTCGGGCATAGCATAAAGGAGCAGTCACTCATTCTAAATGTAAGGGGTAAAGGACCAATAATACTTGTTGGATGCTCACATCCAGGAATTCCCAAAATACTCAATAGAACATGCCGTCTCCTAAAAACAACTTCAATATATGCTTTAATAGGTGGATACCACATAAACGCATACCAAGCAATCCAAATAATCCCCATCCTAGAAAAATACAATGTAAAAATAATTGGACCAGCACACTGCACAGGCAATCTCGCAAGAAAACTACTCAAGCAATACTTTAAAAGCAGATTTCTAGATGTATTTACTGGTGCAACCATAGAGGTATTTGGAAGTACTGAATTGAAGAATAACATGTGATAAACATTTGTTAAACACCGATTCGACATTATTTATATAGATGCGTATTACGAGGCCTTAAATACTCGCTGAGAAACATAGATGCAGGTAGCCTCGGAGGCTACAATATGAAAAAAGAGCTATATGTCACAGCATTTATAATGCTAGTGCTTTTAGGAGTCTCAGCTGCATGGGCACAGTTAAGTAACGTAAAGACTATCAGCATAACTTCCAGTGACCTAGCTACCGTAACTTCTTCTTCACAGGATATTTCAATAAAAGTACCATTGTGGGGTTGGTTCCATAAATCTGAAGTAGAAATATTCACCATTAGTCACACATCTGATTTTTCAAGTGTTAAAAGAGTTGTTCGTGTGATGCTACTAAACGCAGGAGAACTTAAACAGTATTTGAGATATTTAATAGTCAATGTTACAGTGTACGCCGATACGGAACCTATTAGTTATGCCTATCTAACTTTAACAAAGCCTGAGGTAGTGATTGATACCACTACTGGCGATTGTACTAAAACATGGCATGTTAAGGTTGAGATGTGGGGCTATGCTTGGTTAACCGGCTCGGGGAATATAGAGCCAGCGTTCTACTGTGAGGTTGAACCAGTTAGTGTTAGCGAGGGATGATTAGTACCATGCTCTGTGCCATGCCATAGACTTCAAATTTTCCTCCCTATTTTAAATTTGGGGGGAGGGTAATTGAAGTTTGTTAAGCTGTTTAGTGGCTTATGTTTTGCATCTGCTATAGCTCTACTTAGCTTGCTGATATTTATGTTGGTGGGAGGTTTTTATTCTTCTAGGGTGACTGCATTTTTCTATACAGCTCTTCTTGGGGCATGTGTTGGTGGATTATTTTACTTGGGAATTGATGCTTTAATAACGTTTTCTGGGGATAGAAGTTCTTCTTCGAGTAAAATTCTTTTGATTAGAGATGATAGTGGCAGGGTTGTTTCGGTTAAACGTAGTGATTCTACTACGACTGTTGAAGCTATTTCCATTGCCAGATCACCTAAGTCTAGTAGTCAAGGTATTAGATATAGGGGAAGCTTTGCATCCTCAATTTTAGGCTTGATTAGGACTGGCATTATTATTGGTGTGATTTGTGAAGTTTACTTGGTTATTGCCTTTATGCTTGGAACTTATGTGCCTATCTACGTTGTTTCTTCGAGCAGCATGGCTCCAACACTTAATATTGGGGATTTAATATTGATTGTCGGTGTCGATCCTAGTGATGTTGGTGTGGGGGATATTATTGTCTTTCATGTTCCTCATCCTTATGATAAGTTTACTCCATCTCCAATTGTTCATAGAGTAGTTGAGAGGGTTGTTAGTTCGGGGGGATATTATTTTAGGACTAAGGGTGATGCTAATTTAAATCCTGATCCATGGCTATTGCCCCCTGAAAATGTTATTGGTAGGGTTGCTCTGAGAATTCCTATAATAGGCTTGCCAATACTTTTCTTAAAGACCTTCTATGGTCTGCTCTTCACTATAGTTGCGATTGCGCTTTGGCTCCTAATATCCCATATTAAGGGGGGAGGTGGTAGATGAGGCATGGTGCTAGGAGATGCATTTTCCTACGTGAAAAGGAGTGTTATGTTGATGCAGATGAAATACCTCTTGAAGTATGTAGGCTCTGCTTAGAGTTTTATAAGATTAAGATGTCAAATCTATCTGTTAAGTCGTCAGTGAAGTTTGAGAGGGAATGTAGTGTTACTCCTATTTCGAGAGGATTTTTGAGTGTTGATGAGGTTAAGAGGGAGTTGAGGGAGCTTGATGAAAGATTTATTGAGGGTGAAATTGCTTTTGGAGAATATATTAGGATGCGGGAGAGCTTGCTATCTAAAATTCTCACTTCAAAAGCAAGGTTGGCGGTTGATCTAGGCTTCATAGGTGAAGAGAAGGCTTTCATGCCAATAGCGGTAGTGGTTTTAGAAGCTGGAATGCTTGGATTTAAAATTAAGGCTTATGGTATTGAGAGTGAAGCATTACCTGAGGGGCTTAATGAAAAATTTCTTAAGCAGCTCTATCGGCTATGCACTTCTCATAGAGAAGTGAGAAGCATTGATTTAGAGGTTGGTGATTGGAGGATTGTAAGCTTAAGTTTTAAGGAGGGTAAAATGGCGCTTCTCATATCAAGTGCTCACGTTAAAGCTTCAAGGCTTAAAAATGTGATTGGTGAGCTTATTTCAGTTTTGGATAGAGCTGATGAGTGGGATAAGGCGATACCTGAAATGCTTGAGAAATTTAGTGGTCGGAAAACCGCTATTAAGCTGTAGCGTAAAGTTTTATAGATATGCTTGTTTCAGTTACTTCGTGATGCAATATAGCTTGAGCTTAAAATACTTATCTACTAAGCTAATATTACTTGCTCTAATCATTATTTCAGTTCAAGCAGTAAATCAATATTCAAATGCGCAGGGTCCCGGTTTAGGATTGAAATTGGCTGTTTACATTTGTCCTCCAACTATTCCAGCTGATGGTGGAAGCTATAAGTGCGTATATGTGCAGATTCAGGATTTGAGTGGGTATCCAGTGGTTTTGGATGAGAGTATTATTGTTAATCTATCCTCATCAAATCTCAATGTTGGAACCATAGTGGATGAATTAATTATTCCATGCGGATCATCCTTTGCAGTCGCTGAATTCAATACTACTACTCATCCTGGTGAAACAATTATTACTGCTTCTGCTCAGGGCTTTATTAGTGGTAGTGCTGTTTTAAGAACTGTTCATCCATATTCAGCTGCAAATCCGCCTTTCCAGCTGAAAATAGTAATGTCTCCCAATAAAATTCCTGCTGAAAAAGGTTTTACTGGTTTTATTTCGATTCAGCTTATTGATTCGCAGGGTTTACCTCTTACTGCTTTATCTGATGTAGTTATCACTTTAACTTCATCAAATACGGATGTAATTTCCATTCCAGCAATAGCGGTTATTAAGAGGGGAAGTAGCTATTGTAAGGTCAAGTTTAGAGTTATGGGTAGTACTGGCTCTTCAATCATAACTGCCTCCGCTCAGGGCTTTCAGCCCTGCAATATAACGATTCGAACTGTAGAGCCGGGAAGCATTCCATCCAAACTAATGATAGCACTTAATCCATCCATTCTGCTTCCAGATGGGCTTTCACATGAAGTTATTTATGTGCAGTTGCTTGATGATCATGATAGGCCGGTTAAGGCTGATAGGGATATTAGGGTTCATTTATCCTCAGCAAACTTGGATGTAGGCTTATCTGACGATCACTTAGTAATTGAGGCTGGAAGCTATTATGGGTGTGCGAGTTTCACTACGAAGTTCACTACTGGGAGGACTGCAATTGTAGCTTTAGCTGAGAACTTGGAGCCTGATGCAGAGCACCTCTATATTAAAGGCTTAATCCCCATGAAATTGGCAGTTTACTCAGCCATTCCATTGCTTATTGCTAATGGAGAGCTGAAGGATGTAGTTGTAGTTCAAATTCAAGATTTGAATGGCATTCCAGTTTACGCATTTAGGGATGTTGTCGTGCGACTATCATCATCTATACCATCAGTTGGAATTGTTAAGCAAACAGCTGTTATTAGGAGGGGTGAAAACTACATAGTACTACCATTTAAATCGACTATTAATTCTGGGTCAACAGTAATTACAGCCATCGCCAATGGCTTCATTTCAGGTTTTGCACTAATAAATACGACTCTCATGCCAGCCGAAGTTAGAGTTATTGCTCCAGAGGTAGTTAAATTGAATGAGGAGTTTGAAGTAGAGGTCTATGCCTTCAGTTATGGTGCTCCAATTGGTGGGGCTAGGGTTTCATGGAGTATTAGTGGTGGGGAGGTTATTGCCGGATCAAATGTGACTGATGAGAATGGCATGGCGCGTTTAATTGTTAGGCAGAAGATGGAATCACTAAAACTAACCATCACCATATTCAAGGCAGGCTACATGTCTATTGAAAAGACGATAAATATTAGGGCAAGCATACCATTGGGGAAGCCTCCAACCTTAACGATCGAGTTATTAGGCTATAGCTTATCGGTATTTACTGTTATAATTGTGGTTTCAGTGATAACTTCCTTCCTCATAATAGCCTATATTTACCTGAAGTATAGAATGGCTAAAATCTCCATGAAAAAATCATCTAGAAGTGCGGAGTAATGGTATTCAGTTTATACTTGAGCTATTTAAGTGAAGTTGCTTTCAAGCAATTGACTTTAATATTAGCATTGCTAAGCTGAAGAGGGCTAGAAGTATGGCCATGAATATGAATCCCATGTGGAATCCATAGCTATCAATTATAAGTCCAGTGATTGCTGGCCCAATAATTCTGCCAATATCAATTGAAGCTCCAATTAATCCGTAGGCTAGTCCATAGTGTTCGGGGGGAAACATGTTTGCTATTAAAGCATTTCTTGGAGGGGCGGCCATGATTGATCTTCTAAGAGCATAAATTGATGCGATAATCCATGCATTATTTGATAGCGGTAGCATGAGCACTAGTATTGACCTTAAAAATCCAACTAGTATTAGAATGTTAATGCAACCGAATCTATCCGCTAAATAGCCAGTATAGATTCTAGAGAAGAGCGCTATGAATGAGCCTATTGATACTATTAGGCCTAGAATTGCGTAGCTCAACTTCATTTCATTGATTATCCAGTAGGAGAATACTGGCTGAAATGAGGATATTGAGGCGAAGAATATTGAGGTTGCAATTAATAGTAAAGTGAATTTCTTATTGAGTATCCTCCTAAAGCTTCTCATTGAATGACCTATTTCTTTTCTTCTAATTTGACCATCTACTTGGATTTTCAGAGATATCAGGGCTGATGTTAATGATAGAATTGATGCTATTGCAAAAACATTTCCTAATCCAATGAAGTCTGCTATGTAGCCGGTGAGCACTGGTGCTATTATTGTTGGGCTCTGTCTAATTGATAGCGCGAGTCCAAATCCAAGTGCAGTAGCCGCAGTATCGGTTAGGGCTTGAGCTGTAGCTGATAGGAATGTAACTTCAATTAATCCCTCAGATACTGCTAGTACAAGTATTCCAGTAGCAATTAATGCTGTGTTTGAGGCCGTGAATAGGATATAAAATGCTAGGCATCTCACGAGCATGCCGATGAAAAGGGATTTTTCACTTGGAAATTTAGCTTGAACTGCTCCATAAAGTAGCCTGGTTAATGCCCTTACCACCGCTCTAATCGAATAGAGATAACCTATAGCTGCAATGCTCAACCCCATAGATGCCATATAATTCGGCAGTACTATGCCTATACTCATCAATGCTGGAAGCGAAATCGATATTGAAATCGCCACTATACTTCTAAAGCTACCTCTAGAGTCCTCTTTCATGGTGGATCTTCACTTGCATTTTATTATGACGCTTGCTGTTAAATACTTTACAATACCTATTTCTAATTTAAAGCATAAAGTGTGTTTGGTGTCCTTATGAGAAATTTCAAGCGGGATTTCCCTGCATTAGAAAGATATGTTTATTTGAATACTGCCAGTATAGGCTTGACGCCTAAGCCTGTTATTGAGGTTATGAAGGCTTTTCTAGAGAAGGTATTGATGGAAGGCACTATCTACTTGGATGAGGAGAGGGAGGCCACAGTTTTCGAGGAACTTAGAACTGCTGCTTCTAGACTATTCAAGTGCAGTGAAAATGAGGTAGCCGTATTCAGCAGTGTAACTGAAGCATTAAATTCAATTGCTTGGGCACTTAAGGGGGGCGGTAAAATACTTTCAACCAATATAGAGTTTCCCACAGTAGTATATCCTTGGATTAGGGTAGGTAAGGAGAAGAAGTGGAGTTTAGAGCTAATTAGGTCTAGGAACTACTTGATTGATGAGCAGGAGCTTATTTCAAGAATGGATGAGGAAGTTAGGGCTGTTTGCTTGAGTCATGTAGAGTTTTTGACTGGGCAGAAGTTTGATTTAAAGGCTATTGCTGAGAGAGCTCATGAGGTAGGTGCCATATTAATTGTTGATGGTGTTCAGGCAGCTGGATGCATTCCATTAGACGTGAAGATGCTCGATGTAGACATATACATTACTGGAGGCTATAAATGGCTTGTTGGGCCCATGGGTGCAGCTGTAGCTTACATAAGGTATGATCTTCTAGATGAATTGGAGCCAGGACTAGTGGGATGGAGATCGGTTAAGGATATGTGGTCTCTTGAAGTATCCACTGATATTCAATATGCGGATGCAGCTAGAAAGTTTGAGTATAGTACTAGTGCTTATAGTGCAAAAATAGGATTGGCCCACTCAATAAACTATGTTCTCAATATAGGTGTTAATGCAATATATGCTCATAACATGAAGCTAACTCAGTACTTCATCGAAGAGCTTGAAAAAATACCCAATATTGAGTTAATCACGCCCATGAATTGGGAGAGGAGGGGTTCAATAGTAACGGTTAAAGTGAAAAAGGGATCCGTAAGTGACGTTATTAGAAAATTTGTTCGAAGAGAGGGTAGAAAGATAATTGCTAGTGAGAGGAGGGGTCTCCTCAGATTCTCCCCTCACTTCTATAATAGCATGGAAGACTTGG
The DNA here is from genome assembly GCA_964462875.1 of uncultured Nitrososphaerota archaeon. Classification (GTDB taxonomy): domain Archaea; phylum Thermoproteota; class Methanomethylicia; order Culexarchaeales; family Culexmicrobiaceae; genus CAYWZQ01. The sequence continues at coordinate 220,034 of CAYWZQ010000002.1, read as the reverse complement.
ATGAAGTAGTAATTGAGTTAAAAAGTATAGTGGGCTCCATGTCGACATGACAAATAACTGTGTCTTCAAATTATAAAATATGGCGGAGTAGCTTCATGGGCAACTTAACTACTAATCTTCAGTACTAGCTTGTTACTTCTTCCCTCCCTAATAATTTCAATGTAGCCGAGCTTTGCTAGCTTATTTACTCTCCTCCACAGTGTTGCTTTGGGGATTCCGAGCTCTCTCTGAATTTCACTTTGAAGGGCTGTTCCGCCATGCTTCTTCAACTTATCTATTATACTTCTATCAATATCATCAATAGCATTTTTAGAGATTGCTGGGCTACTTCTCTTTCTCATAATGGCTACGACTACTACGATTATAGCTGCAGCTACTAGTATAATTAGCGTGATTGGCTTTGAAATGTAGTCCCATATTGATGGGGGTTTTGGAGCCACTTCTGGTGGCGGTTTTTCCTCCTCTGGTGGCTTGGTTGGGGGCGGTGCTGCTATAGTGTAGATTATCTGAGTCGGCCCCCTAAGCTTTATAATTAAGTTGTTGTCTACTTCATCGACCCCAACTATTTCCTCGGGTAAACTGAGCAGTATTATTTTGGGCTCAATGATCAGCTCAACTACATCGCTGCAATTGATTGTGAGCTGTAGATTGCCATTAGTGCATGTTGTATTTGCAATGTACCTTATTAGAAGGCTCCCATTACCAGTTGATGGGATGAATAACGTTCCATTAACATATATTGATGGTGTGAGGGTGTTGTTAATGTAGGTTTCAATTGAGGGAATTACTGGTTCGATTGGTAGGGGGATTTCGTTCATGCCTTCAATTGCTGTTCCCCTTAGCTCGACAATTGCAACACCATCATTCTTCAAGTAAACTCTTATAGTTTCAATTTTCTGGCATTGAATAACTGAGGTTGATGTAAGCATTATTAGCGCTGCTATTATTGCCATCAATTTAATGCTTGCAGATCTTCCTCCTCCAATCATAAGTCAGCTCACCAAGCCAACTTAATTGCTAAACTCTTTTCTGCTTTACTGTTTCATTTTTGTTTCACATAGGTTTCAGGATATAGCTTATTAGGATAGGTGTGCTACTTGCTCGCGGTGTAAGCATGGGGCTGACTGATTATCGAAGAAGTAAAGCTGTACTTACCGCGGCCCTACTATTAATAGTGTTTGCATCGCTAATGTCAGCTACTGCAATTGGGGCAGGTAATGGTCTAGTTGATAAAGGTGAAGCTGAAAAGTTGAGGGTGAGATTGAAGGCTTGGAGAGAACTTATTAGGAGAATTCTCAATGCAACAGTTGATGTACCTAGGGATGTTCTTGAGAGAGCAGAGCTAATATTGAACTTAACTGATCCTGAAATAGAGGGGCTTTCGCCAAGTGATTTGGAGAAGTACTTTGTAGCTGCTAAGGAGCTATTTAGGGAGTTAAAGCCTAGATTAAGGAGGCATGCTAATGCGACCAGAATAGCTGAGGAAGCAAAGATAAGGGAATCCCTGAAAATCGCGAGAAAAATTGCCAGTAAGCTAGGAGCACTAAAGGCTATTCCGGCAATTGAAAATGCAACTGAGCTTCTAAATAAAGGGAAAATTAGAAGGGCATTTGATGTTCTCAGAAGAGTAGAGCAGATACTTCGGGAGAGAAAGGTGAATTGTACTTCAATGCATGTTAACAAGCTACTGGATAAGCTGGTTGAGAAAATTGGAAAATACAATAAAACTGAAAGAGCTGTTATTGGAATTAAAATAGCAATTTTCAACTTGAATAGGACGATGGGGATTCTAGCAAGAGTTAAAGAGTTACTTCAATCAGTCAATGCTTCCGAGAAAGCATTAGAGGCGATTGATAGGGCAATTCAAAATATTGCGGGCACTAGGGAGCTCCTATCAAGTATTTCAGAGTATATAAACATAACCGTACCAAAGCCTGGACATGCACTTAGGAAGGCAATTAGAAAGGCAATTGCGGAGAAGGTGAATGATACACTATCTGAAGTTAGGGAGGAGCTATTGGAGCTCATTGATGAAACTGGAAGGCTAATTGAACTGGCTGAAGAAGGAAATAGAACTGAAATGGTTAAGGCATTATTGAGAATAGGTGGGTCGCTAAATAAACTTTGGAACGCAACATTTGAAATTGAAAAGCTAATTAATGAAGGAAACTACACTCATGCAGTGAGGGCACTAGCCAATATAAGAATGGCAGTGGAGAAACTTGAAAAGCAGATAGATGTGATTGAAGAGATGTTGAAGAGCGTGGAGGAAATATTCGAGGATTTAAAGGATAAGCTGGAGGAATTGAAGGATAAAATTGCTGAGTTTAAGGAGAAGCTAAGTGAGCTTATAGAGGAGGCCGAAGAACATAAGGTCATGCCAGCAAGGAAGTTTCTGAAAATGGCTAAAGAGCTAATTAGTAGAGCGGAGCATGTAGTGAAACAAATTGAAAAGCTAATCGAGGATAGGAGAGCTGCAATGGCTAAGGCCCTAATTAAGTCTCTAGATAGACTGGTAAATGCAATTGAAAAATACATTGAGAGAGCGGAGGAATTCTTAGAAGAGCATTAGCACAACCTCAGTTACCCTTTTTATTCCAAGTTAAACCCAAAGTTAATTTCTGTTTAATCTGCAATTAATTGTGATGCGAATGGATTTCAAAGTCCTGGCTCTTTATAGTAAGGAGAATAAGTACTCTATGAATACCGTCTTAGCTATTCTTGATAACCTCTTTGATAAAAATGATGTCATCCTAATTAGAGGTTATCATGAATATTTAGATAAATTGATTCAGCTTTCAAATAAGCTTGATTTAGTTATTGGCATTCAAAGCTTAATGACCACTCAAATCCCATTTCTAATTGAATCGGGATTCTTAGGTAGGCTTAAGAAGATTGCCACTAAGAGAAATGTGTTCTTAATTGTTGGTGGTCCTCACGCACTTGGAGATCCAGTTGGTTCAGTTCTAAGCTTACCATACCATGTAGCTGTAATTGGCGAGTCAGAAGTCATTATACCTAGTCTTTTGAATGCAATTTTGAATTCAAATATCGATGGATTATTTGAGATTAAGGGTTTAACTCTCAAGTTCAATGGTGATGTGTACTTCACTGGTTTTTCAAGGAGAATTAAATGTTTAGATGCGTCGATTCCATTTCCATATTGGAGGGGTATTGTTGGGCCAATTGAAATCTCTAGGGGCTGTCCATGGGGATGCAAGTACTGTCAAGTGACCTTCACCCATGGTGCTTCAATGAGGCATAGGAGTATTGAGAGCATAAAGTTCTATATTGAAAAGCTCATTGAGTTCAATGCGCTTGACTTAAGGTTCATATCTCCAAATGCGCTTTCCTATGGCGGTTGTGGATCAAAACTTTGCATGGATGCGCTTTCGAAGCTAATTGACATGCTATTCTATTTTAAGATTGAGCATGGTGCGAGAATTTTCATTGGAACTTTTCCAAGTGAAGTTAGGCCTGATTTCATATGCAATGATACTGCTAAGATGCTGAGAAAGGTGGCTTCTAATAAGAGAGTTATTATTGGTGTTCAAACTGCAAGTCCAAGATTGCTTAAGGAGCTTAATAGGGGGCATACTATTGAAGACGTTGAGGAGGCAGTTCGGATACTAAATGAATTCAATTTTCAAGTAGATCTTGACTTCATATTCAATTTGCCCGGTGAAGAAATTGATGATGTGAATGAAACTTTCAGGTTTATTGAGGAAATTACGAGTAAGTATAGGGTTAAAATTCATGCACACACATTTATTCCGCTACCCGGCTCTCCGTATGCTAGGGAGAGGCCTAAGCGCATGTCAAGGGAGCTGAGGCACCGCCTCTATAAGTTAATTGGGGAGCAAAGACTATATGGTCAGTGGGAGCGGCAAGAGGACTTGGCCTTGAGAATTCATGAGTTGAGAATGAGGCGCGTGATTTTGGACTTGAAGTTCATGCTTGAAAACATGATTAGGGATGGGAGTGTCTTTAAAATAACCATTTAAGTTACATCAGTTATTTAGCTTTCAATAGCTAAAGCTTTTAAGCTTCTTTTCATAGAGCTGAAATAATCCAATAAACTAGTTGTGGTGGGTAACTGAATGCAGGGTAATGGTGAGGCCCAAGAGATCGTTGCTATTGAGAGGGGAAAGGCTTCAATAAGGGATCTGCATGCATGGAAGGCTGTTTTAAGGGGTAATTTTCTCGTATTACTAGTGACCTGGATTATATGGCGCTTTTCCATGAGATTGACTCAACCATATAGGGCTCCATTCATAATTAAAGTTTTGGGTGGAAGCCCTGCTATTTTAGGGCTAATATCTGCTGTGGGCTCGATAGTTAGGTTCATTGTTTTCATTCCTGGAGGGTATATTGCTGATAAGTGGGGTAGGAGGAAGATAATTTCAGCCATGACCTTCTTCATGGCCTTCTCATATCTTTTCTACGTTTTCGCAATAGACTGGACCTGGGCTCTCATGAGCTCAGTTATTGCTGCATCAGCAGTAGTCTATTTACCTGCACTTAGAGCTATGACTTCAGATTCATTACCACCTCAATATAGGGGATTGGGATTTACAATTCAAAACTATCTACCAAGCATATCTGCGATTCTATCTCCCACTTTAGGTGCAATGCTCATAGAAGCCTATGGATACGATTTTGGTGTGAGACTTGCATTTGCTCTTCAATTTGGTTCTGGACTTGCTGCTGCAACTTTAAGAACCTTGTTCTTAAAGGAGACTCTTAAGCGAAGTGAAGTAACTGGGGGATTGAGCGACTCAATATCCGAGCTCATTGGCGCCGTAAAGAGGGTTCCGAGGCAAGTCTGGTATGTTATTTTAGGTTTATTCATGTCTAGGATAGGTGAAGTTGTTGGTCAATATAGGATACTTTATTATACTGAAGTAAAGCATTTAAGCACTCTCTCCTGGGGAGTCATTCTTTCTGCTTCGAGCGCCATATCAATTGCGGTTGGCATGCTTATTGGCCCGCTAGTTGATAAATATGGAAGGAGAATTACGAGCATAATACTATCAATAGTGTTCATTGCTGGAAGCCTTCAATTCATATATGCAAGTGACTTCACATCCTTCCTTATAGCCATGGCGATAATCACGACAACTAGAAGTGCAGTTGCAATTGGATTAAGAGCTCTACAGGCAGACCTAACTCCAAGGACTTTGAGGGGTAGGATAAATGCGATAGGGCTTATGTTACATCAATTTTTACTTACGCCAATAAGCTATTTGATTGGTATTGGCTATGAATTAAATCCGGCAATTCCATTTATCTTTGATACTTCAATTGCACTTGTAACGCTAGCTCTCTTAATCTTGTTTATTAGGGAGCCTGAAAAGGCATATTATTAATTATTTCTCTTCGAATATTGCAGCCTTAATTCACAAATACTGCTCCTCCTCGTCTTCAACAGGCTCTTTAGTGTTCAAATGCATACTTAGTCCTGGAGGTAAATGATGGAGATCCATGATTTACCCACACCATTAGTGCTGGTTGACCTTGAAAAATTGGAAAATAACATTTTAAGTGCCGCAAGAATGGTGAAGGACAATGGCAAAGCTTTGTGGCCCATGTTTAAGACGACTAAGTCCACTTTCATAGCTAAATTGCAGAGGCAAGCTGGTGCAACTGGATTTCTCTGTGGAAGTTTGGCTGAAGCTGAAGCTCTCATTTATAAAGGCATTACTAGTACTGTCATGTTGGCATATCCAATTGCTGATAAAAACAGTTTAAACCGCCTAATCAAATTAATTGAAAGCGATGCGAGAGTTATTTTGAGAATTGATAATTTTGAATTGGCTAATCTTCTCAATGAATGCTTTAAGAGTAAAGGTTTAAAGGTTGAGTACTGCATTAAAGTGGATGTTGACTATCATAGGCTGGGAGTTAAACCCAATAATGTAGGTAGATTTGCTCATAAACTGCAGAGGTTTTCTAACTTGAAGTTTATTGGAATAGTTACTCATCAAGGAAATGCGTATAGGGCTAATAGCCCAAGGGAGGTTGAGGAAGTGGCAAAGAATAGTGCAGAGTTAATGCATACTGCATTATTGTCACTTAAGGAATATGGTTTTGAACCTGAAATTGTGGGTGCAGGTTCAACTCCAACATTTAGATTTGATGTTAAAGAGCCAATATACACCCACCTATTTCCAGGAAACTACGTTTATTATGATAGGACGCAGGCACTTGTCTATGGATCAGCAAGTATCAATGACTGTGCTCTCACATTGCTCTCAACCATAATATCGATTCCGGAGCACTCGAATGGCGGGTTGGCGGTCATAAATGCTGGAAGCAGGTATTTTGATAGGGAGATTAGGGGAGGTTTAAAGGGTTATGGTCAGCTTTTGGAATATCCAAATGCAATTGTCAACAAGGTGTCTCAGGAAATTGCCTTAGTGAAGCTTAATGGTGAGAAAGTTGGGGTCGGGGATAAGGTGCGCGTTCTAATTAATCATGCATGCTACACTAATAATGCGGCTGACTTCCTAGTTATGCATAGAGGAGGTAGAGTTGAAAACATAGTATCAATTGATGCAAGAGAGGACTTTGCCATTAAGGAAATGTTAATGGATGCGTTTGCCAAGTGATTAAACTCAATTTACAATTTGCTTGGCCGAACTATGCATGCTGATCAGCTTAAAAGTGCATTTTACTCCTCACTCCCTCATTACCAGTAGCAGGGTGTTTACGCCCTCAATTATGAGTATTCCCGCCTTTACATCTCCATGCTCAACTATATAGATTCTAGTAAATCCAACTGGAGTATAGCCATCATATAAAACCTTTATTGTAATGCTCCATCCATCCGGAAATGTTATTTCCAATTCAGATTCATAAGGTAGATCTGTAACTGTTGATGGACCAGTGTATCTTTTACTTAAAACGCGAAATTTCACATCCATAAATTCGACGCACTTACCGGGCTTAAAAAACTCCATAACTTCCCCTACGGGTTTTCCGCAGAATCTTCCATTTTGAATATCTATATATTGAATTTCGATTTCACCAGCTTTAAGCCTGCCAATTACCATTCCAGCGTGGAAACCTACTGCCAATCCTGAGAGAAATATTAGTATTGCAGTAATTATCTGTTTGAATTTCAATTCCATATCCCTCAGCACCATTATTTCAAAGTAATTTTGATTTAGATAAATCTAGTCTTTTGAACATACATAATCCTATTAACTACTAATTTGAACTCAAATTGATTAGGTGGAATTTAAAGTGGTATTATGGTCTTAGGTGGTTCAAGCTATTTTTCCACATTAATTCCTAGTTCCCTTAAAACTTTCACTGCTACTTCAATGGCCATTCTCCTTAAAGCTTCTCTTGATGAGGCTCCTATATGTGGAGTCAATATTATGTTTTCGAATTGTAGTAGTGGACTATTTGAGGGTAATGGCTCAATTTCGAAAACATCGAGAGCTGCTCCGCCAATCTTACCCCTCTTTAAGTACTTGATTAGTGCTTTTTCATCAATCACTGCTCCTCTAGCCATGTTAACTATAAATACGCCATCTCTCATTAACTCAAATTCTCTATTTGAGAACATGTGATAGGTTTCCTGGGTTAGCGGTACGTGAATACATATTATATCTGATTCCCTCAGCAAGTCGTCAAATGACCTAAACTCGATGTTGAGTTCCCTTTCAAGCTCATTTTTTCTCACGATATCATAGTATATGAGCTTTACATTAAATGCCTTTAATCTTCTTGCAACAGCACTACCAATTCTCCCCAATCCAACAATTCCAACAGTTTTGCCAGCTAAATCATATCCTATTAAGTCGCTGAACTTGCGATGCCATTCACCTCTTCTAACACACCCATCTGCTTGTGGAATGCGTCTTAAGAGAGACAATATCATTCCTATGGTGAACTCGGCAACTGTATTAGTGAGAGCAGTTGGCGTATTTATCACTTTTATTCCTAATTCTCTTGCTGTAGTAAGGTCTATGTGGTCTATGCCGACACCATGAACTCCTATGACCTTAAGCTTTTTGGCAGCCAATAATACATCTCTTGTAATTTTAATGAACCCCCTAGAAATAACTGCATCAACATCGGTAATTGCCTTCTTTAAGTTTTCGATAGTGCTCATTGGCGGAAGCTCCATGACTTCGCCATATTTGCGTAAAATATTAATTCCATCCTTATGAATTGGCTCCGCAATTAAGAACTTTAACCCCACCTAGCTCACCAAGAGAAGTTTCTCCTTAAGCACTATTAAGTTTCATTGAAGCATGGATGAATTTAATTTAATTGAAGCCTTCAATGGCTATTTATGTTAATTTGCTTTCTCGAATAAATTTAAAGATATATCCACCTTGATGTAATATTACTTGGAATTTCTACATGAATTTAAATTAGTAAGTGAACATAGCTCAATGTAATATTTCAGCTTGACCGAATGTCTGCTTTGAGGTAATATGTTAGGTGCATATGAAATGGAAGCCGAGTTAATAGGTTATTGTGGTCTTTACTGCCGTGTATGCGACTAATATTTGCTGAAATAACTGGGGATTGTTGCATTAAAATGAATGTTAAATTTTGTTTCGAATACGAGTGCTTTCCATGTAAACTGGTTAAGGATTTTGGTGAGGTTCTAGAAAGGTTAAATGAATTGAGAGAGCTTTGATTTGAGAAATGGATTAAAAAGTGGCTAGAAATTTACTGAATTCAATTAAGGTATTACTGGTGTAAGTTAATAGTTAAGAATTCAATTTTAAGCTCCTATTTAATTTTTAACTTAATATCTTTTACTAATATTTATTTTTAATATTTATTTTTGATAGGATAATTTCGATTATTTATTTAATTATAGAAAGTGATTTAAAGATTAGCTGTAATACCTATTTACAAGAATCTATTAATTTTATAATTAAAAAGAGAGGAGATGCAGATGATAACTGAAGTGCTTCTCTATGGAGAGATATCTTTTAAGGAGGGATATGCATTTCCATTTACACTGTTCATCATTACACTAATTGTCTTCGGCTTGACATTAATGCTGATAAAAAGGAACATATTTATTCCAAGGATCAGGCGATTACCTGCAATAGATGCTATTGATGAGGCTATTGGTAGAGCAACTGAGATGGGTAGACCAGTTCACTACTGCATTGGGCTAGGAGATCTAGTGTCTGGATATGATGTTCCTCAAACAATAGCTTCATTGAGCATTCTTAGACATGTGGCTAGAAGGTGTGCTGAATACGATACTCCGCTCATCGTCACGTTTAGATGGCCTGGTCTCCAGCTGATTGCAACTGAAGTTGTTAGGCAGGCTTATCTTGAGGCAGGTAAGCCGGAGAAGTTTAAGCCTGAAAACGTTATATGGGTTACTTCAAGGCAGTTCGCATTTGCCAGCGGAGTAATGGGAATAATTCAGAGAGAAAAACCCGCAGCAAGCTTCCTTCTAGGATACTTCGCGGCTGAATCGCTGTTAATAGCTGAGTCCGGTAATCTTATTGGTGCAATTCAGGTTGCTGGAACAGCCAATAGCTATCAGATTCCATTCTTCGTTGCAGCATGCGACTATACATTAATTTCAGAGGAACTAATGACTGCTGGAGCCTATATTTCCAAGGATCCGCATCAAATTGGAACAGTGTTTTCCCAAGATGTTCTCAGAATAATCTCAATCGCAATACTGCTAATTGGAGCTATACTAATGTCATTTGGACTGAAAACCGTCGTAGATCTCATTAGAATGTAGGTGGGATTATGTCAAAAGTATATGCTCGAGACATTCCCCTCGCAATAACTACTATTGTTGCAATATTCATTATTCTCGATGGAGTGCTTAAGTGGCCCGAGTACAATGCAGTTGCCAGATCAGTAACCCAGGCTGCAAGTGTTATTGCAAGCCTAACTATACTGATATCAGTAATTGCATTGGCTAGGGTTCATGCATATCGAGTAATTAGGAGAAGGCCTGGATGGATTGAAAGTAGCCTCCTCCTCACAGTAATGTTCATAACTATCCTTGTTGGATTCGGTTACTGGGCCATTGGAATCCTACCCGGCGAGAATGAGCTCCTAAGCGATTTATATGATGCATTCCTAACTCCTGGAGACGCAACGATATTCTCGTTGCTCTGCTTCTTCATAGCTTCAGCTGCCTATAGGGCATTTAGAGCAAGGAACTTTGAGTCAGCACTTCTACTTGCATCAGGCATTATCGTAATGTTGGGCAGAATTCCTCTTGGAGAACTTGTTTGGGGCGGCTTCCCGTCACTAGCATTCTGGCTCTTAAACATACCGAATAAGGCTGGTGCAAGAGTAATAATGATCTCAGCAACTCTAGCTACAGTGGCACTGTACATTAGAACTCTGCTTGGATATGAGAGGGGTTGGATGGGGAGGGTGAGGGAGGGTGAGTGAAGCCATAATTAGACTTCAAGAAGTTGATCCCAGAATCCTGTATCTACTAATGTTCATTGTAATAAGTATACCGCTTTTAAGGCCGATTGGCCTACCCATTTCAATTAGCCAGGAAACAAAGTCCCTGTATGACTTCATAGAGAAGAATGTTAAGCCTGGAAGTGTAGTTGTAATGGACTCTGATATGAGCCCATCAACTGCAGTAGAATGCTTACCCCAATTCATTGCGGTTACAAGGCATTTAGCAGAGAAGGGTGCGAGAATAATCTTCATTGCCTCAAGAGCTGTGGGAGTGCAGTTTATTGAGATAACCATGAAGGAGGTTTTCGGAGGAGGACCAGAGCACCCAGATTATGGAAAGAAGTTTGTGAATCTGGGTTATAGGCCTGGAGGCTCCGTGGGCTTAAGATCGTTCGCTGAAGACGTGTATTACATGAAGACCGATGTATATGGAAACGATCTAACCAAGCTTCCAATAATGGAGGGCGTGAAGAATGCAGCAGACTTCACACTATACTGTGTTGCTACGGGCTCAGCAGTTGATGGATATGTAATGCTAATTACAGATCCCTATGGAACGCCAGTTGGAGGATTATGCACAGCCGTACTAGCGAGCCGAGTTTATCCCTACTGGCCGGAAAAGGTAGTTGGCTTTCTAATTGGACTTAGAGGTGGAGCAGAATACGAATTATTAATTGGTAAGCCTGGTAGAGCAGTTGCAGCAATGGATGCTCAATCACTAGGTCACATGCTAATCATAGTATTCGTAGTACTGGGCAATATAGGGTATTTCTACTCGTCAAGGAGGAGGAAGCAATGAAGGAGACAATTATAACCCTAATTGCAGCTGGAATGACCCTAGCACTATTCAGCTATCTCTGGCGCGAGAATAGAGCATATAGAATTGCCGAGCACCTATACATTGGAGTGGCCGCTGGATATGGATTTGTCTACTCAATGGATGCAATTAGAAGAATAGTTGAAAAGCCACTTTCAGAGGGCAGATATGAGTGGTACATACCAATAATTCTAGGACTACTATTCCTATTCTACTTCTCAAGAAAGTACTTCTGGGTTTATCGATATCCAATGGCAATAACTGTCGGAGCAGGCATAGGAGTATCCCTAGTATACATGTTGAAAACTAGATTCATCGAGCAGATCAGATACACAATAGTTCCACTAGTAACAGGCGATCCAATGACAACATTCAATAACATAGTATTAGTATTTGGAGTAGCAACAGCTCTATCATACTTCTTCGCCTCAGCCGAACATAAAGGTGTGCTAGGAGTATCAGCTAGAATAGGCCGATATGTACTAATGATAGCATTCGGAGCTTCATTTGGAGTAACAGTAATGGCAAGAATTTCACTATTAATAGGAAGACTGCAATTCCTATTCTTCACAGAGCCAGCCTACTACATGATACCCGTAGCAATAGCACTCCTAGCCTACGCAATATATAGAGAACATATGCAAAAGAAGAAGTAATTCATCTTTTTTACATTCCCTATTATTTATTATTTTACCTTCAGTAATAGTTCTTCTTAACCAGTAATTCCTCTACAACCCTAAACTTAAGTCCCTTAACTCTGCTATTTTAAACATCATATTCCAGATACTAGAGTTAAATGCTTCTCACATGTGCCCTCGAAGCCATGTAAAAAGTGTGTGCTGAAATCAATATGGTAGCTTTTATCCATATTATCTCCATTTTTATTTAGTTAGTTTAAATACAACTTTATATGGGAGATGAGTTAAATGAAACATGCTTCTAACCCTAGGTTAGGCAAGCTTAAGGAGATGGTAATTAGTGAGCTTTTCATTGATGAAGTTATTAGACATATGAGATATTTAGTTGAGGAGATTGGCGAGAGGCTTGCTGGAACAGAGTCTATGGCTAGGGCTGCAGAGTATATTAGGAGTGCATTGAAGGGATATGGTGTTGAGTCTTGGATCGATGAGTTCTATATTTATAGTAGCCTTCCAGGATCATCGGAGTTGAAGGTGCTGGATCCAGAGCAGCTAGTTGTAGAGAGTTTTCCAAACCTGCATTCTCCATCTACTTTACCTGAAGGTATTGAGGGTGAACTTGTCTATGTGGGTGCTGGTGGCGAGGATGACTTTAAGAATAGGGATGTGAGGGGTAAAATAGTTCTTGCCGAATTATCTTATTCACCTCCCAGACCAGAGAAGGTTAAGAATGCTGAGAGAAATGGTGCAAAGGCTGTTATTATAATGAATTGGGGTCCAAGGGATAAGAAGGTAATTGGTAGGGGAGCTATTAAATGGGTTTGGGGTAATCCAACTCCGGAGACTTGGCCCTTAATGCCCAAAATACCCTCCATAAACATTTCTAGGGCAGCTGGAGAATACTTAAAGAAGTTGCTTGAAAAGCATGGGCATGTAAGGGTTTGGCTGAGGCTTGATAATATTAGGGAGTGGGTTAAGGCGAAGCAGCCAATGGGGATTATTAGGGGGACTGTTGAGGCTGAAAAGTTCATTTTAGTTAATGGCCACTTGGAGGCTTGGGGTAAAACTGCAACCTGCAATTCCTGTGGAAATGCAGCTATGCTTGAGCTTGCAAGGGTATTTATGAAGCATAAGAGTTCGCTTAGGAGAAGCATAATGTTTGCCTTCTGGGATGGACATGAAATTGCGGAGGCAGCTGGCTCAACATGGTTTGTAGACAAGTATTGGGCTAACTTGAATAGAAATTGCATTGCATATATCAACATTGATTCTCCGGGGTTGAAGGGAGCTTCAGTTTATGTTGCGAGGGCTCCACCGGAGACTTGGGATTTAATAGATAGGATTGGTGAGGAATTCAATATTAACATTAAGAAATATATGCCTAGGAAAACTGGAGACAATTCTGTTCTTGGAATTGGAATACCTTACATTGGGATAATGGCAACCTATACTGAGAGAGAGCTAAGGGAAATTCTAAATTGGGCTACACTTGGATGGTGGTATCATAGCAATGAAGATACTCTTGATAAGGTTGATAATGAGCTATTAATGGAGCATCTAAAGCTGTACGCCTCTCTAATTCTAGAGCTTTGCAATTCACCCATAATACCATTCAACTTCAATACAACTGCAAACTATATTACTTATGAGATAAGCGAATTGGAAAAGCTCATATCATCTAAACTTCAAGTTGATTTATCTGAATTAAAGTTGGAAGCTGAAAAATTCATGAAGCTAACTAGAGAGTTCAATGAGGTGATAGGAGAGGTATCTTCAAAATATGATGAGGCGTCATGTAAGGATGAGAAGTTGAACAAGAAAGTTCAATTCATAAATAGGGCGTTGATGAAGCTTTGCAGGATAATAACTCCCGCCTTTAGATCGGTTGCAGGAAGATATGGTCAAGATCCATATGGATTAACAGCTCTAACAAAACCGTTACCGAGACTTTATGATGTTGCTAGAAGACTGATAGAGCTTTCTCCATGTGCAAATGAATACCACATTTATGAAACAAAGTTTATGAGAGAAAGAAATGTGCTAGTAGATTCTCTAATGAATGCAAACGAAGTAATAGAAATGACATTAGAGCTAGTCAAATAGCAACTGTTCCAAATCTATTCCCTAACTATCATAATTTTTATTGAATTTGATGAGTATGTGTGTTTGAATGCTTTATTGAGTATTTCGGTTTTATATTTACTCTTCTAAGTAGGTTTGCATTTGTTACTACTGATACTGAGCTGAATGCTATGCATAGCTCTGCTATTACTTGATGAAGTAATCCCAACATGACTAGTGGAATTGCTGTTATATTGTAGAAGAATGCCCAAAATAGTTTTTGCTTGATTTTCCTGAATATTGCTTTTGATAGCTTTATTGCTGAGACGAGCTCTGATAGATCTCCCCGCACTAGTATGATGTCTCCAACTTTCACTTCTTGGATTGGTACTTCCCTCTCCTCACCATCAACTATTATTCCTGCGTTTTTAGCTTCCAGCTTTATTAGTTTCCTAATTGCTCGGGAAGCTCTCCCCCTTAGCCCTTGCCTCCATATATCTTCCCGTTAAGTGGAACGACATTATCATTGCCGATACTCCCGAGTAGTTTAGCAATAGAGTATTGAGCGACAATGGATCTGTTATGAAGGCCATGAGTGTTCCAAGTATTATTAGTACATCCATGTTTGCTATTCTATGAGCTATAGATCGGATTGCAGATCTGTATGTTGGTAGGCCTGCTATGAAGAGTACTGGTGCTGCCAGAGCGATGATGCCTAGGTCGTAGATTAGCTTGTTCGGCCAAATTAGCCCCATGAATATTTCAGGGATCATCCATGAAACTATTGGTAGTGTTAGGAGCCATGCAATGATCATTCTTTTTGCCCTCTTCATCTCCTCGACAGATGCCAGGGCGATGTATATTTTATGAATGCTCTTTCAGCTGCAAAAATAATGTTTACAGATGATACCCCTTTCTTTTTCGAGAGATGCTTCTCGATGCTTCTAGCACATGCTACGCAATGCATTCCCCTAATTTTAAGAACTGCTATCTCCCCTTTTCGATTCAATTAAATAACCCTCCCTAAAGAAAAGTAAGAGGATTGTACTGTTGATTAGCAATAGCATGGTCTGTATCTAGTTTCCTTAACGTATTTTGACGGATTATTCTTGAACTCTTCCATGCAGCTTTTAGAGCAGAAATAGTATGTTTTACCCATATGCTCAAGCTTAAACTTTGCCTCTTCCTCTTTAACTTCCATTCCGCAAACCGGGTCTTTAGCCAAAGAATTCCTCCCTAAAATATGGCTATAGTGGTATTAGTTAAGCTTCATTGTTTCCAGTATGGAAAAGAAGGGGGAATTCACAGGTTAATTGCGTTTTCACAGTCCCCTATTTACCTCTATTTTCCCCTCTTTCATCACTAGCCTTATATTCTCAATTTTCCTTAGAACCCTTATGTCTTCCAATGGATTTCCCTTAACAACTATAATGTCCGCCTTTTTGCCAGGTTGAATTGTTCCAATTTTATCTTCTAAGCCACATGCTTCTGCCGCAATTTTTGTTGCTGATACTATTGCATCCATAGGTTTAAATCCTATTTTCTCGACTAGTAGCTCTAGTTCCATGGCATTTGTTCCCATTTTAAATAGGGGCGGCCCGCCGAAGTCTGTGCCAACAGCGATTTTGACTCCAGCTTCATAAGCCATTTTCACGCTCCTTAAGTGGTGCTCAAATGCTTCAGTTGCCTTTCTAATACCCCATTCAACTATTCCAACTTCCTTACCCTTAGTGACTATTTGATATGCTATGGAGAGAGTCGGTACTAAAATTACATTGTTTTCCTTCATCATCTTAACTGCTTCCTCATCTAAGTAAATTCCATGGTCAATTGTCCTGACCCCCGCTTTAATGGCTATTTTAATGCCCTCAGTGCCCTGAGCATGTGCTGTGACAAACGTTCCAACCTTCCTGGCTTCTTCAACTATTGCCCTAATTTCCTCATAGGTGAACTGCGTATGTTCAGGTCTATCCCTCATTGACATTACTCCGCCAGTTGCACAAATCTTAATGAAGTCTGCTCCCTCTCTCAATGCGTATCTAGCAGCTCTCCTACACTCGTCAACTCCATCACATATGGTTGGAATTTTCTGCTTAACCCATTCTAGTGGTAGGAAGTGCACATCTCCATGACCGAAAGTCTGGCTTAACACGTAACCTGCAGCCAGTATTCTTGGACCCTTAATGCTTCCCTCATTAACAGCCATTTTCAAGTAAAGTCCATTAGTTCCACCGCAATCCTTAACGGTTGTAAACCCGGCCTCCAAGAGTGCTCTAGCATCATTTACACATCTCAGCAATCTAACCTGCTCTGGAACTACAAATCTCTCCTCTAATCTATGAGTTCTAGCTCCGGAGAAGTGTATGTGTGCATCTATTAGGCCGGGCATGACAGTCATTCCACCAACATCAATTACCTCAGCATCTGATGGAACTTCAACTTCGCTTACCCTTCCAACAGCCCTAATTCTATCATTCTCAACTACAATAACTGCTTTATCTAATGGCTGTGAACCAGCGCCATCAATTAGAAAGGCATTTGTCAGAACTATTTTCCTAGATTTTTCCAACTTGAACCACCTAGAATAAGTGTGTTTATTGGAAAGATAGCTCTAACGGTTGACACCATTACCCATTAAGTTGCCCTCGCGCATTGCCAAATTCTTCATCAAGCAAAACTTGTTGAAGCACTTAGACTTTTCTGAGCATCTTAGTAAGTCTTATAAATCGCATGTTATGTGATATATTTACTGGTGATTTATTTTGAATTTAAGGGCGAATAGAAGGGCCATAACGCGCATTCAAGCCATAGCCATACTAGTAGTAGTCATAGTGGCAATTGTGGCGGGATACCTGGCTTATCAGCAGTTCACGCCCAAAAAGCCAGCTGTCAAGAATCCAGGCGTAATAATTTATGCTCGCCCAGGTAATCCGCTGAGCTTCGATCCCGCCTACGAGACCTGGTATGGTGCTAGGGAGATAATTCAGAACGTCTATGAGACGCTAGTATTCTATGATGGCTCTAGGCCGGACAAGTTTGTTCCATGGCTTGCCGAGAGCTGGTGGGTTAGTGATGATGGATTAACATGGGTTTTCAAAATTAGGGAGGGAGTGAAGTTCCATAATGGTGAAGTACTGACTCCAGAAGACGTAGAGTACTCTCTTGAAAGAGCTATAGTTCAAGATAGAGCTGGCGCGAGAATTTATCTGATAACATATCCTCTCATTGGAATTCCAACTGTGAGGGCAGTTAATTTCAGCGATATAGAAGAGGTTAGGAGGATAGGTAGAGCTATAGATGAGGCTATTGAGAGCAATTCGACGCATGTAATTCTGCACTTAAAGTTTCCATATCCACCGATGCTAGCAGTTCTATGTCAAAGCTGGTTCTCAGTAATGAATAAGAAGTGGTGTATTGAGAAGGGTGATTGGCCTGGATTCATTAAGGAGGGGCCGAATGCATACACTGAGTGGCCTAAGTGGAACAATCCTCGTAGAGAAGACTTGCCCCATAGATATGAAATGTGCGGCACCGGCCCATTCATGCTCGAATCATTCGAACCCAATGTCCAAGTGGTCTTGAAGAGATTTGATGATTACTGGCGTGGTCCAGCTAAAATTGAGAGGGTAATAATAAAGTATGTTCAGGAGTGGTCGACTAGGAAGCTAATGCTTCAAACTGGAGATGCAGACATGATTCTCGTACCAACAGCACACTATCCTGAGCTAGAAGGTATGGAGGGTGTCAAGTACTTCGAGATTCAGTCTCCACTAATATGGTATATACAGTTTAACTTCAATGTCTCAGCAGATAGCCCATTCATTGGAAGCGGCAAATTAGATGGGAATGGTATACCTCCAGACTTCTTCTCCAATCCAGATGTTAGAAAGGCATTTGCATATGCACTAAACTATGATAGGATAATTGAGGAGGCATTTCTAGGCTTAGGTAAGCGCCCAGCAAACCACTTCAACTTAATTGGGCTTCCATACTATTGGCCGGATGCACCAAAGTATGAGTATGATCCCGAGAAAGCAATCTATTACTTCAAGAAGGCATATAATGGAACTTTATGGGAGAAGGGCTTCAAGTTCACACTATACTATGTAACTGGATGGCCAGAAGTAAAGTTGGTGTTCTCTGAAATTAAGAAGGACATTGAAGCACTAAATCCCAAATTCCACATTGAATTGAGGGAAGTAGAGCTGGCAGCAGCTGTACAATACTTCCAAGCCAACCAGTGGGTTATAGAAATGGATGGAAGAAAGCCGGATATGGCTGATCCGCATAACCATGCATTCATGTTCTATCACAGTAGAGGAGTATGGCCGCTCTACCAGCACTATTCAAATCCAGAAATAGACAAACTAGTAGACGAGGGAGTTAGGGAGAGGGATCCCGAGAAAAGAGCTGAAATATACAGGAGAATCTGTGAACTAGTTTTCGAGGACTGTCCAAGTTTAGTAGTTATACAGGTTGTTGAGAGATGGTATCAGAGGACATGGGTTAAGGGCAATCCATACTACAACCCAATGTTCGTTGGACCGTTCTTCTACGGGCTTGAGAAGGGCGGATAAATAACTTAACTATACTTTTTATTTATATTACTATTTAATGGAGAAACTTATATATTCACTCATCTTTCAATAGGGATTCGAGGTTCGGCATATGAGGTTACGAGAGTACATCATACGGCGCCTAATATTGCTACCGGCGATTTTATTCGGAATAAGTCTCATGATTTTCATGATAATGCAGTGTTTCACACCTGCTCAGAGAGCTGTGGCTTATGTTCAGTCAACTGAGGAAATGCTAAACATAGATGAAATAATTAAGAGGTATCACTTGGATGAGCCGCTAATAATGCAGTACTTCTATTGGATTAATAATGTGCTTCATGGAAATTTGGGCTATTCGATTAGTGCCAATATGCCCGTAGCCCAAGCACTAGCAACATATTTTCCAGCAACAGTTGAACTTGTATTCCTCGCAATTCCACTCATGCTATTGCTGGGAATAACTTTCGGTATATTAGCTGCTGTTTATAGAGATTCGGTGATCGATCATATTGTAAGGTTCTTCTCCATAAGTGCTTGGTCACTGCCATCATTCTGGTCTGCAATTATACTACTAGCATTCTTCTATGGTGCATTGGGGATGTTTCCTCCAGGTAGACTGAGCCCGCACATAGTTTTATCGCTCAGCCAGTCTGAATTCAAAAGGTATACTGGAATGTACATCATTGATGGCATACTTAATGGTAGGCTCGACGTCTCCCTAGATGCTTTGAACCATGTTATACTTCCAAGTTTAAACCTAGCAATTCTCTCATCAGCTCTACCAATGAGAATTATGCGCTCAAGTATGCTGGAAGTGCTGAATAAGGAGTTTATAATTGCAGCTAGAGCTAAGGGGCTTAGTAAGTGGATGGTTATTTGGAAGCATGCCATTAAAAATGCACTAATACCAATGATCACTGTTGCAGGAATTATGGTTGCAAACCTGATAACTGGAGTTGTAATAACTGAAACCGTATTCAACTATCCAGGTTTAGGGAGATTTGCTGCTGGAGCAGCTACAAGCCTAGATATGCCCGGTATTTTGGGATTCGCTCTATTTGCTGGCACAATCTATGCTGTAACAAACTTGGTAGTAGACATCCTCTATGCCCTAATAGATCCCAGAATTAGATATTAGGAGGTGTTGAATATTGGTTAAGCTTCTTGGATCCGTGGAGATTGAATCTGTCAAGCCATTGATAATGGAATTAAAATTCATACTTAAGAGAATTAGGCAAAGCCCGCTATCAATAATTGGGATTTCAATCATAGTTTTCTATATAATCTTGGCAATACTGGCTCCAGTGCTTGCACCACCCGAGCCTGGAAGAGATCCATACATCATGCCTAGCTACGGTATTTCCCCCGTGCCAAAACCACCATCAAAACAGGCTATTTGGGGCACAACTGAAGGTCAATACGACATATATTATGGGTGTATTTGGGGTGTTAGAACTGCATTTAGAACTGGAATTATAATAACTGTTGGTTCAATGATCATTGGAATACTCATTGGCTGCATTTCAGGATATTATGGTGGCAAGGTTGATGAAATAATGATGAGGATTACAGACATGTTCTATGCAATACCCACAATCGTTCTAGCAATGGCCATTGTAGTTCTGCTTGGAATAGGATTGGATAACGTGATTAAGGCCATGATAATAGTTGGATGGCCAACCTATGCTAGGCTTATGAGAGCTGAGGTTTTGAGAATTAAGAATGAGGATTACATTGAAGCAGCTAGGGCAATTGGGTGCTCGGATTTCAGGATTATGGTTAAGCATATTCTTCCAAATGCCATTTACCCAGTAATAATAATGGCTTCAATGAACATTGGAAACGTCGTATTAGCGGCTTCAGCACTGAGCTTTCTTGGACTAGGCTCACCAGCTGGCTATGCCGATTGGGGTGCAATGATAGCTCTATCTAGGAATTGGATCTTGGGATTACCGGGCAATCCACTAGCATTTTGGCATACCTACATTATACCAGGACTATTCATATTCACATTCGTGCTTGGCTGGAATCTCCTTGGCGATGCCTTTAGGGACATGCTTGATCCACTAATTAGAAGGAGATAGAGTCATGGAGGGAAATCCCGTTTTAAAAGTTGAAAACTTAGTCGTCAGGTTTTACACTTATGAAGGCGTGGTTAAGGCAATTGAAAAAGTAAGCTTCTTCTTAAGGGAAGGTGAAGTACTCGGAATTGTAGGGGAAACTGGCTGTGGTAAAAGTGTTACTGCACTATCAGTAATGCGCTTAACACCGCATCCCGGGCGAATTGAGAATGGAGAAGTATACATTAAGACTGATGATGGATTAGTGAATATTCTCGAAAAAGATGAAAAGTATTTAGAGAAAATTAGGGGTCGATATATATCAATAGTCTTTCAAGAACCAGGTGCAGCTCTCAACCCACTATATAAAATTGGAGATCAAATAGCAGAGGTCCTCCTAATTCATAGAAGGCTGAACTATTATAAGAGAGCATTGAAAGTCATTGAGGATAAAATTTGGAGAGAGAATAGCAGTTTCAAGAGGAGAATCTTAAGTATGCAGAGAAAGGTCTGTAAAATGCTAATTGAAAATCCCAATTCAACGCTAGCCTCCATACTACTTAAGCTCCCACTGATAAGTGGGTTAAAGAAGCTAATTGAGCAGGAAGTTAGAGAGGATGTCATAATGATACTGAGGGATATGGGCCTACCGGATCCGGAAAGGGTTTACAACATGTATCCCCATGAACTGAGCGGCGGAATGAAGCAGCGTGCAGTAATAGCTATGGCCCTAGCCTGTAATCCTAAAATAATGATAGCTGATGAACCAACAACAAACCTAGATGTAACAATACAGGCACAGATACTTCAGCTAATCAAGGATTTACGCGAAAAGCTGGGTTCATCAATAATATACATAACCCATGACCTTGGAGTCATAGCTGAGCTCTGCGATCGAGTGGCAGTAATGTATGCCGGGAACATATGTGAAGTAGCCAATGTATATGAGATATTCAAGAACCCCCTCCATCCATACACTAAAGCTCTACTCGAATCAATTCCGAGACCTGGCAGACCATTTAAATCAATTCCAGGGACAATTCCCAATCTCATAAATCCACCTCCAGGCTGCAGATTCCATCCAAGATGCAAATACGCAATGGATAAGTGTAGAAGGGAGGTTCCAAGGCTAATTAAGGTTGGAGAGGACCACTATGTGGCGTGTCATCTCG
This sequence comes from uncultured Nitrososphaerota archaeon, assembly GCA_964462875.1. GTDB lineage: Archaea > Thermoproteota > Methanomethylicia > Culexarchaeales > Culexmicrobiaceae > CAYWZQ01. The sequence goes on along the minus strand of CAYWZQ010000002.1, from coordinate 198,296 downwards.
TGAGGGGGTAGAGGGTAATGCAGCCACTAATAAAGACCTATAACTTAAAGAAGTACTATGAGCTAGTTGAGGGAGGCATTTTTAGGAAGAGAAAGCTGTATGTTAAGGCAGTTGATAACATCAACTTAACTATTTACAGGGGTGAATGCCTAGGCTTAGTTGGGGAATCTGGATGCGGTAAGACAACCCTAGGCAAAACTATTATCAGGCTGCTCGACCCAACATCAGGACACATCCTATTTGATGTTCCGCCAAAAATTCTAGGTGAAATAGAGAAGCTAATGAATGACAATTCAGAGGAGAGTAAAATTAAACTTAAGGAGTATTTAAGCAAATATGACATAGCGACTTTTAAGGGAAGTAAATTGAAGAGCTTGAGGAGGAGAATGCAAATAGTATTTCAAGATCCTAGGACATCGCTGAATCCAAGAATGTTCGTGAAGGATATTGTTGGAGAGCCGCTAATAGTCCATAAGCTCGCTAAGAAGAGTGAAGTTGAAGAAAGAGTGCTTGAAATGCTGGAAATGGTTGGTTTAACGAAAATGCACTTGAGACGCTATCCACATGAATTCAGTGGAGGGCAGAGGCAGAGAATTGCAATTGCCAGGGCATTGATTACTAGACCAGATTTCGTTGTGCTCGATGAACCAACCTCAGCGGTCGATGTATCTGTCAGAGCAAAGCTATTGGAGCTATTTAAGGATCTACAAGAAAAGCTGAATCTCACCTACCTATTCATAAGCCATGACTTAAGCGTAATAGAGTGCTTAAGCAATAGAGTGGCAGTAATGTATTTGGGCAAGATAATTGAGCTAGCATCAACAAGGGAGCTATTCGATAATCCACTTCATCCATATACTAAAGCTCTCATATCCGCAATACCCATTCCAGATCCCACTGCGAAGAGGGAGAGAATAATATTGAAGGGAGAGGTTCCAAGCCCAATAAATCCTCCATCGGGCTGCAGATTCCATCCAAGATGTCAATATGCGAGAGATATTTGTAGAACTGAAGAGCCCAAGCTAATTAGGGCTGGAAGCAATCACTATGTGGCCTGCCATTTAGTAACTTAAATTAGCTGCAAATGAAGCTCAGAAATTTTCAAGTCAAGAGATTTCATATAATTCTCATTCTTCTCATAATATTTCCAGCTCTCTACTTCCTCTTCCTACACGCCTATACTAGAAATATTGAGCTTAGAGTAATTATAATTGGCAGGGGCAGGGTATTTATTAATGATGCTAAGCTGACATCAAATAGGACATTGATTTTCAAGCAAGTAAAATATGGAGTTATGGGCTACTTCAACCCCATAGAGCTAGAGGTGAAGGCTTATCCAAATGAGTGCTGGAAGCTTGCCCAAATACTGTTAAACGGCTATCCCTGCCGCGAAGGGCATTTTAAGATTTCGAGGAATAGCGTTCTCATAGCTATTTTTGTGAATAAGTCTTCATTTAGGGAGCCTGTGAAGGCTGTTTTCCCATATAAGTCTATAGCCCTACTTGATTTGGACTATGATGGTTTGACTGACTATATATTGAATATTAACTTTTGGAATACGCTTAATTGCACTGGGCATGTCATAATGATGTATGATTTCAATACCCAAATGTTTTATTACGAGCAGGGGCTATCCGATATAGCTCTTAGGGATCCAAATTTAGTGGTCGCTGGATATCCGAGCATTATTTGCGGTAATAGTCCTTGGAGTAAATTGATGGCTCCAGATACCCCCATACCTATTCCAGCTAGGGTTCGCGATTTAACCGATATATGCATAATTCTCAATTACAGCTTGATTCACTCAGATAATTTACCTGTTAATTTTGCAATTGAGTCTTGGTTTACAATGGATGCTTATCGCTCGAGAGGAGTTTTTAGGAATGAGGTTGAGCTAATGATTTGGCTTTACTGGTCAAATTTGAATCCTGCGGGATCTAAGATTGGTGAACTGATAGTCCCCATCGAAATTAATGGTACTCTTGTTAACGTGACATTTGAAGTATGGTATGTCCATAAAACCTGGCATTACTTTGCCTTTAAGATATGTAGGCCAATAATGGCTGGCAGAGTTAAGCTTTATTATTCGCCTTTCATAAAGTGGATCATTGAAGTTATTGGATTAAATTTTGGGGATCTCTATTTAGAGGACATAGAGTTGGGCTCAGAGTTCGGTGCTGCATTAAATGCCAATTTAAAATGGATTATTTATGGGCTATCTATAAAGTCTGCTGGGAGGCTACTCATTATTAACAGACCAGTCTAGTTCTGCGGTTACATGTTGCTTTGAGCTAAATTAAACTTCTCAATGGCTTCCAAGACAAGCTTTCTCGCTTCCTCTACATTTAGAAATCCTCTAACTCTAGACCATTTTCCCGGCTCCAAATCCTTGTAGTGCTCGAAGAAGTGCTTTATTTGGTTAAGTGTGGCTGGTGGTAGGTCATTTATGTTCTTCACGTTTTCACTTGCCGGATCTACGTTTGCTGATGGCACTACTATGAGCTTATGATCTATTCCCTTCTCATCTTCCATCTCTAAAGCTCCTATTGGTCTAACCCTAACAAGTGATCCCGGGATAAATGGTTCATCCGTCACTATTATTGCATCTAGTGGCTCGCCATCTGGCATTAATGTTCCAGGAATAATACCATAATTGTATGGATAAGCCATTGCAGTGAAAAGCACTCTATCGACTTCAAGCATTCCAAGTTCACGCTTAAACTCATACTTAACTTTTGAGCCCTTAGGAATTTCAACTACAACATACAATTCGTCTGGTGGCTTTGGCCCTGGAGGTACATCGATCATGCTGAGCACCAAATTTCAGAAATTTGCTTCGCCTACTTAAATAGTTCCCTAATCTCAATAAGTACCTGAATATCCCTATCAATTTAAGCAGTAACTATTCTAATTCAAAGTGGGGGTGTAGTTATTAGCGGGAGCTTTGATTTAGTGATTTTGAATGGAACTATTATTGATGGAACTGGCAATCCATGGTTTAAAGCTAACATCGCCATTAAAAATGGTAGAATTGCCAAAATTTGTAGGTCAAGGGTTGATGGAGAAGCTGTGATTGATGCAGATGGCTTTATTGTGTGTCCTGGCTTCATAGATTTGCACTCCCATTCCGACATGATGTGTAGAAATATGATTTACAGAAAGGCCATGAACAGGGTGATGCAGGGAATAACTACTGAGGCAGTCGGTAACTGCGGTTTTTCAGCTTATGGTTGGACTGAGAGCTATGCTAGGAAATATGAGGAGAGGATCCGTGAATTTGGCTTTGAAATAAAAATCGACTGGACAACTCTAGGTGAGTGGAGGAAGAGGGTTGAGGAGAGAGGATATGCCATAAATATTGCTCCCTTCATTGGATTCGGAACTATTAGGGGCAGTATTTTAGGTGAGGAGGGTGAGGGTGGGGAGCGAACTGAAATTACGGTTGAAGAGTTAAATGAAATGAAGAGCTTGGTTAGGCAGGCAATGATTGATGGTGCCTTCGGATTAACTGCTGGACTAGAATATGAAGTTCAGAGAAATGCATTAACTGATGAACTCATTGAGCTCTGCAAAGTTGTTTCCGACTTTGGCGGAGTATTTATGGCTCATATAAGGTCTGAGGATGATATGTTGATTGAAGCAGTTAAAGAGTTCATTAGAATATGTAGAGAAGCAGGAGTTCCAGGATGCATATCACACCATAAGGCTTGTAGCCCAAATAATTGGGGTAAGCCATTTGAAACCTTGAGATTAATTGAGGAAGCTAGAAGTAATGGAGTAGAGGTTATATGTGATGTCTATCCATGGCTACTGGTTGCAGTATCAAATGTAGGTTCATTCTTCATTCCACCTGAGAAGTCCATTGAAAAGGAGAAGGATGAGCTTCTAAGGAAGATGAGGGATCCAAGTGAATGGGCTAAGCTGAGGAGTGAGGCAATTAATAGGTTTAGGGAGGAGGCTGAATTTATCGAGAAGAAGAGGAGAGAACTTGAAAGGAAAGGCGTGCCCTTTAGGATTCCCTGGAACCCAGTCAAATACTATGTTATTGCTAGTTCTCCATCGCATCCAGAATTTGCTGGGAAAAACTTCGTTGAAGTGGCGAGGTTAATGGGATTTGAGGATCCATGGGAGGCAATGAGGCAACTATACTTGATGGATAAGGGTGAAACAACAGTGGCCCTGGGATGCATGAGGGAGGAGGATGTAATTGCTATTATGAGAGCCCCATTCTCAGCTATTTCAACTGATGGTTCTGCTGAAGATGAACCAAAAGCACTTCACCCAAGAAGCTATGGCACTTATCCACAGTTCATAGGGCACTATGTAATTGAAAGGAAAATTATGAGAATTGAAGAGGCAATTAGGAAAATAACTTCACTCCCAGCACAATTCCTTGGAATTCAGGATAGGGGGTTGATTAGGGCGGGTTGCTGGGCTGATATCGTAATTTTCGATCCAAAGAAAATAAGGAACTTAGCCACCTATGATAAGCCATGCACCTACCCTGAAGGCATAATTTACGTCATAGTTAATGGAGTAATTGTTGTGGAAAATGGCGAGCACACTGGTAAGCTGCCTGGAAAAGTGCTTCTCCATAAGGTTTAATGGTGGATGCTAAAGACTTTCATGCATAAAGTATTTCTTCACTTTCCCAATGATCTTGCAGGCAATAATTAATGTGAAGGTTATCAGCGTGGATGAGGTAATGGACTTCAGTATGATGCTCTGACTTAATATTTCAGGCTTATAAGTTAGCTTAATGTAATCAACTTCCACTTCAATTTCAGCATTAAGGACTTCAATGTAGAAATTAACCCACCTCAATTTAATCCATGTTGTATTCTGAAATATATCGCTACAAAGACTCCATGCTCTCTTGAGGTATGGAGCTGAATCCAATTTAAATACATACCACTTTCCAGCCTCAATTTGAGCTATGCTGAATAAGTTGTGTGTATCGTTATCATATTCTGGAGCTCTGAATTTAAGCAGATCACCCATGTAAACTACTTCACCACTTCTACTCAATCTCATCCTGAGAAACGTTACTTCAAATTGAAAGTTCGTGTCGTAAATTGATGTTGGAGCACTATAATTTCTATCCTCAACCTCAAAGAATAGCGCTAATCCTATCTGTACATGAGCCACATGATTTTCCCTTTCAATCCACCCTGGAAGTGCACCATTGAAAAACTCCACCTCGGACCTCTTAAGCTTTAATTCAAGTATTAAGTTGAAATTGCTATTTGGATTGAGAACTAACTCATGCTTGAGGGGCGGTTCAAAAGCGGCATAAACACCCCATCCATGGGGATATTGTCCTTGATGAATAAATCCCCAACTCAAATCGGGGTTATTTAAATCATCAAATACATGTATTATAACTCGATCATCAATATGCTTCCTCCAAGACCTAGCTCTATCAACATTATGAAAACCAATTTCCCATTTATTTTCACTTTTAAAATCAGGATCATAAACTAGCAATATTGCACTAGCCTCTCTATAGTAGTGGGCAAGTGAAATTGAAAGTAAAATGAAGAAGCATACTGCCATCAGCACTTTAAGCAATTGCCTCATAGCCATTCTAATAGAAATTGTATTTATTTCAGCAGTTAATTGTTTGCTGAGAAGTGGAGTTGGCTTGAAATTCACCTTACTGATTATGATTGGAGCGTAGGATCATTGGCAAAATTGCATTGTAAATTATTTAATAAACCTCTAATCACCATAGTAAGTTAATGGTTGATAATATGTCGTTGAATAAAATCATTAATAGAGTTGAGCAGAATAGCGGCTATGTTATTGACTTGACTAGGCGGTTAATTAGGATTCCCAGCATTAACCCACCGGGTAATGAATCTGAAGTTGCGCAAATTGTTGGTGAGGAGCTTGAATCTTTAGGATTTAGGGTTGAATATGTGGTTCCTAAGGAGAAAAGAGTCAATGTTATTGCAACTCTAAAGGGAAGCGGTGGAGGTAAAAGCATACTCTTTAATGGTCACTTAGATGTGGTTCCTCCTGGTGATTTGGAGAACTGGAGTTTTGATCCATTTGAGGGTGTGATTAAGAATGGTAGAATTTATGGTCGTAGAGCAGCGGATATGAAGGGTGCAATTGCAGCAATTATAGGTGCAGTAAAGTCTATTGTTGATTCCGAAGTCAAACTTAGAGGCGATCTTATAATTCATGCAGTTGCTGATGAAGAAGCTGGTGGTAAGCTTGGAACTGGCTACTTAGTTGAGAAGGGATATGCTAGAGCTGATGGTGCAGTAGTTACTGAGGGCTCGGTTTTCAATGGCGAAATATGCTTAAGACCAGCAGTCAGAGGGTTATGCTGGATTGAAGTTGAGACTAGGGGCAGAGCTGCACATGCTAGTAAGCCTTGGGCAGGAGTCAATGCAGTTCTCCACATGGCGAAAGTACTCTTAGCACTAAAGCAATATGAGCTTAAATGCCCACCACACAAATATCTACCTCCACCAACAATTTCCCCTGGAACAGTAATTCGTGGAGGAGTAAAAACCAATATTATACCGGATAAATGCATTGCGCATTTAGATGTCAGAATTAATCCAGGATTAACCTGTAATGATGTTTTGAAGCAATTAAACAAGCTATTTGATGAAATGAGGAAAGAAGACCGTACACTGCAAGTTTCAGCTAAAATCATTACGAGCTGTCCGCCGGCAGAGGTCTCTGAAAATGCTGAAATAGTTAGTTGTGCTAAATGGGCTTACAAGCAAATTACTGGCAAAGAATTGAAGTTTAAGTGTGCATATGGAACTAATGATGCACACTACCTGATAAATAGAGCCAAAATACCAACCCTCTGCGGATTTGGGCCTGGTGATCATGAAACCGGAAATGCCCATGGACCAGACGAGAATGTTGATATAAATGTGCTAAAGACATTCACGAAAATTTATGCACTCATGATCTATAAATTCACTAGCTAGCAATAGCGGATATGAGAGCTTAATGGGAGATGCATAATGTATCGAATTAGAAATCTCTTGCTACTACTTGGAATTATTTCACCCATAACTGCTTATACCTCAATTTCACTTGCCATAATCAATGCACCATGGTTCTCTTGGAGGAAGAATGCTTTAAGTGATTTGGGTGTATGGGGGAATTCAGCTATAATATTCAATTCTGGACTGATGATTTCAGCTATAACCCAGATAGCTTTCATAGTCGGATTGAGTCTGCATTACACTAAGGCTTTAAGTAGAGCTGGCTCAGCAGTCTATCTATTAGCGTCAATAATGCTCTTCCTAATAGGATTATATCCAGAAAGTGCTGGTAAAATACACTTCTATGTATCGCTATTATTCTTCATTTTAACACCCACTTCACTTATAGTGCTTTCAGCTTCGCTCATTAAGGAATACGGATTTATCAGATTTGGTCTTGCAACCCTATTAATTGCCATTCTCTCATTTTCTCCCTGGCTCATTCCATGGAGGAGTTTAGATGTGAGAGGTGTAGCTATACCTGAGCTACTATCAACAATTCCAGTTTCAGCATGGAACATCTATGTTGCATTGAAGCTAATAGTGGGGAGCAAATTTAAGATTTACTTTAAATCTAATTGATCACTATGCTTAAGTAAATGCCAACTTACTTTGTAGTGGTGAATTTTACTTGAGCACTGTCGTAGCAGTGTTCCTATCATGGTCCATATATGCCCTATACTATCTTTGTAGAGTCCATTACTCGATTGCGATTCCAATAATAAATTATGAATTGGGGCTTTCACACTGCTATTTAGGTTTGATTGCCTCAGGCTTCTTTATAACCTATGGCTTGGGTCAATTGGTGATCGGATATTTGAGCTTTAAGTATAGACCTGAAGTGCTACTCCTAATAGGTGTTGCTGGTTCAAGCTTAATGTCGATTGTTTTTGGCTTGAGTAGTGACTTCATGCTCTTTCTAGTAATCTGGACTGTTAATGGCTTCTTTCAGTCAATGGGCTGGCCCACACTAGTTAAAATAGTATCAGGTCTTTCGAGGAAATCTGAAATGGGATTAACGTTTGGCCTTTTCAATACTAGCTGGGCCCTAGGTCACATGATTTCTTGGCTATTCAGTGGATACATTATTTCGATATTGAGTTGGAGGGCTTGCTTCCTAATTAATGGCTTAATTTTTTGGGTCTTAGGCGGAATATCATGTCTAAAGTTAATCAAATATTCTGGTAGAATGGGTCTTAATGAGAACTGGAAGCTCAAAAAGAGTTTTCCTCGGTTTTCCGATTTAAAGCTGAGCATGCTATCTTTATTCTCCATAGCTTACTTCATTGCGGATGCAGTTAGATATGGATTAATAACTTATCTACCATCATTTATCTACTCCATAGAGAAGTCCGCTTTCAATACAGCTTTAATATCAATGATACTGCCATTAATCGGTAGCATTGGAATGGTGTTCACTGGACTGCTAATTGATAAGTTTCCACGTAGATTTGAGCTTCCATTCCTATCGATCCTAATTACATTATCCATGCTGTTTGTGAAGCTTTTCCCAACAGTCTATGTGGAGCATAAGGCTATGGGTGTTATAGTTCTCGCAATTATGAGCTTCCTACTTTATGGCATTGAATCTCAACTTTCATCTACTATTCCAATTAAGATTATTGGAACTGAACATTCATCCATTATTGCTGGAGTAATTAACTGTGTTGGCGCTTTTGGAGCTTTCGTGATTAATGCCTTATCTGGATTTATGATAGATGAATTCGGATTTAACTTTGTATTCAGTTTTTGGAGCATAATTCAGTTAATAGAAATAATAGTGCTAATTGTAATTTACATAGCTTTGAACCTGAAATCGAGTTTGTATAGCTAGATATTGCTCAACGTCATGCTCCAATTAGGTTACTCCTCGTACTTTTACCTGTTTTCATAATACTCCAGAATATGCGTTTTCGCAAAATTTGCATTATCTAAGATAATTTCTTAATAAATATGGGTATCATTTTACAAAATCAGTCCTAGAGGAAAATATAGTTCTAAAGAATAGAATACAAACAATATGATCATCCACTTTTAATCACTAAGTTAAATGGAATAAAAATGGTTTCGGATTGAAGTGGAATGAATCCAAGTGGAAGTAAAGCATTTAGTTGATAAGTAATTTTAATTGGAATTGTTACATTCAAGGGAGGCTGAGAGATTACGTGTAGAAAGAACCTGATAGTTATACTGTCGTTTCCATAATGGCTTTCATATTGATATAGTGCAAAGTAATTATTTTCACCTATCTCAAGACTCAGCACCTTTATTGTGAAGCTTTTTATTAAAGGATTGGCGATTTCTTCATGTAATTTTCCAATTAAAATATCAAATCCCCAAAATTCCTCTCTCAACAGTTCTTCATGCCAATAATCAGGAACTATACCAATTAAAATTTCAACTGAGCCAAAGATGGTATTAATAGTTCTATTTTTAATAAGCCAAGGTTCATTAGCAACATTTCTCTCCCATGAAATGACATAAAGCGTCTTATTACTTAGGAGACTTAAAGGTTTAGGAGAAGTGAAATGCCATAAAGACACAAGAAATATCAGTAATACAATTACAAAGATAGTTCTACGCCTAATTTCCATGAATTTCATAAAAGACTTAAAATTACTGGAATTTCTTATTCGATAAAAAGCATTGATTACAGGCTTCTCTTCACCTAAGATAAATCTTCCGGTCAGAATTAATGCTCCAATTATAGAAATAGCTAAATTGACATGTTCTCGCACAATACTTCTCACTAAAACATTTCGAATTGCAATGTTCTTTACAGGATAATTCGCACTGAAATGATAATACTTAATGGTTATAGAACTGTAATTAACATCTAAACGCCAAAAAAGAAGTTCATTACACTTAACATGATAATTATCAACAGTAGTTGAAATCCAATACTCATAATTACCTCTGCAAATCAAACTATATGGAGGAGTAACATTTTCTTTGGCCTCTAAATCCGCCAACTCAATATTAATATCAACAATATCCAAATCTTCATCCATATCCCTTCCAGAATTAGTTAGCTCAGCGATCTCTCTCTTCAAGCCATTCTTAATCAAATAGATTTTATGGACAAAAGACCAATCTAAAACCTTAACTTCATCATCGCTAATCCAGTAGGGATCATGAAGGAATAGAACAGTTGTATGTGAATAAACTGTTACAGTGCTCCTATTGAATATTTGAATTGAAAAGTTTACTGTTGGATTACCATACAACTCAATTTTCTTCTTTTCTGGAGAATAGATGAAACCATGAAGATACGCGCTTTCATAACTAGGTAAATCAGTACAATGTAATTCAAAGTCATCACCATAAACTTCAAGCTCAGATCCGATCTGGACACTATACTTAACAATGTAGGGCATAAAGCTCGGTGGAATAAGATAAAAGAGCAGTCCACCAAAAATCAAAAGGCAGGACAGAATCGTTAATCTGTCCACTTCTAATTGCATGGTATTATGAAATCTAATCTTTTTAGGAGAAGCAGGTGGTTTAGGTAGCCAGCCTCTAATTAGCCTCCATAACTTATCTTTTGAAATCATGACTTGACCCCTTGGAGGAGTTTACTGAAGATTATGTTTGCAAGCTTTGCTGGGTGAAGCTTTCTCTCCTCTTCCGTCAAGTTAATACCTCTCTCCTCTGCGAAAGCTAACAAATACTCTTTCGTCTCATTTAGAAAGGCTTGATCAGTGACTTCCTCTGGATTATCATACCAGTACCAGATCTTAATTCCTTGCTTAGCAGTATAAGTTATAATTGCATCTTTCCCAAGACCCGGGTGATAACCCCAAAGGATGCCTGCCTCAGGTCTAACCAACTTTATCTGAATACTACTAGCGCGCGCAGCCTCTATCAATGCGCGAAGCAATTTAGCTTCAGCAGCCTTCTTAGTCTGATAAACATATTGAGGAGTAGTTCTCAGTCTCCTGGCAACTTCGGAAACACTAAGACCGCGACTCAACAAGGACCAAATCAACCTCTGCCTAGGACTTAAAGGCGAAATAAATGACATTTCACCACACCTTAAATAAACATCTTTAAATATAAATATATTTAAATAAGTATATAAATGTTTATGGAGTTAAATGCCTTGATAATGTTTTACTTCATATCAGTTATTCCTCTATATTTGGGCTTTATGATTTTCTCGCTAGGATTACTAAGAAATCTCATCAATCTTATTATATAAATCTTTGTTTGCTCTAAAACTTAAGACTTTATTCATAATTTTTCAACTTTAATTATTTTTATAATATTTTTTCAACAAGAAATTCTATTACTTTGTCTTTTTGTCTTTAATTTTGAAAGCTAGTTTCATCAAATTATTCTCGAAATACTTATAAGCTTAACTCATGTAACGTGTCCGTGAATATGTCAAGTGAAAATTTACTGGAAATCTTGAATTTACGCGTTTACTACTTTACATTTGATGGTGTGGTTAAGGCAGTTGACAATGTTTCTTTAGCTATTAGGAAGGGTGAATCACTTGCACTTGTAGGTGAGTCTGGTTGTGGTAAGAGTACTCTTGGTCTTTCAATAATGAGGCTTGTACCTAGACCGGGTAGGATTGTTGATGGAAAAATAGTTTTACATCCCGATATGATTGATCTGGTTAGTGCACCTGAGAGTGAAATTAGGAGAATTAGGGGTAAGAGAATTGGCATGGTTTTTCAAGATCCTATGACATACCTTAATCCCGTAATGAAGATTGGTGATCAAATAGCTGAGGGAATAATGCAGCATGAAAGATGTAGTCGTGAGGAAGCTAGGAAGCGAGCTATTGAGCTTTTAGCTAAAGTTAGAATTCCTGATCCAGCAACAATTGCATCATATTATCCGCATCAATTGAGTGGTGGGATGAGGCAGAGAGTTGTTATTGCAATTGCAATTTCATGTAATCCTGAGCTGCTAATTGCTGATGAGCCCACAAGTGCATTGGATGTTACTGTTCAAGCTCAAATACTCGACTTAATAAAGGAGCTTCAGGAAGAGCTTAACTCATCGCTATTACTCATAACTCATGACCTAGGAATTGTTGCAGAAACTTGCGATAGAGTTGCAGTAATGTATGCTGGTAAAATTGTTGAGGAAGCAGATGTCTATGACTTATTTAGAGAGCCAAAGCACCCATACAGCGAGGGTTTGCTTAGAGCTGCTCAAAGCATTGAGAGTGGGAGTAGGGAGATAGTTACTATTGAGGGATCAGTTCCGGATCTCCTTAATCCACCTCCAGGCTGTAGATTTCATCCAAGATGTAAATATGCAATGGAAAAATGCAAGATTGAATGCCCACCAATGATAGATCTGGGTAATAGGCGTGTTGCATGTTGGCTCTATGCGTGATGACTATGTCAAGTAGAATACTTATTCAGGTTAGAAATGTGAAGAAGTATTTCCCTGTTGGTTCAGGCCTATTTAGGCGAAGTCGCAGATATGTTAAGGCTGTAGATGGTGTCAGCTTCGATATACCTGAAGGTGAAACCTACGGGCTTGTAGGTGAAAGTGGTTCAGGGAAAACTACTCTTGCAAGAGTAATGTTGGGCCTCATCGAGCCAACTGATGGAGCAGTGTACTTTAGAGGTAAAAACATTTTCAAGCTCAGTAAAGAGGAAATGAGAAAGATTAGGAGGGAAATGCAAATTATATTTCAAGATCCACTTGCATCATTAAATCCAAGGAAAACTATAGAGCAGACGCTTAAGCAGGTATTTAAGATCCATACTTCGCTGAGTGATGATGAGATACTTGATAGGGTAAAGAGTCTCCTTGAAATGGTGGGTTTAACTCCTCCAGAGAGATTTCTTAGTAGATATCCACATGAGCTTAGCGGCGGCCAAAGACAGCGCGTTTGTATTGCTAGAGCAATAGCCTTAAAGCCATCCTTTCTAATAGCTGATGAACCAGTATCAGCCTTGGATGTTTCAATTAGGGGGCAGATAATTAAGTTGATAAGGAGAATACATGAAGAATTCAACATGGCCTATCTCGTCATAACCCATGATATAGCACTCGTCAAAAGTATGTGTAAAAATGTCTTAGTAATGTATTTGGGTAGGTTGGTTGAGATTGGAGAGACGATGGATGTTATGAAATCACCGCTACACCCATATACTCAAATGCTTCTCTCAGCAGTTCCAATACCTAATCCTGAAATCGCGAGAGAGCGTAAGAAGCATAGAGTTGTTATAGGTGAACCCCCATCACCAATAAATCCTCCAAAGGGATGCCACTTCCACCCCAGGTGTCCATACGTAAAGGAGATTTGCAGAAAAGAAAGACCAGAGCTCATTAGGGTTGATGGGAGGCTCGTTGCCTGCCACCTCTATATGTAATTGCTTTCTGCATGATCAATTATGCTTTACTTAAGTCTTTAGCAAATCAAATTTGGGAAAGGTTTATGCGCAAATTTTAAATAATTTTGATTACCAAAAGGTTTTCAGTGTGTAAATAAAGGTTTTATCGGAGGAAAACGGTTTGAAATCTAAAGTTAAGCTAGTTGTGCTTTGTAGCGCTTTTCTAGCAGTTCTATTGGCTTCATCGGTGTTCGCCTTTCCCACTTCATCTCGGCTAGCGAGGGGTCAGCCAAGGTATGGTGGTACACTCGTTTGGGGAATTATTACCGAGCCTCCACATTTAGTTGGTGCAGGTCCACCAACATGGGTTTACCAGCAGGTGACGCAGCATATATACAATACCCTCGTTAGATGGAATCCAGAGAAGTGGGAGTGGGAGCCAGAATTAGCTGAGTCTTGGGAAGTTAAAGTTGATGAGAAGGGTAGGATGATCATAACATTCCACTTAGTTAGAAATGCTACGTGGCATGACGGTAAACCGTTTACATCAGCTGACGTTAAGTTCACTTACGAGGAGATCGCTCCACTATTCAATAGCTTCATAGCGGCAATGATGAGGGATTACGTTGAAGCAATTGAAACACCAGACAATTACACCGTAGTCTTCATATTCAAGCATCCATGGGCTCCAGCATTCTATCCAGGAATTTTCTGTGGCTGTGCTACAGGTATAATGCCAAAGCACTTATATGAAGGAACGGATATACTGCACAATCCATATAACATGAAACCTGTTGGAACCGGTCCATGGAAGTTTAAGGAGTGGAAGAGAGGCGAGTACATAATTTTAGAGAGGAACGAGAACTATTGGAAGAAAGGCATACCATATCTAGATAGGATAATATTCAAGATAATACCAGACCCCCACGCGCTAGCATTAGCATTTGAGAGAGGAGAAGTAGACTTCATTTGGTCATACGGATTGACATTCCCAGATGCTGTAAGACTTCAAGAGCTAATTGGCCTAGGTAAACTTCCTGGAAAGAAAGTATGGTTCTGGCCAAGTCCATGTGGTTCAGAATTAACTCTAGCATTTAACCTGCATGAGGAGGGTCCAGAGCCATTAAAGGATGTTAGAGTTAGAAAGGCTATTGCAGCTGCAATTAACAGAACTAAAATAGCTGAAGTAGTCTATCTAGGTAGAGTTGAACCCCTAGAAACACCTCTCTCAGCAGCACCAGCTAATTCACTGTACTATGACCCAACAATTAAACAGCCAGAGTATAACCCGGAGCTTGCTAGAAAACTTTTAGATGAGGCAGGTTACAAGCCTGGTCCAGACGGAATAAGATTTAAGCTTAGAATAGCAGTTGATATAGTTGCCTACCCAGCATTCTTGAAGGTTGCGGAGCTCATAAGAGATTTCCTAAAGGAGGTTGGTATTGAAGTTGAAATTGAAGCACTTGAAACTGCTGCATGGCATGAGAAGGTGTTCAAGAAGTGGGACTACGACATGGCACCCTTACCATATTGCTATGGTCCAGGCCCCTCATACCTAATTAGGTATTTCACAACAAGGGGTATTGCTAGAGCTTCATGGACGAACGCTGCTGGATATAGTAATCCAGAATTCGACGAGTTAATGTATAAGGCTGAAAGAGAGATTGATAAGGCTAAGCAAGCTGAGTTAGTTAAGAAGGCTCTTAGAATAATGGTTGAAGATCAGCCAGCTGTCTGGCTAGTATCTAGAACATTCATAAACGCATTGAACTTAGAGTTCTCGGACGAGTACCAGCCAGGTGCATGGGAGAATGCTGGTGGAGTAGCTTATGAGAGACTTGAAAGAGTCTACTGGGTTAAAGCTCCACTAGTTAGGGAGAAGGAGGTTGTTAGAGAAGTCATTAAGGAGGTTCCAGTAATTCCAGGATGGGTTTATGCAGTTGTTGGAGTAGCAGTAATAGCAATAATTGCAGCTATAGGCTCAGTAATATACATAACTAAAAAGAGGGGAGTACCAAAATAGTGAAGGGGAGCACTAATGTCCCCACTACTATCATTCATAGCTAAGAGAGTGCTTCAAGCAATTCCCCTAATTTTTGTTACAATTATCATAACTTTTATTTTAGTTCATGCAGCTCCAGGTGATCCCACATATATTTTGACTGGTGAAATTGGAGATGAAGAATTCGTTAAAATGTTGAGAGCTAAGTTTGGCCTCGATAGACCCCTACATGAACAGTTCGTAATATACCTCTGGAATGTTTTGAGGGGTGATTTAGGATATTCCTATATTAAAGGTGCATCTGTCTCGAAGCTTATTTTGGAGAGAATACCTGCAACCATGATCCTAGTAATAACTGGAATGACTTTAGCAGTTATAATAGGGATTCCCATAGGGATAATTTTAGCCATTAGGAGGGATGTTATTGGAACATTACTTTCATTCTTATCACTTCTCGGAGTTTCAACACCCTACTTCTGGCTTGGACAAATGCTCCTAATAATCTTCGCGTTAATACTTGGACTTTTCCCAGTTGGAGGTATGATTGATGTTAAGGCCGGACATCAAGGACTAGATTACTTTTTAGATCTACTTCATCACTTAACGCTTCCAGCAGTAACACTCGCGATATTTAACATAGCTTACATAGCTAGAATTACTAGGGCGAGCTTAATTGAAGCTCTCAATCAGAACTATATAGTTACAGCTAGAGCTAAGGGCTTAAGTGAGAGAACAGTATTATTAAAGCATGCTCTAAGAAATGCACTTCTACCAGTAACAACTTACACTGGCTTAACTATTGGAGTTCTACTTGTAGGTGCAATTTTAACCGAAACAATATACTCATGGCCTGGAATGGGCTTACTACTATATGAAGCTCTTAGATTAAGAGATTACCCCGTAGTCCTAGGGGTATTCATTTACGGGTCAATAATAGTTATCGTAGCGAACTTGATAGTGGACATATTATATGCTATTCTGGATCCGAGAATTAGAATTAGGTGATTCATCTTGAAGAGTAGAAGTGTGATTGACAAGCAAATACTCATTAAAGCAGGTCACTTAGGTGCACTATTGATTTCGAGGTGGAGAGCTAGAGCTAACACTAAAATGATTAGTGGGTTAACTATCATTTCACTAATAATTGTGCTTGCAATAATAGCTCCACTAATAACTTGGTATCCTCCACTGAAAACGCTTATTGGAAAACCATTAACTCCACCATGCTTAAAGCATCCCTTTGGAACAGACGATTTAGGTAGAGACATATACTCCAATGTAATCTACGGTGCTAGAATATCTCTATTCGTGGGTGCAACTTCAGTTGCTATTTCACTCGTTATAGGAATACTTGTTGGAGCAGTTGCAGGTTACTATGGAGGTTTAATTGGAGATTTACTAATGAGGATAACCGATATGTTCCTAGTAATACCTAGATTCCTACTCGCACTAATTATAGCAGCCATATTTGGTCAAAGCATTTTCAACATAATTCTAGCCATCGGAATCACTGGTTGGCCAGCTGTAGCGCGGTTAATTAGAGCCGAGTACCTATCAATTAAGGAGAGACCGTACGTTGAAGCTGCAAAAGCTATAGGTTTGAAGGATCGGCAAATAATATTTGGTGAAATACTACCGAACGCAATAACGCCTCTAATACCATACTCAGTTCTTGAAACTGGAACTGCAATACTCATTGAAGCGAGCCTAAGCTTTCTAGGATTAGGAGATCCAAATGTGCCAAGCTGGGGATTAATGTTAAACAATGCTCGACAATACTTGAGAATAGCTTGGTGGATGGCTTTCTTTCCAGGATTGGCTCTATCCCTAGTTGTTTTGGGGTTAAATCTTTTAGGAGATGGATTAACAGAGTACTTAAGTCACACTTAAAATTCATTAAGCTTACTAAAGCGCTAAAATTGAGTAGAGACCGAGTAGTATGAGCAATGAATTAGCTAATAGTTTCATGAATAACTTGACACTTCCACTTCTAATTTTACTAAGTTTTTTCCCAAGCAATGCCACTAGAATTGTGAGGATCAGCATTGGAACTATAAATATTAAGTTATAGATCAGCAGGAACCACTGGGAGAGAATATTGTTTCGAATTTTAGCTATAGCTAACGTAGCAATGAAGTATGGTCCACCTGAGCATGGAAGTAATAGAAAGCCGCATAATAAGCCTAAACAGAAAGTTGAAAGCATGCTAATATTGGATCTCCTAAATGATAATGGTGATATTTTATTGGCAATGGCTCTTCTAAAGATTCTTGGTATGGGTGAATAATCTCTCCCTGTCAATTCTCCGATTATATTTCTCAGGCCAAGATAAACTGCGATTATGGCGGCAATGTACTTGAGGTGGCTGCTGAAGTTCCATTTAAAATGTGTACTAGACCGAGCCCAATCAAATAGTATGTAGTGAAAATGGCTAGAGTGAACATTAAGCCAGCTTTCAATGCATACTTAGTTCCAAAGTATGTTAATGCTAAGATTAATAGTAAAGTGAAGAGCATGAAGATACATGGATTTATGGAATCTGCGAGAGCAGCTAGCACAACCATTATTGCTAAAGATTTATAATCAATGACTTCTAAGTGCTGCTCATCAACATCAACTATTTTCTTCAATTTTCAACTTGATCCTCAGTTAATTTGGCTATGAATTTTACTTTAGGTTGAGTTGAGGGGCATATGGGGTAATTACTTGCATTATTTTCTTTAAAGTAGGCTAGAAGTGGCTTACTGTAAAGTTAAGTAATCTCCTCTTAATCTCCCTCCACATTTCAAATTCGGGTAAACCGAAGATTAGACCTCTAATTTCGCCATTCACTATGAAGATCATGACCGGGAGAACTCCATACCTTATGCCTGCTACCTCGTATAATTCAATTAATCTAGTTAGTGAGCTTTCATTTTCAATATTGAAGTAGACCACTTTGCTTAATGGAAACATTGCTCTCACATTCTCAACGGCCATCAAGCAATTACTGCACTTATCACTACCATAAATATAGACTATCATGTTATAGGGAGAATTGGATGCTGAAGCCATTGCTAGAAATGCTATTAAGAGTATTGGGATTATTTTCATGTTCTTCAAATTATTAAGCTACATTATAACATTAAATACTTACTTTTTAATGAACTAATTTTATTTACGAAATGGGAATTCTTATATATGTAAACTCTCCTTTCCGTCTTGGAGGTTATTAATGTCGCCTAGAATCCCTGGTGGGGGGTTTAAGCGGAAATTAATTTCTTTAGCTAGAGACTTGGCTAGGAAGCCTAGGGATGTGGAGCATGCTATTGTTGTATTTGAGGATGGATGGGTTTCACCCATTATAAGTCAGGGTTTGAAGTATGGTACATTTATTCCGCTTAGAAATAGCATTCATGGATATGCAATTGCAGTCCTGCATACTCATCCAGTTCCTAGAACGGCACCATCAATAGCTGATCTCAACTTACTATTCAGTATGTCGATGTTTAATACTCCAGTTTACTTAGGCACTATTTATAGGGGTGATGATGAAGTAACTCTAACACTATATATTGCGAATAGGAGGATCAATCCAGTTGAGGCTAGAGCCATCTTGAGTGAATCATATGTTTATGAGGTACTGAACATTGAGGGTGGATTTAAAGAAGATTTATCTGATAAGCAGATTTATGAGCAGCAAATTTTGCTCCAGAAATTTGGTATTTCAATCGAGAGATACAGATTCAAACTGTAATGTGGAAGAATGCTAGTCTGGCACTATATGCGTTCCAGTTTTACCTTCCAATGCTTCTACAGCTTTATCCAATGCCGTTATTATGGCCTTTTTCCCTCTACCTCCCCACTCCAGAAATCTTATGCATGCAAGAACCTTCGGTGCCATGCTTCCAGCCCAGAAGTGCCCCTCAGCTAAATACTTTTTCGCTTCACTCAAAGTCATTACATCTATTGGTTTTTGATTTGGCTTACCATAATTCAAGTACACTTTCTCTACATCCGTTAAAATGAGGAATACGTCTGGATTAACTATTTCAGCTAATCGCTCACTAGCCAAGTCCTTGTCAATTACTGCTTCAACTCCAGCTAATATGCCCTGCTCATCTTCAATCACGGGTATGCCTCCTCCACCACACGCAATGACTATTGCACCTAAATCAACAATCCTCTTTATAATATCTGCTTCAATAACTCTAATTGGATCAGGTGATGGAACAACTCTACGATAAATCCTACCTGAACCTGGCTTAACTCTCTTAACTATGATGTCTGGATTTTCCCTCTTAATTCTCTCCACCTCCTCCAATGTGTAGAATGGACCCACCGGTTTGCTTGGATCCTTGAAGTCTGGATCATTTTTATTGACAAGTACTTGTGTTATAATTGATATTACTGGAATATTGATTCCCTCTTTCCACAAGTAGTTAATTAATGTTTGCTGAATCATATAACCTATTTGACCTTGTGTCATGGCGTTAATGACATCTAGGGGCTGTGCTGGAACACCATATTTTTCTCCTGCTTCTTGCTGAATTAGTAGTGCACCTGCCTGCGGACCATTACCATGAGTTATAATGAGTTGATGACCTCTCTTTATTAACTCGACCAAGTACTTACATGCCCTACGCACATTTCTAAACTGCTCTTCATAAGTCCCCTTTTCATCAGGTAATTTAACGGCATTACCTCCCAGAGCAACTAGTATTCTAGACACGAATAAAAATTGTAAGACAATCAAATTATAAAGTTTACTAATTTTACGGGAAACCTTTAGTCATTAGTAAATTAGAAATTTACATGACTGCTGCATAAGTAGGATTAAGGAATTAGTGCTCAACTTCTAATTTATGGAATTCCCGAATTCAAAAGCGAGCATTTCATACATGAGTTCCTAAATTTCATTAGCTAAGTTTTTCCTTAACCTAAGGAGTATTATGAGCAGAAATGAACTAGCAGTGAATTTTGCTAGTAGCATAGCTAGATGCGGAAGTTGCTGAACTGGCTTTTCTGGCTGTATGGTCTCCTTGCTTAGTAGTTCTATGAGCTCTTGTGCTTTTTGATATGCCTTCATTAACTTTTCTTCTACAAATTTATCGATTATTGCCTGTGCTTCATCATGTTTATTGTTCCGTATTAATCTTAGTACTTTGCTTTCAATTTCATCGATCTCCATTAGAATTTGATTAAACAGCTTATCCCATTCCCTACGTACTATGGGCTGCCTATAGCTGTAGTTTTCATCTACCAGAACCTGTAGCTTCTTAAATACCCACCATGCGGATTCTGAATCATAATTTTTAAAGTCTCTTCCGCCAACTCCATGGGTATATGTGCTTGGTATTCTGGTCGTTGAAGCATATACTGGAATATAAATGCTTGTGCATGGACTGCTCATGCATGCCCAGATCATCTGTAATTGTCTTGGAAGCCATCTTCTCAAGTGAGCTATCATTGATGCAACAGTTCTCTTAGTGCATATTGTTCTATAAATTCTATTTTCATGTGGAGGTTCCCTATACATTTATGTTCCTTCATAGTGATCCGATAAAATCCTCATTACATCCCTAATAGTTATATTTCCTTTATGGGTTTTAGCAGGCTTAATGCGCGATTAATTATCGTAGTAGATGACTTATATGGGTATTTTTCGGGTGAATATCATTTCGCAAAATTGAATTCTTCAGGTGATTTGCACCAGCCCATTTTAATTGCATAGTCAATTAGGTCTGGGCTTGCCAGATCCCACTTAGTTGTTATTTGAAATTGATTCGCCCTAACAGCAACTTCATTTTTAACTTTAATTGCCGCCCAATAATGTCCGGCCGCCTCAACTATCCAACACTCATTTGGATCTGCTACAACATAGATTTGCCCAATGAATGCATGACCATATTTCTCAATGAGTTCACCAATGAGCTTAACTGCTTCATAAGCTGTTTTACATCTCTCTAGTACTAGTCTACATATATCATTGTCGTGCAATCCATTCCTACCTTCAAGTGGCTCTCTTGTAGGTGCATCGTTATCGGCTATTGCTAAATTCCCATTCCAATACCCCACTTCTTAGTATAAGACTTGAATCCAATCCAAGCCCAAGTGACTGGTACCTGTGGAATTTCTAGTATTGAAGTTTCACCTTAGAACCTGGCGGATGGAGTTTTCTGGGAGAGTAATATAGCCATTGAAGTTCAAACTCCATTAAATCCCTATTTTTAGCTAGAATGATTGAACCATCGGCAGTAGCATCTGGCATTACAATAATGGTCGTGCACTTCTCAATCAAACTTGATGCATACTTGCTTTCATGGTTTAAGGGGTTATGTGGAAATGAGAATTGCAGTTGAATTAGAAGGATTAATACTGCAATGAATATGTAAATTGACTTTTTATTCACACTTATTCACTTAAATATAAATTGAGTAAATAAATTTTGTAATTTAATTCCCCATTAGGAGTTCATAATACTTGTTGGAGTCAATTTATTCCCTGCCTGTCTGGATATCATGGTGGAATTATTGGCGGCTTAACGAAATACTCATTTGCTGTTATTGCTACTTGAAGCGAGTTTCTATCGTAGGCTAAGATGACGACTATGTATACTCCTGGATTTGTTAGTGGAGGTTTATCTAGCGATACTTTTGTCTTGAAAGTTATTTTTTCAGGTTTATCTGGAAAGCTCTTTGAGTATTCGATCTTTTCCTCATAAAGCCTAATTCCGAACTCATCAAAAATCTGTATGGACCATTCGAGGTCAACTCTATATTCATTATTTACTTTAACATATGAGACACCTAATGCTTCTATTTGCATCCAAACATCTTCCCCCTCACTGTACTCTGGCGGCCTCCTAACACTTGCATTTGGAGGCTCAGCATCATAAAATACTATAGTGCCCAATGAAAGACCTTTTCCAATACCTGCAGCTCTAACAATCATCTCCAAGTTCTTAATCCTGCTCTCCAGCTCTCCGATCCTTTCGCTCAATGTTCTCACCTGATTTACATAGAACATATAGCTAACACTATATCCAATGGCTACTCCCATCACTAGCCCTGCTAATGCAAATAGCGCTATGCTCCTATTCATACCCCTACTTCAACTCCTATGAATTATGCTTCACTGTGAGTAATAACTCTTAGCTATCAAGAAATAAATTGGTTGAGTAAAAAACTTTCGTAAAAGTTCATGATAGAATCAAGCATTTTGGTGGTGAACGCTTAAAATATATGGAGAAGATTAAGGGACTTATTCTCTATGTCTACTAGAGAGTGATGAAAAGCAAAGTTCAGCAATTTCAGCTGATTTATCTGAATTTTTCTAAGTATAATTTCGCTAGAAGGATTAATCCTGCTATAAAAGTTAATAGTACTCCTATACTTGGTAGATATCTCCAATATTCTATGCTTGTTGGTCCTCATAATCGGGAGTGGGAAGTTTTAGTTAAAGCGCCAGACTTATTGCCCATTCATCATAGCCTCCATTATAATGCTTAAAACTATGAATAAATTTTCACCATAAACTGTTCTGAATTGATAATGTATTGGTGAGATTTTATAAATTAATTTATTTTACGTAAATAATTTAATCATAATTGATACTATAATTATTCTATTATAATTAAGTATATTTTATTAAACGTTATTTATTCTGAAATTAATATTAACTTAACTCTATAATTCAATTTATTGTGTCACTTAAATGTGCAATTTCACTTCTATTTTTATCTTACCTTTGCAACTATATACTGTCAGCTATATTGAGATAGTTAGTTCAACTAGAGATTAATTAAATTTTTATCTTATAGCTATCATTAAAGGCATAAATTATATAGGTGTGTGAATACTTACTTATTCTCGGATTACACTTAAACTCGAACTGCACAAACATTTTAATCATATATCCTCAAACTACGTGTATCAACGTTAAATCGCTCTTAAATACTTCATTAAAAGAGCGTGATGGAGGGGGATTCCAGATAATATACTCCAAGCTGATTTCGCTCATAGTTTTTGTTGCAGTGTATATTCTAATAATTTTGGGGTTAAAGGAGCTTGCTGTTGCAAGTTTAATGGGTGTTGTAACTCTTTTGCTTCTTGGAATGATTTTTCCTGGTGAAGAACTACTTACTTGGAATGAGGCTTGGCATTACATTGATTTCGATGTGATTGCCTTGCTAATAGGTGTTATTATGGCTGCTAAAATGCTTAGACATGTCGGCTTCTTTAGATGGCTTGGCATTTATATTGCGAATTTCGTTAGGTGTGATCCATTTAAATTAATGATTTTCTTTACCATTGCAAGTGCGCTACTTAATAGCTTGGTTGGTGCAACAGTAGTGATATCGCTTGTGATGAGTATCGTGGCTTTAGAGATCATGAGCTTTCTAGAGCTAGATCCTAGACCGGTAATTTTGGCAATAATTTTCACGGTGAACATTACTGGTATGAGTACTTCAATTAGTAGTTTACCAACAATTTTAATAGCATCAGCTTTAGGACTTAGCTTTTGGGATTTCGCCTCTGCTATGTGGTTGCCAAGTGTGGTTTGCGTATTCATCCTTATAATATTAATTGCCTTAAAATATAGGGAAACCTTTTTAGCTGAGAAACCGCGATTAGAGGTCATACCTATAAGTCCATCTCAAGTGATTCCAAATAAGAAGCTCTTCGCATTCTTCTTCGCAATGTTCGTGCTCATGATTTTGGGATTCGTTTTCGGCCCTGAATTTAATTTGAAGCCTAGTGAAGTCGCCATTATAGTTGCATCAATAATGCTCATTGTAGGGGAGAAGTATATGAGGCTTGTTATTAGGGAAGTTGATTGGGAAACCATACTGTCTATCATATGTCTATCAGTCTTAGTTGGTTCACTTGAAAAATCCGGTCTAATATCCGACTTATCCACGCTAATTGCTAAGGGAGTATTGAGTGGTAGGGCTATTGGCTTGACCTTAATACTCTGGCTATCTGCCCTAATATCTGCTTTCATAGACAACGTACCCTATACCATGACCATGATTCCAGCCCTGAAAAACATTGGTAAAATGGGTTTTGATATCAGCTATTTATGGTGGGCTTTAGCCGCAGGAACATCGCTGGGAGGTAATGGTACAATAATAGCTTCATATGCAAACATCGTCGTAATAAATGAAGTTTCCAAGAGGGGATGTGAAATTGATGCATCAACATTTACTAAGCTCGGCCTTCCACTAGTACTAATTTCGACAGTAGTAGTAAACATATTACTGCTCTTAATGTATTCCTTCTAAATTCATTCATAGAGCTACTTAGGAACTGAAGTTTTACTGCAAAGCTTTTCTAGTGAATGGCTGCTATTTAGGTTTTTAACGATGACCTTATGGGGATGTATAGGGGATTTAAATAAAATGTGAGGTTTTATTTCAACTGCTAGTCTACTTGTTTTGCAGCTAATTGGCCTCCTAGGATGGTTTGTGAATTAACATTTTGCTTTTAATTTATCTTCTTGATTCATAGAATAGTTTAGGTAAATAGTAAAATCTGCCCCTATGGGATATGGTTTCTGCTTTTTCTGCGTCTAGTACTCCCTCGCGTTCGATGCCTTCATTAACTGTTACTGCAACTACTTCACCAATAAATATTGTGTGGTCTCCGGCTTCATAACTTGCATATAATTTGCATTCAAGGTGTGTAATGCACTCTTTTATTAGTGGAGGCTTAACTTTTCTTGCTGGAATAGCTGTGAGTCCTGTCTCTTTAAACTTATCAGTATTCCTACCGGAAGTTGTACCGCAAAATACTACTTTCTCGACCAGTTCTTTGCTTGGAATATTCACAACAAATTCACCTGTCTCCTTAATTAGTCTGTGGGAATATCTTTTTGGTGAGACACCAATTGCTACTAGAGGTGGATTAAAGGATATGGGCATGTACATTCCAATAGTTATAATATTGTTTTTCCCGTCTTTTGAGCAGCATGTTACTAGTACTACTGGGCTCGGCGGGCTGAATGCAACATACTTATTTGGTGGTAATTCAATCTTCAACGTGAAGTCACCGCCTAAATACTCTATGCAGGTTGAATTCAATATTAATTCTATTATTCTAAACTCACTGCCTATAACTCATAAATAAAAGTGTATTAGAATTTAATTTTAATCTAGTATTCCTCGTATTTCAGTTGGAAGTAATTTCTTGAGTGATGGCATGATGGACATTTTTCCGGTGGCTCTCTGCCATAATGGACGTATCCGCACTTCCTACAAACCCAGTAAACTTCTTTATCCTTCTTAAATAACGTTCCTGCCTCGAGCTGTTCTAATAGCTTTCTATATCTCTCTTCATGATGTTTCTCGGCAACTGCTATTGCCCTCAATCTACTTGCTATCTCAGGTAATCCCTCTTCCTCCGCTATTTTAGCGAATTCCGGATACATTTTCGTGTGCTCGTAGTTTTCTCCTGCTATTGCTCCCTTTAAATTCTCAATTGTATCACCTAATACTAATGGTGCTACTGCTTCAACCTTTATTTCACCTATTTCTTCACCCAACTTTTTCTTTAGCTCATTTATTAGCTTGAAGAGTGTTTCAGCATGCTCCATCTCATTTTCAGCTGTAATCGAGAATATTTCGGCTATTTGCTCATAACCCTCCTTCTTAGCTATGCTAGCATAAAATGTATATCTATTTCTTGCCTGGCTTTCACCTATGAATGCTTTAACTAAATTTTCAAGAGTTTTCCTCATATCTATCACTTTAAACTATTAAAGTTTCAACAAGTTTATATGTTTTTAAATGCTTATATTTGATTCGTTAACCAGCCTATATAAGTTCAGTTATAGCTATGTTCTTTTGGTGATTTAAGTGGAGCTTAGAGGCATATATGTACCTCACATAACTCCTTTTAAGGAGGATCAGTCAATTGACTATGATGCCCTTAGAGCATGCATCGACTTCTGGATTGAGGGGGGATTAAGTGGACTAGTTACTTTGGGCAGTAATGGCGAGTTCCCATACTTAATGAGGAGTGAGAGGAGGGATCTGATAAAGCATGTTATAGACTACGTTAATGGCCGCGTTCAAGTCATAGTTGGAACTGGAGCTCCGAGCACTATTGAGACCATTGAGCTCTCTAAGGAAGCCGTTGACCTTGGTGCTGATGCAGTAATGATCGCGCCACCATATTACTTTAAGGTTTCAAGCGAGGAGCTATTAAGTCACTATAGCGCAATTCTAGATGAAATTGATGCACCAGTCATTTTATATGATGTTCCAAAATTCGTCGGCTATAGCATTGAAGTAGATGTCTTTGAGAAGCTAGTTAAAGAGTACAGTCAAATTATAGGTGTTAAAGATAGCTCAAACAACATTCTCCACATAGCTGAGCTGATTAGGAGAATTGGAGATAAAATCTCGATTATGGCAGGCACTTCGAGAGTAATATTGCCAACACTTGTTCTAGGAGGTAAAGGAGCTATAGTTGCAGTAGCAAACTTCATGCCCAAGGAGGTGGTTAGGCTTTATCAATCGTTCATTGAGGGTAATATTGATGAAGCGAGGAAAATACAGTTTCTAATTAATGAGGTTGACATGCTAATGAAAAAGTATAATCAAATAGCCGTTGTCAAGGCAATAGTGAATTTAATTGGGAAGCCTGGGGGTTTACCTAGGAAACCGATACTTCCATTAAAGAAAGATGAATTGGATGATGTTAAAAGCTACCTAGTAAAATGCGGTCTACTAAGGAAGTACAGCCGTTAATTAGTAGTTGCTTTCATTGAGTGCCTTCTGCACCGCCATTAATCCACTTCCAATCTTAATTGGATAGCCTAGTTTTAGTAGTGATCGCTCTATTGCAGCAATAGTCGCTACTATATCATTTGCATTTACCGGCCCCATATGACCGACCCTAAAGTATCGATCCTTTATACCTTCGTATAGTCCTCCGGCAACTACAACATTTCTATTAAGCATTTCCCTCTTGAAGTCGCTGAGCTTAATTTGCTCTGGGAGATATATTGCGGTTACAGTTGATGCAGCCCACTCTTCACTTTTAGCTAGAATTTCCAGTCCTAAACTCCTAATACCCTCCCTAAATGCTTTTGAAAGCACTCTATGACGCTTAAATCTTCTTTCAAGTCCCTCCTCCAATATTAAGTTTAGGCTTTCATTCAAACCGACAATCAGGTTTACTGCTGGAGTAGCGAAATACTTTGGATTGAGCTTTTCATATGAATCCATGATGTCTATCCACTTATTTAAGTCCATGTAGTATGGTGCCAATTTCGCCCTAGTTTCCTTCAGTCTATCCAGGGCTTTGGGTGAAATCCATATTAATGCTAGTCCAACTGGAACTCCAATTGCCTTTTGACTTCCAGTGAAAACTATGTCGATACCCCAATCCTTCATCCTAATTTCCTCACCAGCAACGCTGCAAACACCATCAACGACGAGCAATGCATCATATTCTCTCACTATTTTACCTAGCTTCTCAATGTTTTGCCTGACAGCAGTACTAGTATCAACATGAGTTACTGCTATCAAACTATACCTTTTCTCATTCAATTTCTCGATAATAAGCTCTTCATTCACAACTTCACCTGGCTCCTTAACTCTTAGAACATCTACGTTAACTGGATATTTGCGTAGGATTTCATGCATTCTATCTCCAAAGTAGCCATTCGATA
This sequence comes from uncultured Nitrososphaerota archaeon, assembly GCA_964462875.1. Taxonomy (GTDB): domain Archaea; phylum Thermoproteota; class Methanomethylicia; order Culexarchaeales; family Culexmicrobiaceae; genus CAYWZQ01. The sequence continues at coordinate 170,310 of CAYWZQ010000002.1, read as the reverse complement.
CAACTAGCACGTTATCGTTTTCATTTAGGAAGTTAGCTGTGCTTGCCTCCATTGCTAGAGTGCCTGAGCCAGTCATGATGACAACCTTATAGTTTTCGTCAACGAACATTAGCTCCCTCAGCTTTCTAAGTGAATCAGCAAATATTTCAGTAAATTCCGGTGCCATATGGCTTAAATGCCCTATGCTTAGTGATCTGAGCACTGATGGCTCGAAAATTATTGGTCCAGGGATCATTAGGAGCCTTCTCTCACTCATAAACTCACCTCATCGGCAATAAATATGTCATTTAATTTTGATAAGGGCTTCTGACGCCGGCCTAGTTTGTGTTACTACATCTACTATTGCAGCGCTCTTCTCTTCATCTGCTCTCTTAATTGCCTCTCTTATTGCTTCATTAAGTTCACTTGGCCTCTCAACTCTCAAGCCCACACAGCCAAATGCTTCTGCAATTTCAGCATAATTTAGCTCGGTAAAGTCTGTTGAAATTGTCTTGCCGAAATAGTTTAGTTCAGCCATTTTTATCCATCCGAAGCAACTGTTATTTAGAACTATGTAGACTACTGGAATTTTTAGTCGACGTGAAGTTTCTAGTTCATGAATTGAATATGCAAATCCGCCATCTCCACCCATTCCAACAACTAGTTTGTTTGGTTCTGCTATTTTCGCTCCCAAGGTTAGTGGAAATCCAACTCCAATTCCAGCCATTCCCCTCGGGGCAATGAAGCATCTTCCCACCTTTAGGACATCATAGTATATTGCGCCGTAGAATGAAGCCATGCTTCCATCACACACAAATATTGCATCTCTCGGTAAAATGCTTCTCAGCTCCTTTACTATTCTTGGAACGCTAATTGGCACTTCATTTGAGCACATTAAAGGCTTGACCTTTTCTCTCCACATTTCAACTGCTCTCCTCACCAATTCTCTCCTCTCAACTGCTTCTTCCAAGTGCTCCTCTCCAATTAGCTTATTCAATGCTTTAATTAGCTCCTGTAGAGTTGCCTTTGCATCTCCAATTAAAGGCACTTCTACCGGGAAATTCCTACCTATTTCATTTGGGTCAATATCTATGTGAATTATCTTCGCTGCTTTTGATGGTAGAGTCCAATTGAGAGTTGCATACTGACCTGTTTTACATCCAATTATAATTGCTAAATCAGCTTCCCTAAGAAACTTATTTGCACATTCCTTTAATGTAACTCCACCAACGCCCACGCTGAGGGGATGGTCTTCCGGTATGGCTCCCTTACCCGTTATCGTTGTTACTACTGGAATTGATAGTAGTTCCGCCAACCTAATTACTTCATCCCAAGCCTGAGATAAAATGACTCCTCCACCAGCAAGTATGACTGGCATCTTGGACTTTAAGATGAGTTCAGCTGCTTCTAAAATATGCTCGTTCTTCGGAGTGGGCCTCATAGCAGGATATCTTGCATATCTGCTGTCTACTCTAATCTCAGCTTCGCATACATCGACCTCACTCATCAAAACATCCATTGGAATATTTATGTGCACTGGGCCGGGTCTACCTGAAGTTGCAATTTTAAATGCTTCATTTAGATAGGGAATAATTTTTGATGGTTCATCAATATTGAAGCTTGCCTTAACAAAAGGCCTTATCATGGATATTTGATCACAACTTTGGGATGCCCATTTCCCCTTAGTCCAAGTTGGATTATCTGATGTTATTGCTATGAGTGGTATTGATGCACCCCAAGCTTCGGAGATGCTAGGGAGCAAGTGGGTTGCACCAGGTCCAACAGTTGCATCACATACTCCCGGCCTAAACTTCACCATTGCATAAGCCATAGCAGCATATCCAGCGCATCTCTCGCATCTAAAAAGCAAGTGCTCTATTCCAGGTGTTTCCAGTAATCCCCAATAGAATGCTAATGTTTGTGCACCAGGCACTCCAAACACATACTTTACATCATACTTCTTCAAGATTCTTGCTAATAGAAAGCCTCCAATCATAATTCAACCCAACTGATATTTGCCTGCTAGTAGTTAAATTAGCTTCAGGAAAATGTATTGAGTTTTCATGAAAAAGATTTTATTTAAGTGTAGTGACTGTTGACTCTTAATATTTTCTTTTATTAATTTAATTATTCAATTAATTATAATGGAAAATTATATAGCATCGTTATCTTCATAAATTGAATAACAAATCGTTTAAGGTGATTCTAATGCCTGATTTAAGGAGAATGGTGGTCATACTAATAGTGGCTTGCATGCTACTTTCACTAGTACCCTCATTGGCCGTGGCTGAGGAGCTACCATATGCCTACGTAGTTAGGGTTACTATGGATAACTGGTTTGAATCCTATCGGTTCATCAATACCCTAATTTATTCTGGAGTGCGCGTTTACTGGGCTCAAAAAAGTTTTACTGCTGCTGACAGGAATTTTAGTGCTGGAGACTTTATTATCCCGGTTAGGGCTCCATGCATTGGATGGGATAATCTTCCATCAGCCAAGGTAAATGAGATCGTTCTTGAAACAGTGAAGAATCATCCTAAAGTGGAGTTAGTTAGGGTTGATGAGGAGTTTAAGGCAGAAGTACTAGTATTGAAGCCTGCAAGAGTAGCCATTTATGGTGATCAGATATCCAATTGCTTTGTATTCTATGGTTTAATTAAGACACTTGGATTTAAGGCTGACATTGTAACTGGAATGGAAGTTAGAGCTGGAGTATTAAGGAATTATAATGTTTTTGCATTGCCAGGCGATAGTTTACCACAGCTCTACTCTCTTGGTATTGATGGCTGCAATGAAGTTAAGAAGTTCATAATTAATGGTGGAGGCCTAATTGCTTCATGTGCCGGTACAATTGCTACTGCAAGTGAAGCTCCAGGTGAAGTTTGGCCTCAGAAGAAGTGGCTTCAAGTTGGTAGATGGTATTTGTGGAATGTCAATACCTCTGAGCCATTCCCAACGTTTCCAGGATACTATAATCCACCTGGAATCGGCTTAATAATGCTTAAGAATGAGAATCCAAATCACCCGGTAATGTTCGGTATACCAGACATTTTCATGGTTGTGCACTGGCAGGGTCCAGTTTTAAAGCCTGTTCCCGTAGGCTACATTATGTGGCCTAAGGTAAACTTAACAGCTAGAACTGTTGAGTGGGAGGAGCAGTGGCTTTCAAATCCAATACCATTAGCATCTTACTATGATTGGACTAACAGGTTCACTTTCTTCGAGTACTACTACAATTTAACTGGCCAAAAAATTGCTACACCCAAAGAGCTTAGTGAAACTTGGCTTGGAAGGGCAATTTCTGAGAAGCTATATTCTCTCATGGCTGGTTACATGGGTAACGGTAAGGTAGTTGTGGCTGGTTCGCATCCAGAGCTGGGCTTGAGATTAAGCCTAGAGTTTAAGGGATCCGTTGATGTTCAAGCAAGAATATTTGCGAATGCAATTTTATGGGAAACTTCAGAGCCAAGATACAATCCAGTATCCTTCCCAGTTGAATATGGTGTTGAGAAGGTTATTTCAATGAAGGATAGGCTTCACAAGCTATTTAATGAGCTGAAATCGCTTTCACCCACTGCACCGAAACCATTAGTTGAGCAGGCATATTCCACTTTCGGCATGAGCCCCGATGAGAAGTGGAGGTGGCTATTAATAGATATTCCAAAGACCTTCGACGAGCTCTCAGATTCTTGTGAATTGGCACTAAAGACTCTCTCGGCTCTTCAAGATGAGCTCAATGAGCTTCAATCAATTGAGGATGAATTGCTGAGCTTGAAGCTGAAGGGCTTTAATGTTGAGAAGGAGCTAAGCCTATTGTCGGATTTGAAGAGCAAAGTTATCAATGCTATTAGAGACATAAACGAGGACATAAACTACATATATCCAGAGGAATGGACGCCGCCAGATTCCACTCCACCGAGATTTTATGCTGGAGCAGAAGTTAAAATGGGTGTTCTTCAAGTACTTGATTTAGCAACTACCAGGCTGGAAATCGTAGTTAAGGCTTTAAAGGGAGAGGGTGAGTGGCCAACATATATTTGGGGTGTAGATGCACTTCTAGGTGGATATGGCCTAGACGGCTTCCTATCAAGGTGCATTAGCCTGCTCAGTGGAGATAGTGTTGAAGCTCAAATAGTTTTAGCTGAAGTAAGCAACGGAGTAGAAGAGTTTAAGAGTGTAATCGATGAGCTCAAAAAGATGCCTACAGCAGCTGAGGTAAGAGATGAACTAAGCGCTAGAATGAGCAGTGTAGAAGAGAGAATTGGTGAGTTAAGAACTGAAATTGAGAGAATTGTTGGAGAGAAGGTTTCAGCGGCAATGACTGGTGTTTATGGAATAGCAGCATTAGTGGGCATTATCTGCGGATTAGCGGCAGCATTCATTGGACAAGTACTAATGAAGAAAATTAAACTATAATTTCCCAAATTTTATTTTAATCTTGAATTTCAAATAAATTTTAAAGCACATCGACTAATTCCCCTATCGTTAGCGGTTGCATTTCAAGATTTAAGCCCAATTTCCTTGTAATTTACATTGTAAATGGAAGTTCCAATCCAGCTTTAATTAGGAATGCTTATTGGAGAGAATGTCTCTTGTTAATCCTTGAGCTACTATTATGGGGTCTAGAAAACCATCGGAGATATACATACTTCTCATCACTAACTTAGTGATTTAATTATTAGCCAAAGTATTACTATTTCATTATTGCCGGATACATTTTTATATCCTTAATTTTAGCTATCTATTGTGAATTAAGTGGAAAAGTAATAGGGCATGACACCAATATAAGGGCCTAAAACACATAGTATATTAGATCCCTTGATCAATTATTGAATTGTGAGCTTTAGAAAGTGGCTTGAAAGTGCTATTCTAGAGCTGAAGAGAGCTCATGAAAGATTTGAGAGGAAAGACTATGCATATGTGTGCTTTCATGCTGAACAAGCTGTTCAATTTGCACTTAAAGCATTACTTAAATATTACGGAAATTTCCTTAAAACACACGACATCGTAAAGCTCCTTGAAAGATGTAGGGTGCACGGATTCAACATAAATGTGAATATTGAGGATCTACGTGAACTAACCATACATTACTTAGCTTCCAGATATCCAAATGCTCGCTTGAGATATTCAATAAAGTATAATGAGAGGATAGCGATAAAAGCAATTAAATTAGCCGAGAAAGTTGTTGAGAGCGTGAGAAATTGCCTTTCAATTTAGGAGTTGATGAGCTTGGAGTTAAAGCAGTGAAGTACATTGAGAAATTCAAGAAAGAATTACTGGGAAGTATGGGTGAAAATGTTAGGAGCATTATAGTTTTTGGTTCAAGAGTTGAAGATAGATGGAAGCCTTGGAGCGACATAGATGTACTGATAGTCTTAAAGGAAGCTCCAAAAGGAATAGAAAGATTCAAATCAATACCCTATGTGCCCTCCATTCAACCATGGATTTACACTGAAAAGGAACTTTTAAAGGCAATTAGAGAGTTTGATATAGCAGTTCTAGATGCACTGGAAATAGGCATAGTAATTTATGATGATGGTTTTTGGATAAACGCTAAGAGAATATTCGATAAATTCAAAGAGGAATGGGAATTAGTTAAAGTAAATGATGGATGGATTTCCAAGAAAATTCAAAGAGAAAGGCTAAGACAAAGAATGTTTAAATCCCTATCGGAAAATTCCCTCAATAATTCAACATAGTCATCCTCAAAGGATAATTAAAACCTCTTTTCCTCTCAGTTATCATTTCAATTATCATCTATGTGATTGCTCGATAACCAAGAATTATTTTCTTTTTCTCTAAAATCTTAATTCTCTTCTTTACAGAGGCTTCTGTTACTCCCAGCTCTTTAGCCAGTTTTAACTTTTGGTATTCTTGTATTTCTCCTGGATAGCTAATTATTTTCATTAAATTTTCATCCATAATTGTCGGTTCGATATTCGAACCTAAAATTTACAAAACTTTCTAGCAATACTATTAATTGTCCAGGTGAATATGATGGAGATTTCAACTATAGGTGAGAAATTTCCAAAATAAAGGTTTCAACAACACACGGTATAATCGAACTTCCAGATCACTTTAAGGGCAAATGGTTTATATTGTTTAGCCATCCAGCTGATTTTACACCCGTATGTACAACTGAATTTGTAGCATTTGCTAAACGATATGAGGATTTCAAGAAGCTAAATGTCGAGCTTATTGGTTTGAGTATCGATAGCACTTTTAGTCACATTAAGTGGATCGAATGGATTAAAGAGAAGCTTAATGTTGAGATACCATTTCCAGTAATTGGTGATTCGAGAGGTGAAATTGCAAGTAAACTTGGAATGCTTCATGCACAATCATCTGCCCACACTATTAGGGCAGTCTTCATAGTCGATCCAAATAGTATTATTAGGGCAATTCTATATTACCCGCAAGAGCTCGGTAGGAATATTGATGAAATATTGAGGATGCTTAAAGCGCTTCAAGTAGCTGATAAATATGGTGTTGCAATGCCAGCTAACTGGCCGAATAATGAGCTTATAGGCGAGCAAGTAATTATTCCGCCAGCTTCAACAATTAAAGAAGCTGAGGAAAACGTTAAGAAGTACAAGTACTTTGACTGGTGGTTCTGCTATAAAGAAATTCCTAGGGAGGAAGCTGAAGTAGCAAGGAAGTTTCTAGAAAGAGTAGCTAAATCGAAGACATAATGCCTCTTCCAAGGTGATGTTAATGACTAGAGTTAATCAAATTTATAAGTGCAATATTTGTGGTAACATAGTTGAAGTCCTGCATGCTGGTGCAGGTCAACTGGTATGTTGTGGTCAGCCAATGCAGCTATTAACTGAGAAAATAGATGATATAGGTAAGGAAAAGCACATTCCAATTATTGAAATTGAAAATGGAACAATCAAAGTTAAGGTTGGATCTATAGCTCATCCAATGGAAAGCAACCATTACATTGAGTGGGTGGAAATAATTGTGAACGATGAAGTTTACAGGAAAACTTTTAAGCCAGGTATTAAACCTGAAGTTGAATTAAAGATTGGTAGAACAATTAGGGAGACAGTGGTTAGAGTGTATTGCAATATTCATGGGCTATGGAAGTCTACGACATAAACTTCTTCACACTTTATTTCTATTTAATCAATTATTCTACTCGAAACTTCATTGTTAAGCAGTAAATGCTATGTAATGCTACTAAATACAGTTCTCACTGGTTGATCATGGAGGATTTAGCTTATGAAGGCTATGTATAGAGTTTTAGGTAGAACAGGAATTGAAGTTTCAGTCTTAGGTTTTGGTGGCATCCCAATTAGAACCTTGAATTTAAATGAAGCAGTGAAAGTTGTTCGCAGGGCTTATGAAATTGGAGTGAACTTCTATGATACTGCAAGGAATTATGGTGATAGTGAGCGTAAAATTGGATTTGCATTGAAGGATGTCAGGGATCGAGTTTATATTGCAACCAAAACTGCTTCTCGAACCTATGAGGAGGCAAAGAAAGATTTGGAAATTAGTTTAAGGGAACTATGCACAGATTACATTGATTTATGGCAGCTTCATGGAGTAAACGACTTTGAAACATTAAATAGAGTTATGAGTCCAAATGGTGCGCTTACAGCACTTAAAGATGCTAAGGAAGACGGTAAAGTCAGATTCATAGGTATTACGGGGCATAGAATTGATGTACTATTGAAGGCAATTGAAACAGGGGAATTTGACACTGTTCAGTTCCCATTCAACTACCTATCAACGGAACCCGAACGTGAGCTAATACCTAGAGCTAAGGAGCTTAATATAGGGATGATCGTTATGAAACCCATTGCTGGAGGGGAGCTTTCAAGTGCATCTGCAGCTCTCAAATATGTAGTTCAGCATCCAATTTCAGTTGTAATTCCAGGTATGAGAACGATTGAGGAGGTAGAAGCAAATGCTAAGGCAGTATTTGAAGAGGTGAAGCTAACAGATGATGAGTTACGGATCATAGAGGAGGATCGGAGAAAGCTGGATAAAGTTTTCTGCAGAGGATGCATGTACTGCATGCCCTGCCCCCAAGGCATTCCAATTAGCCAGATACTAAGGATAAATTCGATCATTAGGAGGGCTGGAGTAACGAGCTGGGTCAAGGAAATTTATAGAAAAGCTAGGGAAATGCTATCTAAGTGCACTAGATGTAGGCAATGCGAGGAGAAGTGCCCATACAACTTGAAGATACCTGAGCTTCTCATTGAGAAATTCAATTGGCTTGAAAGCTACTTATCGAAGAGCAATATTGAGGTCGAGTAAGGAGATATTATGGTGGAAATGCACATTGAAAAATTGACTGAAAAACTTTACTTACTAAGGCTTGATGGAGCATACCAGAAGGAGTAACCTATAATTCATACCTACTCATGCTTGAAAACTATGTAGTGCTCTTTGACTCTTAGAGGCACAAGTATGCCGATGAATTTGTTGAGTGTCTAAGACAACTAGTTGACCCTAGAGACATAGACTATATAGTTCTGCATCATATGGAGCAAGACCACAGTGGAGCCATACCTAAGCTTTTAGAGGAGAACGGTTTTAGGGCAACCATTAGGGGTCATTTAATGGTTAAAGACCTGCTTGAAGCATATTATGACGTTAAACCAAAGTTTCATGCATTAAGGGATGGAGAGGAAATGTCTCTGGGTGATGAAAAGCTTCTCTTCATTTACACACAATGGCTTTACTGGCCAGATACTTACATGACGTATATCTGGGGTAGTGGAGTTCTACTATCAGGCGATGTCTTCGGGCATTACGGTATTCCTAAATCAGTATTTGATGAAAAATAGGGAAGTTATAAGTGAAGTAATTCCCTTTACCAGAAAGTACTTAGCCACAATTGTGGGTAATTATATAAGTCACGTAATTAAGCATGGAGAGGCTTTCAAAATTATCTCTAGAAGTAAAAACCATAGCTCCACTTCATGGATTAGTTTGGAAATACGATCCAAAACTAATAGTCGAATTATATGTTAAGTGGGCTAGAGCAATACCTGAAGTCAATAAGGTAGTTGTATTTTACAATTCAATGTATGGGAATATTGATGCGGCAATTTCATTTATATTAAATGGGCTTGAAAGGCACAATGCGCAAATCAAAGTTTTCAAGTTCACTGATGCAATTCAGTCATCAATTAGCGGTTTAATTGGTGAGGTAATTGACTCTAAAGGAATAGTAATTGGCTCTTCAACCTACAACTCCGATATATTCCAACAATAAAGCATGTAACTGAGCTGATACGTAGAAGGTTGTTTCAAATAAGCCAGTGCTAATAATGTATTCATATGGATGGGGAGGAATTGCAGGTAAGAAGCTTGCGGAACCTATGTCTAGACCTGGCTTCAATGTAATCGACGTGATCAGTTTAAAGGTAGGCCGAAGGCTATGATGAAAATAGATTAAGGGATAGTGCATTTAAACTCATTTCATAACTCGCTCACATGGAATTCGCAATATGGATCTCCCTTAGCAATGCACTTCTTCTCTATTGCAGCGACTTCCCTGCCAAATAGCTGGCTACACCATCCAGCGATTATTCCTCTAACAAAATGTGATTCAGCTTGGTTTGACCCCTTAAACATTTCGCATTCAAAGCAATTTTTAATTCTAACTATTGCCCTAGCATTTTCCATATCTACTTCAGCTTCCTCAATAATACCGTAACCCATCATCTGGAAAAACGCTTTGCCTACTTCTAGCAGTTTATTTAAATCCTTTTTAGCTATAACTGCATGACTCTTCCTGAACGCTTGAATTCCAACATCATAGCCTATGAAGAATAGTAGTGCCTTAACACCTGAGCCTATCTTGTTCCTAACAAGCTTTATAAATCCCTCATAGGACCTCCTCAAGAATATTATTGCTCTCTCATTATTGACCATTAGCGGGAAAAAATATGGGTCAAAAATAAAGCTTTCAGCTATTGGCTGAACAAGCCTAACATCTGCAATATATGGAGTATGCTTCAATTCCGAAATAAGCTTTCCAAAAAGCTTCTCAAAGACAGTTTGGTCTACATCGCTAACATCAAGAAATATAAATGCATGTGAGGGTTCAGCACTGGAAATACCCAAATTTATAATTGGAATGTTATATTTCTTAAAAATGCTAGTTACTTGATGAAGTACTCCAACTGCATCAACTGCACCAACACTAAATTTAATATGTAATCCAAGCAATCTCCTACCAGGTTTATAGATGAAGAATCCCAAATTAAATGGTACATAGCCATTGCCCCTGTTCAAAGCATGTGGTCCTCCTTTACATTATTAAATTACTTTTAAGACACAGTACTTAGGTCATTAATCTGTGAAACAGGTGTTTAATATAAGTTTTTCTGTTGAAACAATTAATAAGTATGCCAATACTACAACTATTATTACACTAGGCAAAAATATTTCACTAAAATTTAATAATTATATTATTAGGTATTATTAGGTATTATTAGGTATTATTAGGTATTATTAGGTATTATTAGGTATTATTAGGTTAGATATTTAATTTCGGGGGGATCCTGAATACGACTTTTTACTGATGATTTTTAAATAGATTTAGCATTAAATGTTATTGGTGAGTTAATGAAGCTATATGAGTTTGAGCTTGGTTTAGCTGCTAGGAAGCTTGTAGGTGAAATATTGAATATTAAGGTTAATGAGGAGGTTGTCATAACTGCGGATACTATGTCTAGTGAGGAGGTTGTTAATGCAACTGCTAGGGCAGTATTTGAATTGGGAGCTAAGCCAGTTGTAGTTTGGATTGCAGCTCCATTAGGTGTTGGAAAGGCTGCTGACCCGATGCTGCCGATGAAAACTCTCATTGGTGCGTTGAAGAGTGCTGATGTATGGATTGAATATAACTATCAATGGCTACTTTACTCAACAGTGTTTGAGGTAGCTATTAGGGAGAATAAGGACTTGAGGTACATATGTCTTGTGGGCATGAATCCTGACATGATGATTAGGACTATTGGTAGAGTTGATCTCGTCAAGCTTAAGGAGTTCCTGCTCAAAATAGCTGAAGTAACTATGAAGGGTAGAAAAGTGAAAATAACTACTCCAGCTGGAACTGAAATTGAATTTGAAAATCATCCTGCGAGGAAACCTAGAATTCATTATGGACATATTCCCAAGGGTCACTATGGAATGCTTCCAGGCCAGATAAGCTGGTCCCCAGTTTTTGAAAGCATAAATGGTAGGATAGTTTTTGATGGATCAGTTTACCCGCCAATTGGGTTATTAAAGGAGCCAATTGAACTTGAAGTTGAGAAGGGTAAGATAGTAAATATTTCCGGTGGAAGAGAGGCTGAGGAATTTGCTAGGTGGCTTGAGAGCTTTAATGATCCAAATATGTATAGGCTTGCCCACATATCCTATGGCTTTAATCCTGGAGCAAAATTGACGGGAAATATTGTTGAGGATGAGCGTGTTTGGGGTGCAACTGAGTGGGGTATTGGCAGTGTTGGTCCAGGACTAGTACCGGATATTCCTGGTGGAATACCTGCAGCTTCACATACGGATGGTATATGCCTAAACTCCTCAGTTTGGATAGATGATGTACAGATCATGGATAAAGGTAAGGTGATATATCCAAAGGAGCTAGTTGATTTGGCGAAGGCCTTGGGTAAGTAGTTGGGAGGCGATTTGATGATTGAAAAGCATAGGATAGCAGTTGCAGCACATATTCCTCCTGAGGGGCTGAGTTTCAATGAAATTAAGGAGCTCTGTTTAACAGCGGAGAGGCTTGGCTTCGACCTATTTACTATAACAGATCACTTTCTCAATATGGCGAATCCACTGGGTAAAGAGAATCATCCATTAGAGTGCTGGACTACGCTTGCAGGATTAGCTGCAGTGACAAGTAAAATCATGCTTGCACCTCTTGTGTCCTGTGCACATTATAGGCATCCAACAGTTCTAGCTAAAATGGCTACAACAGTAGACATAATTTCCAATGGAAGGCTGATTTTCGGCATTGGAGCTGGATGGCATGAGGAGGAGTTTAAGCAGTTTTTGGGTAGATTTCCATCTGCTAAGGAGAGAGTTGATGGACTTGAGGATGCAGTTATAATTTGTAAAAGTATGTTTGAAAGTGAAGTAACAAGTTATGAGGGTAAAATTTATAGTGCAATAAACACGATGAACATCCCTAGACCAGTGAGGGGTTACATACCTATAATGATTGGTGGCTCCGGTAAGAGGCTCCTCAAAATAGCAGTCAAATATGCAGATATAATTCACATTGCAGGCTTCCCATTAATGCATGAGCTAAGTGAGAAATTGAAGTTAATAAGGAAGTACAGTAGAAGGCTCAACAAGAATTTAGACGAAATAGTGCTTGCAATTGGAATGAAGGTTATTCCAGTGAGGGATGAGAATAAAATAATCTCTCTAACTAAGTTTTTCATTGAAACAAAGGGTATGCCCATTGAGAGGGCTAAGGAGGAAGTGAAGCGGTTTATTGGACCTGAAAATATTGCTAGAACTCTCTCGGCGTATCATGAGCTTGGAATAGATCTGTTCACCATGCCGAGGCTGAGAATAGAGGAAATGGAAGTTTTAAGTAGAGATGTATTGCCGAAAATCAGATAAATTCTTTACTTTCTCTTTAAATACTTATCAAACCACCTTAATGTATGCTTTAACCGCTCAATTCTCAGACTGGGCTTACCAGACCAGCAGAATACATGGTCGCCTTTCATAAATAGCACTAGCTCGGTTTCTTTGCCTAAACTCTTGAGTGCAGTATAGAATAGTAGGGCTTGATCTATCCAGCATCTATAGTCCTCCATGCTATGAATGAATAATATTGGTGTCTCAACCTTATCCGCATATCTTAGGGGGGACTTTTCAATATGAACCTTCCAATTTTCCCATGGACTGGCTTTCAGCTGATCCGGTACAAAGTAGAATCCTATATCTGTGGTTCCATATTCAGCTATCCAACTTGAAATACCTTCAAGTGATACTGCAGCCCTAAACCTATTTGTCTGTGTTACAATCCAGTTTGTCATGAACCCTCCATAGGACAAACCTGTTACTCCCATTCTATTTGAATCCACGAATTCGTAATTCTCTATTACGTAGTCAATTAATTCCATTAGCTCCCTATAGTCATCCTCACCATACTTTCCCCTCAAATCAGCGAATTCCTCACTATATCCATCACTTCCCCTAGGATTTGCATAGATGACTACGTAGCCGTTTGAAGCTAATAATTGGAATTCGAACATGAAGCTATAACCAAATGCGCTCTTAGGTCCCCCGTGGATTTGAAGTATTGCTGGATATTTTTCTCCACTCTTAAAATTGACTGGCCTTATTATCCAGCCATCAATTTCAAATCCATCACTTGCCTTAAAACTGAATTTTTCTGGCTTAACTATGTTTAGTTTCCTAACTAAGTCATCATTGAAGTGGGTTAGCTTCCTAATTCCATATTCATCTTTAACCCATACTTCAGCTGGCTCAATTTCACTAGTCCTAGTAAATGCTATTACATCATCCTTAACTGTGAAGTTTAGAACCATAAAATCGCCTTTAATGACTGGCTCTATTTCCCTTCGATTAAAGTGGATTCGATAAATGTTGTATCGTCCTGCATCGGAAATCGGAAAGTATATGTAGTCTCTACTCCATACTGGCTCTGGTTCAACAACGTATGGGCCTCTCATGTCATAATATATTCTCCTACCGCATCCCCTATCCATTTTAGCAGTCAAATTTTCAAGTTTTCCACCATCGACTGATACTGCCCATAGTGTTTCATGACCTGAAAAACCTCTATGTAGTGTTCTTCCAATGAATGCTATGTACTTGTCATTTGGGCTCCAAGCTATTGGCCCAATAATCATGTCGCTATTGGTTATTTTTACAGCTTCACTGCCATTTCGAGGTAATATGAATATGTCCGTAATGTATGGTTTCAAGTCATTTGTTCTAGCTACAAAGGCTATTTTATCTCCACTATTTGAGTAGACTGCATATAGAACATCAAATTCCCCACTTGTTATTTGCCTTACATTACTAGTATAGGTGTCAACTTCAAAGATATGCTTTCTCAAGTTATAGGTGAATCCAGCTCCATTAGTCCATATAGGTATCCTCCTAATAACTCTAACATCACCCTCACCATCTCCACGAACATTTGATATGAAAAGCACATGCCTACAATTTGGATGCCACATTGGCTTCTCTATGCCCTCACTTCTCTTTAAAACAATCCTTGCCTCCCCACCATCAATTCTCATAACCCATAGCTCAGAGCCCTTCTCATCCTTCTTCAAAGTTCTTCTAGAAAGGAATAGAATGTCTCTACCATTTGGAGCCCACCTACACCACAAGTCCCTTGGACCGGATGTCTGTGCAATAAGCTCCTCATCCTTGCATCCAATAATCCAAATACTGTACTCATAGTCATCAGCTTCTCTAACAGCTCTCCCAACATGGAAGGCCACTTTACTCTTATCTGGCGATAATTGTGGATCACATACATAAGTAAATCTATAGAGATCATCTAGCATTATGCTTCTCAATTAAGTCACCATTACTAGCATGAGTAGTTTTAGAATTAAAATCTTACTATTTCAATTAAACAGCAATTTGATAAACCACACCTACTTAAACTTTACTATTGCAACCCTAACTTGACTTATCATTAAAAGTTTATATTAAAGACTAATACTGACATCTACTGTCAACTCGGGGGGTGACTAGAGGGACGAAAGCTAAAATTGCCAGCCATTTAAGGAAAATATCAATTCCAGAGTACATCGAGAGATGGGCTCTCATAGATTTGCTTGGTGCTCTGGCCGGAATTATTGGTGGACTTGGAGCTATAGTTTTTAGGTTAATGATAAACTTCAACAATTATCTATTTTACAGCCTAATTGCGAAGGTACTGAACTTTAACTTTAATGGATTAAATCTTGGAATCCCAATAGCTACTGGGTTGGGTGGATTAATTGTTGGATTGCTTGTCACTAAATTTGCATTTGAAGCTAAGGGTCATGGGGTGCCTGAGGTTATGGAGTCAATATATCTTAGAGGTGGCGTTATTAGGAAAAGAGTTGCTTTTATTAAGATAATTGCTTCATCAATAACCATAGGTTCGGGTGGTAGTGCTGGGCGTGAAGGTCCAATTGCACAGATAGGGGCTTCTATGGGGTCTACTCTAGGCCAGCTATTTCATTTAACATCTAAGGATGTTAGGTTACTAACCATATGCGGTCTATCTGCTGGTATTGCTGGCACATTTAATGCTCCACTTGGAGGAGCCCTCTTTGGTCTTGAAGTTCTTTATAGAGGTATTGAGCCTTTCGATGCAATACCAATAATAATTGCAGTCGTATTGGGAACTGCTATTGCAACATGGTATCTCGGCAATCAACCTGCATTTAGAGTTTCGGGATTATCATTTAATAATCCCACTGAACTCATTTTCTACATTATCTTGGGTATAGTGTTCGGTTTCATAGCTGTCTTATGGGTTAAGCTTTTCTATGCATTTGAGAGGTTTTTTGATGAATTGAATGTTAAAGATGAAATTAAACCCGCAATTGGAGCATTTATTGCCGGATTAATTGGCATGTTCATGCCTACTCTAGGAATTTTAGGTGTAGGTTATGAGGGTATTGAAATGGCTCTTGCAGGCTTACTTCCACCTTTAATGCTCTTAGGGCTTGGAGTAGTTAAGATGGTTGCTACAAGCCTAACTATTGGTTCTGGTGGTAGTGGAGGCATATTCGCTCCATCACTATACGTGGGATGCATGCTTGGAGGCTTTCTCGGAGTACTATTCAAATCAATTGCACCAACTCTAGTTGCTCAACCATACACTTACTGCTTAGCTGGAATGGCTTCACTATTTGCAGGTGCAGCTCAAGCACCGCTGACAGTCATAATAATGATCCCAGAAATGTGTGCAAACTACAGCTTACTGCTACCCATAATGATTTCGAGTTCAATAAGCTACTTTATTGCATGGAGCTTCATGAGGGGCTCATCAATCTACACATTAAAGCTTGAGAGGAGAGGTGTACACATTAAGGTTGGTAGACCGGAAATTCTAGACTTAATCCAAGTTAAGGAGGTTATGAGCAAAAAAGTTATAACTGTTAAGGCTAATATGCCTGCCTCACTTCTCGAAATAATGGTTATAGAGACTGGTCACGTAGGTTTTCCAGTAGTTGAGGATAGTAAGCTCATAGGCTTCGTGACCATTGAGGATCTAAAGAAAGTTAAGCCAGAGGAGCTGGATAAAGTTAAAATTAGGGATATAGCTTCAAGAAGACTAATAGTAGCATATCCAGATGAATCATTAAGCTCTGTTCTAACTAAAATGTATAAGTATAATGTTGGAAGACTACCTGTAGTTGATAGGAATGATGAAAGCAGGCTTTTAGGCATAATTTCCAAAACAGACATACTAATGGCTTATAAGAAGTTTAGAGAAGCATAGCATTTAAACTATTTACTCTCACTCCAAAACTCCTCTGGTGTAAGTGCTGCTTTTCTTGATGTTACTAAGTTATATGGACACACTTTTATGCATGTTGAACAGTCAATGCCGTTTTCACACCAGTATAAATAGCACTTTTCAAAGTCAACATACCACTTTAATGCTCCAGGATTATTTGATTTACATGCTATTTCAAAGCTGGGCTCATCATCCATTGAAATTGCCCCTGCCTCACAGTACTTTGCGCATAACTTGCACTTCTTACAGAACTCCTTAACTCCAAATTCTATCGGCTTATCCGGCTCTAATGGTAGGTCCGTGAATATTTTACATAACCTTACTCTCGGCCCATATTCTGGGGTTATCAATAATCCATTGCGCCCCAACTCGCCGAGTCCAGCATCAATTGCAAGTGGAATGCTAAGTGCAGTATCATTTCCGCTCTGAATAGCCTTATATCCCAGATTTCTTATGAACTCGCCTAGACATGCCAGTATAAATGCCATTTTAGAGTATCCTAGTCCCGTTGCAGCTGCAGCTATTGCTGATGGAGAAGTGGCAATTCCCTCTGGATCCATTTCAACTGCAATTACAATGACATTTTCACATTCATCTGGAACTTCAGCCTCCTCATATAACCAAAGCCTATTAAGCTTACAAATACCCACGAGTGAAGCTCCGAAAAACTTTGCTGCACGCTTTACTATTTGGCTCATTTTGTGTGGATCATCAACCTCATATTTCAATTTACTCCAGTCAATTTCAATGCATGCTGCTGGCTGCCTATAAAGCTTTATTCTATCCCATGCAAAGCTCCCCCTAAAGCCATCGTGAATAATCCACGATGCATATGCTAGGGCAAAATCGATTTGCATGTATCCCGGCTTTTTCTCTCTAACTATCTCTAAGACCTTTTCATTATAGAATCGCCTATATCCCTCCCATGATGAATCCCACATGACCCTTTCAAACACAATGTTCCTGTAGCTGAAGCGCCGAATTTTCTTCTCATCAATGACGTAAGGTGGTTTCTCAATTCTTCTAACTCGAATTTTAGGGATTAGTTTGTGCATGCTCATGGGGATCACCAGACCATTAACCATTGACCTGCAAACATATGGTATTGTATTGAAATCTATAATTGCTTTTACCTTCAAGACAGCTGAATAAGTTAGGATTTCACTTTACTTCCCTTAATAATATGTGGAGTCCTATTTGCCCCTGATATATTGAATTTACTTTCCATCAAGCTAATAAGCCAGCGTGCCACTTTAATTGTCGGTGTAACTTGTTGGGGAAGTCATTGGACGAGCTAATGAGAGAGCTTGGCGCGGTAGAAGCGGTAAATGTTTATAGGATTATTGTGGTACTAATGTGCTGTCTAAATATCGCATATGAACTTCATATTGGCTACCTCCTATACTTATACTATGAGATCCAGTACATTAGAATTTTAAGTATATTCACAATTATTGTCAATGTAATGTTGGTGCTCGGCCTAGTATTTAAGCTGAGGTTCCTAGAAGTTTTATGTGCTGCATTATTCATACTGTCATGTTGCTGCTATACAATGTCCTTCCTACCGCTGCATTGGAGGGCTTTCCTAAGATTTGTGAGGAGCATATCGAGCTACCTATTCGTGTTTTTCGTTTATGATGTTTTATTCATTGGCTGCTTTCCCGGATATGCTGTGGCATCGCTCTTCCGCTTAATATATTCAAGGCAGTTTTCCGTTCGATTATGGATGATAGTAGTTACTTATGCAATAATATTCATAGTCAGCTACTCGCTTTATCGAATATTTCGTGAGAGGCTCGGTAGAAGATAGCTTCTTAACTAGCAGTTTCAGAGAGGTGTCCTTTTAATAGAGTTGGCTACGAAAAGTATTTAATACCAATTAAATTACTTGACTAAAAGCAATTGGAAAGCGCATTCTAGTGGTGAAGCATAATGGAGCTTACACTACTAGTTATAATTGCTTCCCTCATAGCAACGATAGTCTTAGTGAGAAGAGGTATTGAAATTGGCATTTCCCTATTCATAACCGCAACTGTGATTGCCTTAATCATGTCTCCAAAGAGAATACCTGAAATAATGTTTTCAGTGATCACTTCAAGTAAAACTTGGTTCTTAGCTTCAATGTCATGTTCAATAGCCGTATTTGCCGAGCTGTATCGCAATACCAAGTTAATTGAGGAGCTGGGCATAGGCTTAACTAGAGCTTTGAAGAGCTCTAAGATTGCTTTAATGCTAATTCCAGCTGTCATCGGCCTAATTCCAGTTGCAGGCGGAGCTCTAATGTCTGCACCAATAGTTTACACTCTAAGCAGGGAACTTGAAATTTCAAAAGACATTGGTGTTTACATTAATGTCTGGTTTAGGCATACAATATTCCTATTTTACCCAATAAGCCAGTTAATAATTATTGCGTCAATACTTTCAGGGTATCCGGTTGAGCTATTGGCTTTGAGGCAGCTTCCAGTTGCAGTGTTCATGATTTTAATTGGATATTTCGCATCCCTAAGATCCATTAGGGATGAGCGTGGCATTGCAATTGCCTCAGAATCTCGACCTTTGAGAATTTCAGCTCTACCATTAACCATAGCATTAGTTGCTGCAGTTTCCCTGAAGCTCCTCATGGGAAATTATGGAATGGTAATTGGCGTAATTACTGGAATAGCAGTACTACTATTTCTCATCAAACCCAGCTTAAAGCTAATTTACACCTCAGTATTCAATAGGCGGGTTAGAGGAATAACTCTTGCAGCCTTCAGCATAATTTATCTTCAAACAGTGTTTACAATGTCCGGTGCTGCAGAGCTAATTACTAAGGTAATATCTCAAAACACTGCAATACCAATGCTTCTACTGGAGTTCATGGTGCCTGGCTTTCTAGGTGCTCTCACGGGCTCACCATTAACTGGCTTCGTTTTATCACTACCCATATTCAGTGGATTAAAGAGCCTCTCCATAAGCGATGTAAACATAATTTACATATCATCATATGTCAACTACATAGGTTCTCCAGCACATCTATGCTATATTTATACTGCAGAGTACTTTAATGTGAAAATTGACAGGGTGTATAGGTACCTTGCACCCAGCATTGCACTAACCCTCATATTCTCTCTAATCATATTCTCCCTAGTCTGATGAATAAATAGCTTTAATAGCATTAATAGTTAATTAAATCAGTACTGAATGGCGAGGTGTAGTGCGGTGGAGAGAGTAATTCCTCCAGTCAATGAAATCACTCCAGCCAAGTTTAAGGAGAGTTTTAGGAGGATAGTTGAGGTTAAGGAAAAAGCTGGATTAAAGGCTATTCTGGATAATCCTCCAGACCTATTTGATAGAGCTAAGCTCTATGGCAATCAGTATAGGAATGGATCTTGGAATTGGGCTTCAAATATTTGGAGTAGATCTGCGGCAAATACAGTAGTCATCGAGGATGACAATCAGCTCAAGTATGAGCATAAGCTCTTGATGCTGCGGGTTTTGGAGCACATTCTAGCTCAAGGCCCCCTAATTAAAGTTGATGGATATGTGGGTAAGCCTGGAACTAGGGCTCAAATGCATGCAGCAGTTTATGTTGATCCACAGTTTCCCGATATCGCTTATAGATGGAAGCAGCTGGTCTTCCCTGCACCTCCAGATGAGAAGCCAGATGTCGAAGTATTCGTCATACCCCACTACTTAGGTAACCCGAATATTCCTGGAACCAATAGGATGCTCATGGTAATGAGATTCCCCCACCACAACTTCACCATCATAACTGCATCTTCATATCAAGGTGAAGTTAAGAAAGCAGTGCTAACCCACTGGATATACCACGTCTATAAGCGTGGTGGAACTGGTGAACATGCATCGCTTAGAGAATTCACAGTTAAAACTGTTGATGGAAAGTGGAAGAGAATAGTTCTCTGCGTATGGGGTTTAACTGGAACTGGAAAGTCAACACACGGCCTATATGTTTGGACTCCTAGAAATGCTAAAATCTACATTGAAAAGTTTGGTATAAACCCGCTAGAGTACGTTAAGGATCAAGCTATTAAGAATGACGATATAGTTGCAATATTTGAGGATAGAGTTATAGGTTCAGAGCGTGGATGCTGGACTAAAACCGAGGACTTAACTCCAAATCAAGAAGCTATGTGGAATGCAGCTATGAGTCCAAGAGCACTACATGAAAACACCGAGTTCGACGAATCAGGTAATCCATGCTTTGAAGGAAAACTTTTCCAGTACTTTGGAGCTCCAAATAGGAATTCGAGAAGTGTAATATACCTTGAGGATACCGGGTACTTTGATGGAGATACTGCTTCAAGCGGTCCATTAACAACGGCAGTTTTCCTAACACCAGGCTACTTCACCGACTACGCCTGGGTTAAAATTGTTGATGAAGCACTAGCAGCTAAAGTACTTGCAGACGGTAGAACTATTGGTCACCCAGCACAAGCTAAAGAGGTAGTCGGTAAAGTTAGGTATGTAGCTAGATATGCACAGCCCTTCACCATGGGGGTAACAAATACTGCTCACGTAGTAAGATTTTACGAGTACTTAAAGAAGAGGAGGGAGAAGGGTGACCCAATAGAAGTGTACCATTTCAATACTACTGGACGAATAATCGCCAAGTATAAGTGGGTTGAAAAGAAGCTTGGCGATAAAACCATAATGGCTCCAGAGCCAGTTCTAGTTGAAATTGATGGAATACCGAGAGCTATAGGAGGAACCAGACCATCAATAGAAGAGACGGAGCTATTCCTACTCCAAGCAGTGAGAGGAGCAGTAAAATATAAGCCGCATCCAGTTTGGGGAGAGAAAGTTCTAGTTCCAGTTGAAGTACCCGGTATCAGCAGTGAGAGACTTAAAGAATTAATGCCAACAACCTATCTATCAATGGATGAATTTAAAGCACTACTCAAAGCTCAAATCGAAGAAAGCAAATACTACCTAAACAAGAACTGCCCAGGACTACCAAAGGAAATATACAATGCAATGGACTTCGAATACTAGCAAACTATTGGAAAGCAAAACTATTTAACATAAACTCAACTTCAATTTAAGCTATGAAGCCAGAAGAATTACTAATATCAACACTCAAAGAGTACTTGAAAGTCCACGGTAGAAGAATAATTGAAATAGCATCACTTACAGGTCAAGACACAATAACAATAAGCATTAGAGCACTCTTCAGATACTACACTCCCACCGAGAAATACCCTAAGCTAATGAACGCAATAAATGAGGTTTCAAGAGAAGCATTAGAAAACATGGGATTAAAGCTGGAAGAAAATGACGAATTAAAAGTGAGAGCAAAACTGAGTTTCATAAAAAGAATAGTTAAGGAACATCATAATACGGTCAAGTTCCAAGTATAGCTAACCATACAGATATAGAATTTTGAGATATGTATGTATTGGAAAATGAATTGAAGAAGAGTTTGAAATAACTTAATTATGCTATGTACTTAATTGTGAACTCTAATTTAAGCTCTTCTAGCTTCTTATTTGTTGGAATGCCGTTTTCATCCCACCCTTTAAGCTTGTAATATTCACTTAACATTCTCTCGAAATCTTCTTAAGCTCGCACAAAAAGTTCACCAATAATACTGCATATACATTATAAGTTAAAGAAGTGATAATAGCTGATTTGATAAGTGACGCTATATTTATAAATTTGCTTTTCCAATTTTTGAGGAAGTCTATATGAAAAGAGAAATTATATTTTTATTAAAGTTTTAATATTATAAAATTGTTAATGAGGAGGAATGGGAGTAATGAAATATGTTTTGCAAATTTTTGCTTTAACTTTATTTTTGATGTCAATGTTCTTACCTTGGACATGCAAATATAGTCATGTATATGTTCATGTGCCAGTATTTGATTGGAAGTTAATTGTAGTTAAAACTGCATATTTTTGGGAAATTCCACAATTAACCTTTAACAACTCTAATTTTTGGGTTACGCGAAATGTATTTGGATCAATTTTATCCATAATATCGATAGCTCTATACATTGCATCTATTTCTATATGCATTTTATCGATACTCAAAAATGATGGAGGAATCTTGTATTATAGTGGAGTACTAGCATTAACTTCCTCTCTCGCCTGGACTTCAAGTACAGCTCTTTCAGCTAACTTTGTAACTGAACGCATACTACTAGTAAAAGACACTCCCATCGCAAGACCCATAAGAGTAAGTTACTGCGATTTAATTCCTGGAATAGGAGTTTTAACTCTACTTTTAACTGGATTAATTATGATTGTAGTTTCAAGAAAGAGAATAAATATTATTGAATTAATTCCATCAATAATACTTACTCTTCTAACAATAATATTATATGGCTCAACGCCATAAACAAACACTACACTAAAACATCACCATAGATAGGTTGAAAATGCATATGTAATTGAAGCTGATTGAATTGGTGAGGAGGATTGGTATTCATGAAAGCAAGGATGGAGAGATTTTAATGAGAATTATCGTTCCAATAATTCATAGAGCATCACTCTTAGTATTATCTCTGATTTTGCTTTCCATGTTTTGTCATGGACGTATAGGTGTAGTTATGCAATTGTCCATGAGTCAGCGGTTGATCATTTTAGGCAGAAATTTACCAGTCTTCTCCGCGTATTCGATGTATTTGTCTCCAAACCGCTTTACTAGTAATTTTTCCTCTTCTCCTGCCACGTATATTATTGTTGGAATTGAGAGTATTGGTAGTATAGCTGATGGTTTTAGCCATAAAATGGACCATCCAATAAACATTAGAAAGTATCCAGTATAGTAGGGGTGGCGAATATATTTGTATGGACCCCAAGTAACCAATCTATGATCACTAGGCATCTCCCAATGAGTTAAGTATCTTCCACGAGCAATAATACTCAATCTTGAAGTAGGAAGCCTATAGTAAAAAGAGTTAGGCCAAGTAGGTTAAGTGTCAAGTTTGGATGTGGGGAGGTGAGGTTAATGGATAGCAAAGCGGGGTAGATAATTAATTCAAGCCAAAATATCCAGACAAAGAACTCTCCAACTCTCACTAGAAATTTTCTCTTAGGAGAGGGATGTTCAGCATACCACTCCTCCCTTGGAAATTCTTATTCGAGAGATGAGGGGA
This sequence comes from uncultured Nitrososphaerota archaeon, assembly GCA_964462875.1. GTDB lineage: Archaea > Thermoproteota > Methanomethylicia > Culexarchaeales > Culexmicrobiaceae > CAYWZQ01. The sequence goes on along the minus strand of CAYWZQ010000002.1, from coordinate 146,742 downwards.
AGGCATATTGTTAAGGGTTATTTTGATAGTAGTGCGATAGTTAAGCAGTAAGTATTTAAGAAATATCTTGAAGCATGCCTTTCCTGGATGCGAAGAACGTTTATTGAAGTAAATGTTGTTTATTAATTTATATCTTGGTCTAGTATTCTTGACCTCTTGGTCTATGACTTTAGAATTATATTTGATTTATGGAGTTAATAGCACTTGGTGAGTAAGGATGGGATCTGATGAAACATTTGAGGCAATAGCTCATCCTCTTAGAATTAACATTCTGAAATTACTCGCTAAGAAACCTATGAGCTTCTCGGAATTGAAGAGGAAACTTGGAATTAAGAGTAGTGGTAAGCTTGACTTCCATTTAAAAAAGCTTAGGGGTCTCGTAACATTGAATGATGAGGGCAAATATACTTTAACTAAGGATGGTTATGCAGCATTACAAGCCATAATTACTATTAAAAAATATGGATGGCAAAAGAGAGCCTACATTATAAATGTAGTAGCTTATGTTACGGCAGTAGCTTTTACAACATCAAAAATCTTATTGGAAGGAGCTAAATCAATATACCTAGCCATACTAGCTCTAATAACTTTATGGTTTATCTTCTATAGTTATTGGTCTATTGTGAAGAGACGTATTTTAAAGATGCATTAGCAATTTGCAAAATTAATGGAAATAAATGAGGAGGGAGCTGAGAATGAAGTGGATCATTGAAGTTGAGGAATTAATTAAGAAATTTAATGGTAAGACGATACTTTGCGGTATAACATTTCATGTAGGTAAAGGAGAAATTTTTGGATTACTGGGTCCTAATGGTGCTGGCAAGACTACAACCATTAGAATTCTCCTCGGACTATTAAAGCCTACTTCAGGTAGGGCACTTGTTCTTGGTGGAAGACTTAGTGAGAATAAGGAGCTTAGAAGTAAGGTTGGCGTTGTCTTAGAGAGTGATGGCTTATTTCCTCAACTCACAGCTTATGAAAATCTCGACTTCTATGCTAGAATATATGGATTAAAAGATGGAATTGAAAGGGAAAGGAGAATTAAAGAGCTTCTAGAACTTGTAGGACTCTATGAAGTGAGGGGATTAAAGGTTGGTTATTTCTCTAAGGGTATGAGGAGGAGACTTTCATTAGCTAGAGCATTAATCCATAATCCAAAAATACTCTTCCTCGATGAACCAACCTCAGGATTAGATGTTGAAGCACGAATTATGGTTAGAAACCTAGTTACAAAGCTCTCAAGAAAGGATGGCGTAACAATCCTCTATACCTCGCATGACCTTGAAGAAATTGAAAAAGTATGCACAAGAGTAGCATTACTAGTGAAGGGTAAAATAATAACTTGTGATAGTATTGAGAATTTACTTACAAAATTCAGTCAACCTATAATTGAAATATACTTTGCCAGCATCAGTGACGCCATAAAGGCCATGGAGGAAATAAGGAAGCTAGACTACGTATTAGAATATAGGAGAATTAATGAGAAAGTCAACATATTACTAAGCGGCGATTATTCTAGACTTCTAAGCGACCTTGCAAGTATGGGATTTAAAATTATGGAGATTAGAAGGGTGAAGAAGTCATTGGAGAAGGTATATTTAGAGCTTATTAAGGGAGTGGAGGGATAAGTCTTGATAGGAATTATTGTTTGGAAAGAGCTTAAAGAAATAGTTAGAGACAAGAGTACATTATCTAGCATGTTTAGTGTTCTAATATTTCTAACATTACTAAACATGACAACATTAAAACATAACATAATATTTAATGTTGAATCTCTAGTATTCTACATGACACCATGTCTCGGAATTATTGTTGGATTCGGTTTAAGCACTAGACTTATCAGAGAGAAACAGGAGGGTGTTATAGAAACCCTACTCTGTACACCAATAACATTAAGAGAGCTATGGTTAGGCAAGATTATAGGGCTAACTATACCATCATACTCAACCGCTCTGATCTCAATATTAACACTCATATATCTTAAAGGACTTAGTCTAAATGAAGTAATAATTGCATATTTAATAATAGTGGCACCAGCAATCATAGCATCCACCATTGGTATACTAGGACTCCTATACTACATTTTAGGTATGAAACAAGTACAAATGGTAAACTATGCAGTTTTCTTCTCAATATTCGCAACGTTACATTTAGTAGTGAAAAAGCTAACCATACCAAGCACATCTATAATGTCATGGTGGAATCTAAGCATAATACTAGCCATATCACTAGGAATACTAGGCATAATATTCCACCTAACATCATATCTAAGTAAGGAGAGAATGGTATCAGTAATAAATTAGGATAAAAATATCACGCATCATCTCCATCTTCTAAAGTGCATTAAAGATGTTTTAGTATTGCTAATTTATAAACTGAATCTATTATTCGATATACATGTTCATCCATATTTATTAAGTATAAGTTCTTTAATGCTTGAAGATAAGTCGGTAATGCCTCCTTTGATGCACTTGTTTCATTAAGTAATTCAGTAATTCACTCCATCTAGTGCCATAACACATCATCCTTAATGTCCTCTTAGCATAGTTAATTGCGGTTGTAGAAATATGAATAGTTATGAGAGATGGATCGATTGGTGGTAAGAGGCATTAGATGATCTTGCAACAGCTAGGGATCTGCTAAAATTGCATAGATATAGTAAGGTATGTTACTTCAGCTACCAAGCATGTGAAAAGGCTTTAAAAGCACTTATGATTAAGAAGTTAAATGGATATGAGTTAATTTATAGTTTGCTGAGCTTCTCAGGAAACTTAATAACATATTAAATATCCACAAAAAATTAATTGAAAAATATGAAATTCTAGATTTCTGCAAAGTTTTATCTAAGTTCATATTGTTTATATTAAGAATAAGAGTTTTAAATCGATATATAGTGGTGATCAATTTAAACTGTGATTTAATTATCAATGTGTCTTGGTGTGCATGTGAAGCTCTGAAAAGTCTCTCTATTTTAAATATTCTCCTGGATTTTTCATTAGTTCCACCATCATGTCGAGCCAGCCCACTTCATTAACCTTCATGATGATTCTCTCCCAATCCAGCTTTACGATTAAGACCAGAATCAAGATTGATAGTATAATTGATGTAAGTCCTGCGAAGAGCGGGTTTTCACCTAGAGCTATACTTATTCCTCTACCTATCATGGCGGTGGCTCCAACTATGATCGTCTTGCCGAGAAAAACTGCCGTGAAGAATTTGTATGGATTGTACTTTGAGATGCTGATCGGTACGTATAGTATGTCATCTGGTAGTGGTAGTGCTGCAAATATGAATATTGCTGTAAAGAGGCTCTTCTCGAATAACTTACTAAATCTTTGAACGTTCCTCCTCGTCTCCTCTGAAAGGAATCTGTTAAGGGCATGGCCCATGAATAGTATGACCATTTTTCCAGCCGCTGATCCTAAGCCACCAATCAACGTTACAGCTATAATCTCATTGAACGACAACTTTACTAGCGCTGAATATTCAATGACTACGAGGAGGTAGGGCAACCCGACATAAGGTGTGGCATTTCCGATGAATGAGGCTAGGAATACGCCGATTAATCCAAGCGTTTTAAAGAAGTCAATTACGTTACTTAGATCAAATTGAGCCTTCACCAGCATTTCTAGAGGGATCGAATTGAGAAGGTCGTTTAGGTATTTTTTGAATGTCGAAAGTAGAAGAGTGAGGATTGCTAGTGCATCTATTTTTCGATAACGTGTCATACCACTGTTGATTTGAAGCATCATCAAGGTGGAGGTGATCAGGAGAAACGTGTAAATTGCTGTGTCTACTATTGTTAATATACACTTGAGGAGAAATGTGAGAATCAGCACATTCAATAAGAGATTGGATTTTTCTAGTCCCAGCACGGTTGCCGTCGTCTTATATCCAGCCGCTGAGTCCGCGAAGTAATCTTCAATATGATTTCTCAGTTGGAGTATGATGGAATAAAGCGACACTAAGATTATAAGCTGCGTTATTTCTGCTTTGATTTTCACGTGTGATATAAAGTATCCATGAAGAAATAATTGGCTTCCGAAGAAGAGGGCGTGTGAGATCAGATCTAGTGGAGGCTTCTCCTTCAGTCTCACGGGTGGAGTGGAGTATAGAATGGCCAGGAGTGACATTGAGAGATAGTTTATTTGAGAGATAGAGTTATGTATAGTCATGGAGAAGCCTGCTATGAGTAGAGTGAGGGCTACTAGTTTTAACATGATCCTACTTATGGATTTTTCGATGAATATGTTGCGGCTCCTTAATTGAGGATTTATGAGATCGCTCTTCACGTCATAAGCATTGTTAATCCAATATGATAGTGAGAGATAACATGAAGTTGAAATTATTAATCTGAATAAGTTGTCTGGTGTTATTCTTGGTCTTGGAGTGGGATAGAGGAATCCTAGGAGTGTGAAGAAGATGTAGGCTCTCCACTCATAGGGACGAAACGACTTTAATAGGTAGTCAAAGCCTAGTTTTACGTGTCTCGTCAATCTCAAGCACCACTCATGGCTGCTTTAGATAGGTCGTCCTTCTCTTTACAATAATCTCATGATATACCTCGACTACTCGACGTGTTATCTTATCCCAAGAATACCTGGTGACTGCAACTTCTCTTCCATACATTCCCATCCTCCTAGCTAATTTTTGATCGGATAACAGTTGAATGATCTTTTCAGCAAGAACCCTGTGATCCCCAGGTGGAACTATAAATCCGCTTCTTTCATCCTCAACAACCTCAGGTAATCCGCCAACCCTTGTGGCTATGACAGGTCTCCCTGACGCCATTGCCTCTATGGCAACCATTCCAAAGCTCTCTCTATATAGACTCGGAACGACAACGATCCTTGACCTTCGATAAATATCGGGTAGCTTGTCCTCAGAGATTCTTCCGAGAAATTTTACACTCTCCTCTAGGTTCAATTGTCTGGTCATTAATTGAAGAAATGGCTTCATGTAGCCATCTCCTACTATCAGTAATTTTGCATCAGGCATCTCATTGATAACCTTTGAAAAGGCTTTTATCAGTACATGAACCCCCTTCCTATGAACCAATCTTCCAACGAATAATATTGTGGGCTCGATAGGCTCTTCTCTTGGCGGATGGAAGCGATGAACATCTACTCCATTGGGAATCACCAAGCTTTCAACGTCACTGCCAAGTAGTCTTTCGATGAAGAAGGCAGCGCACTTACTGACAGAAATTATGCAATCGGCCTTTGAAATGAAGTATCTCAAAAACATCAGTCCTCTACATGACACTGAGGTTAGCATCGAATCTGGAGAGCTACCAGCAGCGCTGTGATTGGTCAGTACTTTAGGTGCCCCCAACTTTTCGGCCACGTAGAGGGTTAACAGTGGTGTTGGTGTGAAGGCATGGTGAACGTGAACGATGTCAGGGGAATAGTCTCTAATCACTCTTTTTACCTTGTTTAAATTAGGTGGAATCAACACGCCTTGAAAGGGAGTTATCGCATCCACCTCTACTACTGGTAGATTTAATTGCCTCATGTTCATCACCCCGTTATTTGTCTTGGTTAAGATCATGACGTCGAATCCCATATTCATGAGGTGCTCTGATAACTCGCGCACGTGTCTCTGAACACCGCCTATGGTTAGTGGATGCCACTCCGTGACCATGAGAACTCTCATCACCAATTATCATACGGAAAACGAATATATAAGATTTGAAATTATTATAGTATGCTGAGGGTTTAACCATGAATAATAGCGAATTGGTTCGCATTGAATGGTCGATGTTTAGAGGCATGTTTAGATTGCTGATACTTTCCATACTTGAGAGATCGATGATGAAGGGGTACCACATCCTCAAAGTTATACGTCAATTAACCGGTAGAAAGCCGAGTATGAGCACCATTCATGACATCTTAGCCGAACTCGAGAATAAAAAGCTCATAAAAAGCATTACCACTCAAACTGGCGAGAAGTACTATCAGATCACAGACATCGGAAAGAGAGTATTGAATGACATCAGAGTGAGATGCAAGTCACGAATAATAGATATCCTCAATCTAGTTTTCGGATAGCAAGATCTATGATTTGGATGTAAAAATGCTAGTGTATATATGAGTTACGGATGGTGGTCGTATGATCCTGGAAACGATTACATTTTTGCAATCAATATCGATTATAATAACGTTCTTAATATCTCTAATCTTATCCTCCATTATGTTTTTTCACATAACGTATTACTGGCTTGGAAAATTAAAGTTTAAGAGGAGCAACACTCCACCGAAGAGCATCGAGTCTTTCCCTCTAGTGACCATAATAGTCCCCGTGAAAAATGAACCGCTAGACGTTATAACCAGGCACCTGAAATCGATCGTCGAGCAGAGTTACCCTAAAGATAAGATTGAGGTTATAATCGTAAGTGATGATGAGGAGGAGTATTTTAGAAGGATCATGTGCTACGTCAGGAGTTTCAGTAGGGAGAGCGGGTTGATGGTTAGAGTGTTTAGAAGGGAGAGAGCTGTGGGGTTTAAGGCAGGTGCTCTAAACTATGCGCTCCAGAGAAGTAGAGGGAAATATGTTGTCGTGTTTGACGTTGACGCGGTTCCAGAGCCAGATTACTTGGAGAAAGTGGTTTCTTTCATGGAGACTAATAACGATGTCGCTGGATTAGCTGTACGATGGATACCTCTCAACACGAATTCATCTCCAGTATCTGAGGTTCAAGCAGTATCTCTCAGCTTCTTGACGTCCATATTCTTCGATGGAAGATCAAGAACGAATGGTCCCATGATAATCCCTGGCTGTGGTTGCGTTTTCCCAAGGAGAGTTCTCTTAGAGATGAGTGGATGGAATGAAAAGTGTTTGGCTGAAGATGTTGAGCTATCCATCAGGCTTCTGCTCAACGGCAGGAGGATAGCATATCTTAGTGATGCAAGAGTGTGGATCGAGAATCCAGAGACGTATGAAGTTTTCAAGAAGCAGCAGGCAAGATGGATCTATGGCACGACTCAAGTGTTGTTGAAATATTTCCCAAAGATAATTGGATCAAAGATGCCATTGACCTGGAAGCTGTATTTGATATTATATCTGCTTCAATACCATGTATTGTTAGCAAACTTTGCTCTTGCAGTGTTAGCCTTAATGTCGATTCTGGTGAGGATGGATCTACTGTTATCGAGCATCTATTTCTCACCTATTTTATTGACCTTATCAATGTTGCAGGCATTTTCATACTATAATACTGCCAGAAATCTGGGCTTCAACCCATTTAAGAGCATAATAATCATAGGTAGGTGCACGGCCATGGCAGCAGTGCTGGCTCCAATAGTGCTCCTGCAGAACATCAAGATTTTAGTTAAGTGGCGTGAGGAATGGTATATAACGCCTAAGGGATCACTTGCGAGGAAGATTAGGGGTAGAAGCTTAAACATCATGGAGCTCCTGTTAGCTATGACTGGAATATTGATTGGAACAATACTCCTCAAATTGGGGTTTCCAGCATCTGCGTCGTGTCTATTCACCATGAGTTTGCCATACCTTTATGTCAGTTGGAAGACGAGCAAGGGAGCATGGTAGCTTTAGAGTTACATTAAACTTAGTGACGGTGCCAGTTACTCTCGATATGGTAGGTAGATTTTTAGATACTTTCGGAGTGATTTGAGAAGAATGCTATATATGCTCTCTTAGATTTGAATGTTCTTCTCGATTTGATGACTGCTATTGAGTAGTGCTTTAAGCTATTTTAATTAATTTAGTTACTTTTCTAGTAAATTAGTGGTGATAGTTGTGGGCATTTGTCAATTATGTTCTCTAAATCAAATGCAAGTTTATTCACATTAGCGGTTCTAGCTAAGGTTATGAATGGGGTGTGTGAAGAGTATTTAGAAATAATAGATAAGCCCTAATGAAATTTGCTGTAAAATCTGGTGAGTTACTCTTGATCCTGCAAAGCACTTATCTAATTTTGCATTTCAATATTCACATTTGATGATTAAGTATTTGATTATTGGGTTGATTCAAGGATTTATTGAGTGGATTCCCGTGAGTAGTAGTGGTGTAATTTTAGTGTTGCTAATGCTTATGAAGGTTAGTCCAGTTGAAGCTTATGAGCTTTCACTTTTAATTCATCTTGGAACGTTAATGTCGCTGATTGTAGCTTTGAAGGGTGACTTCAAGTTAATCTTTAATCAGTTGATTAAATTTTTCAAGTCTGGAGTTCTTGATTATGAATTGAAAATTTTAATTGTAGCTTCAATAGCAACTGTAATTACCGGGTTACCATCATACTTGATCTTCAAGTACATTGTTGGTGGTCAGGGGATTTTTCAAGTGAAGCTACTTGTTGGTGTACTACTATTCATTACAGCTATGGCTTCACTTGTGCTCTCCAGTAGATCTGTGTCTCGTAGAATTGTTGATGAGAAGTGTGCTCTTCTACTTGGCTTACTTCAAGGATTATCGGCTATTCCAGGTCTCAGTAGATCTGGGTTAACTATAACTGGGTTACTAGTTTTGGGTGTGAGTAGTGATTTAGCTTTTAAGTGGAGCTATATTGCTTCAGCACCACCAATTACTGGATTAACTCTAGTTGAATTACTTACTGGATCAGTTAAAATTTCAATTGAATTTTTACTGGCTTTATTCTCAGCTTTCATTTCAGGCTTATTTTCAATTAAGTTTATGATTGAAGTTTCTAAGAGAGTGGAGAGGTTCAAGCTCATGATAGTCGTCGCCTTCTTGATAATGGTTTCAGCACTAATTGATTTAATTACTTGATTAAAAATGGCGTGGAAAATAAGGGTGATGTTAAGTTATATTATGGTTACCTTTCTATCTTTCCCAAATGTCTAGTGGTGGTTTTAAGTCTGGTGGTAATGGTGATTTATACTTTCTTCCTCTTAATCTCTTTTTATGCTCTTCCTTTGCTGCATTGAGTATTTCTGGTTTGGTTAATAGGTCTATCACTGTTGCTGCCATGACTTTAGCTGCGAATATTAGTGATTTATGTCCTAGACTTGAACCTGATTGAGCTACTGCTTGCCATGAATGGCCTGGTGTTCCTAGTACCCATGCAGCTGTACTAAATTCTACTGTTGGTGCAATCCAGCTTACATCAGCTACATCAGTTGATCCATAGCTTACCTCTCCTTCACCCCATGGATCTGGTATGGTGTCGTCAATTAACTTATCTACTAATTGCTCCCAATCAGGTCTACCGGATTTACGTAATCCTCTTATTTTAGCTTCCTTGGATATGGTTTCAGCTATTTTACGTGCAAATTCAAGGTCTTTCTCATCGTATTTTGGAGTTCCAATTTCACGCATATTCTTAACTATTAACTCGCTGATCACTCTATTTGGGATTTTATTTGAAACTCCCTTAATGAACTCAACTTTATGGGTTGTTTCAGTCATTAAGGCTGCTCCTTGAGCTATCTTCAAAATTCTCTGATAAATTTCATCTAACTGATCTCTTTCAGGTGCCCTAATTAGATACCAGCTTCTAGCATAGTCTGGAACTATATTTGGCTGCGTACCGCCCTTCTCTATTACGTAATGAATTCTAGCATCCTGAATAATGTGTTCTCTCAAGTAGTTTACTGCAATATTCATTAGCTCTACTGCATCGAGCGCGCTTCTACCCTCTTCAGGTGAACCCGCTGCATGGCTGGCTTTACCATAGAAATGGAATTTAACTGAATAATTTGCAAGTGTACTCTTTAATGTAACTGCATTCATTGTCCCTGGATGATGACTCACAACAGCATCAATACCATTGAAAACTCCATCCCTAACCATAAACACTTTACCGCTAAAGTTTTCTTCTGCTGGGCATCCAAAGAACTTAATTGTACCCTTAATTCCAAGTGTCTCCATAGCTTTCTTAGCAGCTATGGCTGCAGCCATACCTGATGTTCCGTGAATATTGTGGCCACATCCATGGCCAGGTGCACCAGGCTTCAAGGGCTCTTTCCATGGAACAACTTTTTGAGATAATCCTGGTAGTGCATCGTATTCACCCATAATTCCTATTACAGGCTTACCCTCACCCCAACTAGCAACAAAAGCAGTAGGCATACCTGCAACTCCCATCTCAACCTTGAAACCATGTTTCTCAAGCTCACTTGCCAGTAGCTTCGAAGACTTAAACTCTTTCAAGCCAATCTCAGCATACTCCCAAATCTTATCACTAATCTCAATAATTCTATCCTTATTCTCCTCAATCCACTTGAAGGCAATCTCCTTCGCATCAACCAACACAAATCACTCCAAAGAAAATTCTATAGCAACTCAATTTAATTCTGACTATTGCTCTGGGAATTCTTCACCTAACTATGCTTGAACTTATACTTAACATAATCCAGGCATATCTTAATCGCCGAATACCTTCTTATATAATTCATTAAAAAGCTTAATGTACTCTACACCCTTCCTCGTAGTTATATAATTTTCACTCTGCTTTTTCAGTAAGCCCTTTTCAATTAGCAAGTTTAAGTATTTCTTGGCAGTATCTGTGCTCAAGTTGCATGCTAACAATATATGGGTTATCCGTCGAGGCTGCCTGCAATAAGATAGTATTTCCCAAATTATTTCGTAAGGACTTCTCCTAGGTTTCATCTCTATCCCAATCCATGTCATTCTAGGAGTTTTGAGAGTTTATTTTCAAATGATTTAACTTTGGCTAATTTTTTGGCTATAAAAGTCCTTTCAAGGTAGAGACTAGGAATAGCATAGGAAAACACGAGCAAGCCCACAAAAAATCTGAAGATAAACTCACTTACCTTCATAGCCCCAATAATATGCTCATACATGGAGAAAGCAATCATTGCAGTTCCTGTCATAAGTGCTAATAATCCGACAGAAACTATGTATCAGCGATATCCCCTGTAAAGCGAGATAGCATCTTTCACTAAATCAATTACTTCATTAGTACTTAACAAGTTTTTCTTAAGTCTTAACAAGAGAAAGTAGCCATGCTTCCTCTCGATATTCCAAATATTATAAAGTAGCATGACTGAAAGTAAAAACCAAATCACACCGAAAGAGACTAGAAATACATTAACCAAGACCTGATAAATTTGAGGATAAGCTAGTACTGCTCTAATAGCATCACCAATGATAGAGGCGGAAATTCCCAAGGAAATAGACGACATAACACACCATACAGATAATTCACCAGAAACCTTCTTAGCTACATTAAGCATATCCTTATTAGACATCACTACCACTGGTCGTAATTAGATCTCTTAATTAAAATTCATTATGCATTTCATATGCGTAAAACTTATATATTCCACTTAATTGCTTCGCATTTTATACGATCCCTCTGTGCTCGAAGATGAATAGTGGCGATACGAGCTAATCTCTCAACTAGTTTTATCAAAAATTATTTAGAATCAGTTAAGTATGGGTAGTATGGATAAGGATATGACAAGAATTATTAGTATAAAAATTCCGGAGAGCGTTTCGGAAAAAGATGTTCTACGTTGAATTGCTGAAGGACTTTCACGTAGGTTCGCGAAGAAGCTCATTCTTAAATATCTTGAAAGTGGCATAAATTTAGATCTTGAGAGAGCTCTTAGAGAGTTTGAGAAAACGAGGAGCGACGTATGGAAGAGTCTCGAAGAGGAATACAGGAAGAAAGAGTTGCTTTAATCCTCAATAGCAACATACTATTTACGATCGCATAGCTGGTAATTGCTCCAGAGCCTACATCAATGCGAGAGAATTTGATCTAGCGCAATGTCTAGATCAGCCTTCTAAGTAGAAAAACATTTATGTCTTTAGTCTCTATTCCCATAAGGGTTTTTGGGGAAATGGGTGAATTAAAGGTTACATTAGATGAGGAGTTGCTGAAATTGTTTAAGGAGAGAGCGTATAGGATTTTCGGTTATAAAAAGGGATCGTTAAAATCTGCGGTTGAATTAGCTATTAAGGATTTTATTGATCGTGTAGATTTACTCCAAAGAGAGGATCTAAGCGTTGAGGAGATAAGAGGGTTGTTGAAGGACTTGAAAGCCACATCAGTTGAACTTCAACATAAAGTCCTCAAACTATGGGTAAGAAAATGTTCCTCATAGACGCTAACATAATCCTTGAAGTCTTACTGGAGCAGGAGGGATATAAAGAGTGCGAGGCATTTCTTGAGAAGGTTAGAAGAGGGAAAATAAAAGTCCCCATATCTCGTTTTAGCTTATACTCCATCGAAATTAATTATGATAGGGTGTGATTAGTTCAAGTAATGTGTATTGCTTTCAGATCATTCTGATCCCTAAGCCAGAGATTCCAGTTCAAGTTCTGACAGCTGCACTCCCTTCCATCAACTAAATCATGCATTCATAGTTTCAGCAATACATCATTAATTAATAATCTCTTAGACTTCGCTAGTTTTATCGCGCTTTACGTGAAAATATATATGGATAGAAGTGTGGCTAGAGTTATTGATGTTGTGGCGCATCGCTTAGGGATTCCGCCAGAGAGGCTTGGGCGTGAGGCTGTAGAGATGTGGCTTAGACGTAGGCTTGTTCTTGTAGAAGCTGAAATAGCTGAAATTCTTATCAAATATAGTGTTAAGGATGCCAGAGAGTTAGAAGAGCATATACGTAAAGGCGAGGTTGCTGAGCATCCTGCATGGGAGAACTTGATAACGCTAGAGAAGCTTCTTGAGGAGAAGAGAAAGCTTAACAGGATACTATCTATGCTGAGAAACCGTATTGTCTAGAAATAGTTGTGATTATGGGCGTATTTTATGAGAGTCCTCGAGGGGATTGAAGAATTCTTGAGATCTCCATTCGTAAACAAGAGGATAGTATTGGTGATTCATAATGTTTTCAAGGATTATGGGTTAAATGATCTATTGGGGTCTTGTTAATGCTCATTTCGTAGTTCATTTTCTATTTAGCCCTGTTGCGATATTGTTTTTATGAACTCCTCCACTAGTTTAATAGTGTTTTTTATGTCTTCTATGTGGGTTATTGCTGCTGGGCCATGTATGTATCTGCATGGCACTGCTACCGTGCCACTCGGTACTCCTGCCTTTGTTAAGTGAATTGCTCCTGCATCTGTTCCTCCTGCTGGTATTTTCTTAAATTGAAACGGTATTTTCTTCTGTTTTGCTATGCTTACCAATGTTTTTAGGATTTTGGGATGAGTTATTGTTGTTCTATCAGCTATAGTTATTACTGGCCCATTTTTAAGTTTAGCTGATACTCTATCCTTTCTTACACCTGGTACATCGTTTGCAAATGTTCCTTCAAGTGCTAGTGCATAGTCGGGGTATACTTGCCATGCTGCTGTTCTCGCTCCTCTTAAACCCACTTCTTCTTGAACTGTTCCTACAGCAACTATGTTGTATGGTGTGTCTTTTAGTGCCTTGAATACTTCTACTAGTACTGTGCATCCAGCTCTATCATCAAAAGCTTTCCCCATTAAATATCCTCCCCCCAGCTCTTCGAATTTAACGTCGAATACGCCTGTGCTTCCAATAGTTATTCCCTTCTCCTCAACTTCCTCTCTACTTCCAGCTCCAATATCTATGAATAAGTCTTCTATTGGTACTACCTTCTCTCTTTCCTCGGGCTTCATGAGGTGTGGTGGCTTTGTTCCAATAATTCCCTTAACATAACCTTTCTCTCCTTTCAGCAGTATTCTTTGTCCAGGCATTATTCCACTTACTATTCCTCCAAGTGTATGGAAGCGGAGGAAGCCGTTTTCATCTATGTTCGTTATTAGGAAGGCTACTTCATCCATATGTGCTGCAATCATTATTTTTGGATATTTATCCTTCCCATGGTGGTAGAAGAATATGTTTCCAAGCTTATCCACTTTAACTTCATCAGCATATCTTTCAAGTTCTCTTCTCAAAATTTCACGTACTTCATCTTCGCTTCCAGGAGGACCAAATGCATTCGATAATGTAGCGAGAAGTTTTACTTCCTCCTCCAACTTAAACACCAAATTGAATTGGTTTTTAAATGCAATTAAGTCTTATGCATGAGCAATTTTAGCGTTGAAACCTATTGTTACATTGTTTGTCATTAGCTCTAAATAGTTGATGTGCATTGCATACTATTGAATTGGCTCGTATGGATGGTATCCCTGTCTCTTCATAGTCTCAACTATGCTTTTCTCTGCTTCTATATTTACTGCTAATTTCCTCTTTGCATTGTCTATCCACTTAAATTTAGGTGGCCTTCTCGAGTACTTAATGTAGTATCCTTCCTCAGCTAGTTTTTCATTCATGATTTCTACAGCTTTTTTAAGCTGATTTTTACTGAGCTTTCTGTATTCATTTATGAATAGTGTTGCTTCTAATGGAAATCTCGGTCTCAGGGGAGGTTTTTCATCCGGATATCCTATGCATAGCAAACTTATAGGGAGCACTCCCTTCGGTAAATTTAGTATCTCGACTACTTTGGAATTTGCTAGTGCTCCTCCAATAAATACTGAGCCTAATCCGAGAGCCTCTGCAGCTATAGCCATGTTTTCTGCAGCTAATGCAGCATCTATTATTGCAAACAGCTTCACTGCATACCCATAGCCTTTCTCAAGTGAAGTTTCACTTCCATACTCTTTAACCATGTCAATTAGCTTTCTCACATCTGCACATATAGCTAGAGTTACTGGAGCCTCCAAGATAAATTGTTGCTTTCCACAGGTCTCCCATAAAGCCTTTCTCTTCTCCTCATCTTTAACCCAAATTATCGTGTAGGTTTGGAGAGAACATGCTGTTGGAGCTCTCTGACCAGCTTCAACTATCTTTAAAACTAGCTCTTCTGGAACTGGTTTAGACTTGAATTTGCGTATTGTACGCCTATTCATAATTACATCTAAAGCACTCATTTAATTCACCAAAACTAGATGCTGCCAGTTGAGATTTAAGATTGTTTCAAAATATGCTGAGCCATGTGGAAGCAGTGCATCACTATCCCACTTTTCCCATATACCTTCAATTAATCATGGGAATCTTAACTTACGTGTGCTTCACTATGAACTCTATTAATCTACTCATTACTCTTACTCTATTGTTTATTTTAGCTAGTCCGTGCCCCTCATCTCCCAGCCTTATGAACTCAACTTTTCTTCCAAGCTTTCTCAGTTTCTCAACTAACTGCAATGCCTCTGATATTGGTACTCTTGGATCATTTCCTCCGTGAATGATCATTAATGGTGCTTTTATTTTCTCTGCATGAGTTATTGGGCTTATTTTAATTAGCATTTCATAATCCTTTTCCGGATCCCCATATTCCGGTATCCTGTACTTTCTCCTCCATGGACCAGTGTTTTTCAGGAATGTTACTAGATTAGTCATTCCAACTCTTTCTACTCCACAACTCCAGTAGTCTGGGTAGAGTGCCATGCACATTAACGTCGCATATCCACCATAAGACACGCCTGTAATTGCAACTCTCCCATACTCAGTTAAGCCCTCAGCCACTGCCCAGTCAACTATGCTTCCAATATCTTTAAGCGATGAAATCCTCTTCTCCCTATCATCCAAATGAATAAATGTTTTCCCATACCCCCTAGAACCCCTAAAGTTTGGTGCTAGCACTAAGTATCCCAATTTAACTAGTATTTGTGGGAGTGGCTGAAACCTTGGTCTAAACTGGCTTTCGGGTCCACCATGAACTATTACTACTGCTGGGTATGGGGGTTCACCTTTAATTGGCTTCCAAATTAGTGCTGGAATTTCCATTCCATCGTGACTTTCATATCTAATGAATTCTGGGAGAATCATCGACTCCATGTCAAGCCCATACTTTGGAGAATAGGTTATCTGCTCAACTTTCTCTTCTAGCTTGTAAAGCCAAATTTCATTCCCTATTTTGGGACTTGAAATTGAAAATGCCAGCCCCATCTTACCCCACGAAACTTCACTTACTACTCCAAGCGGCACTTTAACTTCCTCTATCTCTGAAAAGTCTATTGATGCTATGTAAAGCTTTGAATATCCCTCAACATTAACTGTAAATGCAATTTTCTTCTTGTCAACTGAAATGTCAATTGCTTCAATATCGTAGTTGAGAGTGTAAATGTACTTCCAAGACTTCTTATCAATTCTATAAACTGCTACTCCAATATACTCCCTATCCTGATTGGTTAAGTACATGAAGGATTGCTCATCCAATTTTATTGGTGAAATATTCAGTGCCTCCCCTTCATGCTCAGTTAAGTTGATTACCTTTCCAGTCTTCAGGTTTAGGAGCATTAAGTCGCTATCTAAATTCGTATTGTCATGTCTCACTATTACATGATCATTCGTCAACCATTCTTCAATGCGGTTCCTCCCCTCAATTTCAATTATTGGTCCCCTAATACCTCTTCCATGCTCGTAAATATATGGGTCGAAGTCCACTCCATTCCTCATATTAGAGGTGAAACCTAAGGTTAATCCATTGCTACTCCAAGCTCCGGGAATATTTATGCTGACGTTATCTCCAACTACGTGAGCTAGCTTTCTACTCTTAATATCGTAGACATAGATTTGCCACCTTTCATTTCCATCAACGTCACTTGCAACTGCAAGCAACTCCTTATTGCTTAGAGTAATTGAACCAACTCGGTAATCATGTGGGAACAGGATGTCTGCTTTATCTCCATAGATTATCCATGGAATATTAAATCCAGTTACGTCACTCAAGTAAACTATGAATTTTTCATTCTTCGAGGCAATAGGGCTAATTGAAGATCTAATACTTAGGAAGCGCTTAACTTCAAGCCAATCAAACCCCTCTTTATGAATCTTAGAAGCTGCTTCACCCAATATTTCCACAGCTCCTCACTTCATAATATGCAATATTACCTTATAATGGATCCTCTTAAGCTCTAATACGTTACTACTCTACATTATTAACCTAAAGTGTAAACTATATTGTCTACTTCAATTCTCTCTGCATAAATCACCTTGCATACACGTCCATGCTCAGCTTCAGTTTCAATTTTCCCATAAACCCTAACTCTCTCGTTTCCCCTTAAAGGAGCAATTCCAAAATATATAACTTGAATTCCATTTAAATTGAATCTCGTCACATGATAGTGATCCTTCTCTATTAGCCTTGATGAAATAGACCATGGCCATCCAGCACTCTTAACCTCAATAACAACTTTCCCCTTAACCACACCCTCTACGACAACTCTTGTCCCTCGCTTCTCCTTCAATGCCTCGTCAATACTTAAAATACGATATTTCTTCCCATTTAATTCAACAGAATCACGTGCTATTTCCACTTCATTATCCTCCTATCAACTCTGCTATCTATATGTTCGTTTTCCAAATAAACTTCTCTCAGCTAATTTTATCCTCCTATATTTATCAAAATTAATAATTGACTAAACAATTTATGCTACTTAAGCGAAGCTTCATGCTCAAATTTCTTCACTAATTCAATGAGCTTTCTCAGTCTTTCCTGAGCTATTGCTTTGCCTATGTTAGTGTTCATTGTTTTTGGTATGTTAATTAGCTTCGTGAATACATGATCTAAAGTGTAGGCTTCATCATTTAATTCCCTCTCTTTAGGTATAATTTCTACTGGATGATGCAGCTTCCTCTTCATATATTCTCCATAGCATATCATTCTCGCAAATCCAACTACGCCTAATGCATCAATTCTATCTGCATCTTGAAGTATAGCTGAAATTTTACTTGAAGGCTTCCTCCCTTCAGACCAGCTGTGCTCTGATATTGCCCTACATATTTCAGCTATATGCTCTCCACTTAATCCGGCTTTCCTTAGAAATTTACGTGCAATTTCAGCTGATTCAGCTGCATGATTCTCCTTACTACCTCTCAATGGTATAGCTATATCGTGCAGTAAGCATGCTATTTTAAGCATCAACCTTTCTTCACAGCTTAAATTTTCAGCTTCTGCAATGTGCTCAGCTACTCTAAGCACTCTAATTACATGGAGATAGTCATGTGAGGTTGGATACTTACCCCAATTCTCACTATAAACTCTCTCGACATATTCCTCAACAACTTTAATTACATGCTGAAGCCCTTCAACCTTCAAATTTAATCCTCACTTACCGCATATAATGGTGGAAATTCATTTAAACTTGATGCCCTCCCTCGCTCTAGTGAGCATTGCAATAAGCATTAATTATCAACTTAACTCTCATCCATAAGCTTTCTAATTCTATCCATTAATGCGGCATTACCTGCTAGAAGCTTACCGCAGCTCACTACTTCCTCAATGATTTTCCTTCGCTCCACAGCCATCCTAAAGAATTCCACTGTCGTATAAACTCGAACATCTACATCTAGTGGTAGCGTTGGATCCATGAACTTCACCGGTCTATCCATGGGTCTCTCAGGTACGTCATCTGCTATCACGATAACATCTGCATCTGAAAAAGCAGTGTAATCTCCTCTCGCAAGAGAGCCAATCAAAATCACAGCTTCAGCTCCCATAGCAACAGCTTTCTCAGCATACTCTCTAAGCTTCTTCAACACTTCATCATAGTTAAGTTCAAACAATTTTACTTCGGCAGAATTCAATGATTTCTCTTGCATACTCTAGAGCCCTCCTAGCATCCTCCTTCGTGTAATAATCTAGTGGTGCTCCTTCAGGATGGAAATTCGGATATCTCGTTGGAATATAGTGCCTGTCAAGCTCTTTAGCTTTATCTATCAAACGTTCAGGTGGTCTATGACTGTTGGGTAAGTGTTGGAGCATTCTTGATATTGAGTGTCCCCAAACTTCAATTCCCAACTTCTGATATAATGCTTTAACAGCTTTCTCTGCAGCTTGCTGTGCAGCAAAGCAAGCCCACTCATAATCTCCAAATTCCATAGACCTCTTTGCATGCTCAAAATCTCTAAGTGCCTGTCTAAGCCAATCAGCAGCACGAGACACCATAAACAGAACTACCTCACACTTAGGATGAATTAGAAATAAATATAATTTATATCGCACGCTCAAGTCTACCTGAAAACTTAAATTTGAATTAAACACTTAGCCGGAAGTCTTCATCGAAAACTATTCATGACCTAATGGCTTTATGGTTCTCACATGAACTATTGGGAGCAATGGAATTTTAATATAGACATTTATCTCCTCTGCTTTCCCCTGTGTAATTAAAATTATTTTCGACTGCTGAAATGGCATTAGATTTAAGTAATTAACTCCATTCTCACTTGAAAGTACAATTATATATGGTATAATGCTTCTCGATGATAATGTAACAATGATTCCCGTCTGATTAACATATGGTGAGTAAGCTGTTATCGAATCTATGAGGAAGCATCCTCCCTCCGATCCTTTAACTGAAATCGTGCCAAATGATATTTCTATAGCTGTAACATTAAAGTTTTCAATTCTAAATTTAGGTATATAGCCTATTCCAAGCTTTGACCTAGCAACAGCATTTCTCGATGCTACTTCAAATGCCCTATCTAAACTCAACTCAACAATTTTCCAGCCATTATAAACTTCATATTCCACACCATTACTCGGTGAAGCCCATCCATTATCCCTAGTAACTGAAAATTCTGGACCCCGCATAATACTTCCAGTAACATAACCCAAACTTATATTGAAATTCCTAGCACCAACTCTAATCGTCATGTGAATCCATAAAATGCATCGATAATCAGCAGTTAAATTAACAATCTTATATGCAAATAAAACTTTAAACCCCTTAGCTGGACAAGGTTTAAGCAAATTAGCTCTAACACTACCATAATCCCTAATCAATAAAGCTTTCACTCCTCCAAAACAATCATCCTCAACAACTACACCATTAGACTTCCAGCCAACCAACCCCTCCTCAAATCCACTATTAACCAAAAGAATCTCACTCCCCTCATGAAATTCACAGTAAACTTCAACCCCAGGATTAAAAGTTTCGAAAATGAAGAGTGCAATGATAATTAGAAACGCCGCCGTTAAGACAAAAAATATGTATCTATTAAAGGTCACGCACCTCCAATCCTTATTCGATTTATAATATTTATTGTGGTTTATTCTTTATTTTATGGCGGTATATTTTGTGAGTATCTTATATTTTCTATTTCTTTGTTTGATAGGTTTACATGTATGTAGTATCCTGATCCATCAGGAAATTCTATTACAACTAGTGCTCTCAACGCTGGATCTGCTTGAAGAGTCATTATGATGAGATCACCTTCTCTATTAATGTCAAGTATCTTACATTCATGATATACACTAACTTGAATACTGTAAGTTCTATCCCTAATTATTTCCTGAATTTTAGGATCACTTAGAACAATATCTTTAGCTAAATTCCTAGTGTAAATTAATTCTTTCGTACCTAGTATTTGCGGCCTACTACCAACCCAAACAACTTTACATCTAAAGCGTTCATTAGTATGAAACTCTGATGCTACTTGTTTAGGTGAAAGGAATACTATTATTGAAAACGCTAGTAATGCTAGCAAAATTACATTAATCCTCAAAACACCATTAATTTTTATTCTCACTGATTATCACCAAATCTCTATTAATAAGAAAGAAATATATAAGCTTTCTCTATAAGAATATTTGTGGGTTAAAATTGATAAGATTAGAAATTTTAGACATCAAGAGATTAGTGATTGTCCTAACTCTAATTTTAATGTGTGCACCGTTTACTGCCGTACTTGCACATGAAGAAGTCATAGAAAGTAGTACCCAAATACCAATAGGAGGTACGTTAGCACCAGGAAAAGGCCATCTATATTCCATTGGCACTTTAGATGCTGGTTCAACAGTAACTGTCTATATAACTTGGACTCCGAAGCGGCAACGCTTTACGTAGCATTAATAGATTTAGTATCCGGGGTTGGATATGGATACTACGTTACCGATGGATTTGCAATAGTAGAATTAACAGCATGGACTTTTAGTGACTATGGTGTTCTTATAGGAAATGTAAGCGACTAGACAGTAACGTATGATGGATACATAGAAATACTCGCCGCATCATAATTGCTGAATAAATCAGTAACCAAACAATATAGCCACTTAAATATTACTTTTTATTTGAAAAGATCGTGTACATGATTAATGGATGATTATCCACTAACCACAATCAATCTCAATTTTGATTGAATCAGCAATCTTCATATTATCGATTTATTAGCACTATCATGCCTATCATAACGAAATAAAACCGGAAAACTATACAAGTCATGCATAATAATGTATCCTATAGGAATCATAGTTATGAGTTTAATAAATTAATTAGCGATTGAAATAGCAAATATACTTTAAACTACAAGTGGAAGATTAATGGAAGCAGTAACTTCGCCATGCTGAACAAGATATAACTTCATAGAGCCCCTCCCAACTATGAATAGTTACTTCACCAAACCAAATTTAATTCATCTACTATAATTAGTCCTGCTTCAACTGCTTCAATAATTAATGGATTCCTCTTCTCTAAGCCTCTTTTGAACTCATGTAGTGAAACTATTATTGGTTCAATGGGTAAACTTGAATTCTTCAAGTAGTCTACCAACTTATCATATCTTCTTAATGGATTTCTATCACATTCCTCCACTACTATCAGCACATCTACGTCGCTCCACTCATTAAAATCTCCCCGAGCATATGAGCCGACAATAAATATTGAGCACTTACCCCATATCCTCCTCACTTCCCTAACTAAACCTGTCATGGAAGCACGTACTTCATCAATCAACCTCTTGCGCTCCTCAATAACTCTCTCCATAAACTCTCAACCCACTCAATAACGCTCTTAGCTCTACGAATAGCTTCCTCAGCTTCACTTCTTGTAAAATACTCTTCTGGAGCTCCACTCTCCCATGCATTTGGATACCTAGTAATCGTATAATACTTACTTATTCTCGAGCAATTCTCCCTAATCAAATCTGGAACCTCCACTCCCAAATCGCTAATAATGTAGCTAACCAACTTCACTAGTGAATGTCCCATTCTAGGCTTACCGCATCCCCATAACAATGCCTTAAGCGTCATTTCAACTGCTTGATGAGCCTTAAAGCAAGCCCAATTATTAAATCCACCATTCAAATCATTAATTGCCGACTCTAAAGTTCTCTTAGCACTCCTCATCCACCTATCATACTCACTAACATCAAGCAATAGAAACACCTAATTAAAGGTAAAGAGACGGCGAGTTTTATCCCTTATGTGAGGATATGGGAGGTAAAAATTTTGACATTAATCTTTTGGTCCACTTATTTCATTACTCCATCCAGGTGGATATACTGTGAACCATCCTGAATAGCTAACAGTATCTGGATGTCCATCCCTACTATTATCAATTACAACCCACCAGTAACCTTCATGTGGAGCTTCCACAATGACTTCTCCGCCATAAATGGGATAGTAGAGCACGCAATCATTCTCATCGAAAACGTTTTCTAATCCGACCTTGAAGACTACGCTTGATGGAGAGTACCATATTGTAATTCC
Source organism: uncultured Nitrososphaerota archaeon (assembly GCA_964462875.1). Classification (GTDB taxonomy): domain Archaea; phylum Thermoproteota; class Methanomethylicia; order Culexarchaeales; family Culexmicrobiaceae; genus CAYWZQ01. Next base: position 124,366 of record CAYWZQ010000002.1, on the reverse strand, counting down.
AACCTTTTGCCCTCGCTCAAGGTAAAGTGGTGTATCTTGAGGATAATCTTCCTATCCATAGCAATCTTTATCGCCATCAAGTAGTACGCCCTCTATTTCTCTCATGTACAGCGGTCTAATATCATCTCTATTGCTATTGTCATCGGGAACATTACAACTACAATTTACTGGAATCATTAGTATGTACAAAGCAATAAGTAGCGTTGCAATCAATATTTTACTATTTTTACATATTAAATTATTTTTCATCATATAAATAGTAAACGAAAGATATATATATCTTTCGGAAAAATGATTTATTGGAATGAGGTTGAATCGCAATTACATGCTATTACTTGGGATTTTATGTGTTTTCTGTAGCTACATTGCATATGTGAATTTACTTCCAGGGCCTGCTGGAGAATTAAAGGTGTACATTGATGATGAAGTGTACTTGGATTCACAGTTCAATGAGAAGTTCGATTACTCTGTATTCTTCAGTAAAAAAGTTATTTTCTGGGAGGAAGAGGGAGCTAGACACGTATATATTCCCCGTTTCAAACCTTCGGGCCAGAATATTATCGAGTTTAAAGATTTCGAAGATGTATGGAGTTTCCTAGTGATGAATGTTAGTTTACCGAGAGTAGTAGTTTATTTTGCTAGATGGCTCTACCTGCAATCCTATGAAGAACTTGTCAATGAACTGAAATCAATGAACTACACATTTAGCTATTTCAATGATCTTCCAGTAATCAAATTGAACTTAGGTGCACCACCAAAAACACCAGGATACGTGAGATACGAAATATGCAAGTACTCTTATGATAGAATTCACATTGTAAGGTATATCTACATCGGAGGCAAATACTGTTCAACCCTAACTATCGTAATAGACCCGCCTATCGGAGGAATATATAGAGTCTATTTAAGTAAAACGCTATGAATTCCTTAATGAACAGTAAATTATCATGTCTATTCAGTGAAAGCCCTAATATCTTCTTTTTCCTGCATTTGTCACTTATATCGCTTTGAAAATTGTTCATATAATACTTTAAATTTTCGTTCTTCTTCTCTTCATTATTCATTAATGTGATTCATGCCTCCATATACTTTCTCAACCTAATACTATGCTTTGATGCAATAGTGGTCATGTATTTGAAACACTAGGTCTACTATCTTCATCGATTCGAGAGTAATTGCATTATCAGAAATTATTTTTCATGCTAATTGCTATTTGTAATTTAAGCTTGGCTTTATTCAATTGCTTATGCGTTAGAGTAAGCATTACTCTATAGTATCATCATATGTAGGAGGACATAGACTTTATAGATAATTCGTGTCAATTTAATAGTAATGAGAAAAGCATTTAAATATGCAGAACCATTTTCCCTTGGAATGAGGAGGGGATCCCTGGCCGAATTGATGAGGAGCTTTCGGTCGCCCCGACCGCTCTCCTTCATTCCATGAAAGCTATATATTTCTTTGAGACTAGATTTGGAGTTGGTGAGTTATTTGAGTGCGGTTAATTGGATTTTGAATAGAGCTAAGGAAATTGAGGGTGAAATCATTAATTGGCGTAGGGACTTCCACATGTATCCTGAGCTTAGTTTTCAAGAGAAGAGGACTAGTAGAATTGTTGCTGAATTGCTTGAGAAGTGGGGTTATGAGGTTAGGACTGGAATTGCTGAAACTGGTGTTGTAGGGTTGATTGGTAGTGGTGAGCGCACTATTGCTTTGAGAGCAGATATGGATGCACTACCACTTCAGGAGGAGAGCGATGTTCCATATAAGTCTAGGGTTAAGGGTGTAATGCATGCCTGCGGTCATGATGCTCATGTAGCTATGCTTCTTGGAGCAGCCAAAATAATATCTGAGTTAAAAGACAAGCTTAATGGATATGTTAAATTGATTTTCCAGCCAGCTGAGGAGGGTGTTGGTGGAGCTAAGCGAATGGTTGATGAAGGTGTGCTTGAAGATCCTAAAGTAAACATTATTTTTGGAATGCATGTCTGGAATACTCTTGATGCTGGATTAATTGGTGTGAAGAGTGGGCCCTTACTTGCTGCTACTGGTAGAATTGAAATTGAAGTTGAGGGTAGAGGTGGTCATGGAGCTTCTCCACACTTAACAGTAGATCCAGTAGTTGTGGCTGCAAGTATTATATTGAATTTACAGACTGTTATTAGTAGGAATTTAGATCCACTTGAGTCCGGTGTTGTTAGTATATGCTCAGTGCACTCTGGAACAGCATACAACATCATACCTCAAAAGGCATTGTTAACTGGAACATATAGAGCACTCAAATTTGAAATTAGAGACTTAATTAAGAAGCGCATTAGAGAAGTTGCTGAGAATACTTGTAGTGCCTTTGGAGCTAAGTGTAAGGTTAATTTAATTGATGGAGTGCCTCCAACAGTTAATCACCCGGAGGCAGCTGAGTTTGCTAGGAATGTGGCAGTGCAAGTTGTTGGTGAAAATAGAGTTGTGGAACCTAAACCCACTATGGGTGGAGAGGACTTCGCATACTACTTGGAGAAGGTTCCGGGAGCATTTATTCTACTTGGAACGAGGAATGCTGAAAAGGGAATTACGATGCCGCATCACAATCCGAGATTTGATATAGATGAATCAGTACTTTACATTGGCTCAGCAATTCACGCAGCCCTAGCATACAACTATCTCAAGAAGAAATAGCACGCATAACTAATGTTTAACCGCAAATATTTTCTCCAATTTAAATCAAGTTTGATAGGTGATTGGACTTGGAATATGACTTGCTGATAGTGAATGGTAGGGTTTATGATGGAACGGGGAATCCATGGTTCTACGCCGATATAGGTGTGGTTAATGGTAAAATAGAGTTCATTGGGAAAGCTAAGGGTCTCGACGCGAAAAGAGTTATTGACGCAAGGGGCTTGGCAGTCTCACCTGGATTCATAGATATACATAGCCATTCGGACTTCACTTTACTAGTAGATCCCAGGGCTATGAGTAAGATCATGCAGGGTGTTACCCTCGAAGTTGTAGGTAATTGTGGTAGTTCTGCTGCGCCAATGAACGACTTTCTCAGGGATTATAGGGAGAAGTATTTGAAGCCAATGCTAGATCCCTCACTAGAGCTTGATTGGAATACTATGGATGAGTACTTCAAGAAGCTCGAGTCCAAAGGTATATCGCTTAATGTTGCATCGCTTGTGGGTCATGGAACGGTTAGGGCATGTGTAATGGGTTTTGATGATAGGGAGCCAACTCAAAGCGAGCTTGAGGAAATGAAGGAGCTCGTGGCGAAGGCCATGGAGGATGGAGCAATTGGATTAAGCACCGGCCTAATCTATACTCCTGGATGCTATGCTAAAACTGAGGAGATAATTGAGCTCGCTAAAGTTGCTGCTGAGTATGGTGGAATATATGCTAGTCATATTAGGGGTGAGGGGGAAACACTGCTTGAAGCAGTTAGGGAGGCTATTAGAATTGGTAGGGAAGCGAAAATTCCGGTTGAAATAAGTCACTTCAAGGCAGCTGGTAAAATGAATTGGGGGAAAGTTAGAGATGCTATAAAGCTAATTCTCGATGCTAGACGTGAAGGTGTGGATGTAACAGCTGACCAGTATCCATACATAGCTGCAAGTACTGGACTGACTTCGCGTTTACCAGCATGGGCCCGTGAGGGTGGAGCTGAAAAAATAATTGAGCGCTTAAAGAATCCGGAAATTAGAGGTAAAATTAAGAGTGAAATGCATGAGAAATATGATTTAAGGGAAGCTGATTACTGGAATAGGATTGTTATTAGTCAAGCAGATAAGCATAGAGAGCTCGAGGGGCTTTCAATAGCTGAAATAGCTGAGAAGTGGGGTAAAGACCCAATAGACACAGTCCTCGACTTATTGCTCGAAGAGGAGACGAGAGTGAGAATAGTGTCGTTTGCCATGTGCGAGGAGGATGTTGAAACAGTAATGAAGCAGCCGTGGGTGATGGTTGGATCCGATGGTAGAGCCGTAAGTCCCACTGGAAGTCTGGGTAGAGGTAAGCCCCACCCAAGATACTATGGAACATTTCCAAGAGTCCTTGGAGTCTATGCGAGGGAGAAGAAGGTCATAAGCTTGGAAATGGCAATTAGGAAAATGACTTATTTACCGGCATGGAGAATTGGATTTAGAGATAGGGGAATTATTAGGGAGGATGCTTGGGCAGACCTAGTCATATTTGATCCAGACAAGATCATTGATAAAGCAACGTTCACAAATCCACATCAATTCCCAGAGGGAATAGAATACGTGATTGTTAATGGTGTAATAGTAGTTGAAAATGGAAAGCATACTGGAAAACTACCGGGTAAAGTATTGAGGAGGAAATGCAAATGAATTTTTACTCAAATCCCCCACCTCCATATAGTAGTTAATTTAGCTATGAGGAGCATATTAAAATGAATAGAAGCATTGCTAGACAAGCTATTTTAATTGCATTTCTGGGAGTTCTCATAATAGTTCTGGTAAGTCAGTTTTATTCAATTCATGGAATCGATAAAGTTATTCTAATTGGAAAGAAGCGGAAGCTTATTTTGGGCTCAATAGATGCTGTGAGAATAGTTGTACTCATAGATAATTATCCGCTTGAGGGAAGCAATTTAATATCTACTTGGGGCTTATCCATCTATATTGAACTTGAAAACACATCAATATTGTTTGACACCGGTCCGAGCCCGCATATTTTGGAGCATAACATGAGAGTTCTAGGTATAGATCCAACAAGAATATCATACGTTGTTTTATCTCATGAGCATGGCGATCATGTTGGGGGATTAAAGTACATTTGTGAATGCAATAGAAATGCTAAGGTAATTGTTCCAATGCATATTTCACAGTCAATTAAGAATTTAGTTAAAGAGCATGGTCTAGATTTAATTGAAGTTTCAAAGCCAATGAAGATCACTAGGGGTATAGGTGTTACTGGTGAGCTTTATGGGCCACCGCATGAAATATCTCTTCTAATTAATGTTACGGGTAAGGGCTTAATACTAGTCGTTGGCTGTTCCCATCCGGGAATTGAACACATAACTGAATATGTGCATAATTTGACTGGGGAGCATATATTCATGATTATTGGCGGCTTCCACTTAACTGGAGCAAGTATTGATAGGTTGAGTAGAATTGTTAGGGTAATGTGTGATTATAATATTGAAAGAGTATATCCAATTCATTGTACTGGGGATTTTGCAAGAAACTTTTTTGCTAGGGAGCTTGGCTTAAGGTATTGTGATGGCCATGTTGGATTGGAGGTTGTTATCAGGGGTTGAAAATGTATGCTGGCTTCAAGCATAAGCTACTTTAAGTCCATTTTAAGGGAGGTTCAGTTCATAATTGCACTAGTAATTTCTATTGCCGCGTTTTCACTTGGAGTTGGCTTCGGCTTCACTATGGGCTTTATGGCTGGTGGTCCACCGGAAGCTGAAATTGAAGTACTGCGTGAACTAGCCAAATACTTCCATCCATATTCCCCGGCATCAGTACTATTGATACTTGCCAAGAACACTATTGCGGTAATATCAATTTGGCTGCTTGGAACGCTCCTAGTCATACCATCCATTTACGCATTATCATTAAATGGATACTTGCTTGGTAGATTCATGAGCTGGACGGTGATTAAGCACTCAATGTCTCTTGCATTGGCATTAATAGTGCCTCATGGAGTAATTGAAATTCCAGCACTAATACTGGCTGGTACAGCTGGATTACTTTGGGGTGTAAATGCTTCATGCAGAATTTTGAGATTCATAGGGCTCTCCACAATACCAGTTGCTGGATTAAAGCTGAAAGAGGCGTTTAAAATAGTTGTAGTTTCAATTTTAATGCTAATTCCAGCAGCTATAATTGAGACGTTCATAACGCCCCTAATAGCTGGACTAGTAATTTGATTTGTGCGGGCCCTGGGACCCCCTCATCATTGAGAGCCCTTAAGGCTCGCTCTGAGGGGAGATACCGGGGACCCGCGAGATGAATTATGAATGGGAGCTAATTATTTTTAGCGCCATTTTCATTGAGTACCTCAAATTAACCCTATTGCTGGAGTGCTGTTCAGCGCAAATTTAATGATGGATGTTTAATTTAAATTGATTGAAAGAGTTAGTGTGGGGAGTGATGTTAATGGAGTCCAATAATAGATTTATAGAGGAGACTGGTTTCGGCTACATAGTCATTGATGGAGTGAGATATAATTATGATGTGATAGTTCATGTTAATGGAAGGATTACTAGGAGGAGGAAGGAGTTATCAAAGCCATTTAAGAAGGGCTTCCACACTCCACTTGCACTCCTAGAAATTGAGGAGCTATTAGGTGAAGAGCCCGAAGTGATGGTTATTGGTACGGGGCAGTTTGGCGCTCTTCCAGTAATGGGGGATGTAATTAACGAGTTGAAGAGGAGGGGAGTTGAAGTAATTATTGATAGAACTCCAAGAGTAATTGAAATTGTAAATAAGTTGAGGGATGAAGGTAGAAGGCTAATTGCATTACTGCATGTTACTTGCTAGCTCTCCTAATAACTTTACCTGGTAGCTTTCCTGTATGCTTTCCATTTTCAACTACTATTACACCATTAACTATAACATACTTTATGCCCTTTGGAGGCTTTCTTGGCTCTAAATAGTCTCCAACTTCTCTTATCTCGTTAAAGTCGAACACGACTAGGTCTGCCCAGGCACCCTCCCTAATAATCCCCCTATCATTTATCTTCATCCTCTTGGCCGGCATTGATGTTGCCTTTCTAATTGCCTCCTCAAGTGAAAGTATCTTCATTTCCTTAACGTACTTCCTAATGTATCTTGGATATGCTCCATATGTGTTTGGATGAGGTAAGTAGTAGGGTGGGACTTTTGCTTCCCACTTAAAGTCTAGTGCAAATGTGTCTATTCCAATCATTGCGAGTGGATGCTTAATGAATGTTGCAACTTCAACTTCACTTATGTATTTGGGTTCGTATAGGGCATCTGGATCCTTGACGACTAAGTCCATTAGCACATCCACTGGATCGGAGTTCTTTTCTCTAGCTATTTCGCCAATTGTTTTGCCAACATAATTCTCATTTTTATGTCTTCTAATAACTATGTTGTCCATCCAATATGGATTAATGTTTGGATTCACCGAGTACCACTTTCCACCATAAATTGCCTCCTTAACATCTCTCCTATAGTCTTCAGCCTTCAAGTTTTCAATTAACTTGCTCACTCCACCGGATTCCCTAATCCATGGAGTTAATAGCGATATTAGCTTTGGTACTGAAAATACTCCTCCAGTTGTATTTGGTATTACATCAAACATCACGTCAACACCATCTCTGCTGGCCTCCTCAATAACCTTTAGAGTTGCCTTTGCTGCAGCCTCTAATAGCGTATCTGGTGGTGGAGGATAAATCGTGTATGCTGTCAGTAAATGGGATATTTGAACGGGTACACCTGTTTTCCTACTTATCTCTATTGCCTCAATAATACCCTTAATTTTCTCTGGAGGCTTTACTTCACGCCTAGTCTCAGTTCTAATGCCAGTTCTCCTCCAGTGGGTTGCATATATTCCATTGTACTCCTTAACTACTTTGACGAGTTCAATAATTTCATTTGTATCAGCATAGTATCCTGGTGAATAGTCGAGTCCAGTTGATAATCCATGAGCTCCAGCCTCCATTGCCTCCCTAACGTGCTCCTTCATTTTTTCTATTTCATCTGGCTTAGCTTTCCTCTTGAAGTCCTTACCCATGACCGCTGCCCTAATAGTGTTGTGCCCCACCAATGGAATCAGATTTATCGATGTACCTCTATTCTCAATTTTCTTTAGGAATTCTCCGAAAGTCTTCCAGTCAATTGTGAATCCATACTTCTCCTTCAATTTTTCATTAACTTTTTCTAGTGGATGCATGAGCGGCGGATAGTATTTGAATGGCTCTAGTTCATGCCACCAATCCAGCTCCCAGAAGCTCATTAGCCAGTACTCGCCTATAGGTGCAGGTGAAAATCCACAGTTACCGCATACAACTGTTGTAACTCCCTGAAGAACGTAGTTTTCGGCTTTAGGGTATAGAAGTATTGTTTCATCTGCATGTCCATGGATGTCTATGAATCCTGGGCATGCAATTAGCCCCTCAGCTTCAATTAATTTTTTAGCATCAACTTTAGGCTTGTCTGTTGATATGTGAGTTATCTTGCCATTGTGAATGCATATGTATCCTTCATACATTGGCCTTCCAGTTCCATCAATGATTTTGGCTTTTTCAATTAAAATATCAATTTCAGTCAATTCTCACCTCACCAGCTAAAATTTCGTTTTAAGAACTATTTAATTGCTTTAGCTTTGAGTAGTGAACTATTTTGGTTTTTGGAGGTAAAATTTTCTTTAGCTTCTCAATTACGCTTCCAGAGTCATCCCATACCTCAACTATCCTATAACCTCTGCTCAGCAACCACTTGATGATGCCTGCCTTTAAGGATGAATCAGGTCTACGATCATCTCTTCTTCTAAAAAATATCTCGTCATATGGAACCCCCCACTCCCTTAATTGCCTAAGTGTTTCTCTCCTCTGCGTATCGCTTCTCCTTCCAGTGATGATCACTATTTTATAGCCCTCAGACTTCAGCTTCCTAATGTAGTTTATGACTTCAAGATTTGGTTCATCGAGGTGCATGTACTTATCACTTAGAAATAGATTCCAGAAGAGCTCCCTCCTATTTCTTGGAATGGAATTTATTGAGATGGCATTAACTTCGCTTAAGCATTTTCTCAGTCTCCTCCTAACATCCGCTATTACTCCATCAACATCGAATACTGCTGTGCACTCCACGTTAGGAAATTGCTCTGCTCAACTAAAATATTTGTCAATTAAATGGTTAGCTCTATGGCTAAGTTTATTTACCTTTAGATTTCCAATATGATTGGTGATGTGATTGTACTGGGTGCTAGAGGAATTGACTTGGGAGGAAGCTAAAACTGCTTTTAAAGAAGCTGACTATGTTATTCTCCCAACTGGAAGCTTGGAGCAACATGGCCTGCACCTACCATTAAATGTGGATACCCTTAGGGCAAACTATCTAGTGGATGAAATACTTAGGAGGTCTGATGATTATGGATTGAAGCTCATTAAACTACCAGTACTGCCCTACGGTTGCTCTGAGCATCACATGAATTTTCCGGGAACAATAACCATTAAACCTGAAACCTACATTCAATTAGTGTTTGATATTGGGTTGAGTGTCCATAGACATGGTGCTAAGAGATTTCTAATAATGAATTTTCACGGTGGAAACCTACCCTCACTTAGAGTTGCAGCTGAAATTATTAGGAGGGAAACTGGAATGAAAACTTACCTAATCCACTGGACTTCATATGCTAGAGACTTAATAGATGAGTGGACTGAGCCTGGATGGGGCCATGCATGCGAGCATGAAACAAGCATTATACTCCACTATCGCCCCGAATTGGTGAGGAAGGATAAAATAGTTAAGCCAATAGTGAAGCAAAGATCACCTATAGCTGCATTCAGATACTTTGATGAAATAACTAATACTGGTGGAATAGGTGATCCCACTAGGTCTTCAGCCGACTTCGCTAAGAAACTCATTGAAGAAGTAACGAATAGAATATTGAAGGTATTGAGGGAGACAGTTGACATTGAGGCTCAGCAATCTTAATACACATTACCACCTAATATAAGCTCGATTTAGGGGTATATTAATGGGTGGTAAGGTTGAAGAGCTAATTGTTGAGAAAATTGAGGATTTAGTACTCAAGCTCATAGAGAAGTACAGTAAGAAGTATCCCCATAACCCTAATGGTGTAATCAAGTTTCACTTAGACAAGCTCATTGGAAGTGGAGCCTCATTCATGGAAGGTATCATAAGGTTAGCATATGAGAACGGTGTAAAGCTTAAGTTAATTGAGGAATTGATGAGAAAGGGATTAAGCATTGATGATGCAGTTAAAGAGGCTGCACAGAAGTTCAGCCATTTTGAGGATACTGTAAGGAGTATGCTCGGCTTATTGAGGCGTAGGAGTATTGAGGAGCTTGAAGAAGATGAGCTCATGAAGTATTATATGAAGTTAATTAAGAAAATCATCATAACAACAACTCCCACGATTCCCGGCCATAGAATAGTTAGAGTGCTTGGGCCAGTTTCAGGCCTCACTATTAGGAGCCGTGGACTTGGAGGTACAATTACTGCTACAATAGAGTCATTTGTTGGTGGAGAGCTGAAGTCTCTGACAATTGAGTTTGAAAAAGCGAGATTAGAGGCTATTGCTAGGATGGTTGATAAAGCATTGAAGATGGGTGCCAATGCAGTGATAGGATTAGATTTTGAAACCAGCGATATATTTGGAGGGGCAGCCATCGCCGTCTCAGCTTATGGAACTGCAGTAGTCATTGAGAGGGAGAATAAAGGCGGGGCGGGAATAGTTAAGCCTATAGGTAGCTAACATTAAGTGTAGAATATTGACATTAAGCAGAAGCCATTGCAGAAAAGCAGTGTAGATGCAATAATTGCTGAGTAGAAGTAGGTTTTTGATTTACTATTCAAATATTTTCCTACAATTAAAAGTGGAATTAAATGGTAAAACTGACCTATAGAGTAGAGAGATAGTTCAAGTGGAAGCCAATAAGCTATTGCAGCAAAGATTATGTAGAATGATAACGAGCTAACTAATCCCAAAATCTCATTCCTAATCCTCTTACACCCATACCTGTAGATGTAAATGAAAAGAAACGATATAATGTTAATTAATGAGTAGCAGGCAATCGATGCAAATGTCTGCTTCAAACCGAAGAGAAAGTTCTCAATTAAACTCCAATTTCTCCACCAAATCTCAATTATCAAATTCCTTCTGCAATTCATAATTTTCTCACTGAAATATAGTTCACCTCTCCAAAACCAACCATCATAAATCACCCTCTTGAATTGTATGCTTGAATTTATGACCTCAATATTCCCTGATGGTGCATGCCCAAAAATCCTATAATTAACCACATCTATCTCCTTCAAATATGGAATTCTCATTACAACTTTAAACATCCCATTTTCAAGCTTAACTGCGCTCCTTAAGAAGTAAAATACTGTTAAGACCTTATAGGTTGAATTATGCCATGAGTAGGTTATGTTGTGAGCTTGCAGATTCCATATAACATAAGTTTTATCCTTCTCCTTGGGATAGGGATATGTTATGTTAACCCGTGGAGGAATACGTGTAAATCTAACAAAATCACCTGCGTATGGAATAACTAAAGTTAAACTTTTAACTTCAGGTAAATTGCTCACATTAACATGAACCTCAACTTCGAGCCATATATCTCTACCTCTAAATTTAAAGTTGAAGAATATCCAGTGACCCTGACTATTATTTTTCTCAAAGCACCTAGTGGGCTGCGAGTTCAAATTTACTATGAAAAGTAGAGCTAGAAGTAAAATGATCATGAACTTAATTCTCAAATGAAAACCTCCTAAGCACTCAAATTTCGAATATTGCTTTAAAGATTACTTCCCCCGAATTCTCTCCTTACATATTCTTTAAAAGATTTTATTGTTTTGTGCGGAAACATCCGATTCTGCATTTCTCATTTCTCCTTTAACTCAAGCAGATTAATACGCCTATTTACTTTGACCTTATTCGTCATACCATATTTCAGCTTGATTACTAATCCTAAGCTTTCCAGCTCATTCAGTATTCTTGAGATTTTAGATTTTGAAAATCCTGTTAGAGTTGGAAGTTCACTTTGTAAAATTTCGCCTCCAGCATCAAGTATTGTTTTAAACACCTTTCTCTTATCTCCTTCAAGTAATTTGAGTACATAATTAATATTCAATTCATATAGGGTTGAAGCCAGCTTCATTGGTTCTCTAACTTCAAAAACTAGGATGTAAAATAAACTTATGCAGGTAGAGATGGTTGAAAGTATTATAACTACTAGGTCGTTAAATGTGTAACTGCCGAGCTCATTTACTACAACTCTTCTCCCGCTTTCCTCAATAAATATTTGAATTGGTGTTGGTGTCAGTATTTTACTTATAAGTGTGAAGAGTGATGAGAATAGGAGCATGTACATGAATATCGGCTTCACATTCACCTTCATGATGATCTACCTTTCCTGCACTTCAAAACCTAAAGAAATAAATGTGAAAGCTATTTTCCCACTACTAGTTGAGTAAAATGCGCACCAGAAGTGGTCGTAATCTATTGGAATGCCACTTTCCTCACCTGGCTTCTCTAAATGACCCAATTCTCCATACTTCAGTGCACCAGTTAGAATGACGCATGGTTTCTTCTCAAATTTAACAGGAATACGAACTCTTATGTAATACCATTCATTTGGAGTTAGACTATCGAGCATAACTTTGCCAATTACCTGAATTAATCCATTAACTTTAATAATTGAGTAATTGTAGTCTTTAGGTTCTAATTCAATAATGTTTAATTCACGTTCACTACATGTTTTTCTCCTAACTTCAAGTACAATGACAGTCATATTTTCTAATTTGACTCTAACTTCAAAGTCCTTTTCAGTTTTAATGTTGAGTTTAATTGGCTCACCAGGGTAGGGGAGTGTGTATCCTAAATGCTTAAGAATTAATGGGACTCCCGCTCCACATAGCAAAACTGTAATTAATAGGATTATCGACTTCCTTACAAGCAATCATTCCACCAAGTTATTTTTGTTCTGAAACAGCATTAATAGTGTTTGTGAAATGCTTTTCAAGTTAAACTTTTTAATCATTTCATAAGGCATTTTATTGGTGTTGAGTAATGAGTAAAGAAGTGAGATTTCCTAGTCTACTAATGCTACTATCAATAATTACAGCACTATCCCTATGCGTAGTTATTCAAGTCGTATCAGCTGCACTTAATGGGCAAACTGGTCAGTGGCCTAGTAATTTAATTGGATTTGAATTTCAAATTATTGATGAGAGAAATCCTAACTACTATGTTATTGTAGTTACAAGGGTACATAATCTGCCGAGTATACATGTAGGAGATAAGCTTATTCTGTTAAAGCCGAAAAAATTGGTGGAGTGTGAGTTAAAGCATATTCTGCCAGTTAATAAATTGATCATGGTAAGAATTCTTGGTTTCATAGAGATGGATGGTCAGAGAATTGCTGTAATAGAGGTAAAACCAGAGCAAGAAACTAGCACCTTTTCAATTTCAGGTACTGTGTATCCTGGATACATTAATGCCCATGGATATCATTATCTCTATGAATCTCAAAGAGTAAGCATAGTGTGCAATTGGTCTTCTTCATCACAGCCAATGTACCTTGGACTAATATATTGGGATTACAGACACTTCTATGCATATCTCTGCTATGATGGTTACGCTGAAATATCAATGCAAGCCCCTTATGAAGGATTCTATAGCATGGGTGTAGGTAACCCATTAAGCAATAGTGAACCAATAGGCTATAATGGATATTATACACTACATCCATTGGATTGAGGAGATAAGCATTCCTCCCCATTTTACAATCTAGTGAAAGTAGCTTTCATTTCTCGATCACTTCAATTAATAAAAATTAAATTACTACACCTTGGCTTAGGATATGTGTAGAGCTTGAAAACATACTAAAGGGGGAATATAGCTGTTCATTAACTGTATGTCCTGTTCGTCTTTAATTAGAGGTGAATATAATGGAATTCCTAAAGAGGAATGCACTTAAATTTCTGGATGAAGCTGAAGAGGCATTCGAGAAGAAGGATTATGGCTTCACCATGTTTTTTGTAGATCAATTTTTCCAATTAATACTCAAATACATTCTTTATAGGAAGTATGGTGAGTATCCTAAAACTCATAGTCTCAAATATCTTTTCGAATTAACGAGGGATGGTGAGTTAATTGGCTATTATAGGAGTAATCTGGATTTGTTTAGAGAGGTAGAGCTATCGTACATTGCATCGAGGTATATGGATATTGAGTACAGTGAGAATGTTGCTAGGAGAGCTTTAAATCTAGCTAGAGATTTTAAGAGGAGATTTCTATGAAGGAGTACTTTGAGTTGCTTGAGAGAAACAAGGAGTTCTTTGAGAGAGCACTTAGTATGGCTAGGGAAATAGCTGTGAAGGCTAAAGAGATATTTGGTGACTGTGAAGTATACATTGTCGGTAGCTTTGCAAGAAAAATGCATACTTTATCATCTGACTTAGACATACTTATAGTGTCTAGTGAAATTCCCGAGAAAATAGATTTTGAATGGTATGTTCAAATAGTTAAATCTTTAACCGAAGATCATAGGGTCAATATTCACTTGCTTAATCGAAGAAAGCTGGGGAATTATAGAAAAATGTATTCACCAATGATCAAAATACTATAGTGCAGAAGTTAACGTGAATATTGTTGGTGGAAAGTAGTCTCAGTCGATTGACTTCATGGATTTCTCCTTTAACCTACTTAAAGCTAAAGATAAATCATTCACCAATTTAAATTCCTTTGATAAGTGATATCTCAGTACACCTTCAGGGTTATGTGGATACTTTGCTTCGTAAATTTTTAGGAGCTCATCAAATTTTTTCTTCAAATTAGGGTCGAGCTCTATTTGTCTAAATATGCTTACCCTTTTCTCCATAGCAATTTCAGTACTAGGCTTGTAAGTCCAGAGTAATATTAATCCTAGGATATAGCCATCTAACATTAAGTTTATTGGTGGTAGTGGAATTATGCTATTGAATATGACATCTACATCACCTATCCTAGGGAAATATGCAATTAGTAGCTGTATTGGTGACAGGATTACTAGTATTGATACCACAACTTTTATGATAAATTTCTGTCTTTTAGTCATTTCAGTACATATTGCAATGATCGAAATTATAAATGCTAAATAGATACTCAATATGTAGGTTCCTATCGCAATGTTATGCCAGGTAAAAGGTGAAAGTGAAATTCCGGCATAAATTGAGTATGCGCCCCAACCCGTAATTACTGCTTCTCTTCCAACAAATCCTTGAGGTAGAAATAGAAAGCTCAAAATCATGATCATGTAACCGAAATTTTCTTCACTAAAATTTTATTTAAAAATGAGCGATTAGAGCTCAAATATTTCACTCCAAACCTTACTGTTTAATTTTGAGATCATAATTACTTAGTATTCCTTACTTAATCCCTTGGATTATAGAAGTATGCAACTAGTGATCCAATGAAAATCGATATTATCAAGAGAAGCCAATTGGGAGCATTAAGTAGGTCGCTTAGAATTAAATAGCTTATGATTGTTGAAGTTAATCCTACTGCAGCTTTTATGCTAATTTTCCTTTTCTCTCTAACTATTCTTTCATATTCTTCAGGAGTGGTTTTGCGATATTTAGTTAGAATTCTCGTGAGTAATCTGTGGAGGAATTTTAGATAATTTTTACTTGTGAATTTTAGTTCAATGAATTTGGAGTCTATAGTTTGGATGATGAGTGAGCTTTCATTTTTAGGAGCAACTCTTTTAATTGAATCATATGGGACATCTACTGCCCTAGCTCTTTCACCGAATACTGGCATCTTGCTTATGAGGGCATCATAGTAGCCATAGAAGCTTCCATCACTCATTCTGCATGCATAGAAGTAGTTTGATGGTTCATATATTGATAGACAGTTTCCCCTCAAAACTACTACGAAATTTTCATCAACAACTTGTAATGGTAAATTATTGATTAACTTCTCATCCACTAGATCAATAACGCTATTGCATTTCGCTCCGCTTATAAAGCTTTCCAGTAGAAATGTGAGCAGTTCAACATTGAATTTGCTAAGCAATTCTATGCTTATATCTCCAATTCTAAAGCACTTTATTGCTACACTATTTTCCTCTACCGTGAATCTAATGATATCTCTATAATCAATTATCCATTTTGGTTTGAGCATGTCTAAAGGTTTGGGATTTAGGTATTCAATTAAGCCATGTATGAAGCTTACTTGGCCAGTAACTATTTCATATGGGTTTTCATAAATGAATATTTTTGAGCATGTAGCTTTAACTGCATATTTTGAATCCCAAATTTCAGCTACAATTTCATTGCTCATATGCCCACCGCGAATTCCAGCTTCACTAAGTTATCTTACTGTACTGACAAATTGCTCTTTTGCCAGGCTTCAAATTAATAATGCTAGATTTAAGTTCATAGTAACCATATAAATATGGCTTGCCTTAATGTTCAGTTGAATGGGTAGCTAGTGGAGGTATTGCTATGATCTCTGACTCTGAAACTACTGTTGAGCACTTGAAGAGTAGAGTTAGGAAGTTTGTTAGAGATAGATGTTGGGAGAAATACCATAATCCAAAGGACTTGGCTATTTCAATTTCAATTGAGGCTGCTGAGCTACTCGAGCTTTTTCAGTGGCGAAGTATTGATGAAGTTTGCGAGCTACTTTTGAGATCTGATTTTAAGGAGAAAATTGCTGATGAGCTGGCCGATATAGTGATATACTGTTTAAGCATGGCCAATGCTGTTGGAATTGATTTGAGCAGTGCTATTATTAATAAATTGGCTAAGTGTGAAGTTAAGTATCCTATTGAAAGATATAGGGGAGAGCTCATTTAGAGAATTAGTTTTGATTTGAAATTTAATTAGTTTCTTGGAAGCTACTTGGATGAGTATAGGTGGCATGCAACTAATCTTCCACCGACATTTACTAGTTTCGGCTCCTCCTTTCTGCATATTTCTTTAGCGTAAATGCATCTTGGATGAAATCTGCATCCTGGTGGTAGGTTTATTGGATTTGGTACTTCACCTTTTATCGGTATTTTACCTCTTCTATAAGTTGGGTCTGGAACGGGTACTGCAGCTATTAGGGCTTGGGTATATGGATGTAGGGGTTCTTGAATGACCTTCTCCGTTTCGCCCATTTCAACGATTTTCCCCAGATACATTATTGCTATTCGCTCGCACATGTGTCTTGCTAATGATAGGTCATGGGTTATGAATAGAATAGCAGTTCCATATCTTTCCCTTTCTCTAAGCATGATCTTTAAAATTTCACTTCGAATTGAAACATCTAGCATTGATACTGGCTCGTCTGCAACAATGAATTTCGGCTTCAATATGAATGCTCTAGCAATAGCTACTCTCTGTCTCTGCCCACCGCTTAGCTCATGTGGAAATCTATAGAAGAATTCTTCTGGTGGTGTGAGCTCAACTTCCTCCAGTGCCCTATATACCATTTCCTCTTCCTCATCTGGATCTTCAACTAACCCCTGCACTCTCAGTGGTTCAGCTATGATGTCGTAGATGTTCATTCTTGGATTTAGAGATTCATATGGGTCTTGAAATATTATTTGCATATTTTTTCTCAGGGGCTTAAGCTCCCCATAGCTCATGCTCGTTATATCTTTTTCTTCAAAGAATACCTTCCCGCTTGTAGGCTCAATTAATCTCAATATGCATCTCCCAGTTGTAGTTTTTCCGCATCCACTCTCACCTGCTAAGCCAAATACTTCCCTGGAATTTATTTCAAAGCTTACACCATCTACTGCCTTTACATATAGTTGCTTCCTACCTAGAAGTGCATCGATAATTCCTCTTCTTAGGGGGAACCATTTTTTGAGTTCAACTACTTTAATTAATGGCTTCACGTGATTTCACCTCACTAGGTGGCATGCTACGTAATGCTTGCCTCCAATATTTATGAGCTCGGGCTCCTCCCTTCTACATTTATCCATTGCATATTTGCATCTTGGATGGAATCTGCATCCACTTGGTGGATTAAGTAGATTGGGTGGGGAGCCTGGTATGGATATGAATGGCTTCTTTGGTCCCTTAATGCTTGGAAAAGCTCCTATTAATCCCTCAGTATATGGGTGTTTGGGGTTCTTGAATATGCTGTATACATCTGCATATTCAACTATTTTCCCAGCATACATTATTGCTACTTTATCACACATTTCAGCTATGATTGATAGGTCATGGGTTATTAGGATCATTGATAGTCCAAGCTTCTCCTTCAAGCTTCTCATGACATCTAGCACTTGTGCTTGCACAATTACATCTAATGCTGTTGCTGGCTCATCTGCTATTAGAAGCTTGGGATTGCATGCAAGTGCCATTGCAATCATCGCCCTCTGCTTCATACCTCCACTAAACTCGTGTGGATAGTCTTTGGCTCTAGATGGATCAATTCCTACTAGTTGAAGTAGCTTTTCAGCTCTCTCCCATGCCTCTCTCTTATCCGTATTCGGTTCGTGAGCCAATATTGCCTCTGCAATTTGATCTCCAACTCTCATTACCGGGTTGAGTGCGTTCATTGCTCCCTGAAATATCATTGCTATCTTCTTCCACCTAATATGCCTGATCTCCTCCTCATCTAGCTTAAGAATGTTCTTACCCTCAAAGAGAATTTCACCATCAACAATCTTTCCTGGTGGAGGTAGTAACCTAATTATTGAAAGTGCAGTTGTAGTTTTTCCGCATCCACTCTCACCTGCTAAGCCAACAACTTCACCTACATCAACTTCAAAGTTCACTCCATCAACAGCCTTAACTGGCCCCCTGAGAGTGTAGTAGTAGGTTTTTAGGTTCTTAACTTCTAGTAGTGGCATGTCTTATCCATTCTCCTAGAAATGCTGAATCTATTAAAAATAGTTTTATGAACAGCAAATATAGCTTTCTCGAGTTTTCTGCTAGTTCTCATTGGGCTTATCTTCTCAGCCTCAATCTTGGATTGAGTATTTCATCTAAAGCATGTCCTATGAATATGAATGATAGGACTACTAGCAAAATGCATAGGCCCGGTGGAAATACATACCACCAGGCAAGCTTTATTAGTGCTTGATACTGGTCCGCGAAGAAGAGCATTGTACCCCAGCTAATGTAGTTTGGGTCTCCTAGCCCTAGAAAGCTCAGGCCAGCTTCAATTAATATTGCATTTGCAATGTTGATTGCGGCATTCACGTATATTAGAGGTGAGACATTTGGTAATATGTGCCTGAAAATTATGTATCCATCTCCAGCTCCAACTGCCCTCGCAACTTCAACGAACTTCATTTCCTTGACCGTGAGTACTTGAGATCTAATTATCCTAGCAATTGAAGGCCAGCTAGTTATGCCTATTACGAATATGAGGTTCATTATGCTTGAACCGAGAACTGCGGCTAGAACTATCATTAATGGTAGGCCCGGGATAATTAGTAGTATGTCTGTTATTCTCATGAGTGCCTCATCAATTACCCCTCCATAGTAGCCTGACACTAAGCCTATAATTGTCCCTATAAATATTGAAATGAATGCCGCAGCAAATCCTATTAAGAGGGAAACTCTAGTTCCATAAATTATTTGACTAAATATGTCTCTTCCAAGCTCATCGGTTCCAAGTAGTCCGAAAACCTTATCCTTTGGTATTGAATTGTCGAATATCTTAACCCATGATGGAGGTGAGAATGGTGGTGCAACGCCGATGGAATTTACATCTGTTGGATCGTATGGCGCTATATATGGTGCAAATATTGCTGTTAAAACAAATACTATTAATATTGATGAACCCACAATTCCAAACTTATTTCTTAGAAATGTTCTTAGGAACTCACCTATACTCCTTGAATACCTTCTTTTAAATCGCCTAACTCTCCCCCTAAGCATTTACATTCACCCTCTATAGCCACCATACTTGATTCTGGGGTCGAGAAATCCATAAAGTATGTCTGCAATATAGTTTGCAAATATAACTGAAATCGATATTATCACAAATGCACCTTGAAGTACAGGATAATCCCTCATCATCATCGCATCAAATATTAATCTGCCAACACCATTCCATGAGAAGACTGTTTCAGTTAATGTTGCTCCGCTCACTATGAAGCCGAAGCTTATGGCTACTGCCGTAACTGTTGGTAGTAATGCATTTCTCATTGCATGTCTAACTAAGACAACTCTCTCCGGTAAACCTTTAGCTCTTGCAGTTACTATGTAGTCTTGAGTTAAAACATCCAGCAACGTGTTTCTCATGAGCAGGGCATACTCTCCATAAGATATCATCGTTAAGGTTAAGCATGGAAGCGTCATGTGGTGTAGGAAGTCGAGAATTCTATTGAAGTAGCCTTCAGGTGGGGGTCTACTAATCGTGCCAGCTATGGGGAAAATCCCCAAGTAATATCCAAATAGGAGTAGGAATAGCATCCCAATCCAGAAAACTGGAACAGAATAAAATGTTAGTGCACTCGTAACTATGAATACATCGAATTTTGTACCTCTCCTCCAAGCAGAAATAACGCCCAAGACTACTCCAATGATAACTGATAGCACTGTTGAGCATCCCAGTAAAATTATTGTGTTTGGGAGCCTCTCCATAATGACTTTTATCACTGGTTCTTTCCAGTGGAAAGAGTATCCTAAGTAGCCTGATAAAAGGTTTTTAACGTATAGGAAGTACTGCTGCCAAAGTGGGAGATTTAATCCGAATTTAGCTCTTACTTCCTCTACAACTGATGGTTTAAGAACTCTCTCTGCAACAAGCATTGAAATTGGATCGCCTGGCATTACCCTGAATATGAAGAAGTTAATCGTTATTGTCACAATTAAGGTTATGATTGCATATATTGTTCTTTGCGCAATGAATCTCCTAAACTCTGACAATCCCCATCCACCAAAGAAAGATGTAAAAAATGAGGTTATATATTTAACTTGTTACTTCATCTCCTTCTCATCAAGTAGTACATTGCAATGACCACTATGATCACTATGATAACTACTATTCCAGCTATCAGTTCGATTGGATAGGCTGGTGCTGGTGGAGGAGCTGGCTTTTCCTCAACAGTAAATGTACCTGTTAGTCCATCAATTTCAACACTATATGTTCCAGCCTCACTCTTACTAACTGTGAACGTAACGTCAGTTGACTGCCCTGGCATTAATGTTACTGTTTTTTCATCTTCAACTACGCCATTGATCTTTAAGCTCACCTTTTGAGTTCTAGTGGCATATCCCTTATTGGTTACTGTTACAGTTATGGAGACTAGCTCATTAACATAAACCTTGGTTGGATGAATCTTTAAGTTGCTTATTTCAAATGGTATAGCCTTCCTTTCTGGTGGTAGCCTGAAGTAGTTTTCATTGTATACTAGCTTAATGTACTCGCCCTTAACCCACTCAACGAACTTAAATGGTCCTGACCCAATTGGGTGTTCAGGTTCATACTCTAGTGGATCAGTAACGTTTTCCCATAAGTGCTTTGGCAATATGTATAGCATGACTCCTATATTGTATAGTGAGATCACCGATGTAGTATTTAGATAGACCTTAACCGTATATTTATCGGGTGTTTCAACCTTGTAGACTGGAGATACGTATGGTTCGAATGTTGGAACCTCATAGTCCCTATAATATTCTATAGTGAATTTAACGTCTTCAGCTGTTAATGGCTTTCCATCATGCCAAGTTACGTTTTCATTTAAGTAGAAGGTTATTATCTGCGTGTTATTTTCCTCGAATACTTGGACATCCCATGACTTAGCTATCCATGGAATCATGTTTAAGTTCAAGTCTAGCCTAATCAATGTATCGTATATTAAATCTATTACGGTCGTATCCCACCCGGACGTTATTTTGCATGGACTTAGCGTTTTCGGCTCCTTTAATACTGGTGCTCTTACAATTCCTCCAAACTTCTGTCCCTTAGCATGGACGTTTAGGAAGGACCAGGTATTGAATATTCCAGTACCAGCTTGCTGAAGCCACCCCTCAGTCTTATCCGTTCTATATGCATCTATCATCAACCTCTCGAATAGTGGGCAGTCCGGTATCATTTGCATATGCCATTCCTGGAATTTCCAAATTAGCCTCTTGAGCTCCTCCATATCAGGTGTTGAGAGCATTCTATCTATTAGGGCATCCCAACTTGCATTGTGTATTCCTGGATCATTCCATCCCCATGGAACGTCCTGTGATGAGTGGTATAGTAGTGAGATTGGATCCCATGGTGGATACCAGCCATAGGTCCAGCAGCACATGTCGAAGTCGTGCTGCCCAACTATCTTGTCGATCATAGTTCCATGCTCTGTTGGAGCAGCTTTAATTGGTATTCCAACTTCCTTAGCCCATCCACTTATCAGCTGGGCCATTCTAATTCTAATTGGATCATATGATGGGATCATTATGGTGAACTCCGGTAGGTTCTTCCCAGTTTTCGGATCATTTCTTATTCCATCACCATCAGTGTCTATGAACCCCAGCCTATCCAGTATTTGAGCTGCCTTCGTCAAGTTGAATTCATATCCAGTTACATTAGGATTATGCCATATACCGTGAGCCCTAGGTATGCAGCTGGTAGCTGGCCTACCATATCCAAGCAATAGTACTTCAACTAGCTTCTTCCTATCAACTATATGTGCAATTGCCCTTCTAAAGTCAGTAATATTGAATGGATGCTTCCTACAATTGAATACTAGTGGATAGTACTCTGTGACTTCAGTTGTAACTACGTGAATTCTTGGGTCAGCAGTAACCTCTGCTACTTGTGTTGGTGGAACACCTGGCCACCCTAAAACATCTATTTCACCCTTCCTAAGAGCTAGCATCTGGGCTTCCTGGGTAGTTATAACAACTATGTATAATTCATCACATTTGGGACCCCTATAATCAAATTCGACGGCTTGATTGGCATAGTAGCTCCCATATGCAATTGAAGTTATTGGGGCTAGTATGATTGCTGTGAAGAGCAGTGCGCAGAGTATTCTTCTCAAATTTAATGCATTGACCAAATTTACACCTCAGATATAGTTATCTTAAGATTGACATATAAAACTATTTCAATTTAATTCTACATTGGGATATGAATTGAAGAATGAATCTTCTAGCTATTGGCTCGAGGACTTCACATAAAACATAGGTTTTGAAGGTTATCTTCCCAGCCATGAAATCGAGCTTTGACTTTGGAATTGGAAATGAAAGTATCTTGAAAACCCTTTTCTCCTCAATCACATAATATATTGAGGATAGGTCTTCAGTATGCGTCCAAATGTACTTTCCATCAGAGTAAATTACAACTTGTATCCTCACTATCCTCAGCTTTATTTTGATGGGGTTATTGAGGCTATAGTTAATGAATATGTTTGTTTTATTATTTACATTTTTGAGGTAAACTTCACTTACATCTATTTTAAACTTCTTTCCTAGTAAGTAGGTGTTGATGATTAGTTTAAATGAAATTGATATTATGTAAATTGAGTATGAAAGCAAAGCTACCAATACCATTATCGCAATAAGCTTTCTATAGCTAATCTTCAGTCTTGTCACCACTCAAAAACTTTAAGTTGAAAAAATATAAACCTAATCATGATGCGCTTTCCAAGGGGAATTCCATTAGTGTTTTGCTTGATTACAATATTTACTGCTGCAAATATCTCGTTTACATATTGGAGCAACTATGTTCAATGGGCTTTCATGGTAATAATTTCATCAGCAATTTTCGGATTGCTTGAGAAGTCAATAAGGAATCAAGTGAAAATAATGGTTATCGTATGGTTTATGAGCTTGGTTTTAACGGTTCTTGAGCTATGCTATCCATTACTTGTCTGGGAGAGAAATCCAGTTGTAGTTAATGAAGCCCTAATTATTACCTTGGAAAAGCTGATTTTAATTGTTTTCATGGGTTTGATCATATCAATTGTTGTTTCAATGTTTTCTTCGCTTGTAACTGAGAAGTAGTAGGAAGAAAGACTTTTACTCAATAACTAGGCTTATGTCCCCATTTAACTTGTAAGCTATTACTTTGCCAATTTCCCTATATTCCCCTCCATGACTAATTATGATTTTAGCCTTATTCAGATCTAGGCAGTGCTCATCCTCATTGTAAAACTCGTCATTTACATGTGCCTCAACAATTTCCCCCACAAATATTGTGTGATCCCCTGTTTTAAGCTTGCCAGCTACTATGCACTCTAAGTTGGCTACACATTCCTTTATTAATGGTGGCTTAACTCTTGTTGCCGGTATGGGGGTTAATCCAAATCTTTCAAACTTATCGATTTCCCTACCGCTAACTCTACCGCATTTATGCACTTTCTCTATGATTTCCTTGGTTGGAACTGCGAGAACAAATTCTCCGGTTTGCTCTATTAAGTGGTGTGAGTATCTTGATGGTGCAATACTCACTGCAACCATTGGAGGCATACTAGATGTCTTCATAAACCAGCCAACAGTAAGTACATTTGGCTTACCATTTCGATCAACACATGTAACTAATGCTACTGGAGATGGGAAGAGGAGAAGTGCATGTTTCAAATCCACACGCCTCATATCAAATCCTCCACCATGAAGTATTCTACCTTAACAGTTAAGCTTGTTGCTTCACATGCTAAAAGTACCGACTAAATAATCTTAAGCTTCTAGGTGTTCTTCAATTAATTAAGAATGCTGTATACGGGTACTTACTCTCTCCAACTAACGAGTGATGTTAACTTAAAAATGAACTTAAAATTAATCATCGACAAGCTATTAGTGAATGAAAAGAATTTCACTTTATAGTGAAATTCTTTTTAAGCTAATTTTAGCTTGTTTCAAGCAAAATAGAGCTGAAGGTGAAGGTTATGTTAAGAGAGGAAAGGAAAATCTTACTTCCCCTAACCATAGCAGCAATTCTAATGCTTACATTATCTGCTTTATTCAATACTACTGTTCTCCCATAAGTAATAACTCCTTGCAACGCTAACCTAGATCTAAGAAAGATCATGAGGGCTCTAGGTATACGGGAAAGTAGCAAGTGGCCCGAGGGTTATATTGGTTTCGAGCTTCGGGTAATAGGAGAAAGTGGTAACTATTTTATCATAGAAGTAGTTAGAGTGCATGGCTCATTGAAAGTAAAGATTGGAGATATTTACTACCTAGCTAAGCCTCAAAACTGATTAAATAAATATTAACTTAAACCTCTCCAGCTAAAACATTAGTTTATGCCAGAAAACTTGGCGAAATAACAGTTAATGGTCATAGTTACAATGTTATTGAGGTTAGACCTCTTCAAGAAACAGGAACATTCCCAATATCTGGAACTGTAAGTCCAGGATACACAAATGCTCATGGATATCACTATATACTTGCAGGGCAACGTGTAGACATTACATGTAATTGACAGCCAGTCTCTCAACCAATACATCTTGGATTAATCTATTGGGCTTACGGCTACTTTTACTACTATGAGTACTACAATGGTCATGCAGAAGTGTCCATGTATCCACCTTATGAAGGATGGTACAGCATAGGCGTAGGAAATCCTTCAGAGAATACTAGTCAAATAAGCTATAATGGCTACCATACATTAAATCCTGCTGAATAGGCTAATAATCTCAAGTTGTACAATAAATCGAATCTTTCCTTTCTTTTTTATGAAGCATAAATTAAATTCACCGATAAATGCTAATTAGTTTATTTCCCATTTTCGATAGAGGTTCATTAATATGCTCAAGTTCCTCAAATAATATTGCTAAGCATTCATTAGCAGTTAAATCACTCCTAAATAGAGATGAAAAATAAACTTGAATTAAACCCTTCAATCTCCACTCAATAACCCTAAGCTTCTCAGCTAAATCGCCTCTTTCATTTCTAAATTTATCAACGAACCCTTCAAATTGCTGAATGGAATTATTGATTTACTTTATGTTTTTGTATTAATCTCTTTAAAGCCAAATCTATTTGAATTCCACTTCTCAATTCCCTATTAATATGATATCTAAGTACTCCCTCAGGATTATGAGGATACTTAACTTCATAGACTTCAAGCAAATCCCTATACATACTACTCAATTCATCACTCAACTCTATCTGCTTAAATATATCAATTGCTTCCTTCCTCTCCACCAATTTTGGTGGACTATACATCATATATAATCCGAGAATGACTCCTGTAGCACTTAAATTAAAGGGAAATAAAAATAAGAGTATCAAATTTAGTCCCAATAATAGTTTAATTAAATTTAATTTCATATGTAATGATGCATATAATATTGGATATATTATATATAGTATTGATAATATTGTAATTAATTTCTTAATGTTTAGCTTATATTGATTAATACTTTTAAGGTTTATGTAAATCCCAATTATACAAATTAAAACCAGCATATAAGCAACAATGTAATAGAGGTACCATAATACTCCTAATCGAGTACTTGTCACAACATCTATTATATTCCTAAATGGTACATGACTCGGAAAAGCAATAACACCCCATGAAAAAGCAAAAATAGTACGGCCTTCGTCATAGAAGATGAATTGAGGAAGCATCATCAAACTCAGTATAATAACGATATACGACTTATTTAAATAGTCACTTGAAAAAAGATAAGAAAATACTTTAATAATTCGTCCCCCCTGGCTCATCCCATGCATATTTATGCTATGCTGCAATAATATCTCCATAATTATGTAGAAATTACTAATTTATCTATTTTCCCGTAGCAATTTCCTTAATGCTAAATCTATTTTCACCTCACCCTTCAACTCCTTTCTTTTGACATACATTAAAACATAGTTCTTATCAATTTTATTCTAAAGAACTACTATCAATGCTAATACTTTATCTCTACCAATTCACTTCTCCAATACTTCCATGCTGACAAGTATTTTACTATCAGTTCTTCTGGCTCTTCTAAATATACATAATAATCATTAACATTAACTTTAACCGGCCCTTTAGCTTTATCATAAACATTCTCCCTTACTTGCAATAGCATTAAATACTGGTAGATAAGCTATGTGAGGCTTCTCGCTATTAGGTTTTTTAGTTTCTCGATAAGCCTTATAGCGTCCTCCCTATGAAAGTCGAAAGTCTTCTTCTTGAGGAAGTTGTGATAGAAGTTAGCGTGAAGGGTCTCAACACTTGAAAACAACCTCGTATATTCAGGATCCCCCTCCTTTTCAGAGAGGTGTATGGATATCTCCTTTAATTCCCTATGCGAGTAATGTGGTAGTCCCTCAACTTCCCCTATGGCACTTAAAAGTGACGTTACGGCGCCCCAATACTTCTCGCCAGCTTGGGGTAAGTTACCCTGCACATATAATTCTTCAGCCTCCTTCAAGTATTTCTCATGAAGTCTCAAATAGATTTCAACTCTAACCATAGGATCGAGTTTCTCGATCACAGTAGATATGATTATGTCTAAAACTCCGTGGCCCTTCCTTCTAGCCTCATTCTCTAGTATCTCGTAGACTTCCTTAGGTATCTCGATGGTCACAGACATAGTGTCACCTAAAGACGTACTCTCATAGGATCTAAAATACATTACTATGATCCCCTATATGTTAATGTACTTTATCGAGTTTCAATTGTCAATTATAATAATCCTTTTTCTATTTAATTCCTAAATCCCATCTTCATATCAGCAGTATGTTAGCACCTAGGACTGATATGTTGATGTGATAATAAATGTGGAAATTGGATTACTAAAACATTTAAAAATTGTACTTAAGTTTACGCTTAAACTGGATCTATATTATTAAGCGGAACTTCACGTTACAATTTGGGGATCCAAATTGATAAGTGACTATAGGATGGTATTATGGGAATATGCTCCTGGAGCTTGTGGAGTAATAATGCTAATGGAATAGACTATCATACACGACTTGTACAGCTTTTCAGTTTCATCACGCTCTGATGGGTATAGTAGTGCTGATAAAAGCAGAAGCTGTACATTACTGAGTTGCAGCATAAGGCAAGAGTTAGTAGGTCTGCAGTCTATACTGCTATTAGGAGACTAATCGAAAGAAATTTAATTATTATTGAGGAGATCGATAGATTCCATTTCAAAGATATATAAAGTTAACAGATAAAGGAAGAAAGATTGCTAAATTATTAATTGAAATTAAAAATATGTTATTAAGTTAACAAAATTTTAGTATAAAGAAGGTATGGTAAGTGACTATGTAGTACACCCTTATATAAAATTTTATATAACCTAAATAGGGTATAAAGTACTGGATGAAGCCCCTGACCGACGTAAGATGAGGGGTGTGGGGCGGATTTTGGCGGGAAGCTTAAGCTTCCCGCCCATGCTTTAATTTGTCTTATGGGTTTTCTCTATAATGCTAATTAGTTTCTCCCGCTGTAACTTTCATGTTATGATAAAAGTCTTCTTGTAAATTTGCAATAAATTCTTAACTGAATAATCTGTCAGAGTGGACAGGCATGGATGAAGGTTTGCTGATTGCAGTTGATAGAAGTTCTAGTAAGCGGGTTACTACTTACTGTATTGTAGTGGCTGAGGTTAGTAGTCAGAGAGTTCTAGCGAATTTGAGGGATAAGTTTGAGTCAATTAAGAACTTGGATAAATATGAGCGGAGAACATACTTCACATTAAGATTGAAGACTATTAACAAGTTAATTTCGGAAGGACACCTATTAGAGTTGAAAGTTCTAATTCATGCACATGAAGTAAGCAGAATACTAAAGAAGTACAGGGGTAAATTGACTATAGCAGTTATCGATGACAAGCTAGTTAAATTAGCATCAGAAATAATACCTGAGGATTTCATGGTTCCAGAAGGTAAATTACGTCACAGAAAAGTACGTGGTGTATCTAGAAGAGCACTAGAAACATTAATTCTCATAGCAGATAACATGGCCAACTACGTTAGAATCGAGTTAAGTAGAGGGAGAAAATTACATGAAGTATTGAGGAAAATATCAATAAAGTAGTTTATTGCCAAGATAAGCGTATTAATTAATTTAGAGAAAACTACCTTATCTCCTCTAATAACGATATTAAATACGAGAACCTCCTCTCCTTAACTAATGATAGTAAATGTCTCACAGACTTTCTTGCACTATCCAAGTCCTTTGCCTTCTCCATTTCAAGTGATGCTAATTCAAGGCCATCTTCAAGTCCACGAGCATAATCTTTGTTCAAAACCCTCACCTCTAAGAGCAAAACTAGTAGTTCTCACAAGCTTAACTGGGAGATAGAACTTCAAATCTGGGAGATGCTTTAGAAGTAACCCAACAATCACTTCCTTACTTACTCTTAGAGGTGAGAGGATCGTTTCGACTGCACTTATTAGCATTTCAATGTATTTTTCAACACCGTATTTCCCGTCATCAACTAACTCCAATGCTTTTACTCTCATGAACGGATTGCTAGCGTCATATCTATTGAATATGTAACTTATAACTCCTCTAGATCCTATTCTTACTCCATTATTGATTAATTGGAGTGCTGCAATTACATGGGGGAATTTAGACTTATATTCAAGTGGGTGCTTACGAAGTACTCTATGGATGACTAACTCTTCTACTGGAACTTCACCATTAATTAAAGATTTAATTGCATCAGCAAGCACACTAACTACTTTACCAACATTATTCCTGACTACAGGTAAACTATTGGCATCAAGTAGCTTCTCAATCATCTTTAACTGAACTTTCCTAATGTACTCTGGATAGTCGTATCTTCTAGCTTCAATACCCTTATAGACTAACTTGCCATCGTAGGTTATTCCGTAGTATCTTTTTGTTGCAGCTAGACTTGGATCTGTTTTTTGTGGTATGAATGCTAGGTATTTGAAGTAGTTTTCAATTGATATTGGTAATCCAACTTCACTTTCAATTAAATTTCTCAAGTACTCGTAGTCGCTTAACTTTGCACCTGGCTTTTGCACGTATATTGAGTCCACGTCTGCATAGATCACTTTGAAGCCCTCACGCTCAACCATATTTAATGTTTTCACAATTATAGTGCGAGATATCCTATTTATCTCCTCGAAGCACTTAACATTACCAAATCTATTCCAGGGGCAACCAGAATAACCATAAACAACTACTAAAACTGATTTCAATGCCTTCTGCTTTTGATCAGCATAAGTTTTAAATGGACCTTCAGACAAATTTTTAGCAAGCTTTTTTAAGTATAGTCTTCTATTAAGCCAGTATTCAGTTATTTCAGCTAAGAATCCCTTACGATCCCTAAGCACTTTTCCAGCATCAATAACAGTTTCGTATGATATGTTGTATTTGACTATTATATTTGGATATTGAGAGTCAAAGTCGAGTTGACATACATTTTCATAAACCCCTATTTGAGGATTAAATGTCAATCCTCCATGATCAACTACATGAAATTTGCTTAATGTTCTAAAATCTGTATTAGAATTTCTGGCAATTGGAAGCAATATGTTTCTCTTCAATGCTTCATAGCACTGCCTAGAATCGACGAGATGTCCTATTGGCCAATTAACAGCTAGGTCTGGCGGTAGCATTGAGTAATTGCAGAGTTCAGCTATTCCAGCTAAACCGTAATCTTCAAAGTAACCTGGATCAACAATAACTCTACCAATAAAACTAATATTTTTATCATTCAAGTTTTTTCTACCTAAATTGAGCTTTAAATTATTAATTTCAGCTCTATACTTGAGATACCTTATTGTGCTTTTAGGTGTAATTATGAAGTCTGGATCTAAATCACTAATAGCTTTTTCAAGTTCAACTAAAATTTCACTTTCACATCCATCCAGGACTATTATATCTCTTCTAGTGCACAGAGTGATTTTACTTATTGGATCAACTTTTGGATTAGCATAGATGCTCTTAGAATTAGCATGTAAATTTAATGTTAAGTAGTTAATGGGTGGAGGCTCTAAATTCAATTCTCCAATTATAGTGAACTTACCACTAGAATCATACTTTACTGGATTTAGACATGGAACACCTAAATTAAACATTAACTTCTGCCTATGAGCTAAATCGCAATTGAAAATCTTACATGGAAAACTAGATAATTGCCTTAACACATCCCTATAATTCTTAATACTATCAACATATACGTGGAGAACCTCAATATCCCTATTCGACCCTAAATTTTCCCTCGCAAACTCGATTTCTAAATCATAGATGTTAGGGTGTTTTTCAAGTATTCTCTGCAACTCATTAATGTCCATGTTAATTGGTTTAATGTAGAAGTCTGGCCTATAGGGTTTAGTAATTTCCTCATTAGCACCACTATTGGTTTTAAACCATATAGTAGCCTTGTCATCATGAATATTGACTGTTATAATGTAGCCCTTCAAAGCAACTTTTCACCTAACATTCAACTTCTTCTTTAACTTCTCAACTTCACATTCAAGAAACTCAATTTTCTCCTTCAACTCACCAATTTTACATCTATTATCAACTACAGCTACTAGTAGCATTGACTCCATTAGCGTCGGCGTGTTGAGATAGCTTATTGCTTGAAACTCACTATTCCAAGCTTCAACTATTTCATCAAAAGCTCTACGCCTCCTCAAGCTTATCAGTGCATTTTTGAAGTAGCCCTTTAGCTCAGTAATTTTACTTTCAAACTTCATTCTAATAGAAACTGTTAGTCTCCCCATAATTTCACCTCAAAACTCCTCCTAACCTTAGGTAGTAATGGATGCTTGATAATGTAAGCGTAAAGATATTCAGGTAGCTTAGACTTCTTAAAGAAAACTATCACGTTAAATAGGTGCTTAAAGTATGAACCTACAGGTAATGGGATTTTATATAGTGTTTTATCGGTTGAAGCTGTACTCGTAGCTATTAAAATCAATTTGTTTTTTATGCATTTACTCCAAATTCCCCAAGTTTACCATTAAACTCGCACTCCTCAGCTCCCCGAACTATCAGAATTAACTGCATAGTTGAAGTTAATGGAGCTAATAGAAATGTTGATAGGAGTAATAGGATGAGTATGGGATTACTCCTTAATCCCATATACTCCCAT
Organism: uncultured Nitrososphaerota archaeon; assembly: GCA_964462875.1. Taxonomy (GTDB): domain Archaea; phylum Thermoproteota; class Methanomethylicia; order Culexarchaeales; family Culexmicrobiaceae; genus CAYWZQ01. The sequence goes on along the minus strand of CAYWZQ010000002.1, from coordinate 92,730 downwards.
CCTTAAATTTAAATGAATACGGCTTGAATTGGAAAATTCAACATATATAAAGTTTATTCCAGTTTATTCTGAAACTAAGCCGATTAAGCTTTATAGTGAAGTAAGGATTGGAAAGAAAATTGGAAAACCTTACTCCTTCCTCTTTAGCTTCTCATTGAAGAACTTCAAATCGATTTTATACCTCCTCCTTCTACATCTGGGTTTTAAATCTACTAAGTACAATCGACTCCTATACTTATCCACAAAGCCTGATCCGTCACACCATGCTGAAATATCTCTTACATTCACTAATCTCCATCATTTTTATCTATGGATCTAAGTGATGTAGGTGAGGTAACTACAAGCTTACCTTTCATCAAGTTTTAGATATATCACAAGCTTGTCAATAAACATATCAAAAAGTATATACCAATATTTTAATTTTTTATTTTTACATGAATTACTTTGAAGAAAAAATATATATTTCGATTCTTAATTTGCAGTTAGAGGGGGGTGTTCTATTATTTGAGAATCAGAAAAATCCTACTATTAACATCATTAATTCTAATTCTCTCAAGCATAAGTTTGAAACTAGCTTGTACAAGTAGTAGCGACGACTATCAATTAAACCCTGAGGATTTATGTCCAAACGGGAAGCTAGTGAAAGACGAGGAAATTAGTAAATATTACGGGAAGACTATCGACGTGGAAACGTTAATTAAACTTTTCGAAATATTTGAGAGAAAATATCCAGGCCATCACTACGGAGTTATATTCAAGTTGATTGAAGTGGACGAGAAATCGATAATTGACCCCAGAACTAAGCAACCCACTAATTGGGTAAAGCTTAAGAAAATAATGCTCATAGGATTCTACGACTACAGTCCTCGACTATGAATAAAAACAAAATTTTTATTTTTTAACTTTTTACTTTGGTAAAATGCAATGTTAACAGCTCATTTGAGCTTTAGTGACTCAACCTACTAGCAGAGGTTTCTTTAGCTGATCTCTGGATAGGTGGGAAAGTCAGTTGATTGTTAATGGGAGGTTAAGAGGAATTCTTGGAGTTCGAGACGGAGAGAGCTCAAATCTTCATGATTCTTAGGGGAGGAAGTTGGTGTGCTATTCATGCACTAATCTTTTAAAGCTATTAAACTAAGTCTCCCCGATGAGCTCCAAGTATGCTGTTGAACTTATCAATGTCGAGAAAGACTACTTGCTGAGTAGTGTTAAGGTTAGAGCTTTAATTCTTCAGCTAAGCTGCATGCTGGTAAATTATTTATTTACTGTAAGTTAATTGCTTTCCGTGAAGTGGCTTCCATCATGGCTAGGTGAAGTGTACTCTACACTATACTCAGAATTTGGTGATCGAAAATTCAGTTTAGATGATGCAGTACATGCTTTAAATCATCCTCGCGATTACGTGAAGGTTGCTCTCAGTCAATTATGTAAATTGGGTTGGTGTGTTAGGGAGAGTAAGGGTGTGTATAGTCTCCTTAAGCCACTTGAATGCATTCTAACTTTAACTGGCGTAATGAAGGGGATTGATAAGGTTCCATGTAGGGAGTACGTTCCGCTACTTAGGAGGGTTATTGCTGAACTCTATGAGCTTCTGCAGTCGAACCTCTTAGCAGTAATACTTTTCGGTTCAATTGCTAGAGGTGATGCGAAGAGTAACAGTGATGTTGACCTATTAGTTATTGCAAGTAACTTACCTAAATCATATCTTAAGAGAGCTGCTATGCTAACTCAAGTAGTAGTGAAGACTAGGAGTTTACGCGTTAAATTGTGGTCTAAGAACATTTACACTTCCCTTCAAATACTAGCCTACACGCCTGAAGAGATGAAGCGATTCCATTCATTCTACTTCGACTTAGCCTTCGACGGAATACTATTGTACAGTAGAGGTGGGTATGGTGAGAAGCTTCTCAGTGAAATTAGGAGGAGAATTGAGGCGATGGGTGTTAAGAGAGTTTACACTTCTGGGGGGAACTGGTATTGGACTGTGAAGTGATGAAGAGACTCGCACTCGACTACTTGAGGAGAGCGAGAGCTAGAATTATAGATGCTAAGTCAGCTTTAAAGCGAGGTGACTACCCGGAAGTTGTGAGGTATTCTCAGGAGTGCGTTGAATTATCATTGAAAGCTGCTTTAAGACTAGTTGGAGTAGAGTACCCGAAAGTTCATGATGTTAGTGATGTGCTCCAGGAGTGTAGAAGCCGTTTTCCAGCATGGTTTAGAGATGCAATTGATGAGTTAGCAACTATTTCAAGTGAGCTAGCACTTGCGAGAGGACCAAGCATGTATGGTGATGAAGAGAGGGGAATTCCAGCAAGTGAACTATTTAGTAGAGTTGATGCCGAGGAAGCATTGAGGAAAGCTGAGAAAGTACTTGAACTATGTAGTAAGTTAGCTGAAAACCTCACTTGAAGTAAAGTTGAAAGCTAGTTTCAATTGAAGGACTTGAGCTTTGAGGATACTGCGAGTAGTTATGATTATGTATGAATTGTGCATTAGCTTTTTAAAGTTCATCAATTCACGTGTTCCCCGATGAGCTCTAAGTATGCTATTGAACTTATCGGAGTTGAGAAGGAGTATTCTCTCGGTAAGGTTAAGGTTAGAGCTTTGAGAGGTGTAGATCTCAAAGTTGAGTCAGGTGAATTCATTTCCATAGTTGATCCATCTGGTAGCGGTAAAACTACACTCCTAAACATTATAGGTTTACTCGATAAACCCACTAAAGGTGAAGTCTACCTTTACGGACTTGATGCTTCAAAGTTGAGTGAGAAGAGTAGGGCTAAGCTTAGATTAAAGTATATTGGATTCATATTTCAAATGTTCCATTTAATTCCATGGCTAACTGCACTAGAAAATGTTGAGTTACCATTAATTCTAGCTGAATTACCTAAGAAGGTTAGAGTTAAGAGAGCACTTGAATGTTTGAAGGCCGTGGGTTTAAGTCATAGAGTAAATCATAGACCTGGAGAGCTTAGTGGTGGTGAGCAGCAGAGAGTTGCTATTGCACGTGCAATAGCTAATAATCCCAAGATAATTCTAGCTGATGAACCGACTGGGAACTTGGATAGTAGAACTGGACTTGAAATAGTGAAGTTACTTAAGAAGTTAAATGAAGAATTGAATACTACAATCGTACTTGTTACTCATAATCTTGAGGTCGCGAGGTAGTTAAGGAGGGGATGGTACATTGAATTTTAAATCTTCAATTTAATGCTACTCATAGTTCTAGCACTTCTACAAGTTCAAGATTGGAGCTGTCAAGTTTTAGCTCAAAATTTAATTCAAGTAGTTGATGTTTACTGGGGTGAGTATGGTAATCCAATTGAAGTTGACTTAGGAGATAAAGGTGTACCCTTAACCATAATTGCTAGGAATAGTGGTTCCAACTCGATAACGAATATCCTTGCAACTCTACACTTAATCGAACCTTTTGAAAGCTTAAGTTCAAAGCTCAGCACGTCAGCTTACCATGCTGGAACAGTTCCACCAGGCGGATTATTCCACTTAACATTTTACATTAACATTGGTGAGCATGGAAGCTACAAGTACCTATACCTTGCAGCTCGGACTAGACTACTCTGAAATCATTAGGGGGTCGTACTTGAGCAGACATGAGTCGTTAACCATTGAAGTTCCACTACTCGGAAAATCGAATTTAAAGTTTAGACTTGATAGAGAGTGCATTGTAGCTGGCACACTAAACAAGTTAAGCTTGATAATTAGGAACACTGGGTCATTGAGAGCTTTAAATGTTAAGTTTACGGTTCAAGCTTTAACCCAAGCAGTTTCAGTTGATGTGCAGGAAGTAGAAATTAAACTTCTTGAAGCTAATTCGAGCACATCAATCCCAATTTCAATCTACGTTCCACGATCACTACTGGGCTCGAGAGTGCTACTGCTAATTGATGGATCATACACTTCAGTTTACGGTTTTAGGAGGAAGTTTTCAAGTAGAATTAGTGCTTCAGCTAGTGTAGCTGTCTTCCTGGTCTTTTCTCGATTCTCTCCTACCTTTAGCTTTATCGTGACTCCCACTCCCCTTTTCACTCCTAGCTTTTCTATGGCACTTACCCCTACGCCTCCTTACTGCTTTTATAAAATAGCTATTAAATTGATAAAATTTGATATGATGATTCAATGCTGATAGAAGCAATAGTTGTCAGAACTTTAGTAGATGCAGCCTTAATAGTAGATTTGAGTGAATTAATTGAAATGTTGAATAGAGCGATAGAGGAGTTTTCATATAATATGAAGAAATACAAAGAGTCTAAATTGAAATGTACTATGAAATCAGTTAAAGGGCGGGAGAGTGTTTGATTGAGAGCATAGTGAACTTCCTAGTTTGGATTGTTAAGAGGTATTCGTGGACTGGAGTACTCATTTCAATGGTTATGGAGAGTGCATGTCTGCCAGTGCCAAGTGAAGTTGTAATGCCTCTTGCAGGCTTCGCTCTTTGTGAAAACTTAAACTGCATACTTTACGCTTCAATCATTGCTTCAATTGCCAATTTAATTGGTTCATGGATTGCATATACTGTAGGGTATTATGGTGGTAGGACGATCATAGTGAAGTATGGAAAGTACTTGCTTATAACTAAGGAGGATTACTTGAGAGCTGAAAATTTCTTCAGCAAGTACGGTGGATTGGCAATTTTAATTGGGCGCATGCTTCCAATTGCGAGGACGGTTATTTCGCTTCCAGCAGGAGTTTTCTCGATGAATCCACTCAAATTCACAATATATACTATGGTGGGCTCGATTCCATGGAACTTCACTTTAACCTATTTAGGCTATTATTTAAGTGAGAACTGGCATTTAATAGTTGATTACTTGAAGTATCTGGATTACTTATTGGTGGTGCTATTAGTAATTTTCATAGCAATTTTCATTATGAAAAGAATGGGGAAATTAAGTTATAGGAAGCTTAGATTGCAGACCTCCTCTAAATAGGTCTCCGGCTTTAATGGCCATTCCTTCACATTAAATTCTCCCCTAGCCTCAGCTAGCCTTTTAATGAGTTTGGCTGCTTCACTGCTTCTCCACCATTTCTCGCCAAATTCTTCCTTTAATCTCCTCTTAATCACTGCTACTCTAACTGCAGCTATCATGTAACTTGGAGAGTAGAGGTCGTAGCTTGGCATTATGTGGTGTAGTAACCAGTAATCTCCAGGTACTTTAATGAAGAACTTCTCCGTCAATTCCTGCCATCTCTCAGCCGCTCTCTCTGCGCTATAATTATATCTCCAAAACTCTAGCTTCATTATGCTATTTGCAGCATAGAAGGTCAGAAATGCTAGGTGCATGAACCTCCTCCTATCAATAACCTCCCTAACTGCCTCATCAGGTAGTTTGAGCTCCTCTCTCAAGTATACTTCATCTTCAAGCAAGTACTCCAGCAAGTAGCTGAACGTTTCTGCCACACTCATAGGCACGACATATCTCTTCCAAACTGGATCGCTTGGATTGGCTGATACTCCATGCAGTGCATGACCGTGTTCATGATAGATTGATCCGAAGTCAGTGAATGGTGCAACTTTCCTATAAACAACACGCACATCATCGGGAACTTTAATTGAGAAGCAAAACGCGCTTGGACTCTTTTTAGGTCTATCTTCAGCATCAACACTTATCTTTGAGAGATCTACGTTCAGGGACTTCAATAGCTCTGAAATCTTCTTTAGAGGATCTAGGTTCTCGAAGTACCTATTTAATGGCCTGTAAATTCTCCCCCTCCACGTATAGTAGTCGTCATAGTACTCATACCTGTCTTTACCCAAAACCTCAGGGGCATAGTGCTCAGCTGCTCTTAGGAATGCCTCTTTAGCTCCTAAACCAAGCTTTTCCACTAAGTTGTATAGCTCGTCATAGGATATTTGCTCGAGCTCTAAGTATGCATCAAGTGGAGTTAAGCCATATCTAGCATATACTTCGCGTGAAATTTTCATGCGCTCTTCAACTAATGGAGCTAATTGAGGTGCCTTGCTGATGAACTCATCGAATAGCTCCTTTCTCTTAGTTGGATTGTCTTCTCTAGCATTAAACTTCCTCCAACTACCCCAATTAACTGGCTGACCATTTAAAGTGTATTTTTCACTCCTAATTATATCCATGCGCTTCTCCTCAAATTCAAGTTCAACTTTTAGCCTCTCATCTCTAGCAACGTGATAAATGCATTCGAGAAACATTCTTCTAGGCTCACGATACTTCTCTAAAAACTCTCTACATAGATTCGCTAGCTCCTTTGAAAGCCTATCCATCAGCTCCTTATCATAGGGTAGCCCAGCTCTATGATTGTAGTACTGCTCCATTAATCTAGCTCTAACATCCTCAAATCTCCTACACCATTCCTCTAATTCCAAATCTGTTCACCAAAGATAATTCTAAACTTCAGAAGTAAATAGTGTTGCTGGTTGACTTCTCTAGTTCCGAGATAATCATTTTGATTGGATGGTCCAACACCCTCTGTAATGAACTTGGGAGAGCTGGGGTTTATCAAGAATAGATGAAATGCTCAACTATGCTCCGACGAATTCATCATGATGCGAGAGGGAGAGTCCTTTGATCCATGTTCCGGTACATGCCTTAAGAAGATATTGGAATGGAATTCAGAAGTTATGGAGTTTAAGTTGAGTATTCGGGGTAAATTAATTAGGAATGATGGGCTCATAATGCTAGTGGTTGCATGGGAGTAGCTAGTCACCAGTCAATAATTAAATTAATAGTTTTAACACAACTGCTAATTGATGCCTGCAAGTAGTATTGAGCTATTTGAGAAGGTAATTGAATTTTTGAAGTTAGGTAAACCTATTGCCCTATGCACTATAGTCGATAAGATTGGCTCTGGACCTAGAGGTGTCGGCTCAAAAATTGTCGTGACCAGTGATGGAGAGGTGATTGGAAGTATTGGGGGCGGAGGCTTTGAACGCATACTCATTGATAAGGCAATTGAGTCTATTAGAGAGGGTAAATGTAGGCTGATCACGTTTTCCCTAGGAAGTGGTAGGGGTGTAGAGACGGGGTTAATTTGTGGTGGCAGTTTAACTGTGTTCATAGATGTTATCAAACCTAAACCTAGATTGATAATTTTTGGCTCTGGAAGTATTGCTAAACCCCTAGCTGAAATAGCTCATAGAGTTGGTTTTGAAATATTAATTGCAGATGACCATGAAGACACTGCTACTCGAGAGAGGTTTCCAATGGCTAGTGAAATTATAATTGAAAAACCACTATCCAAAGTACTTGGCAAATTGGAAATAGAAGCCAGTGATTTTATTGCAATAGTTCATGGTGAAGTTGAAAGCGAATTCCTCATTTTAAAGGAGGTTTTAAAGAAGAGGCCAAGATATGTGGGCTTACTTGGAAGCAAAAGGAAGGTTTCAGTTCTCAAGAAAAGGCTGTTGGAAAGTGGATTTACAGTTAAGGATCTAGACATTCTCCATGCTCCAATAGGCCTGGATATTGGTGCTGAGACTCCGAGTGAAATTGCTGTAAGTATCGTGGCAGAGTTAATTAAAGTTTTAAGGGGGAAATAGCTTGATAACAGCAATAGTGCTAGCTGCAGGTGAGTCAAAGAGGTTTGGTAGAAACAAGCTTATTGAACCACTTCTAGGTAAGCCGATGATAAGATGGACTGTTGAGGCTGCAGTCAATAGTATTGTTGACGAGGTTATTGTCGTACTGGGCTTTGAAGCCCATAAAGTTAGAAGGGTAATTGAAGACTTGCCATGCAAGTTTATTTTAAATAAAAATTATTCAGCTGGAATGAGCTCCTCTGTTAAGCTTGGAGTTAAACAGGTTGCTGGGAAAAGCGAGGCTGTAGTAATAATTCCTGGAGACTGCCCACTTATTGATGAGAATTCAATAAACAAGGTAATTGAAGCCTTCAGGGAGAAGTGTCTGCCAATAGTTATAGCTACTTATGGTGGTAGGAGAGGGCATCCAATACTAATTAGCCGAGAACTGTTCGATGAGGTAATGAAGATCAGCGAGAAAACATTTGGCTTGAAATATGTTATTAAGAAATATGAAAGCAAAATATTTCACGTTGAAGTCGATAATCCGGGAATTTTACTTGACATCGATAATCCTGAAGATCTAAGAGAGGCTGAAAAATTAGCTTTAAAGGGAGTTAGCAATACATTAATGTAGATGCTCACTACGAAACTCTTCAAATACATACCTGTGAATGAGGCAGTCAACAGAGTGTTAAAGGTGCTAGACCACATCACCCTGAAGACTGAGGAAGTGCATATTAAGAGTGCTTTGGGTAGGGTTTTAGCTGAAGAAATTAGAGTTAAAGAGGATATTCCACTGCACAATGCATCCCACTTTGATGGCTACGCAGTTGATTATAGAGATACTATAACTGCCTCACCTAAAAACCCACTTAAACTATCAATTAAGGGTGAAATTTACCCGGGTGAAGATCATGATTTGAATATAGGTGCTGGAGAAGTATTTTACGTAGGTACTGGGGCATATCTACCTAAAAATGCAAATGCAGTAATACCAGTAGAATCAGCTAAAGTTATTGGTTCAAATATGATCGAAATAAGGCATCCAGCTAAGTATGGAGATCATGTAGTGTGGAAGGGTAGTGATTTTAAGGCTGGAGAAATGGTTTTCAGACCAGGCCACATATTGAGGCCCCCCGATTTAGGTTTACTAGCTCAACTAGGCTATCATAAAGTTAAGGTATATGGTAAGCCGAAGGTCTCAATAATATCGGTGGGAGATGAATTGGTTTCCAGAGCTATCCTCGATAAATCAGTTATTATTGAAGGCCTATTGAGGGAATATAATTGTATTCCAATTGATTTAGGAGTAGCTGGAGATGATGTTAATGAAATTAGAGAGCTAATTATTAAAAGTGCTCATTCAAGTTCACTTATAATTACAATTGGTGGCTGCTCGGTTGGTAAGAAAGACCTAGTTCCGGATGCAATACTTTCAATAGAGAATTCGCAAATAGTTGTTAGGGGTTTGAAGAGAGTTCCAGGCAGACAGACTAGCTTCGCAGTGGCTTTGGGGAAGCCAATTCTCATGTTACCCGGACTAATTCAGTCAATGATTATCGGCTTCTACTCACTTGGAGTGCCAGTAATAGCTAAGTTGCTTGGGGCGCATTTAAAAAGCTTTCATCACATAATTAAAGTCAGGATTTCAAGAAGTATCGAGCTAAATAGAATGAAGCCCTTTGAACGCATAGTTTTCGGGAAAATAGTGGACTACATGGATCATCCAATAGTTAAGCCCTTGCCAGGCATTTCAATGCACATTAACCCAGTAGTGAGGTCTGATGGATTCATAATAATTCCACCAATGAAAGTAAGTGTATCGCCCGGTGAATTACTTTCATTTCACCTCTTTAAATCAATAATATAGAGTGAAATGATTATGATGAAAGTCACTTTAAATGAATTGCTAAATAAGTTCAATATAGATGTTAATGAGCTTAAAAGAGAATTTGAAAGCAGAGGAATAGATTTAAATAAAATATCGATTTATATTCTGAACTATATACCTCTAAGAATACGTCACTTATTTTTTGAATTGAAAAATAAAGGTTTACTTGTAATTGAAGCGAGAGCTATAAATGGCAAGTTGATTCTATTCTGTACTCCAAATAGTATAAGTGGAAGACAATAGCCTGCACTTCTACTTAATCTATTTAATCCTTCTTTTGAGCAGTATTGCAACTATAAGGGCAGTTAAAATTACTGTTCCCGCAATAAGCATGTAGCCAACTATTTTGGATGTAAGAGGAGGTATTTTAAAGCCTCTCTCAACTATTTTGAATTTAATTAGCAGTTCATTAATTTGCTCTCCAGGTAAAAAGGCCTCTGGAGGCATGTTTGAAACTTCAATTGCTAATCTGCGTTTTTTAATGCGTAGCTTAGGGGGAATTCTTGCCTCAAGAATTATGATATCAAAGTTCGCGCGTTTCCATAGGATAATCCATATTGTAGAGCAAAATGATTTTTCATTAACTTTGAGTGGACCAGTGAAATTGAATAGATTGAAGAGGTCAAGAACATATACTTCGCCAGCTCTATGCTTGAAATATTTTGGAAATTGAGCTTGGTACTCTAGCTTATATCTAATATTACCCTGATCATCTTTAAAAATTGAAAACAATAACTTACTAAAACTCTTAATATTCTTAATGTTAATTAAGTCAAGGAATCCGCCTCTAGGCTTATATTTCAAGAATAAGTGAATTATTCTATCAATGCTCGATCCCACTATTTCATAGACATAAAAAACTTCACGGCGAGTTTTTCCAGTTAGTGGTGATGTAAAAGACTGCTCTTCTCTTAATATCAACTTGCCATTGCCACCAAATATTGAAGTCCATTTATGGCATAGTTCGTAAGCAAATAAATCTGCTTCCTCCCTACTAATTTTATTCAAATCATAACGTATAGCTAATCTCGGATTGCTATTTTTTGTAATACTTAAACCACAAGCAAAAAGTCCTCTACTCACATCGGATATATCTAAAAATGGATTTGAAATTAAAGATTCAATCCAAACAATTAAACTACCATTCTCAAAAACCTGAACTTGAAGATGCTCATAAAACCATACCTTCATTTCATTGAGTGCAATTTTATCGCAAGCACTATTCAACGTTCCAATAGCAGATTGTATAATTCGAGTACAACACATTAATATTACAATTAATAAGAGAACTCTGGAAACTATAATCTTTTTCATATTTTTCCCGAATAACTCTAGAGTAAAATATATATATCGTTTTCGATATTTAACATGATGTCAATCATAAAGTTAAAAACGATATTAATGATATTTTTATTGATTTTAGCTGGTAACATAATTGTACTAGCAAAAATCAGGTAACTCCATTGGTAACATTTGATTTGGTAGGTAACTTAAATCATGGAGAAAGCTCTTATGAAGACTATGGCAGGCACAGTTTACAGCCATATAATCCACATTATTTCATAATTGAAATGTGGTACGTGCCAAGTCAACCAAATCTATGGATAAGATACTACAGTCTTAGAGAAAACAAACTAAAGCCACTAGATCTCTACACAGATGGGTGGGGAAGTGGAGAATACTTTGTATATACATCTGATGGAGAAGTAGACGGTGCTATGTATATAGACATTTACTATTATGAGTATCAACCAGACTATGGCAGCGTGTTCTACAATGGTGAATGCTGGATTCCAGGAGGCTAACTAATATCATCACCTTTTTCTGCAAATATTAATGGGAAGTTGTAGTATTGCATAGCTTTATCTTAACTAAATAATTAGGTAGGCTTTTCAGTCTCTCATCTCTTAAGAGTTTTGAAGCTTCTCCGTATCAGTACTATTTTCCAAGCTTTATGACATAGGCTCTATCAGCTAGCTCTAAGCTATATCTAACATGTTACTCCACAAGCAGTATCGTTAGAAATACATAATGCATAAGCTCATGGGGATCCTTGATTTTCTTGCTTTTTACTGCGTGCTTTCGTAATTAAGTTTTCATAAAAAGTTAATGATGGAAATAACTCTACCTTACATATTCACATCTACACCATTTAACTATCATTGTAGCCATTACTTTAACTGCTTTAATCACATTGCTTACCTTGACGTGCTCATTATATGCGTGCATCTGCGTTATTGTTCCTGGGCCAAAGCAGACTGTTGGTACTCCCATTTTCATTAGAATTCGCATGTCAGTTGCTCCTTCATGTCCCTTAACTACTGGCTCCTCTTTAAGTGCAGACCTATATGAGCTTATGAGTGTTTGAACTATTGGGTGTTCAACTGGTATTTCAACTCCCTCTCCAGCATAGCCTTCCTGCCGCACTATTGGTGGATTGAATCTAAGCCATGGATCTATTTTCGAGTATTCGAGTATGAAGTTCCTTAACTCATTAATTGCCGACTCTATGGTTTCTCCCGGTAGTAGGCCCATCCTACCCTTAAGTACTGCTTTATCTGGGATTGCGCTTGGATATGTACCTGCATTTAGCATTCCAATGAAAAGTGCAAGTACACCTCTTGGATCAGAATATAGTGGGTGCTTCTTCTCCCTAACTCTTATCTCATATAGCTTCTTAACGGCTTCGTAAACTTTGTATGCTTGCTCAATAGCATTTACTCCCTCCCAAATTCTGGACATTGAAGCAGTTCTACCTTTAACTTCAATAGTGAACCACATGCTACCTGAAACTGCTGGTTGAACTTCTAGGTCGCTAGCTTCAGCATTTATTGCTCCATCAGCTTTATACCCTCTGAGTAGAGCTGCAAGCGTGCCATTACTAGTGTACTCCTCATCTATTACGTAGTGCATGTATATGTCTCCCTTAGGCTTAAGCCCCGCATCGAGCAGGAGCTTAACGGCCATGGTGAATGCTGCAATACCACTCTTCATGTCTGAAGCTCCTCTACCGTAAAGGTAATCTCCCTCAATCGCTCCACTGAAGGGGTCATACTTCCAAGACTCTCTTGGACCTGGAGGTATGACGTCAACGTGACCATTGAATATTAGCGACTTACCACCACCAGTTCCCCTAACTATTCCAACTAGCATTGGCCTATTTTCGTACGGTATCTTAGGTTTCTCAGCTAATGGATGCTTCAACACTTCATCTCCAATAATCCACATATCGTAATCTATACCCCACTCCTTCAACTTCGAAGCTATGAATTCCTGAATTTCCTTCTCTTCACCAGTAATGCTTGGTATTCTAATTATGTCCTGTAGAAACTTGATTATCTCATCCTTGCACTCATCAACCTTCCTAATAACTCTCTCAATAAACTTTTCTTCGCTCAAGACCTTCACCAAACATACTTGACTCCACTTAGCAGATAATGCTTTTGCGATAACATTTTATGAATTTCAAGTCAACTCAGTATTGGTGGAGGTTTTGAAGGCTGCAGTTTTGAGGAAACCACACGACTTAGCTTTAACTGAAGTCCCAACACCAACATCGCCTAGGGCTGGTGAGGTAATAATTAAGATTGACTACGCAGCAGTGTGTGGAACAGATTTCCACCTCTATGAGGGTTACACTCCAGCTAAGTACCCAGTAATTCTGGGGCATGAGTATGCTGGAAAAGTATTAATGGTTGGTGCTGGTGTAAGGAACTTTAAGCCGGGAGATAGAGTTACTGGTTCATATGTTGTGTCTTGTGGCAACTGCAAGTTTTGTATGGAGGGAAAGTTTCAGCTCTGTGAGAGGAGACTCTTATTTGGAATAAATATTGATGGAGCGTTCGCTCAGTACATGAGAGTTCCACTTGCAGATAGAGCTTTAATTAAAGTTCCGGATGACGTTGAACTTAGAGATGCAATTTTAGTTCCAGACATGTTCCTAACAGGCTTTTACGGTGTGGAGGTTGGAGTTAAGCCTGGAGATTATGTTTTAGTTAGCGGTTTGGGTGGGGTGGGTTTATCAGCTGCATTATCAGCTAAAATTGCTGGTGCATCAATAGTTATAGGAGTTGACATAAGGGATAGGCCGCTTCAATTAGCGAAGCAAGTTGGAGTTGACTACGTGATTGATGCTAGGAAAGAGGATGTTGTGGAGAAAGTTAGAGAGCTTACTGATGGCTATGGAGTGCATGTAGCAATAGATGCTAGCGGAGCTCCTCCAGCAATTAAAACTGCACTAAACTCCGTCAGGCCGGGTGGAAAGCTTGTCCAAGTAGGTATTTCTGGTAAGCCTGTTGAACTCGATTTAAAGTACATTATCGGAATGGAGAAGTCGATCATAGGGGTACTCAACCCCGGAACACCAGTGTACATTAAGAGGGCACTTGAAGCAGTGAAGCCCGAGCTTCATAAATTAAGATTGCTCGTCACGCATGAGTTTGAGTTGAGCAAAATTGTTGATGCAATTGAGACTGGAGTTAGGAAGATTGGTGATCCAATAAAAATACTGATTAGAGTGTCTTGAGGTGACTCCAAGTTAAAGCATTTTATACGTTAAGTCCAATAGTCTCTAGTGTAGGTGCTAAGTTATGGCTAAAGTTGCAATAGTTAAGGTTAAGGAGCCAGTTGATGAGGATAGAGTTTACGAAGCAGTTAAAGATGCCATAGACAAGCTGGGTGGAATAGAGAAGTTCGTTAAGCCTGGAGAGAAGGTTTTGGTTAAGCCGAACTTGGTTAGTCCTCGTCCTCCACCAGTAACTACTGACCCAAAGGTTACAAGGGCAGTTGCACTGCTCGTTAAGGAGGCTGGAGCTAAGCCAATAATTGGGGAATCGTGCTCAGCTATGACTCATTGGTGGAGGGAGGGAATGACTACTAGGCAGGTTATGGAGGTTCTAGGATACATTGATATGGCTAAGAGTATTGGAGTTGAAATAGTTCCATTTGATGAGGATGGGAAGTTCAAGTCTGTTAAGGTTAAGATTCCAAATGGACTTCTAGTTAAGGAGATTGAGATAGCTGAGCTAGTAATGAAGGTTGACAAGATAATCGGTGTACCCATACTGAAGACTAGCATGGAAGGTGGAGGTATAACTGGGTGCTTAAAGCTAATGCATGGAGTTATCAATACCTTTACCGATAGGTTGAGGTGGCATAGATCAGATTTATGGTACAAGATAGTTGATGAACTGAAGCCTTTCATAGATAAGTATGTCTTGGGAGTTTTCGATGCATTAAAGTGCATGGAGGGTGATGGACCAATACACGGAGACCCCGTAGACATGAACCTAATTATAGCTGGTGACGACCCAGTGGCAACAGATGCAATTGCAGCTAAAGTAATTGGATACGAGTACCCACACTTGGAAATTGGACCAATAGCAATAGCTCACGTTCAAGGCTTAGGAGTTGGCGATCCATCTCAAATAGAAGCTGTAGGTGAACCTATTGAGAAGATTAGAAGGAGATTTAAGTTTGCATCATGCGAGATAGTTGAACCCCACTTCCCGAACACCATAGTAATTGATGGTGCAACATGTAGAACGTGTAAGGCTTGGATTAAGTTCACTCTCTACATGCTACGTGACACGGGTTTCTTCGAGGAGCTCAAGTCAATGAATAAGAAGCTATACTTCTTCGTGGGCTTAAATACTCCACTACCACTAGACACTGATGAAATTCGCAGGTTGGCGGAGGACGGATTAATAATACTGTTTGGTGAATGCGCAGTGGCAACAACTGGTAGGGAGCTTTATTGGATACTTACTCAAGGAGACTTGAAGGATAAGGTTATGGTTGTCCATGGTTGTCCACCATTCGCTATTAGTGAGTATGCAGCTGAAATTAGGAGGAGACTTGGATTAGAAGTTACCGAGCGTGAAATTGAAGCCTTCAAGTACGTCCCAACTTGAAGTTAGAGGTGATTTATTCTGACCGAAGATTCATTAAAGCTAATTGATAAATGGTTAAGAGCGAGAGAGCTACTGGTAGTTGGTAAGTCGATTAGAAGAGTGGATGCAATAGATAAGGTGACTGGTAGAGCTAAGTTCATGGAGGATCACACTCTACCAAACATGCTCTACGTTAAACCCGTACTAAGCACAGAACCTCATGCTAAAATAGTTAGAATAAATGTTAGCGAGGCAATGAGGGTTCCAGGAGTAGTTAGGGTTGTTACTGCAAGGGATATTCCAGGTGAAAATCAAGTGGGCTATGCTCTACCAGATCAACCACTTCTAGCTGAGGAAAAGGTTAGATTTCACGGTGAACCAGTAGCATTAGTAGTTGCAACAACGCCTGAAGCTGCAATTGAAGGTGCAATGGCTGTTAAAGTAGAGTATGAACCGTTACGAGCAGTATTTGATCCACTTGAGGCTTTAGAGAGAAGAGATGTTTTAGTGCATGAGGAGAGAGGTAGCAACATTGCTTTCACTACTAAGCTTAGGAAGGGAGATGTTAAGATTGGATTTGAGAGGGCGGATGTTATAGTTGAGAATGAGTATAGAACTCAGCATCAAGAGCACATGTACTTGGAAACTGAAGGTGCACTAGCTATACCGGAGAGAAGTGGTAATTTCACTGTGTTTTCATGTGCTCAATACCCGCACTTAGCTCAAGCAATAACAGCTAGAGTGCTAGGATTGCCTGCTGGTAAAGTTAGGATTGTCCAGCCATTTATTGGAGGAGGTTTTGGAGGTAAAGATGACACAGGCCCCCTAATAGCTGCTCAAGCAGCGCTTGTAGCTTACTTAACCAATAAACCTGCATTACTAATTTATTCGAGGGAAGAGTCGATTAAAGCTCACTGTAAGCGTGAGTACTCAATTATAAGGTATAAGTCGGGTGCAAGTAGAGATGGTAAGCTCACTGCAATAGAAGTAGAGATAATCATGGATGCGGGAGCATACGCAAATAGGGGGCCATTCATACTGTGGAGAGCAACCATGCACTCATCTGGTCCATATGAGGTCCCGAATGCTAAAGTTGACGGGTACTGCGTCTACACTAATAAGGTTTACATAGGCTCCTTCCGAGGCTTCGGTAACCCGGATATTCAGTTTGCTGTTGAATCTCAAATGGATGAGTTAGCTAAGAAACTGGATATGGATCCAGTGGATTTCAGATTGAAGAACATATTGAAGCCTGGCTCGCTTACGGTTACAAGTCAACTACTAGACCACTCCGTTGGGATTGGTGAAGCATTAAGATTGGTAGCTGAGAAGGCGAATTGGTGGGAGAAGAGGAGGAAGTATGGTGAGCAGAAGGGGCGTTATCGTAGAGGTATTGGTGTTGCATGTGCATGGCATGGAATAAGTACGAGTAGAGGTGTACCGGACTGGAGCAATGCGATAGTTCAAGTTGAGAAGGATGGAAGTATCCAAGTATTAACTGGTATAACTGAGATCGGTCAAGGTTCACCGGTCACATCGCATGTGCAGATAGTTTCTGAAATACTTGGAGTACCAGTAGAGTGGGTAACGATAAACTTTGGAACAACAGATGCACCAGATACTGGTGCAACTCACGCATCTAGAGGTACAAGTATTGGTGCAATAGGAGTCCTAGTTGCAGCCGCAAAGATACGTGAGAGATTAAGTGGATTGGCATCTGAAATCCTGAATTGTAAACCTGAAGATCTCGTGTTTAGGAATGGTAAAGTTTACGTTAGAGGTGATGAAAGTAGGTCTATTACTTGGAAGGATCTCGTAAAGGAAGCTTACAGTAGAGGTGTAGAGTTAAGTGCAACAGGTTACTTCTTCCTACCTAAAGGTAAGTTTGATCATGAGAGAGGTCAAGGATTCGCTTATCCAGCTTACAGCTACATAGTGAACATTGCTGAAGTAGAAGTTGACACTGAAACAGGTGTAGTTAGAGTTGTTAGAATGTGGCCGGCACTAGCAGCTGGAAGAATAATTAACCCACTTGCAGTTGAAGGTCAAATTGAAGGTGGAATAGCTCAGGGATTAGGACTCGCCTTAATGGAGAAGGTTGAGTTTGATGATAGAGGTGCAATTGTGAATCCAAATCTAACGGATTATGTTGTCCCAACAGTACTTGACATGCCAATTGTTGAAAAGCCAGTTTACGTTGAAGATTTGTTTAAGTATGGTCCATTTGGAGCTAAAGGTGTAGGTGAAATGGCCCTAATACCGACACCAGCTGCAATAGCAAATGCAGTTGCACATGCAATTGGAGTTAGAATAACTAAGCTACCACTAATACCTGAAAAAGTGTATTTTGCAATCAAGGAGGTTGAGAAATGCCGAAAATAAAATCGGCTCTCCTCTTCGGGCTGCTAAGAAGTCCCATAGGGAGAAATGAGGTTATCGTGGAGTCTCTCGAGAAGCTAATTAGAGATTATGGAGAGCTAGTTATCAGAATGTTCTTCACTGAAGATGGTGGTGGGCATTCATTCAACTACCTGATAATTGACGGTAGAAGCTATAGTATTAGTGAGCTAAGGGGGATTATGTTTAGCTAGCTCTAGATGGAGGTTGAATTGTGACCTTCTACCTAATACCTAAACTAAACTACCATAAGCCTAGGAGTTTAGATGAAGCATTAAAGTTGCTCAATGAACTTGAGGATGCTAAGGTGATAGCTGGTGGAACAGATTTAATAGTTGACATTAAGACTGGTGGAATTAAACCTCCAAAAAACTTGGTAGACATAACATTCATTGATGAGCTTAAGCACATCCATGTGGATTCGAAGAGTATTAGGATTGGAGCTGCAACAACACTTCAAGAAATACTTGAGTCGAATGTTTTGAAGGAGCAAATTCCAGTGTTAGTTGAAGCTGTTAGTAGTATGGGTTCGTGGCACTTGAGGAACATGGCTACTATAGGTGGAAATCTATGCAATGCATCACCAGCAGCAGATACAGCTCCTCCTCTCCTCGTGCTCAATGCTGAAGTTAAGCTCAACAGTGTTGATGGGGAGAGAACTGTTCCATTAATGAAGTTCTTCACCGGCCCGAAGCAGACGGTTTTGAAGCCCAATGAGCTAATGACTGAAATCATAATTCCGAAGCCGCCAGAAAATTCTGGAATGAAGTTTATCAAGTTAGGTAGGAGAAATGCGCATACGCTATCAATTGTAGCAGTTGCAGCTCTAGTTAAAGTTGAAGATGAAAGGTTTGGTGATGTGAGGATAGCACTCAATGCAGTTGCACCAACACCAATAAGAGCACTAAAAACCGAGAAAGCACTCATTGGAGAGAATGTGAGCATCGAAGTTATTGAGGAGAAAGTAAAGCTGGTAGCTGAGGAAGTTAATCCAATAACCGATGTCAGAGCATCCGCAGAGTATAGAAGGGAAATGTCGGTTGTCCTAACGAGAGATGCCATAATTGAGTCTCTTAAGAATTTAGGCTTCAAGTTGGAGGTGTGATTAATTGAAGATAAAGTTTACTTTAAATGGTGAACTTGTTGAAGTTGAGGTTCCACCAAACATGACGTTACTAGACTTGCTGAGGAGAAAGCTTGGAGTAATGAGTGTGAAGAGGGGCTGCGATCGTGGAGAGTGCGGTTCATGCACCGTTCTAGTTGACGGCAAACCCGTGTACTCATGCCTAATCTTAGCACCGAAAATTGAGGGTAGAAGCGTAGTAACAGTTGAGTACTTATCCAAGAATAGTGAGCTTCATCCCGTGCAGGAAGCTTTCATTGAAGCTGGAGCTGTCCAATGTGGTTTTTGCACTCCAGCATTCATACTAACCGCATATGCACTTTTAAATAGAAATCCCAATCCATCAGAGTATGAAGTTAAGAAGGCATTTGAAGGGTTAATTTGCAGGTGCACTGGTTACGTGAAAATGGTTGAAGCAGTACTGCTAGCAGCTAAGAAGTTAAAGCATTAGCTTTCACAATTGTTATTAACTTTAAAGCTCAAGTTTTAAGTGAGGCGGATCGCGTTGTTTGAGTACTTTAAGTCGTCTAAGGAAGTTATTGAGAGCCAGAGGAAGCTCATGTTCCCATGCATGCCGAAGCACAGGCAACCAGTAGTTATCGTTGAGGGTAAGGGGGCAGTCGTTAAGGATTTGGATGGTAAGGAGTACATTGACCTCTTCGCTGGCTATGCAGCCGTTAACATTGGTCATTGTCACCCCAAAGTTGTTGAAGCAGTAACTTACTGGGCTAAAAAAGTGCACCACACATCATACGACTACTACAATTTACCATCAGCAATTCTAGCCGAAAAACTAGTTAAAATACTTCCCATGAGTGGTGAGAAGAAGGTTTTCTTCTGCGTGAGCGGTGCTGAGGCAATTGAAGGCTCAGTTAAGCTCACGAGGAAGTACATGTTGAAGGTTAGAGGGAGAACTGGACTTGAAGTGATAACTTTGAGATACAGCTTCCACGGTAGAACTCATATGGCAACAGCACTAACTGGCCAAAGCAAGTATAAGAGGGGGATGGCTTCAGTAGTAGCTTATCCGGGAATTAAAATTATTCCAGCACCTTACTGCTATAGATGTCCATTCAACATGAAGTACCCGGAGTGCAATCTCTTCTGTGCACACTACGTTGAGGATGTCATTAAGTTTGAAACTTCAGGTGACATAGGGGCTTTCATAGCTGAACCCGTGATGGGTGAGGGAGGTATAATAGTTCCGCCAAAGGAGTACTTCAAGGAAGTTGTCGGTATAATTAGAGATCACGGTGGACTATTCATTGCAGATGAAGTTCAAAGTGGATTTGCCAGGACTGGTAAAATATTTGGAGTAGAGAACTTCAATGTTGAGCCAGACATAGTTGCAATGGCTAAGGGTATAACTAGTGGATTGCCATTGGGAGCTATCGGTGCTAGAGCTGAAATTGCAGATGCATTTGAACCCGGAGATCACTCATCTACTTGGGGTCCAAATGCGGTTTCATGTGCAGCAGCATCCGCGGTAATAGATGTAATTTTAGAGGAGAAGATTCATGAAAAAGTAGCTGAACTAGGAAAGTACTTCATTGAAGGTCTCAAGGAACTAGCCAAGAAACATAAAATAGTTGGTGATGTTAGAGGACTTGGATTAATGATCGGTGTAGAGCTAGTAAAAGATCGAGAGAAGAAGACTCCTGCAGTAGATGAAGCAGTTAAAGTTAGAAATTACATGAGGGAACTAGGATTTCTCATTGGAGCTGGAGGAGCATTTGGATGTACACTTAGAATTGAACCACCACTAATGATAACCAAGGAGCAGATAGATAAGGCATTAGAAGCACTAGACAAATCACTAAGTAAAGTTTATTAAAATCTCCACTCACTATTTTATTGAAATGAAGATGAAGCTTGTTAAATTCTTCAAGCTGGTTATATTGATACTTCTTCTCATTTCAATTCAACTTCCATGGACTGTGAAGTTTAGCCATAAAGTTAAACCCTACTTGATGGCAGTACCAGTTAAGTGGTTTAGTGTTATCGATCTTGAAGTTCCAATATTCAGTGGGTGGACTCTTTACTTAGCTCTATCATCTTTAATTTGCTATGGAATTTCACTTACAACATGCATTCTCAGCACTTTTAAATTAAACTACAAAATTTTGCTTTTAAGTGGTATTTCTGCTATTTTATCATCAATTTTGTGGTTCACCGGTATAGTGAAGTCGAGTTATGGAGTAACAATCTTTATCAATCCTGCACCAGACTATGAAGGACCACTTAATATATCATATTTAGAGTATGAACCTGGTCTAGGACCAATAGTACTCTTCATCACTGGCATTATTTCCCTAGTATACTCAATTGCTTTAAAAATGCTATCTATCTCAAGTAAAGATAAAATAAGTGGAGGTTAGTAGTAAGCTAATCTTCATAAATCATTTTTCCCTTTGCAATTTTCTCCTCTCTTTCTTCTAACGGTATTTTTCTCCACAACTCTATGAATTTTACTACAAACTCTATGAATTCCTCTCTCCTCTTCTTAGCATCCTCTAAACTTGCATCTTTTGGATGTGTTAGAGCATATACTCCCGATGAAGTAAACTCGTGTGTATTCACTGGTAGTGAAGCCCAGAATACTTGTTCAGCTAATTCCCTATCAGGTCTACTTGGATCCATAAGTTCTTCAAGTTCTGGTTCAAGTTTAGTTGTTGGCTTCCAGTCTTTAACTCTATCCATTTCAACTAGGTCTGGTCTAATAATTAGCATGCTTCCCGTTTCACGTGCACCTGAATGAACTTCCAGGTACTTTAAGGCTCTATCCCTGTACTTCTTAGCTATTTCAGTTGTAGTTGGCCCCCTTGGAATTGCCACATAGACTCTGAACTTCCTTTTCGCGAGTCTAGCTGCCAAGGCTACTATCTCATTATTTCCTCCGTGGCCATTGACTATGATGAACCTCTTAATTCCATGTCTAGCGAGCGAACCAATTGTCTCTAATAGAATTCTGAGGAGAGTTTCGGCTGAGAATGTTATTGTCCCCTTAAATCCCATGTGGTGAGGTGAAAATCCAGGCCAGCATGGAACTACTACTATGGAGTTTGTCCGTCTAGCTATTTCCTCACAAACACTTGTTGCCCAAATAGTGTCCGTTCCCAAGGGGAGGTGAGGTCCATGCTGCTCAATTGACCCCAGTGCAATTAGCACTACAGGCCTCTTCTCGCTTTTAAGCCACTCTTCAAATGCGCTCCTAGTCATTTCATGGAGTAACACCCTACGCTCACTCAAGGCTTTCACCACTGCTTGAACTATGCCTCTTTAATTTAAAATTACTATCGAGTCGCGCGGAGTAAGAGAAATAATTCACTTCTGTGGTACTAGTTATAAAGGAGCTGATCTTAATGTTTAGAAAGAAATTTGGTGAAGCAATTAGGGAGCTATATGAAACAAGTATTTCAGCAAATGAAGTTGCAATTCTACACTTAAAGTACTCCGGTGTAATTGTTAGGACAGCTAGTCAAGTATTCGCGTTTGATGTAGCAGACTTGATGGGTAGGAGTGATATTGAGCTTCTGAGGGAGCTGAATGCCCTCCTCTATACTCATGGGCACTATGACCACTATAGCAGGGATCATGCAAAAATGATTCAATCCAAAACTGGAGCATACATAATTGCTGAACCCTCAGTTGCAGCTGACTTGAGGGGAGCAATTCCGGAAGAGAAACTCGTGTCAGCTAGACCCGGCGAAACCTTTGATTTAAATGAATTTAAAGTTACTTCGATTGAGGGGTCTCATGTAGGTCCAATAACCCTATTCATAGTTGAGGGTAAAGACCTGGTAATATTCCATGGAGGAGACTCATCATATGTGCCACTGGAAGATTATAGGGCTGATCTAGCTTTGGTGCCAACAGGCTCACCATCACCAACCGCTAGCCCTAGAAGCGCTTTCAAAATGGTGTCAGCATTAAAAGCTAGGGCTGCAGCCGCATTTCATGGAACTTCCAGTCAGCACAATGAATTCCTAAATATGGTTAAATCGGAGCTACCGCAAGTAAATGCCATAGCACTTGAGGAAGGCAAAGTAGTAAAAATTAAGGTAAAGTAGGGCGGCTAATACTCTCCCTCTATTTTTCAGCTATGAAAATATCCCTCGGTAGATGGGCGGTCACTATCCAATTCGGCTTATCAACAACTTCACATATTCTTAGATCGCCTACAACGCTAATCAGAATATATGCGTCTTCACGCTTTAACCCGTATTTTGAAGATATCAAGTTTATCATGTCCCTGACAGCGTCCTTGGCGGCCTCCATTAAGTCGCTACCTATACCCATCGTCACATAGTATGATTTGAACTTCCCCAAACAATTTTCTGGGACAATTGCTTGAGGTCTCTTCAAATTAGCCTTCTTAATTAAATTGAATTCCAGCACAACATATAGTGGGGCTTCAATTGCAGTTACACATACTTCCCCATCCCCTTGAGCTGCATGGCCGTCTCCAACCGAGAATAGTGCTCCCTCAACATAGACTGGGAGCATCAATATTGATCCCTTGATCAAGTGCTTGCAATCCATATTTCCTCCAAATGGACCTGGAGGCATAACTGGAAACTCTCCCTTCTCAGCTCTTGCAACACCCATAACTCCACAGAAGGGGTTCAGTGGCACTATAGCTATGTCATCAAGCTTTGTATAGTCTCCAGCCGATAAATCCCATATTCTTAAGTAGTAGTCATTAAATTCATCAGCTAGCAATCCAAATCCAGGAATTATTGCGCTCCAACCCCATCCCTTAGCCTTGACATCGACGACCTTGACTACCAATGCATCACCTGGCTCAGCACCATTAACATAAACCGGCCCTGCTAGTGGATAGAGCCTATTCCAGTCCAGCTTTCTAAGGTCCTCAGCTGTTGATTTAGGTGTTATTTGATTATCGCTTACATCCCTTAGCTCATAAACAACCCTATCACCCGGATCAATTACTAGTGCAGGTTCAAGCGAGTTATCCCACTTATAATGCACTTTACTTGGATCCATGAAGTGAACTTTCATGCTCTCACGCAAATGAAAATATGGTTTCATCAGCATTTAAGGTGCTATGGACTCATTGATGTTCATGCTCCATTAGCTTGAGTGCAAGCTTATGGTAGAACTCCACTGTTTTAATTAGAGATTTAATCTCGACATACTCGTTTGGTCCATGGAGATTGCCCCCTTTAGGCCCAAAGTCTATTGCCTCAATTCCTAGTGGTGAGAAGTACCTTGAGTCCGATGCACCAGCCATTTCAACTATGAATGGCTCAATACCCATCTCCTCTAAAACTCTACATGCCATAACAACTAGTTTAGACGCCCTACTAGTGTACAAGTATCCTGATCCACCATAAACTCCTAGTTCAACTCTATCCCCCAAATTCTCCCTAACAGCAATTTCTATTGGCTTCAATGCTTCCTTCCTGCTAGTCATGGCCCTAACATCCAGATTTAAAACGTGGTTTTCACCATCGAAGCGGTACATGTTCGGTGTAATTGAAACACCATAGTCGCTATACATTTCAGGTGAAGCTGGAGCTCTAACAATTGGAACGATTGATCTTAGTAGAGCAGTTAGTCCATCATCATATGCAACTTCTCCATCCTCAATGCTCGGCTCAACAAACTCAACTTCAACCCATTCTGGGACGACATTGGACTTCAAGAAGTCACCTCTCAAGCTTGAGACTTTGAGTTCTGGATGAGTTCTTAAATAGTATGATGCAGCTATCACTGGGTGTAGATCTACTCCAGGCATAAAGTATGCTGCATGTCGAGTTTCATATATTGGAGTCTTAGCTTCAAATCTAACCTTAAACTTTCTTCCCTTAACAACCCTCTTAATGCTCTTAATTTTCAATTGAACTCTAAATGCATTTCTCCTCCTAACTATAATGTACATGCCATGTCCATCGCCATTGATCAAGTAGTTTGGCTTCAATCCCCTTTCAATAAGTAAATCCCTAATAACTGCTGAACCTCTCCTACCGCCAATCTCCTCATCACCTGTGAAGGCGGAGATTATGGTTCCATTGGCACCTTCACTTGAAATCTTATTCAAAGCAGCAATTATTGCTGCTACATTACTCTTATCATCAAGTGCCCCTCTACCATAAGCCCTATCATTCACCATGGTTAACTTAAATGGATCATACTTCCACTTAGACGGATCTACTGGCACAGTATCATAGTGAGCCAGGAATAGTATTATCGGCTCACCACTACCCATAATTCCAAGTACGGAGTAAAAGCCCTCTTTCTCTATGAGCTCAGTCTTTACTCCAATATCATTCAGCCTAGCCCTAATGTATTTTGCCGCCTCAATTGAGGGCTTAATTCCCTTATCTGGTTGATTGACTGTATTGATTTCAACGAGTTCCTTCAAAATCTCGAGCACATCCAATGCGGTCACCGCTTAAACATGGGTTTAATCACTTATTTAACCTATTCAAATTAATAATTGACCGGTGGGAGCTTGAAGCCAATTATAAGCATCAACTATAAGGGCGTTGAAATAATAGTTGCAATTGGCGATATAACTAAGGTTGAAGCCGATGCAATTGTGAATCCAGCTAATAGCCTAATGATCATGGGTGGAGGAGTAGCTGGAGCAATTAAGCGTGCAGGTGGATTTGAAATTGAAGCAGAGGCTAGAAGTCATGCACCAGTTCCCGTAGGTGAGGCAATTGCAACTGGAGCTGGTAAACTGCGTGCACGCTATGTAATTCATGCCCCAACAATGGAGGAGCCAGCAATTAAAACTACAATTGAAAAAGTAAGATTAGCAATGAAAGCAGCACTAATATGCGCTAAGAGGCTTGGAATATCCAGCATAGCGTTTCCCGGAATGGGCACTGGAGTCGGAGGAGTACCATTAAACGAAGCTGCAAACGCGATGGTTTTAGAGTTAAAGAAGCATATAAACGAAGGAACAACACTGAAGAAAGTTTTCCTAATAGGTTTTACGGAAGAACTGGCAAGCGAGTTTAAGAGGGCGGTGGAAAAGCACTTAACCTAATCACGCATATTTTTCCCAAGATTTACTGTATCGACGTTTAAGGAGACCGTATATGTAAAGTGCGAGTAGTCCTAGGGGCTTTGATGAACACTAATAAATACTCTATTAACCCGACAATTAATAGAAATATGCATAGTAAATTGATTTCACATGATATTAGTGGATTGTATAGTGGATTATAGTTCAATGGATATAGTGGCTTAATATCGCTGTAGAGTGAATAGTCCAGCATCACATGTATTATAGTTCCAAGTACTTCTCCAACAAAGTATTCTTTAAATGAGTGATAATTGGATACTTCAAGTTTAAGTTCGATGAATGAGAATGAGAACCTCTCCTTAAGCACATACATGGCTATTGATGTTATTGCTCCAAGAATTAATGCACCAGCAATTGAGTGAAAGAACCAGTGCAAGGGTAAGCTTAAGTTTAACATTATGATTATGAAGGGTTCGATGTCGACTATTAGATTTGCAATTATGAATGTTGGTGCATGAACTTTACTTCTAAATGGAACCCCTAATGCGAGTGCAGGTCCCAAATGAAGTAATGTAAATGGCAACTCATGATCCTCCAAGTATCAACTTCACAGCTTCTCTTGATGTATCTGAGACTTCAAATATACTCCTCTTTGGCTTCCATGCAAGGCTCTTTAGGGGTTTCCTCAATGCAACAATGGAATGGGTTTTCAGTGAGAGCGGCCCCATGCAGCTTTCGAGAGCCTCGACGGTCTTAGCATAATCATCTCCACTGTAAACTAGCACTCTCCCCGGAGACACTATGAATACATATTCGGATTTCATGGTGCTGGGTATGGGTGTAGCTGCATCATTGAAGCTTTCAACAACTACAATATCAAATTTGAGCTTCAATTCACCAAGCATCTCATCAGCTTTATGATAAAGATTTGGATCTAAAATCATGTTCATGAACTCCTCGAAAGTCAATTCATGTATAAATCCGATTTTGCCGATAAGCTCATTGACATCCTGCTTAACCGACTCTATCATGCCATCATAGTTTTCCCTTATCAAGTAATGCCTGGTTTTTAGCTCCCCATTAATTGGCATGGAAATTCTAAGCAATACAGCTTGCCTGAAAAGCGTAGTATATGAGTCTATTAGGAACTGCATGCTATCAAAATAATGCACTGGATCTAGTGGAGCTATTAGCATGTCTATTGGTGAAAGCATTTCGATTCGATCCGAATATCCCGCAGCCCTAGCTAATCTATAAATGTCTCTTCCAATGAGAGCTCCATAGTCAATACTATTAATTAAAGCCTCATAGTGATACCATGCATTGTGGCTTGCAATGGGCTTGAATGGGGCAACTCTAAATCCATGGTCAATTAAGGCTTTAATGAGCTCTAATGCAAAGCTTGTTTTACCTGAATCATATGGTAGTAACCCCGCTACTAATAGAATCATTTCACTACACCATGAAGAGTACTGCTTCCAAGTCGAATAAAGCTACCTCAAGTATTCAAGGATAAGTACTGGATTAAAGCTATTTAACGTGGAGATATGAGTGAAGAATGCAGCGACTACATAGACTGCAAAGTCATGTTTAGGAGGGCTCTTGAGTCTAATCGAGTGCTGAAAGTCATTGTAACTAGGCATGCAGTTGAGAGGTTAATTGAGAGGATACCTAAGAAGTTTAAGAAGTTAGGCATTCAAGTTCTACTCAGCACTATTAAGAACGTAATTGAGGGTGGAGAGTGCAGAGTTTACGCTAACCAAGTAGTTTACTGGACTAAGAACTACGTGCTAATTTCGGTATTCAATGAGGGAGGTGAGCTGGTGATTAAAACCGTCATAACTAGAGATTATGTTAGAGGTAGATTGCTGAGAATTATTTCAAGGAGGGGTTTAAGAGTGGAGTGGAGCAAAGTAATTGTCTACCCAACTAAAGCTGCAGTTAAAGCTGTATCTAGAGAGCTGAAAATTTGAGTGTAAAGAGCAGTATGGTGAATGTGGATAGTGGTATTGATATGTTGTCGTCTACAAATTCAAAGTGCTCAATAATACTGGCTACTGCACCTGCGAGCGCACCAATAAATCCCATGTAAACGTAGCCAACTGGTATGCACACGAGGGCCATAGCAATGTTTCCATACCAGGACTTATTCCTATATGAGTAGATTATGTTCCTCACAATACCCGTCACACCATCACCTACAGCCATGAAAAACACTGGTAAAATTACTACCTTCAAGTTGATGTACCATGCAGCTAGCACTATCAACCCCCACATAACTGCGAAGTACACTTCAGAAATGTTCTCTTCAACTTGAAACCAGCATAGTAGCCTACCAGTTTTATGGGGTATGTAGGTCATTAATGCTAAACCCATAGAAGCTAGGAATGGTAGAGTGGGTGTGTCAAATGCAAATGGAAGCGCTAGCACTGTTACCCCGCCACTCAAAATGTGGATAATCTTTCTGGCAAAGTAAACTGCGGACGAGTGACTCTTAAATTTGCACATTAACCTGTATGCCTCTCTTGAAATAAAGTATATTACTGCTAGGTTCCATGGGAGAAGGATTAGTAGCGAGGTGAAATCCTTAATAGTTGGAGTTAAAAGTTCAATCACATATATCCCTCAAGTAGTAGCTATCTCTCTGAAACATATAAATGCTAATTGCATCCTTTGAAATTAAATCTCAAATTAAGCACAAAGTTAATATATTTTTACGCCAATATTGTAGCAAAATCATCGTGGAGGAATATATACGAATAAGAATGTGCACCTCCAATTGCGGTACTATTTGCGCGGCACTTTAAATTTAAGGTTAAGAGCGACTACTAGTAGTGTGGTTAGGTAAATGAAAGCTTTATTCACCTGGAAATTGAATTCAAGCTCTATGTATGGTATTGGTGAGGTGGAATTGCGCTCCAGTGGATTGTACATTAAGCTTCCAACCTCACATCCAATTGAAAAGCTTGAAAGTGACTGCTTCATGGAAGCCTTAGGAATAGCGAGCTGCAATGAAATTATTGGTGAAGGTGTAGTCTTTCCATTCAACCTAATTGAGAGGGCAAATATTGAAGTTAAGAGTTATGGATCCTTGGCTGAAAGAGCTTTCATAAGGCTCTCATTTAAATGTGGCAGTTTAAGGTTTCAAGTTTCCTTTGCACCATTTAAAGGTAGAATTAAAAGGAAGTTTCTATCACAAGAGTTCTACACCGAGTTATTGAGCTTCATTAAATTGAAGCGTTAGAAATTTAAGTATACATTGCTTGCTGACCTAGAGAGCAGCACATCTTACTCTAGTGTACTTGAGGCGAGGTTTTTAGGAGTTGATGGCTGCATCAGCTCGAATGATGTGGAGGCGCGTTAGGCGTGCAATTGAGCTTGCAGACATGGTTCTCGAAGTAGTTGATGCCAGGGATCCGTTTGGAACTAGGTGTAGGGAAGTTGAGAGGTTAATTAGGAGTATGAATAAAAAGCTAATAATCGTAATTAACAAGGCTGACTTGGTTCCAAGAAAAATTCTTGAGGAGTGGAAGCGAGTACTTGAAAAAGAGTATCCGACAGTATACTTAAGCGCTAAGCATAGACTTGGAACGAGAAAGTTGTGGAAAGTAATTAAGAGGCATGCACCGCAGCTTCCAGTTAAGGTTGCCGTTGTAGGTTACCCTAAAGTGGGAAAGTCGACGATAATAAATGTCATTAAGGGTAAAAGCGCTGCTGAAACATCGCCTAAACCTGGAGCCACACGTGCAGAGAGGCTTGTTTCTGCAGCTACTTGGCTTAGGCTGGTTGATAGTCCAGGTGTTATTCCCGTTAGAGAGGATGAAATTGACTTAGCACTTAAATGCATAGTTCCACCCGAAGAATTAACCGACCCAGTTCCACCGGCCCTAGAGCTAATTAGGAGAGCACTAGCTAAGAGGCCGGAGGCATTGAGTGAGAAGTATGGCTTCATACATGATGATCCACATGAGTTCCTAGTAACATTAGCTAAGCGCAGAGGATTGCTTGGGAAAGGGGGTGAACCTCTAGTACATGAAGCAGCTAAAATAGTTATAAGAGACTGGCAGGCTGGCGAGTTAGTCTTCTATTACACGCCTAAAGATTACAACTTAGAGATCCAACAAGTAGCTTCACTTGAATTAGCATGAAATTAAGCGCCAAAGTATGGTGATATGTGAATAAAGTAAAAAATGCTTGATAAAATTGTTAAATGTTTTTCCATTAAACCTACTTAGATAGTGAGTGGGATTTGACCTCTATGAAC
The DNA here is from genome assembly GCA_964462875.1 of uncultured Nitrososphaerota archaeon. GTDB lineage: Archaea > Thermoproteota > Methanomethylicia > Culexarchaeales > Culexmicrobiaceae > CAYWZQ01. The sequence continues at coordinate 62,654 of CAYWZQ010000002.1, read as the reverse complement.
ATTGTTCATCTATTTAAGTATAGTCGTTAAATTTTAATTTTGTCAATACTGAAATATTTTTGGTGCTAACATTGTCAGTCAAGAGGAGTTTTCAAGTAAACATAATTGTTGAGAGGTGTAAGGGATGTGGAATATGCGTTAGCTTATGTCCCGTTAAGGTTCTAGACTTTAGTGAGCATCTTAATAGTAGAGGCTATAGATTTGTCGAGGCGAAATATCCTGAGAAGTGTATTGGATGTAAGAACTGCGAGCTTCACTGCCCCGATTTTGCAATTTACGTGAATCCATCAAGTGAGGCTAAATGCATTTTAATTAAGGCTAATTTTCCACGGGCTTAAAGTAGTATCTTGGCCATTGAGGCCACTCTTCACTTTCACTTTCATCTTCAAATTCAACTTTCACTCTCATTCCAACTCTAAGCTTCTTAAAGCTATCAACCTTGATTATTCCGGGTAGTCTTGCTCCTTCATCGAGCTCAACTATTCCCACCGCATATGGTGCTAAATGAGCGAATCTCGGCGGGGCAACATGAATTATCGTGTATGTGATAAGCTTTCCTTCACCCTTAAGTTCGATCCATTCAAGTTCCCTTGAATTGCATTTCGGGCATAGGATTCTTGGAGGCTCAAATACTTTGCCGCATTTCCTGCATTTAATTGCCATGAGCTTTTTCTCCTTGCAGAATTCATAGAAGCTTTCAATTGTAAATGGCTTCTCGCTCACATCAATCCCCCCTAACATATATGTGGACTACAGCTGTGGCACCTGAACCCCCTAGATTATGGGTTAAACCTATGGTTGCATTGCTCACCTGTCTTTTACCAGCCTGCCCCGTTAATTGCAGATATATTTCATATGCTTGAGCTGCACCTGTAGCACCAACTGGATGACCCTTAGCCTTTAATCCACCACTCATATTCACTGGTATTTTACCTCCAGGCCAAGTTACTCCCTCTTCAACCAGCTTTCCACCTTCTCCAGGCTTGCAGAAGCCTAGGTCCTCGTATTCCATTATTTCTGCAATTGTAAAGCAGTCATGTACTTCAGCCACATCAATGTCCTTGGGTTCAATCTTAGCCATTTTATATGCTCTTTCAGCTGCAATTTTCGTTGACCTCATGCTCGTCAAGCTTTCACGGGCATAAAGCCCTATGGTATCGTGCCCCTGGCCTGATCCTATGATGTAGACTGGTGTGTCAGTATATTTTCTAGCTAGCTCCGGCTTAGTCAGTACTATACATGCTGCGCCATCACTTATGAGGGAGCAGTCATAGAGCTTGAGGGGCCATGCAATAACCCTCGACGATAAAACTTTATCCACTGTGACATCCTTATGCATATGTGCCTTTGGATTTAGAAGTGCATTTTTATGGTTTTTAACTGCGACGAGGGCCATTTGCTCCTCTGTTGTACCATACTTTTCCATGTGGGCAACAGCCATTAATGCATAGAGGCCGGGGAATGTTAATCCATGCCATTGCTCTAATGGGAAGTCGGCTGCCATTGCAAGTATATCAGTGACTTCAGGTGTACTTCTATGGGTCATCTTCTCTACCCCTCCGACTAGAACTACATCGTATAGTCCTGAGGCAATAGCCGTGGTTCCCAACTTAAGGGCTACACCTGATGATGCGCATGCATTTTCAACTCTAACACCTTCAGTATACGGTAAGTTCAGCCATTCCAAAATTATGGGTGCATTATGTTCCTGATGTTCGAATGAGCCGCTCATCTGTCCGATAAATGCCACTTCAATATCTCTAGGATCTAGGTTTGGACATCTATCGAGGGCTTCCATAAATGCTTCAGCGAATATTTCTCTCGCATACTTTCCTGTGAGCTTACCGAACTTCGATAATCCCGCGCTAACAATTGCTGCCAGCGGCTCTCGCATTAAAATCACCATTAGCAACTAGCTTCAACACATATTTAAGCTAATCAACTCTAATTACGGCAATCAACGAGAAAATTAAGGGCAATAGACGTTAAAGTGAATGGTTACACCTAAGAAGTGGATTTTGAATTATTAATTTGGGTGGCGAGCATGAATCGGGGCAAGGGAAGTCTAATAACTGCAATTGCAGTGGTAAGTTTGCTAGTTAATGTGGTTCTAGTACCAATATCAATATCGCTTTGGATGAGAAATTCAGAGCTAACTTCAGCAGTAATGGAACTTTCAAATAGGGTGCATGAATTGTCGAGTCAAGTAAACTCGCTTATTGAAGAGTTAAACTTGACGAGGAGCCAGCTAGAGTACTATCGCAGGCAAGTAAACTATTATGCCTCAATAATTCGAGGTGGAGGTGCAAATCAAACTTTAATTGGTGAAGTAAGCATAAACATAGTTGCAGTTAGAGCTGTTAGAAAGGGCTTCTTCGCAACCTCGCTTGAAGGAGTTGTTTTAAAGTGTACAATTGAAATAGTTGAGGGGGAGGGTAGAGTCCTAGTCAATACTCAGCCTAAAATCGGAATAGATCTGCAGGCAAGTGCTAGAACAGCAGTATTAGTAGCTGAAAGAGTTACTGGGCTTTCGCTTTCAAACTCCGATGTAATAGTGTCGATTTATGCTGATCAGCCAGTTGAAGTAGTTGATGGACCAAGCGCAGGGGCAGCAATAGCAATAGCCCTAATAGCAGCTATTAATGGTGAGAAGCTAAATGAAACAGTCTACATAACTGGCACTATTGATGTTGATGGAGCAATTGGCCCAGTTGGGGGAATAATTGAAAAGGCATTAGCAGCTGCAAGAGCTGGAGGGAAGCTTTTCATAGTACCTAAAGGGCAATCTCAAGTCTTAGTTAGAGTTCCAGTTGAATATAGAATTGCGCCTGGACTCAGCATAGTAGTTTATGAGTATGAGAGAGTTAATTTAGAGAGCTATTTGGCTAGAAAGGGATATGAAATTAAAGTTGTTGAAGTAGATAGTGTTTGGGATGCATATAAGTATTTTAGGCTCAAGTAACTCTTATTCAACGTTGAAGTCATGGGTGATGGCATGAAGACCAACAATTACTTGAATGCAATAATGGACTGCCTGCATCAAGCTAGAACTGCTATTTTGAAGGGATTAAAACTCCCTGAAGCTGGGAAAACGATTAGAATGGTCATGGGGGATACAACTAAGCTGATCGATGAAATAGCTGATAAAACCATTATTAAGTGTTTAAAGGAGCACTTTCAAAACTTTAGACTCGTGAGCGAGGAAGAATATGGTTTAGTTGCCTTCGGTGATGGCTCCGGGCCAATATTCATTGTAGATCCACTCGATGGAAGCACAAATGCGCTTAGAGGCTATCCATGCTACTCAGTTTCAATTGCAGTTGCAGAAAAACCGAAATTTACGAGCATAATTGCAGCTGGAGTAATTAACGTTGTTACTGGAGATGTCTTCACTGCAGTTCGCGGTGAGGGGGCAATGCTCAACGGTAAGCCTGTTAAGCCAAGTAATGTTAAGAGAGTTGAGGATGCATTGATCTCCATCGACTTAAACATTAGGAGAAGACTTCCAGGATACTTAGAAAAATTGTCTCAAGTAATTGAGAGAGCTAGGTACTTTAGATTTCTAGGTACAAATGCACTTGAAACATGCTTCGTTGCCGCGGGAATAAGCGATGCATTCATAGATTTGAGAGGCTTTCTCAGATTAACTGATTTCGCTGCTGCATGCTTCATAGTTAAGGAGGCTGGTGGAGTAGTGGTAGATGAATACGGCAAACCATTAGAGATAGTTTTCCATGGAAATGTGAGGGGCAAGTATATTGCAGCATGCACAGAGGAGCTATGCCAAGAAATTCTTAGGTTAATTGGAGCTAGCTCCTAAACATGACTGCAATCGTTAAATTCAAGTATAGAATTAGAAATCCTATGAGTAGTGACCTCTGAATGCTCATGTTTTTAGAGACACTAATAGCAGTTGAGAGCAGTAGACATGATAGTAGTTGCATTGCAATCATAATGGCACTTAAAAGCTGATAGTTTTCACTAAATCCGGGTACCATTAAGCTGAGTAGTGGGCATATAAGTAGTGGTATGGTTGCAATTGCTAGTCCACCTAGAAGTGTTAGGTATCCTCCAGTTCTACCATGAATTATAAATGTGAGCAGATTTGCTAGACCATAAATTGCAATCCAGCTCAGGATGAACTTTAGGCTAGTAATCCATGGTGCCTGCACGGGCCTAAAACTGTAAACGTAAAGTGTTAGCTCAACCCTGGCATAATAGCATATTAGGGCTCCAGCGGCTAAAACCAATATCACTGCTAAAATTGAGAGCATTCTCAGCTCAGCTAAGGTCATGAATAGCCATCTCGGATGCAAAATCAAGCTCAATCTAGACCTAACTTTGAATGGTATTATGTGATTTCTAAATATTTTGAGGTCTAAAATGCTCTCCCTACCACTAATAATCAAATTATATGCTATCCAACCCTTCTCTGTGAGTGCAAATTTCTTATCAACATCCCTATAAACTAGGTCTCCAAGCAAGTCGAGATTATAGTATAGTGAGCCAGTGCTAATTTTAAGTGCGCGCTTAATTTCAGTTACACTCGCCTTACCTCTAACTCCAAGGAACTCTATTATCCTCTGCCTAACAGGGCTACTTAATACTTGATATATTCTAGCCACTTCGTCATCAGTTAATGTCGACAAGCCACTTCTTCCTCAAATAGGGAGTCTATTATTAGCCAAATATAGTTTTATGAAGCCAACATATAAAAAAGGGTTTAGCTTTAGTTTTATTGAACTACCTTAGTGTTCCTATTTAATGCCTGCCCTGAAGTAAGCGCCACAATTGGGACACTTAAATAGACCGATGGTTACTCCTTTCCTGCCCCTTGGAGCAAGCACCCAAGTCTTAATGGGCTCAGCAACCTCAGTTCCACACTTTGGACACTTAGCCATGAATCTTCACCCCACAATATTTGATGTTCAATGATTGATGGTGTCTTTGAGGATATAAATCTTGCGATGGTTGCCTTGCAAAGCATCATTAACTTCATGTATCTTTAGCTCATGCGGAGAACGTCATTTTAAATATTTAGATTTAAACTTTTATTGCCTTTAATTATTGAGAAAAATTAATGAACCATTAATTGAAGGCCTTCGACAATTACCGTTTGATTTCATGGTTATGATTCATGATTCATGAATCCATTTCGACGATCACTTTTCATGAAGCATTTTCCTTCTCATTCGCTGGAGGGCGATATTCAGTATGTCAATGAAGCTGAGTTCTCCAACAAGCTTGCCATCTTCAGTTACCACTGGTATTTCATCAATTAGATTTTCAACCATTTTTCTACAGGCCTCGGCGACGGTGTCATCTGGCTTAACGGCTATTAGTAGCCTTTTAATATAGTCCTTGGCTATCGTTCCAATTAGAAATCTCAGTCCAATAGTCTCCTCTTCACATCGCAGTATATCGATTTTACCAGCCTTAAGCGCTATAAATTCGAGCAAGTGTATTGGCGTGATTACTCCAAGTAACTTGCCTTCATGGACAACATAGAATACCCTTCTCTTCGGCTCGCTAACCATGAGCTCTATGATATTTAAGATAGGTGTTTCAGCATCAAATACTCCATCATGTACTGGCCTCATGACATCCTTGACGAGAACGGTTTCAAGCTCTTTTAATTTACTAACGTCGAATTTCTTCGATGACTCAGATTTATTCACATAAACCATCTCCACTTCAATCTATGCCCCACTAGTCTATGTCCTTGAAAGGGTTTAAATTCTACTGCAAAATTAATATGCCTGAGAATTATGGCGGGTGAGAGCAGAGCAGGAGAAAATGGTGAGAAGGGGGTTGAGGAGTCTAAACCCAGCTTTCATTTTAAAGTAGCTGACTTTATAGTTAGAAATAGTAGGGCTTTAATTCTAATTCTATCACCTATATTATCATTAGTTTCCACTTACAATCTAGGTTTTAATAGAACTCAAATGATCGCTGTAGCTGCATTCACCATGTCAGTTTTGGGAGCATTTCTCTATTGGAGATACAAGCTCATCATTGCATTTACAAGTGTAACTATTCTTTTAATGCTTGGCATTATGGATGTTGAAACTCTCATAGAGTCCGCCGAGTTTGACATAATACTATTTCTCATAGCCATGACCCTGATAGTATCTCCATTGAAGAGAGTTGGCTTCTTCAGATGGCTCACTATACTACTGCTCAAGGCATCCAAGTACAGCATGACTAGACTATTAATATACTTCATGTTCACATCAATGATTCTCGCAGCAGTCATGGGTGCAGTAACCTCAATAGTATTAACTTCGACCATGATAATGGAGTTCTGCAGCTACTTCGAGCTCGACCCGACTATACTATTGATAGGATCAATATTAGCAACAAATATCGGTAGCAGTGCTACTGCACTTGGAAACCCAGTTGGACTAGTGCTTGCCCTCGGTGCTGGATTGAGCTTTGAAGAATTCATTAGGTGGGCTAGTCCACCAGCAGTAATTAGTGTGGTGATTATAGCAATGATATTTGCAAAGTACTATAGGCAGGAGCTCATGGACATGCAAAGAAAGCTGATAGAAATAGTTGAGGAGAGAGGTATAGTTCTAGATATTTGGAGTGCAGTTGGGGATATTAAGAAGTTTTCAGCTGCCTCACTAACATTTACTCTCACGATCCTCGCCATAACACTTCACAAGTCAATAGAGCACGTATTACATTTGAAGGGAATAACAATGCTAGTTGGAATAGCTTTCCTAGGTGCAGCTGCTGCTCTCATGCTTTATAGAGAAGAGGCTAAGGAAATTGTTGAAAGGGAAGTTGACTGGTGGTCGATACTATTCATAGCATTCCTCTTCGGTCAGACTGGAGCATTAAAGTATACTGGTGTAACGGAGAAGATCGCGGAGCTCATGATTAATTTTGCTGGTGGAAGCAAGGAAATCTTAATAGCAGTCATTGCAGGAGCAGTTCTAGTTCTATCAGCATTTCTAGATAACGTGCCAACTGTTGCAGCTTTCATACCAATAGTGCTCAGCTTGGAGAAGAAGGGGTTAGAAGTATATCCGCTATGGTGGATTATTTTGATAGCTGGATGCTATGCAGGAAATCTAACACCACTAGCATCTGCGGCAAACATAGTTGCACTGGGAATACTTGAAAAAAGGAATGTGAAAATAACATTTAAAGACTGGCTTAAAATGAGTGTCCCACCAACAATAATAACATTCGTGCTTGCATTAGCAATAATACTCGTGCAAATACACTTGTTCTAATGCGCTTTTCTTTAAAGTTAAATATTGATGATTCATTAACGAGTTTATTGAGGTGTAACTGTGAGGAAGCTGAGAATCGATGATTTCTCAAGGATAGTTCACGTAGCTGATCCGCAAATATCGCTTGATGGAAGCAAACTAGCATTAGTAACTGTTAGACCCATGCTTGAAGACAACAGATATCATTATGAAATATGGATTTATGATGTTAAGAGCGGAGATGCCATATGCTCAATATCATCTGCTGAAGGAGATTTCGCACCAAAATGGAGTCCAAGCGGGAAAAAATTAGTATTCATTTCTAGAAGGGGATTTAAGGAAGAGGAGAAAGGGAATGCCATTTATCTATCCGTGTTGGCTGGCGAGCCAAGGTTTATAGTTAAGAAAAAGGAGGGCTTCAAGAATATAAGGTTCCTCAATGAAGATAGACTTATTGCGATTTCCCCAACTCCACTTAGACCAGTAGATGAAGAAGGTGACTACGTAGATGTAAGGGATATTCCACCATGGTTTGATAGAGCTGGCTTTATTGATGAGTATAGAAGTCAAGTATTCATAGTAGACTTGAGCTCTGGAATCTATAAGCAATTAACTACTGGGGATAAGGAAGTCACCTATGCTTCACCCTCAAATTCTGGAGATAAAATAGCTTACTTGAGAAGAGTTGATTATAGGAATCCATTGAAAACTGAAGTTAGAATTCTAAACTTAAAAACAGGCGAAGACTTCCAGGTAATTGAGCCCAAGTATAGTTTCATGAGTGTTGAGTGGAGCCCTAATGATAAGTACTTGGTTTTACATGGAAACGACATGAGCAGGGGACTAGCAACCCACGATCACATATGGGTTTCTCAAAGCGATACTCTCTCTGAACCCAGGAACTTGACGGCTGATCTCGGTAAAAGCACATTACCATCAATTTCCTGCGATGTACTAGGACCATATAGACCCTATATGCCTCCACAATGGCGCGGTGAATACATTTACTTCATAGTAAATGAGGGTGGACGCGGAAACCTGTATAGAGTGAATTTAAATGGTGAAATTGAGCCCATAATCGCGGGAGAACATGCAATATTTGGATTCACTGCATCTAGGAATGGAGATGTAATTGCCCTATTGAAAGTAGATGCTGAAACTCTACCCGAAGTATACATTTACAGTAATGGCGAGTTCAAGCAGTTCACTCAATTCAATGAATGGTTTAGGAGGGAAGTAAAACTTTCAAAGCCCAATTACATGAAGATTAAAGCTAGCGATGGAGCTCAAATTGATGCATGGTACTTAGAGCCAGTGGATAGAGAGGAGAATAAGAGGTATCCTGCAATCCTATTTATCCATGGAGGTCCCAAGGCAGCCTATGGCCCAATAGTGAATTTCATGCACCAGTTAATGGCTGCAAATGGATACTATGTGCTCTTCTCCAATCCAAGGGGTAGCGATGGTTATAGCGAGGAATTTGCAGATATAAGGGGAGGTTATGGTGAGCGTGACTTCAAGGACTTAATGGAGGTTGTTGAGGAGTTTATTAGAAGAGTACCTCAAGTTGATGAGGATAGGCTTGGAGTTACAGGTATAAGTTATGGTGGCTTCATGACGAACTGGATTGTAACACAAACAGATCGATTTAAGGCTGCAGTATCTGAAAATGGAATTGCAGATTGGATCTCCGACTTCTGGTCTAGCGACATAGGGTTCTTCTTCGATCCAGATCAGATAGGTGGAACACCAATAGATAATCTAGAAAACTACGTGAAGCAAAGCCCAGTTTACCATGCGAAAAATGTCAAAACACCAATTCTACTCATACATAGCATGGAGGACTACAGGTGCTTTATAGACCAGTCACTTGCATTTCACATAGCATTAAGGCTTCTAGGCAAAGAATCGAGATTAGTGATATTTAAGAAGGGAAGCCACGGGCATAGCGTAATAGCCAAGCCTAGACACAGAAAAAAGAGATACGAAATAATTCTGAAATACTTCGACGAGAAGCTTAAGCAAAAGGGGGATAAGGAGAGTAATTAATTCAATTAGCAGAATTTTATTCTTATTTTTATAGTTAATGGAAGCAGTCGATTATCTCCCTATTGCCACGCAACATAATTCCACTTAAAGTTGAATAGTTAAGCCTTCAAATGCTATCTTTAAACCTGATTTTTCAACTATTCTCCTCTCAATGCTTTTCCTCAGTACTGGATTTGTGTGGTTGAAGTGAATGTAGTACTTCATTTTTATTTTTAGCTCTCTCAAAATAGGTAGGCTTTTAATTATTGGGATATGTCCAAGCTCAGTTGAAGTCTTTTCAATGCCGCTTGTTCTAAGTAGCTCGTCTTCTTGATAAAATGTTGCTTCAAAGAATAGTGCATCGGAGCCCTTCATGAAGCTTATAACTTCACTATTCAGCTCCTTAATGTCCGGAATATAGGTTATTGATGCTTTGTCATCAAATATCTTCAATCCATAAGTGTCAGTGAAGTCCTCTCTATGAGGAACTCTGAATGCTTGAAAGCTTAAATTTAATTTTCTATTATTCCAGGCAGTAATACGCACTATCTCGCCATCGCTAAACTCTATGAGTTTAATGAAGCCTCCTTGAATTAGTGAGTTAAATAAAGTTGAGTTGCGAATAATTGAAGCAACTTTCTTTGAGCAGTATACGGGTATTTGGAATGGATAGCCAGCTGATAACTCAAGAAGCCCCATGATATGGCCCCAATGTGCATGGGTAATTAGAATGGCATCAATTGGAGCTATTCTATTAGATGAGCTCTCAGCTACTCTCTTAGAATAGGATTTCACCATTGCTACTTGGCTTCTGATATCTGGTGAAGCATCTAAAATTACGATGCTTCCATCTTCATCTTCAATTGCCAATGAAGATCTAAATCTACTTTTCAAATCACCTTTCCTAGTCAGTTGACAGTTAAGGCAATTGCAATCCCATTCGGGGAAGCCGCCATCTTGAGCAGTCCCTAAAACAGTTACTATCATAGGTGAATGTATTTACGTGATGTGAATTTAAATTTATACTTGAGTGCTTCACCTTGATCTCAAGCTTCTCAGCTCCAGTTCATGTTTCTGGTCGCGGAATACTATTTCAAAGTGCTTGAAGAAGCCTTGCCTGCCAATGATTGGTAGGCTTGACTCCATGTGCTCAACAAATGCCACTGGAATTTTAGCGCTAAAATTGGCGTGCTCAATGGTAATTTGTATGGTGGCTATTTTCGTCTTTACATAGCCGTCCACAGAGGGTAAGTATACTTCTTCAGCATAAGAGAGGTCTACACCGCTAACTTCAGCTATTGCTTTAGGAAATAGGCTAATTATAGAGCTACTATTAATTAAAGCATATGTATGAATGGAGTTCTTTAATCCATGAACTGTTATGGGAATCAATGGGTAGAAGCGTCCCCTAATCTTAACATACCTATAGACTACACTGTTCAAATTCATTTACCCTCCCTATACGAGTATTAGCTCATGGCTTGGAACTTTCAAAACATAATACTTATTCAGTTCATAACCCTTCTCCTTCATCTTAACGATTAGTTCACTTAAAGACTTGGCATCACAGACTACTCTACCATTTATAATTGCAACCCATTTATCAGCATACTCGTCAAGTTCACCTGGCTCTATGAGCTTCACAGTCTTAGACATTGGAGTCACCAAAACAAACCTACACTGTAAACTGCCACATAAAGCTCTATTTAGCAGAGCCACGCAAAAGCATGTTAGAGCTCACTTCTAGGCTTAGATAGGACCCAATAAACATTATTATCATCCACTATTTTTTCGACGAAACCCCTACCTCTCAAGTATTTAAGTGAAGCTATTACCTGGGGAATTTTAAGTTGAGTTAAACGCGAAATTTCCGTAACAGTCAATCCTTTACCAGCCTTCTTAAGTGCCTCAACAATTCTCATTGCGTGAATTAGCTTCACATATGCTCTACTTAAATCATAATATTTTGGTAGCTCCAGTAGCTGATTTTCACTTACACCGTAAACGGCTTTACGGGAGCCACTGAGGAATGCTAATCTACGTATTTTACCGCTGCGTCTTAAGGTGGTTAGACACCATTCAATAGTTTTAGTGGGGTATTCTCTTGAGAGGCTCTCAATAATTTCGTCTCTCGTCAATGGTCTCTTACTCAATAGTTCAAGTAATGCTATGCGACACCTACTCGCAATTTTAGGTGAAGACCTTGACTCAACAAATTTAAACTTTGAATTTACCTCCTCAACACTTGCAGTACCATCGACAATATTTTTCAAAAGATTCAATTCATCAACATGTATAACAGCTATATCATAGCTTGTAGCTAATTGAATGAACTTAAATGGGAGCTCCTGAATGGAGGTCACTATTATGCTGGAAAGCTTATGATACTTCATCAAGTCTTGAGCTGCAAAGAGCAGTTCAAAAAACTTATCGAGAGAATTCATGCAGAATATGACGAGATCGTGATCTGGTATATAGAAGTTGACAGTCCATCTAATAGAGCCACTGAACTCAGCATTTTCAACATAGTTGATGCCATGCCGCCTTAGAAACCTCTTCAAAGTAGAGCTAAGCTTCACCACGTAGACGTACTATTTAATTGTGAGCTTATAAGGATTATTAAGCCAAACTCAGTTACCAATGATACGTAAAGCAACAAAAATGCCCTCCAAATTCTAGATCAACGAGAGCAAGCCTACTCAATTAAAATTGCTTTATTAAACAAAAGTTAATATGACTTAAAAATTAATTATAATTATATTCTAATGAAACTATAATTTCATGTTCAATGCATTTATATGTAATAGTATGTCATTCCAGCTTTATCAATTCTACTTGCATTCATTTAGCATTTCATCAATGCTGTAGAATATCTTGCTAAATCTCCTATTTAATTCGCTAAACTTCACATAGTCGGCTATTCTCATTATTTTAAGCAATATCAATTCATCGTAGTCATGCTTCATAATCATCTTATCAAATAATTTTAATGCACTACTTGTTATGGGAGATTTCCTAATCCAAATAATGACTGTCTTACCCTTGCATGGTACCTTAATTAGGACCATTCCATCTCTTCTCGATATGAAACTACCACCAATTACTTCAATCAATCTATTAGCCACAACTTCTTCCTCACTAAACCCGCTCATTTAGTGAATCCTCCGCTAGCTCCTTTAATTTATGGAGAGGAGCTATTTTCCTTCATGATTTTTAGACTCAAACTGCACCGTGATCTCTGGTTATATTTGGCTTATATAGGTTTTTACTGGTTTAATTTGGTTTGTTCTGGTTGTGGACTTATCTGAATTCGTTCATAAAAGTAAGACTTGTATGAACAGTTTGTACATGGAAGTCCTCAGCAAAAACTTTAATAGTTGAACATGAGCAGAGTACTGGTCAGCTACAGTAATGTTTGGTGAACTCCATGAAGGCTGTAGCCTACATTAGAGTTTCAACCAAAGAGCAAGATGAGGAAGTCCAAATAAATACTATAAATGAGTTCGCGGGGAAGAGAGGCATACAAATAATGCAGTACTATGTGGATAAAGGTGAGAGTGGAGCAAAGCCATTCAAGCAGAGACCACAAGCACTGAGACTATTAAATGAATTGGAAAAATTAAAGCCACAGGCAATCGTTGTATTTGCACTCGATAGATTAGGAAGAACAATGGTGGATACATTAAGCACTGTATTAGAATTTGAAGAAAAGGGAATCAAGGTGATCAGCGTCAAGGAGGAGTGGCTACAGACACTTAATGATAACATTAGGAAGCTCATACTATCAATACTTAGCTGGGTAGCAGAATTCGAGAGAAAGCGAATTAGGGAGAGGCAGGAGGAAGCATGGAAGATGGGTAAGCAAAAGGGTAGGCCACCAAAGGTAAGAGATGAAGTTTTAAGGAAATATCTTAAAAGATACAAGGGGTTGCAGAAGAAGGCAATATGGAAGATAATGTGTCAAGATGGATATGAGCTCAGCTATCAGCAATTTCTCATGAGATTAAAGAGGTTAACATCAAATGAAGGTAAGATTACGCGATCTCACCATTAAATTCTTAGAAATCATACTTCTAAATATTTATAAATTCTTAGAATTCTTACTTCTAATGTGGAGGACATTATAGGAAGATATAATCCATGGTGGTTTGGCGAGAGGGATCATGATATTGATAAATGGAGTAGAATGAAGGTAAAGTGGATTCCAAAATGGATTGATGAAATTAGCTTGAAGCCATTCTCCCTAAATATCGTCGTTGGGCCTCGACAAGTTGGTAAGACTACTGGAATAAAGCTTTTAATAAGTAAATTGCTGAAAACCGTTGATTCATATAGAGTTTTCTATTTCAATTGTGATTTTACTCCAGATATGAATTCTCTTAGAAAAATTATTGAGTATTACTTCTCGATTAGAGAGGCCAGGGGGTTAAGAAGGGAGTCATGCTACATATTTCTTGATGAAATTGGCAATGTGCCAGGCTGGTGGAGGGTTATTAAGGGATTTATTGACCTAGGCTTATTTGATAGGGATGTATTAACACTTACTGGTTCATCAACTTTAAGGCTTAAGGGTGAAATTGAGCTTTTCCCTGGGAGAAGGGGGTTTGGGAGAGATATTGTCGCCCTACCACTCTCATTCAAGGATTATGCTGAAGTTTTCGGCGTCAAAATAGATTTGACTGGAAGGTTAAGTGATGACTTAGTTAGAGCTTCCATCTATAAAAGTGAGCTGAGCAAGCTATTCAATAGCTATATTAGTACTGGGGGCTTTCCTCTAGCAGTTAATAATGATCCGAGGGCTGAGGAATACTACATATTTAGTCTTCAAGGTGAAATTCTGAGATTAAATAAGAGAATTGAATTAGTTAAAGGCATAATATCCTCACTAATGGAGAAGTGTCCATCACCAGTATCCTATTCAACTATTGGTAGAGAAATTGGGGTTTCATATAAGACAGTTCAAGAGTACATAGATGCACTAAGAAGTCTCTATGTACTTGAAGTCGCCCTCTTCAGGGAGGGTAGAAGAGTTATTTGGAGGAAGGAGAGGAAGTTCTTCTTCATAGATCCCTTCATAGCTAACACCCTATCCCACTGGACTGGTGAGAAATATCTTGAAAGCGCAATTTATGAATGGATTATTCAAAGCCACCTCTATAGGAGGTTCGGTGAAGTCTATTATTATAGGGGTAAGTTTGAAATTGACTGCATTGCAAATGAACTTAAAATCGAAGTTAAAGCTGGAAAACCCCATAGGAAGTATCCGAGAAACGTGCTAATTGTTGATGAGGAAAGCATGCCAATATTCCTCTATGCACTAGGCACCTAGCATTAAAAGCTTATAATGGGCTCAAACCAAATGATCCTCTTAAACTATAAGTAGTTATACTTCCATACTTCCTTAGGTGGTTTAATGGTTGAGGTAGGCTTTGGATTGAGAGTTCCAGCTTTTCCAGTTGATGGTAGTAATTTTAGCGAGTTTATGGGTCAAATCCACAACTTATTAAGTAAATTTGAAGGTAAATTTGATTCAGCCTGGATTTGTGACCACCTGTACCCTTGGTGTGACCTCATTGATAAGATGACTCCAAATCTTGAATGCCTAACTTCCATTGCCTATCTATCAGCCATTTATAATAAGTATAAGTGGGGCAGCATTGTCCTATGCAATAACTTTAGAAGCCCAGCTCTAGTTGCAAAAATGAGTGCTATACTTCAAAATTTAAGTGGCGGAAGATTTATTCTTGGTATTGGTGCCGGCTGGAAGAAGGATGAATATCTTGCTTATGGAATAGAGTTTCCATCCGCCAAGGTTAGAGTTGAAATGCTTGAGGAAGCAGTCCAAATAATTAAGTCGATGTGGATGAATGGTAGAGCTACATTCCATGGAAAGCACTATAGAGTCAATGATGCAATTTGTATGCCAAAACCAAATCCCATCCCACCACTAATGATTGGTGGTGGAGGTGAAAAGTATACTTTGAGAGTTGTTGCAAAATATGCTGATTGGTGGAATATTCCCAATGTATCACCTAAAATCTATAGGCATAAACTTGAAGTTCTTAGAAAACACTGCAAGAGAGTCGGTAGAGATTACGATGAAATAGTAAAGACATTAGCAAACATAGTTGCCATTGCTGAGAGTAGAGTTGAAGCAATTAAAATTGCATCCAAGAGCCCATTTGTAAAGAAGGGATTTGAAGAAAACTATATTATTGGTGAACCGGATGAGGTAGCTGAAAAATTGAGGGAATACATTGAACTCGGCGTATCGTACTTCATATTGAGGTTCCTAGATTTCCCAAGTACTAGGGGTGCAGAGTTATTTATTGATGAAGTAATTCCGAAACTCACATAATCCACAAAACTGTTATGGCTGCCTGGAAAATTCAATAAACTACTCCGTGTTGAAGCGAAATCCCGCTATAGATAGTGATGGGATTTTAAGTTTAATATCTAGGAAAGTTAAGTTAATAATAAGGTTTGGCTAATTGTCCATGGATGAATGGTCATGGTGTCAACTCCTCTTCACTATGTTCATGCTTACACAGTTTATAGGGCAAGCAAGAAGAAATTGAGATTATCATATTTAGTTATTGGCTGTATAGTACCTGATATTGAAATTCCAATACTCTACCTATTAGGATATCCATATCCATTTGATAGGTTAGTTCTTCACAGTTTAATTGGCTCAATTTTATTTTCATGGGCTGTGGGGCTAGTCTTACTACCACTATATTGGAGAATATTAAGATTATTAGGTTTGAAGTTCAGTCATCAAATTAACTTTGGAGACTACGTGGCAGGTGTAATTATTTCATCTGAAATACATGTAATTATAGATTCAGCTCACCATCCATACAATCCATCATTGTGGCCAGTAACTAGTCAAAGTATCGACAACTTGATATTGTTTGGTGATTGGCTTCAAGCTTCAAATTTAATGCAAATACTGTTTCTAGCAGCGTTAATTTTAATACTAGAGTATGAGGCGGGGATAAGGGATCTAGTTAACAGCATAGTTAAGCTGAAATTGGAGGATAAAGGCATATATTAGGCAAATTACTGATAGGCAGTTGAAGTAGCTCTATCACGTAGATGATTGATGCATAACTTTTACTTCTAAAACTTTCATTGACAGGTCCACTGCCTTAACTGAGTGCGTAATCCAACCCATACTAATTATATCTGGCTTTAATCGAGCATATTCTTCTACATTTTCAATTGTAATTCCACCTGAAACTTCAACAAGAACTTTATCCCTCAATCCCTCCCTCTCTAATAGCTTCATTGTAGCTGCTACTTGATTTGGAGTGAAGTTATCGAGCATAACTATATCAGCTCCACTTTTAGCAGCTTCAATAGCCTCACTTGGTGATGAAACTTCTACTTCAATTTTCTTTGAAAAACTAGTGACTTTCCTAGCGGCTTCAATTGCCTCCTTAATGGAGTTGAAGTATTTGAGATGGTTATTCTTAATTAAAACCATATCCGAAAGTGAAAATCTATGGGTATCGCCACCACCAATTTTAACTGCTTTCTTCTCGAAATATCTTAGGCCTGGAAGCGTTTTTCTCGTAGCTGCAATGACCACTTTAGGGTTTATCCTTTTAACTTTCTCAACAACTTTTCTAGTTGCAGTAGCAACTCCACATGTGTGCATGAGTATGTTTAATATAACTCTTTCAACCATTAATAGCTTCTTCAATTTTCCCTCAATTTCAAGAATAGCTTCTCCTTCGCTAAACTCCTCACCGCTATTCTTCAAAATTTCAACTTTAAATCCCAGTTTCTCAAGAAAGTATGCTACCTCCTCTATGCATGCAGCCACGCCACTACTCTTGGCTAATAAAACTGCTTTACAATAGCAATTTTCAGGTATAATCTCTGTGGTAATATCCCAGAATGGTATGTCCTCTTTTATCCATTCAAGAAATTTTTGATAAACTACTTCCTCGACCAAGGCACTTCAACTCCAATTAATTCGAATGACCTCTCAAGTGTGGCTCTAGTTTTTCTAGCTACCTTCTCATTAATCCTCACAATACCATGCATTTCCAATAAGCAATTCCTCATCTTTTCAAGTGTTATTTTCTTCATTTCAACACATACAGCATATTTGCTGGCTGGATAAGCCTTCTTTCCAAGCTTCTCAATTCTATATAGTAGCCCGTTTTCAGTTGCCACTATGAATTCACTTTCATGCATGGACTTGGCTGCCTCAATCATTTGGCTGGTGCTTCCTATGAAATCCGCCCTCCCTCTAACTTCCCTTAAGCACTCTGGATGCACAAGCAGCTTAGCTCTCGGATATTTTGCCTTCATCTCCTCAATTTCATCCAATGTTATCACTACGTGAACTGGGCAGTGACCATGATCAGGAACAGGTATAATTTCCTTTCCAGTAACCTCACTTACATGCTCAGCTAGATTCCTATCTGGACCAAAAAGTATACGTTTTGATTCAAGCTGAGATACTAGTTTAACGGCGCTACTGCTAGTTACAATGTAGTCTGCCAATGCCTTCACGGTGGCAAGTGAATTCACGTAGGCTATGAATGGTGTATTTGGATACCTATCCCTATACTTCCTCACTAGCTCTGGTGTGAGCATCCAAGCCATTGGGCATCGGGAAGTAGTGTCTGGATGCAAAACTATCTTGCTGGGATTCAAAATTGCGGCTTGCTCAGCCATGAAATCTACTCCAGCAAAAACTATTACTTTGGCCTTGGCCTCCATAGCTCTGATTGATAATCCGAGGCTATCACCAATGTAATTGGCTATATCTTGAACTTCAGGTCTCTGATAGTTGTGGGCCAATATGATTGCGTTACGCTTTTCAATTAAACTCCCGATATCACTAAATAGTCTCCTCATCAATTACTCCTGAGAGGCAGTATTTAAGAGAAACATTATTTCGGCAATAATTGCCGAGCAGTAATGGAGGTAGCTGTAAATTGAGAATTGAAAGAATAGGCTTGCTCATTGGGAGGGGTGTTAGTGACGATTTATTGGAGTACATTAGGCACTGCATAGATCTTCACGGCCTGAAATTGAGTATGAACAGTTTAAGCGGTGTCGACATAGTTTTAGTTATTGGCAGTGATAGGGATATTCTCGATGCAATACAGTTAATGAGTGATAAGCCAGTTCCACTACTTGGAGTCAGTCCAAGTAGTCAAGTAAGCTATCTATCATCAATAACCATTGAGGAGCTAGATGAAGCATTAAGCTCCCTATCTAGAGGGTACTTTGAAATCGCCAATTATGCCAGGTTGAAGGGGGTTATCAATGGTAGCTCAGTGCTATATGCAGTTAATGAAATAGCAGTCTTCCCATCTAAAAGCGCGACTCTCATGAGCTATGAACTCGAAGTCAATGGAGAGCTCGTATGGAGAGATAGGTCTGATGGCATATTAATTGCAACTCCCATAGGTTCAACTGCATATGCACTATCAGCTGGTGGAGCTGTAATCTTAGAGGAATCACCAGTCATAGAAGTAGTCCCAGTAAATAGCCTAGATCCATCAAAGAGGCCACTAATCGTGCCTGACAGCTCTCAAATAACGGTAAAAAACATTTCAAGCAAGTACCTGTGCGAAGCAATAGCTGATGGAAGTAGGAGAATTAAAGTGCATAGAGAAATCACCATAACTAAGGCTGAAGCACCAGCTAAAATTATAAGAATAACATCAAAACCATCAGTAAAGGAGGCACTCAAAGAAAAAATGAAGCTCGAAGAGCTAATTGACATGCCGCCAAGCGCTAAGTACGTGCTAAAAATACTTGAACTCAAAGGTCCATTAACAGTCAAGGAAATATCGGAAATCACTCTACTACCAGAAAGAACAGTGCGATATGCATTAACAGAACTTACTAAGAAGGGCTTGGTGAAGAGGAGAATCAGTTTAAGAGATGCTAGACAAGTATACTATGAACCATCAATCTAACTTCACCCTCAAATAATTGCTCTTCTTCCTCGATAACATATTAAATTATAGCTACACTAAATTCCTGTTTAATGCAATCTCCACGATTTCTATTCTATTCAAATCAGCAATTCCTAATCCAGCTTTCTCTGCAAGCATTATATGTGTGATTTTTGCTGGATCTTTACCTAGAAATTTAGTGGCTACTGCATCTGCAGCTACTAGGTCTTCGGAGAAAATCATTATGTTAAGCTTTTTGGGTTTAGCTCTCAATTCACCTCCAATACCGGCTATTCTCCCATCTATTACTGCTAAGCTTGGCTTAATGTACATGTTAATGTCAACAATACTTTCATCAAGCCTCCTATGAAATCTACCCTTCCTAGCAATTCTACCCTTCTCTCCCAACGTGGCTCCAAGCATGTTCTTTAGAGATAAGGTTACGCCGGTTATTGAGTGCTCTTTTAGGATTGGAACTGAAATAATGTATGCGTTTTTCAAGGTTAATGGTAACTCGAACTTCTTAAGGAATAATGCATTCGGATTTTCAATGACTTCGAATTCATCATTATTTAAATCGACAAGCCTAACACCATACTTTTCAGCTAGCCTAGTAAACCCCAGTCTCTCATAAGCTTCAAAAGTATCACACCAACCAGAACCCTCAGCAATAATCACCTCGTAGCCTTTCTCAACATAGTACTGGACTAGAGCTTCAACTGTATCTAAGGGTGTAGTTGTAGGTGGAGGTTCAATGGTTATAAGATTGGGTTTAACTACAATTTTACGCTTGGAAGGTTTCTTAAAGAAACTCAAACCTCTCCTAACCATTTCGAATGAATTTTCATCTCTAACAACTATTACTCGGGGCATGGCTATATCTCCAATTTAAATTCTGAAGCTCATTAAACTTAATAATCTTAAAGCACAAATTCAAGCTACAATACTTTCAACCGCAAATACTTATGATAATTAATTATCATTTACTCAAAGCTTTTCATAAAGAATTATATGGGCTCATACCTTAGCAGTATGAAGGTTAGAAACCATAGGCAAATCATTAGTATCCCCAAGGTAGTTATGGTGACTGGATAGAGAACACTGTATGGTGGCTTTCTTAAAATTATCCCGATTAAAATGAAAGTAGTAAAAGTTGCGAGGAAAAGTGTAATTGGCAGTTTCCTATATGGAATTAATGAAAGCTTTAATAAGCCGAGCTTAATGGGCTTCTTCACGCAATATTTAACATCATTATTTACAATTAATTTTCGAATCAATTCTCTCTCCACTAATCTATCTATAATTCTTTTCACTGTGCTCTTGGGCCATCCCAAATCCCTCGAAGCCTCACTAATAGAAAAACTTTCAGGATATCTATTAAGCGCATAAAAATACAGTATGAGCTCCCTATCTAGTCTAAATGGAAGTGTCTCCATTTTAATTTTGAAATACTCTCCAAGTTTAAATCGCATATTATTTCACTTGATGTTAATATTGAATAGTATTTTAGGTTATCTTTGTTCAATTTTCAAAACACATTGTTCCAAATCGTGTACTAAGAAAAATATAAATCGTTGTTTGAAACCCTACTTTCATGGTGTAATCATGATGGAACATGAATTCCTAAGACTTAAAAGGGATGCAGTCATTCTAATATCTTCATTAGTATGTGCCATTCTACTAGGAATGGCAGTTTGGTATCTAGCGCCCAAAGCAATGAGTTCACCAATGCCTAGGGAAATCACCATTACTAGAGTGGGTTCAACTGAAAATAAAACAATTTATGTTAATGCACCAATAGAAATCATAAAGTTCAATCCAAAAATTATTGATTGCTGGTTAATATTTTGGAAGCCAAAAAATGAAACCATATGTGTTCCATGCAATATGATTCAAGTAAAAGAGGGAACCGTAATTCTACCTGGAAATCTCACTTTACCACTCAATGAAGTCTACATAATAAAGAACAGTGGAGTGAAAATGAAAACCAATACTATCGTCATAGCTGTGGGGGGTGCAAGAATTATAGGATCAATTGTGACTTGGTATGGTTTAGGAGCAAAAACATGGTATACTCTATGGGTGCCATTCCCATTAACATTAACAACAACTCATAGCGTAGCTATAGCAGGACTATTCTCTTGGGGAGATACTGGCCACATGGAGAATCCAACTGAACCAGATACAGTAATAGCAATATTTACCGATGGCTTCTATTATAGAGCAGAAACAAGTCCAGCAGGGTGCATGGGTGTAAGCTACACAGCAACAGGTGAAGTTTAAATAGAACTCCTCACTCTTTTAAAGTTCCAACTAAGTTAATTTACACACTTAGTTAACTTGCTTGCTAACTATATTAATATTAGTGTTAGAATTCTATTTAAACCTCTAGCTCATTTAATGCTGCTATTAATTTACAGCTTATTATTTTATTTATAGTTAAAAATTAATAGTATTGAAATAAGTAATTGCAACTTCAAATACAAAATCCTTATTGTCACATTTTGCTAATGAATTTTAGCTCAATTTTTATTCTAATATAAACTTTTTTCGATAAATTTATAAGTCAATAGATTACGCATACATATGATGAATTTAGAAAAAATTCATAAAAAATTGGTAATGATATTAATGCTACAATTGATTCTCCATGTATCGCAGTTATATCTAGTAGTTTGTGCAACATACTGCGATAATTATGCTTCAGGTGCTTATACCGCGGTATATGTTGAGGCAAGTATAAGTGGAGTAGCTCCAAGTACATCTACTGGCTGGAGCTATGCTAGAGGAGAGTACACTACGATTTTTGAGGATCAATTTTGTGTCTTGGGTGGTTACATGTCTGTGGAGCTTGGTTGCCAGTATAATTACGTAGTCTACTTTGGTGCTGTAGATAGAACTTACAGCAAAGAGTTTTCACCAGCTGGTTCGTATACTTATGCAGAGATAATCAGGAACTATTGTGATGGAACAAAAACCGCTGTAGCTGCGAGATTATCTGGGGGTGTATAAAATGAATATCCTAAAGAAGAGTTTGATAATTGCTAGTGCAACTTTGTTAATCTTAGTGATTAGCGCGTTGATAACCTCCATACGTCCCACTATTGAGAGTGGCTTAACAAATTCTCAAAACTTTAAAGTACTAAAATCATTTTTAAGAAAAGAAATGTGCCTAGTGTATGAACTTGAACCATGTAGCTCTATATCTGGGCTTTCTAACTTCATCATAGATTTTCATTTAAATAGCATTATGAATCTGCTTAATTTAACAGGTACTTCAGGTAATTACAACTTTTATGTTCAATTGTATAGTGACTATAAAGAATTAACTGCTAAACCCAATGTCGTGCTAAATGTAAGCAAGTTATGCGAAGTTATTAGTAAGCGATTACTTGTTGAAGTCAAGGTTGATGACATCGAAAGTAACAAAATTGCAGTAATTCTTTCGCTGATATTTATTGATGGGTATGTCAGATGTGGAAGTGACTTTAAACCTTTACCAGTAATTGATGGAGAGTGGAGTAAAGTAGGTAACGACTATGTTGCATCATTTAATAATTTAAATATATCCAAGAAATTCACGATCTTAATCGACGACTTCGATACCATTAGCAGCGACGAGCATTATGGTGAATGGATATTTTGGATCAGGAAAGAGAGTTTAGATTCAAAATACGTTTTGCTATTATATAGCTTAATTGAACCGGTTCAAATGGAATATCCATTTAATGGTAGCAATATTAAGGGTTTAGCAAAACTTATACTACTAAATACTAGCCAAAAAGCACCATACGAATATAAAGTTGGAGATTATGAATTTTCAAGTGCGAATCAAATTTATACTAAAGGTCTGAAAGTTCCAGCATTACCTATAGAGAGAACCTTACATAATGTATCATACAGCATAGCTACATATATTATGGGTAAGATTAAAAAGTGTAGGGAGCTGGAAAAGATAGCTAAATTACTTCCAATAATTTATGAACCTAAGACTAGGAGACTAGTGTTATTTAAGGATACAATTCCAACTACGGTTAAATTAAGCGATAAGTCATGGATCTACATACCTGATTTAACATATCATTGCCGTATTACCATAATTAATGGTACTCAAGTGAGAGTTTGCAATAAGTTTAGAGGCATAAAGTACAATGGAAATCTATACATTGCCTTCATAAACGATGGATTAGAAGAGGTATCCTATTCAACTAATGGTCTTCTACTCTACATAAAGCTATGTGCAAATAACGGAAATCTCTATTACGCATTACCATACGTAATGGTGAAGGGATTTGGAATTACGGCGCAATCACGAATTGCAGGATCGAAACTATTAATAAAACTAATAGACATCAAAGCCTCATGACATTCAAGTGATCTCACATATTAACGATTTTATACATTTCTTCTTCTTTAACGTTGAAGTGCATAAATTATTCTCTCAGCCTATATGAGCTTGCTTTTCTTTCGGCATACATTTTATTCTAGAATTTTATTTTACTGGTATTTTGAATAGCTGGTTGATTTTTATTTGTGATGATTCTCGTTTTAATTCGCTTTCAATTAGATTTTCGTATAAGTATATTTTGACTGGGACTGCGAATTTCAGTCCTGATGGTGGTGATACTAGTAGGGCTTCTCCTCTATCTAGCGTCTTTATTTCCTGCTCTGCACTATCGAGGTATGGGCTGTAGTTTATGATTAATTTGTAGTCTGGCTTTGTTGGTAATGGTAGTACTATTTTTGTTAATTGCTGCCTAACTATTGGTTCGTCTAGTTCTCCTGGCATTTGAGTTATGCAGCAGACTCCAACTCTATACTTTCTGCCTCTCTTGCTTATGGTTGAGAATATGTTTTCACGCTTAATTCCCCCAGCATATAGTGCTTGTTTTGATAGGTATCTGTGGGCTTCTTCAACCATTATGAGTACTGTTGGTAGTTTCTCCCATTTCTCTGGTGCCATTTTACGCATTTTCTCATAGAATTTGAATATTCTTCTTGCAAGGAGGACTGTTATCAATTTTTCTTGTGCTTCTGATGCTGTAGGCATGTCTATGAGGACGACTTTGCCTTGGGAAATGGCCTTTAAGACAGCTGTTATTAAATCTGTTTTGCACTCCCCCTCCTTAAATATCTCTTCATCACCTAGAATTCTCCTCAATTTCCTCTTAGTGACTAGAATTGTTACTTTCTGAGATTTCCCTTTGAAGTCATCGTAAATGTAGTTTGCATCTTTATAGATCAAGTATTCTAGCCATAATCTACGATACTTCCTCCAAGCCATCCATAATAGGGATTCTTGTGGCGGTGTAAATTCACCTGTTTGCTCAAAGTCCTCTGGCCTTAAATCTCCCCACCAAATTTCTAGTGGGTGTGCATCTACTTTTCTAGTTATTTTCACTCTATCAAATGTGAATTCATAGGTATATTTGCATGGCTGATTTACTCTCGGGGTAACGTAGAATAGGCTTTTCTCAGCATATGGGCTGTGAATTAATCCATAGTGTAGCTGATCTCCTCCATCAAAGTACTCGCTTTCAGTATCAATTATTAGTAGTGAGTATAGGCCTGAGCTCCTCATAATGTTCCATGCAAGCACTTTTCCGAAATTAGTTTTCCCACCACCAGTAATGCTGCATACCAGTAGGTGGTGTGGGAATGCTCTCAATCCGTGAATTGTAACCTTTCTATTGACAACTTTATGGCCGCTTCTAAGCAATCCAATGTCTATATCGCCAGTATCTAAGTTTAGCTGCTCAGTGTCTTCATTTGTTAATTGCTCAACATATGAGAATAGTGCTGGAACAGCTGTTGGCCCCGATACCCTTCCTTCACCATCTATTTGTGCAATTATTGTTGCGAGGGCAACATCATAGCATCTCAATGGCTTATCTATCAGCTCGACTTCTTCACCCCTCTCCCTCTTAAATGATATTCTAGCTATTTCAGCTGAGGATAGAAGGGCTTCGGGCTTGAAGTCATATACTCTAATTATGAACTTTAAGTCCCTATCAGTAATTTTGAGTAGCTGCCCACGCTCAACCCTCACACCATTAAATACCCTAAAATACACATCTACATCTTCAGTCCAAACTACAACTCCAACCCTATCTACTTCGCCCATAACTCCTCCTCCTTAAAGCTCGTAGACTTCAAGTTCGCTATGAAGCGCCTCCTAGTTTCCCTACTAAGGGATTCTAGAAATGAGAGCTTCAAGCACATGAGCTCCTGCCTACCGATTTTAGCTTCATCATGACAGCTCTTGGGGGGATAGGGATATCCGGGTATGGCTGGATCCTGTAGATAAGCCACTTCACTTAGATATTCATCGATAACATCAATTCCATTGACATCGCGCCTATTAATGTCAACTCTAAATACGTGATCCGAGTCGGCTGAAAACCTCACTACAGTTATTACTCCAAGATACCACTTAGGGTACTGGCTTGACCTGAAAATTGGATAGTAATACCAAGCCCTATCACCAATGAAGTCTCTGCTCCTATGAAGTAGATGGCCTAAAAGGTTTTCACCAGTATTAACCTCTAATTGACTGCTCTTGGTGATACCAATCAACCTTATACCCCTAAAGCTGAGATAATCACATAATCGATCAAGCATTTTCCTAGTAGACTCCTTATAGGCTGGAATAGCCATTAAAGCTCTATCGAGAATACAGTAGTCTCCAGGACCAAGCTTACTAGAAGCACTCCTAACAGCCTCCAATTCAGAATTGAATAGGAATTCCATGGCTTCAAGCCTACTCTTAACAAGCTCAATCTTCAATTTCGGCTTAAAATCAAAAACCCTATACCTCCCACACCATATTGAGCAAGATATCTTCGATATTACGATCTTAAATGAACCACAATCAAACAGTACTTTAAGTGAAGCATCAACAGCGAGAACCCTATGATCATGACTCCTAACCTTTAACTCATGAAAATTCTCCTCTCTAATCGGAATACCTCTAATAACTCTACCCCTATCCTTTAAGACGGGATATGGATTTGTTATGAGCTCACCAGTTAAAGTCCACTGTGGAGTCTCAACTTTCCCACTTAAAATCCTCTCCAGCTCATCTATAACTTCACTGAAACCCTCTACGGCTTCATACATCTCATCACATCAATAATATTAACTATGAAAATATTTTAAAGTAATCTTAATAACAAAGTAAAGAAATGAAAATATCAAACTAGCTACCGGAACGCTGAACAAGCAAGTATTTCACAAAATCTGTACTGTAATCCATTAATCAATTATGGTAACAAAATTTTGATACCATACCATTATTGAAATGCCAAAAGTACATGGAGCTCCATGAAAAGTAGCTCAGATTTGAAAGAACGCAGTAAATAGTATGGTAATTCATTTCATGTATATCAGTATGTTTTAGTGTGATAGTAACATTTAATATGATACTATATCAAAACATATATAACTAGAATATGTTCATATGTACTGTTAGAGGTACTGGTGACTTTAAATGGTAGTACTAATGTGCTTCGTCGGCTATGACTATCAGAGGATCATTGATGGAATTAATTATTGGAGAGTACGTGAACCTATAGAGGCAATATACTTGTTTTATGATAAGAAGAGGGATGTCTACGGGTATGCTTCGCAAAGAAATGCTAGGGATTTGGAGAGAGCATTAACATTTGCTGGTTCCAAACCTAGAAGGGTGGGTATTAATCCTCAGGATTATGAGGATGTTTTCACTTCACTTTATAGAGCTCTTAAAGTCGAGGTTATTGATTATGGTAGGCGTGTTTTGATAGATGCTACTTCAACTACTAAGGAAGCTTATGGTGCTGCTGTAACTGTTAGCTTAATGTTCCCTAGAGTTAGCATTTATGTTGTGCCTCCAGCTGAGCGTGGATGGTATATTCCGGAGCCAGGTACACCTGAATATGAGGAGTGGTTTAGTAGGGTTAGAATGAGGAAGGGTACTATACCACAGGAAATATATTTGCCTGGAAGCAGACTTGAGCACCCCAATTTAGATGAAATGAAAATTCTAGTTGCATTAATTGAGCATGGAGGTAGAGCTGAATCAATAAAGTCCATTATTAAGTGGTGCGGTGAAAACCCATCAAGCCCAGCAGTGAAGAATAGGTATAGTAGGTTGATTAAGAAGCTCATATCAAAGGGCATGATTATCGAGGAGCCCTCAACTAAAACTAAAAAACTGAGATTAACCGGCTTTGGTAGGGTATTTGCTAAGGCTCTCAAATCAATAATTCAAATGCCAATTAAACCACATGCGGAAGCACAGCTATTAACGCCAATAAAATTTGAAAGTGAGGTTTTAGAGCATTCGTATCCAATTGCTAGGAGTAGCTTGGAAGGTACATCAAGTCTTGAACTATCGGCTAATAGAAGTGAACAACCAATTTTTACTGAAATGAAATCTCCAGCTGAATTAAGCAGTAAAATTGATATTAAAGTGGCATTTGCTAGGTTGGCTAGGGAATTTAAGGAGCTATCCAAATAGGTTAATTGAATAATTACTTTCAAACTTGACTTCTTTAATTGAGAGAATACTTATTATAAGCATTGCTGATAAGTAGCTTAATATGACAATTAGCCTTTCAATGAAATTGAAGTTTAATGATAAGGCAATTCCAGAGCCAAGCAATAGTCCAGTTAAAATTCTAATTAAATTACTGCTTTCCCTAAATCCAAGCTTCTGAGTCGACCAGTCAAGGAGTGCTGGTAAGCCAAGTGCTGCAGCTATTAGAATTGATGGGAATGCTATTTGAATTAATTTAGTGAAAATGTATCCAATTAATGTTCCAGTACACCTGGCACATAGATATATTTGCCTACCACCAATGTTCAGCTTTAAACACCTGCTTCTAAGCCATGGTGGGTGGTGTTCTATAATCATTCTAGCGAGAAATCTAACTATTTCATAGCTCTTAATTTCGGGTGCTTCAGAAATAAGTCCATAAACGATTAATGCTAATCCAGCACAGCATGCAAATATGCTAAATACGGGAATGCCTGCAAATGCAAGTGCACATAAAATTACCCCAATAATTGCTAGTTCAAGCCGTCTCGATTTACCCACTGTAATTGCCTCAACAACTTTACCTTCATAGGGCTTGACCAGCACGCCATCAACTGATATGGGTAATTTGCTGACATCAAAAAGCTCTAAGTTGGAAAGCTTATTAAAGTAATCTTCAATTGGCTGCAATCTAACAACATTACTTGCAATTACATAGACTTCACCTCTTGATGTCCGTGCAATTCTACCTTCAACTCTCACCACTGAGCCCCTCATTAAAGTTATATTAACGGGACCAGCAACTTCGATTAGAATCATTCCAGATGGATCTCTTAAAGTAAATTGTGCAGCTTCAATACCTCTAATATCACTAATAAGGTCTCTATGCAATCTCCTTCCAACATAAACCCCAATAATTCTACCATGCAGAACTACTAAATTATTGACAGGTAAATTCTTGCACTCACTAACCACAGTTCTCAGGTAACCTTCAACTGGCATGTATTGGGCTAATTTATCGATTAAATCAGGAGATACCTCGATCTTCTCTGAAGCAATTTTAGCTGCTTCCCTTAAAGAATAGCCCTCACTCATCAGCTTCGATACTTCTCCAATTTCAATTCCATTTTCAACAGCTAAAATTATAATTGCAGTTTTAGCATTCAATCCAGTCCTAGTAAGCTTCCCAATATGATACTTCAAAACTCCAATAGGATTATGCGGATACTTAACTCTATAAAGTTTAACTAATCTTTCAACGACATTGCTCACCATAATACTCGATAATTCATCTCTTAATTTGATTTTAAATAACTTTGCCTTAATGACTCCTTAACAAGCTATAAGTAAAAATGTGAAAAATTGTACATTGAGCAAGGGTACAAGTTGACCGCTGAATTAGTGCCTGTACTGCAAAGTTTCGCATTGCATTTTTAATGGGATATTATTGGGATTGGTTACCATTAAATTTATGGCGGATACAGTTGTAGTTCCTTTGTTGCTGGAACCCACAGGTTGATTAAGCCTTTCGTTCCATCAGTGAATACTACTAATGCATCAAACAAGTAAATTGGTGGCAAATATTCTGGCCCTTTAAGCACGTCGCCAACCCAGTATGCTAATCTAACATTATTGATTACGATAGTTGCAACCTTAGATGATTTAAGTAGCATTGAGCTTTCCTTTAATTTTTCAATTGCCTCTTCAATACTAACAGTCAATTCAATTTTACCTGCTTCCTCCACTTCCCTCCAATAACCATAAAAGGCAATTATCTTACCATTATCTCCAAATACTACTTCTATTTCATCTGATGGTCCAAACAAGATTTTATCTTCATAGTAAGCCCAGTACCTTACGCTTAACTCGGTGGGCCACTCAATATCTAATGCAGAAATACTTGACCAAGCAGTTGGGCCAACTCGATGAAGCTTAATACTTATTTTGGGATTTCTCGGCATTAAACCATAATTCCTTATTTTCCTCATGAAGCTTTCGGCCTTTCTTATAGCTTCCTCTTCCGATGGTAATATTGGAGGCGGATATGTTGAATAGTATTCTGGAGTTGTATATCTAATTGCACCGCAGTCAAAGAAAATTAATCTAATCTTATTCTTAAAAACTGTTAGAACATGCCTTAAACGTATCACTTTAACTTCTCCAAATACATCATCAGTTAAATTGAATACTTCACGTGCAATGTATAGTGCCTCCGTCTCCGTAATATTACGCCTAACAACTCTTAATAATGGAACCTCCCTAGGCAATCCAGATAAAGAGCAATTAATGATAATGGTAACTTCACGATTCCTCCCTAAAAATGATGACCAGGCATTGGATTTCATTGATCCTTCTATTGAGAAAGACACATATACTATGAGTGCTGATGCTACTATTATTATGAGAATAGTAGTTAAGTTACGTTTTAATTTCATGACTTATCAAGAATAATAACTTTTCTTACAATTTAAAATTTTCTAGATATTACTTAATATCTTAGAAAAAGCTCAGAGATAAATTAATACTCACCTCACCTAGATGATGATGCAAAATTAAAGCTTTATTCAGCTTCGTAATTCCCTTAGCCAGCTCAAGAAAATGATGTTTATAAATAATGCTCATTTAAAAGCCCTTAAAGTATTGTTAATTAGTGTAAATCCTTGTATCAGCATATGCTCATTGAGAGCTTCAAGTTCTTCTTCACATGTAAGTTTTCATCTCTGGATGTCATAGTAACAGTTGGCTACTATTCTACGGAAATAGACCATTCAATGTACTAAGTGTTTTATTTCAAAATTTTATTAACCATTGTTTATAAACAATAATTAATCATAAATTATTTTTAGTTAAATTTTTATTTTTATAAATGCCTTTTAATATTTGAATAATTAATACGTAGAATGGTGTACTTATTATAAGTGTTATGATTAATATGTTACTTATTACATGTGGTTCTTTGATTGCTGCAATTGCAAGAAGGCCTAACATTATTGTGGGTATGAATCCTCCACTTGATGATAGCATTAGGAATAGCATTTGAATCCAAAATGATACTCGATAGTTTAAATATATGATACAAGCAATTATTACTGTAGATGTAGATATTATGGTTAGAGTTAATAGGATTATTAGTGATTTAATTGATTTATGAAACTTCATTTTATAAGCTAAATAAGCATTAATTAAACCAATAATAGATAATGGATTAAATATTGGTGGTAACATGAAAAATGACATGATAACACTATTTACAATAGCAAGTATGAAAAGTATATTAATTATTGTTGAAGTGAGCATGAGCATTATATGTCCCTCACGCTTTTCTTGCCCTCAACTGTAATGAAGATCCTCTAATTTGCCTGCTAATGGGTTATTAGATTTCACTTATTTACTATGTAAGATGTAAGGTTTATCATTTGATTCAGCGTATTCTCTTTGAGGATGATGGTTTTGTATCAGAGGATGCTCATTAGGGGCTTTAAGCCCTTTAATCCTCTTGAATTGGCTAGGAGGACTGAGGAGATTGTTTGTAGGGGTGAGGAGCGTAAGTATACTGCGTTTTATGCTACTGGTGTTTATCGTGGAATAGCTACTGGCTATGCTGTTGGATGCTGTTTAAGATGCTATTTCTGTTGGAGTGATTGGAGTAGGGATTTTCCGGAAATGTATGGTGAATTTCATAGTCCGGAGAGTGCATGTAAGAAAATTGTTGCTGCAGCTAAAAAGTGGGGTGTTAGGAAGGCTAGGATAAGTGCATGTGAGCCGACTATTGGTTTTGTTCTTCTAGAAGTGAACCAAACCTAGAGAATTTCTTTTACAAAATTAAAGGGTTCATGATTTTCGCCGTATAGAGGAGGATTCTCGCAATACTCTACTTACTCCTCCACTTCATTACTCTCGGCTTTTTCCACTTTAATGCCCAGTACTTTTAGTAGGTTTTCTCTAGGCCTCTTGTGCCACCTAGGCATTTCAAATAAGCCTACTCCAATGCTACCGCGCCTACTTACTATTGCGAAGTACTCTGGTTTAGCCCATTGAAGCCACTCTGGCTTAATCCAGCTGTAAACCCACCACAAATCTCTAGGCAAACCTATTGCTCCCTGAGTCTTAATTATCAAGTAGTCGAGCAGTATTCTTAAATCTACATCTACACTCGTGAACTTCTGGGTGTCCAATCCCATTGCCAAGCCGTGGTGCCTGCTTTCACGTATTAGGTATACGCATTCAGCCTTCGCCAGTAACTGGTTTTCCTTATGTTTAAATCGGCTGTAAATTAGGTTGGCTGCTTCTCTAACTAAAATGTAAATGTATTTTCTCCAGCCTAGCCGTGTGAAAAGTAAATCGAGAATATGATTTACAGCTTTGAATTCTTCATTTCTATCAATGTATAATGGGCTTGCTGAAATAATTATCCTGTATTTTTCAATTTCATTTAACGTTATTTTATCCCAACTTATCACTGGATAACTGCAAGTTACATCTACATATCTGCCTTTAAGCAATAATACTGGTAAATCAAGCTCTCTAATCCATGGTGATCTAAGCCAAGCCAAACCTTCACCTGATCTAGCTCCAAATAAATCTAAAACTGCATGCCCATTAGCGAGGAAATGTTCCGCCACTGCTTCTAGGAAACTGCTTTTACCTGCACCTCTAACACCTAAACACATTAATACTATTGGTTGGCTTCCAAAGTTAATATGCTCAATTCCTCGAAGCCATCGAATCCCTATGAGGCTAGGCTTCACGCTGCAACATTGCACGCGGCTTTCCCTCCTCCATTTTACTTTTACCACTAATGACCTGCAAACTTTGCCACCAAGTTTCAGGTGTAACTATTTTTTCTAGAAGCAAACGCATTATACATAGTACTTTAGGCATTGCATAATGAATAAAGCGTATCTGAACTTGTCTAGCGGAAACAGCTGCCAATTCACCACGTATACTTGCAAGGTAGAAAATCTCTATTTCATTTAGTTTTCTATATTTTTCCGTATTTTCCATATTATGTGTAATGTATAATGGTGACATGTTATTTAACCAATTAAGATAATTTTGTATTTCATCTGGATTGCAACTCCAAGGTATTGCTGCAGTTTTCATTCCTCCGCTAAATGGATCTTTAATCCACACTATTCTCTGCAAATCTAGGCAAAGCTTATATATTTTGAGCAGTTCTTTATGCTCCTCTTCACCTATCTCTAATAATTCTCTTTGCTCTGGTGAAAGCATGAGGTAGGCTTCAAGGATATGCCTTATTTTCGATAATGGTTCTGCAAATACTGCTTGAGCTAATTCGCTTGCAATTAGATTTTCAACACCTAAAGTTCTTGTAGGTCTAACAGCTTCAACATAAATTGAATCTAATTCAGCCTTAATCTCCTCAATTTCCCCATCCACTCTCCTCACCACCCATGAATTTTGACTTTAACTTTAGGGAGTGCAGGAGAATTCCGTTTTCAAGCCACTTTTTAAGGAGCCTCCTACTTAGGAAAACCATGGTTCTCCTGAAGAATACGTAGTTTCCTGGCTCAATTTCACTGGCATCTAGAATTAGAACTACCACTCCATGCTTGCTGCTCCTACTTATGAAGTCTAATGCTTCACTTGGAAGCAACCTTTCAAGCAGGTCTCCAACAGGCTTAACCACTGCTATGAATGGAAGCATGTGGACTTCAAATAATGCATTCAATTTGGTTCCAGGAGTATAGTAGGTGTTTTCTATGTGCAATATGAAGTTGAAGGCCCCTGGACTGCAAGGTATAATTGCTATCCAACCATCATCCCAAACACGCTTAACAATATTTTCAGCAGCCTCTTCAGGTGAACAAAGAATCTTTACACCCAAACATTTTCCCCTCCCATAAATTTATGAAGAAATGCGCGTAAAAGAAAAGAGGGGAAGCTCATAGCTTACGCCCCCGTTTATTCTCATAAAATTCAATGAGCGTTTCAATAACATCATTCATGGTAATTTTACCATCCTTCCTACATTTCTTAAGCATCTTCTTTATTCTAACAAGTTTATGGTAAGTTGAAGGTTTAATTCGAATATGAGTTGACATTTCCAATCAACCTCCAACCCTGTTAACAGAGCATTCTCCCCCTAGCTTCTCAGAGTCACTGTTAACAGAACTGCATGAATTCGCTTGATGATCAAGCTTCACATATAGAATTACTATTGGCGCCTTATTCCTGGAAAACAGTATTTCACTATAAGCATTAGCATCAAGGCTAACGAGGTAACTTGAAGAATTTGCGAGTTTAATTTGCGTTCCAATTACTTTTCCTGTATAAAGCTTTTCTTCATTACCGCAGATCATAACAATATTTTTGCCAATTAAATCTTTCAATTATCTTCACCTCCTAAACGAGAATCAACGAGATAAACAGTTACATCAGTTACAATGATTCTGCCTTCAGCCTCAAGATCACGCAAAACTTTATCGTGAATCTCCATGGGAACATCATTATTAACCGCTTCATTCAACAAAACAGCCTTGTTTAAATAGCCTTCACGCTCTAATCGCTCCAGAATCCTCCTCTTCCAAGATATGTAGAGTTGGTTCTGGGTGTTAGCCTGAGAGATAGGCTGAACAGTCCGTTCAGTCCGAACCATCAGATTTAACCATTTCTTTATGAAGCGGACTCCCTTTGCTGTAAATTCATATCCATTTCTACTTGATTTTACAAGTCCTAAGCCTTTTAGAAACTTTATTTCCTCAGTTACTGTATGTTTTCCGCATTCAAGATATGCGCATAATTCGTCTCTTTGAACTTGCTGATGCTTCATTAAATATGTAATTATCTTATAGAGGTTTGAATCCTCAATGTCTCCACCCATAAGCTGTATTTCATTTTCAATTTTCCGTTCAATTTTACTCTTTATTTCCTCATATTCTTCTTCGCTTAACTCTCTAATTTGTCTTTGAACTTCAACATATCTATCTAATTCAATGTCTTTAGCACAGTAATCAAGCCAATTATATGCTAATTCAACGTGTTTTTCACTTGGCTTATCATATCCATTAAGTAACATGAAGCAGTAAGTTAATGTTGCAAGTTTATATGGAATATTTCTTAAAAGCAATGGTATATCTTCAATACCGTATTTTTCCTCTAATTTTTTGCTTAACTCCATAATTTTATTCCATAATGGTGAAGGCTTAATTTCAAAAGTTACTTCTCTACTTAAATTCCACTTCAAAACTGTTACGGCAGCATTAAGAATTTCTTTTTCCTTTTCAGTTAAGGCTTCAATGTTTGGATTATATCTTTCCTCAATAGATACTCCATAAGTGAATATTACATAGCAAAGTCGTGCTATAAATTTATGGTCAAATATTTTTAGAGCTGTGCATTTAAAAACAAGCTCTTCAAATGGTTTCTGAGGATTCAATAATATTTTAAGTCTAGTTCTAGCCCAAAGTTCACCGCTCTTTATTCCTGTAATGCTAATAATACCATCACGCCTACTTTCAAGCTGAGTATTAAGAATGTTAGGGTTAATATTATCTACAATTACAAATGATAAATCATAGCTTGGTAATAATCCCTTCTTAATTGTCCAACCTAAACCTTCAATTTTTTCTAATCCAGCTGTTAATCCAGCTTCAGTTATTCTTCCACTTCGATATTTACCTGCACCTAACAGATTTATTAGGAATTTTGCTCTTTGACTTTTAAAATTAGTAGTTACCCCTATTTCACAGCATGTCATGGATAATTCTTTATTTCCTTCAGGCGTCTTAGTCCATATAGGGCTTGCAATGAAAAGTAAATCTGAAGCAAAGCCTTTAACTATTTCTTCTCCTTTACCATGACTTGCTTTTTGAAGTATTCTAGCTATTTTAAAGACATTTGAATCTTCAATATTAGTTGAATCATTACTAATTGACCTCAATATTTCCTTAGCTTTTTCAACTTCACTTTCACTTGGAGACAGGACTTCACTTTCAACTGTAAATTCAGTTATAAGAACTCCAATTCTTCCTTTAGCTCCTTTACATAAATAACCTTTAGCGATAATCCAATTAGGCATTTTACTTAAATCACATTTAGCTCCATGAATAAACCATGCCCTTCCTTCCTGTCCTTTTAAATCACAAATTATTCCCCTAGTTATTGCCCTTTCCTCTTCACCTTCAACTTTTATTTTCTTATACCATTTACTGCAACATTGAATCTTATTTTGTTCAACATAGACTTTAAATGCATTAATTAAATTGTTAGTGTCAAAGTAAGTTGCGAGAGCACTTGCACACCAAACTGCATCTTCACCGAAACCAATAACTAAACCTTGCATGAATGGGCAATCAAAAATACTGCATTCACCTGATTCCATACATTTAGCAATTAGCCTAGTATATCTTGATTCAGGGAAACTTAAACCTATGATTTGGATCCGGCCTTCAAATTTTCTTTCACCTGTATATTTGAAGGTGTCGCCGATTTCAATTGCTGGAGTAGGGGGTTTCTGCTCAGAAGTGGGGCTGATCTGTCCGATCTGTCCGTTCCACTTGAAATCTAGGTTTATAGGGTTATTTTCTATTGGAGCGGACTGATCAGTCTGTTCAGACCGTCTCCCAGGCTGAGACCCTATACCTAATTTCATTTTATCTCCTCCATTTAGGCTTGAAAAATGAGCATGCAAAATCGAAAGGCTTAATATCAATATTAGCACTTGAAAATGCGCATTCATTAGTTTTAAAATGCTTACATTCAAAACAAAAGTATGGTTTAACATCAAATCTTTTCTTATAAATTCTATTAGGTAATTGAATGAAGGCTTGATAATGAAGTTCCTTCAAAACTTTTTTGAAATTAAGCTTATACTTTTCAGCAATAATTTTAGCTGCAACATAAATTTGATCAGAAGGCTTAGCCAAACCAATGAAACTACATCTATCTCTAATTCCATTAATAATTACTTCACCATTAACAATTAAATCATAACATAAATCATTCCCATTTAACTTAAAAACAAAATTAGGCATCATTTCTCCTCACTCTTTGAAGCATTTTCTTTAGCTTTCTTTGAAACCCAATTTATACAGCCTTTAATTTCATTAATGATGAAAGCTTTTGAAGCCGCTGCAATACTTCCTCTAATTGTTTCCTCAGCTCTCTAAGATCCGAAACATTAATGATAACAGCCTTATTCTTCACTGGCCTTCAACCTCCCTTACGGTTGGTATGAAGAAGATCCAGGACTTCGTGGTGTCCATAGCCTTGATTTTTCCTTCAGCAACTAGTCGAAAGAGAATTGCACGTGCAGTTGCCCACGATATACCACAATGATATGCCACGTAGTCGATTGAGACTGGTTTGCCAGCCTTTCTTATAACTTCTATTACCTTCATTTCAAGGTTTATGTCTTTTACCAAGCTTCTCAAGCGAGGCATATCTTAACACTCCTCGTAAAATATATATACTGATAATTGTAATATGGTTTTTGATAATCATATTTGTAATATTACGAATATTATGAGGTGAATTGTAATATGTCTCGTGCTCGCTTGGGAATATTTGAGGGAAAGAAGGCAGTTTATAATAGAGCAATATTGAAAGCTCTCAACAATTATGGTCCACTTTCAAAATGGGAGCTGGCGAAGAAGCTTCGTGATATGCTTCACCCAAGTATTAGCGGGGAAACAGCCTACGCCAAGTCATTAAAGATTTACTCAGTTCTTATACGGAAGGGTGGGAGGCTTGAAGAGCTTCTTAAAAAAGAGTTCATAACTAAAGTTACATCAAATGGTGAAACCAAGTATGCTCTAACAATTAAGGGGTTAATAGCCCTATACTTACACAAGCCTACACCACTCTTACTTGAAGACTTGGTGGATAGAATGTTTACTGTTATTGAGAGAAAACTTGGGTGTGAAGGATACTTCTCCAATCTCCCCCAGCTTGTGCAGCTAATATTTAGGCAGCCTTTAAGAAGGTTGCTGGAAAGCGTGCTCCATGATATAGCCTATAAAGTTAACATTGAATACATAAGTAAAGTTGAGCTGGAGGATCTTCTCGCCATAAAGTTAATGGAGAACATCACAACGTTTATCAAGGAAGCAGAAAAAGCTGCAGAAAAACACTTGTCAAAGCTTAATGTTGAAGAGAAAATTAAGACACTAAAGGCATTGAGATATGTAATTGAAAAGGTAATGGAAATAAAGAGAGGTGAAATTAGGGAGTTGCAAGCGACATTAAACATGCTTATTGAGTTGAGAATGCAGTTAGTAAGTGTATTGAAACAACTAAAGAAAGTTAATAAGAGAGGAGAGCTGGTAGGTAGTTCACCGTGAAGTGAACTATTTTAATTGGAGTTTTAGCATATATGGGTGGAGGAGTCCTCCTGGCCAGGAGGGAGCTTGGTTGAGTGCTATTGGAAGAAATATTTTGAGCTTTGCAGTGGCATTCATATGGATTCTAGTGGGCATACTATTGGGTGGAGTGGTTTCAGGACATTTAGGCCAAGTATTCAATGACCTAAATGTTTCAAGTACATGGCTAAACCTTAAAACAACCGCTGAAAACTATATTGCAACCGCAATGACCCTCACATTTATTGGATTAATACTGGCGGGAGTAGTAATTATAATTGCAGTAGTTAGAGGAGGCCTAGGAGAGCAAACATAAAATAAAAACTAAACCAGAAAATAACCTTAAAATCCCCTATTTTTTACCCTTACTATAGTAGAATAAAATGTGAAGTTGGTTGCAGTTTCACCAGGAGTAGTTTATTGGTTTTGCGTGTTTCTCCATTTCCTCAATTTTCTTGATTAACTGCTTCACCATTAATTGCAGCTCCATTATTTCCCGCTTATATTTTTCCTCTATTTTCTTGAGCTTTTCATTTTGCTCCTTAATTTCTTGCTCCAACCTCTGCTCTAATTCTCTTATTTTTTCTTCCTCGGTGAATATGGTTAGGGCGGGTATTGCCTTCCTGTACTCTTCTACTAGCCTTTCTATGAGTACTGGGTTTTCCAGGTCTTCTATTCCCGATAGGAAGTATACTTGGTGTATCCCCGCCTTGTGCCCCATCCACGCCTCTACAACCCATGGATCTACTCCGCTTAGCTTAGTCCACGTTGAGAAGTACTTTCTCAGGGTGTGGAATCTGAATAGGTGCCATTTTCTGTGCTTGAAGTTTTTCCCCGCCCTCTCAAGCAGTCTTATCCACTGGCACTTGAGGGCGTGGGCCTTCATTTTCCTCTTGCTTCTATCAACTATTAAGTATGAGCTTTCAGTTAGATTTTCACCGCTCTTCAACCTCATCTTCAAGTAGGTTAAAATGTACTTTAGGGCTTCATGGGTGCAGAAGGTCATGTATTTTTCTGGGCGCTCCTTAGCTATTTCAGGTTCAACCACAACCACTCCCACTGCTCCGCTGCTAGGCTCCATATTTTCCCTTAAAAACTGGAGTAGCGAAGTTATTTTCCCGTTTTCATAGACCTTTATGTTTTTTAGCTTCAAGTTTAGGATTGTTGACTGCCTCAATCCACTTGAAACTGCAAGTGCAATAACTGCTCTATCCCTAGGATTTGCAACTTGCATGATTAACTTCAGAGTTTCCTTTTCAGGTATTCTTTCCCTCTCAACTCTCCATGTGCGGGGCTTCTCGATGTTCCTCCAGTCAATTGAGTTCCACTCATCCTTAGGCAAGTTTACTTGAAGCCACTTCTTAACACCCTTAAAGTAGTTTAGTGCAGTTGTCCTGGCAACTCCCCTATCGTAGAGGAGCCAAGCTATAAACTCGTTTAACACGCCTTCCCAGTCCAACTTAGCTTTCAAAGCTTCATCTGGCTCCATGCCGAGAAACTTGCAGAGCATTATTACTCCATCAATATAGCTCCTAACGGTCTCAGCA
Organism: uncultured Nitrososphaerota archaeon; assembly: GCA_964462875.1. Taxonomy (GTDB): domain Archaea; phylum Thermoproteota; class Methanomethylicia; order Culexarchaeales; family Culexmicrobiaceae; genus CAYWZQ01. The sequence goes on along the minus strand of CAYWZQ010000002.1, from coordinate 23,084 downwards.
CTTCCACCCCTCACGTAAGCTCTAACAGCAAGCCTCCTAACACTTTCACTGCTCTCAATCAACTTCAAATAGTAGGGTTTCAGGGGTAAGTTGAGCTTCAACTCAGCCACCAAACTGAAGAAGTGTGAATTTTAGAATAAAAAAGTTTGGTTCACATAGAGTTGAACCATCTATTGGGCGGGATCATCTCATCCAATTGCTTGAGGAAATTGAGAGGAGGAGTGAAATTGAGCTCTTCATACTTGAAACCAATGGCATATTATTTGGCTCAAGTAAGAACTATGTTAAGGAGATATCGCACTATAGAAAGGTTCATGTTAGGGTTAGCTTAAAGGCGGGTGAGCCCAATGCATTCACGCTTAGAACTGGAGCTATTAAAGAGGCATTTCAATTACCATTTAATGCAATAAGTAACTTGTTGAAGTACGATGTGAGCTTTCATGTAGCTGCAATGACTGATCCAAGAATAATGCCGAGCGAAGAGAGGAGAATGCTAATTGAGAGGCTGGCTAAAATAGATTTAGTAGTAGCTGCTAATCTTGAGGAGGAAGTATGCGATCCATACGAAACAACCATAGTGAGAATGCATGTTTATGGAGTAGATCCAGTGAAATTTTTCAAGATGAAAGCCTATTAATGCTAATATTCCAATTGGCTGAAATTGAGGGGGAGGATGCTAATTTAAGTGATTTAATGGATAGATTAGGCATAACTATAACTGGGCTAAGTAGTAATGCATTGAATGTTCCGCCGAGAATATTTATCGCGAAGCTCATGAGAAATAATTGCTTGAAAGAAAAATTAATTAAAGTGGCAAAGGAGTTCTTGAAATTTAAACTAAATAGTTAATTTCAGAGATGATAGATGCTCACTTTTTTAATGGTAATTTAAGGGCTACTTTATATACATTGAAAGCTGAAATATTTTTAGGTGATGTTGTGAAATTTGGAAAGTTAAATTTTGAGATTAAAGCTATTGCAATTGCACTCATAGTTCTCCTAGCAGTTCTACATGTTCCTCAAGCACTATCTCAGGAAGCACCATTGGCTTACATTGTTCGGGTAAACGAAGAAAACTGGGTAAATGCGCATCAGCTCGTCAATTTGCTATTAAGAGCTGGAATACCCGTTTACTGGGTTGCCGAGGAATTTACTTATGAAGGTGCTGTTGTCAGTGAAGGTGACTTCATAATTCCAATAGCAACTTTACCTCTAAAAGCTGCACCAATAAGTATAGAGGTAAACGAGTTAGTTACATTTCTAGCTGGAGAGCTTAATATTGAGCTAGTGAGAGTAACTGAAGAAGTAGATGTGATGGTTTATGCTTTAAAGCCCCTAAGAATAGCAATATATGCTGGTCATGCAGCTCTCCCAACACCCTATGTCGAGCTTTTCAGTACACTTGGATTTCTAATGGAATATGTTGATGATAACGATATTAGGGCCGGCGTACTGGAAAACTATGATCTACTCGTAGTTCCAGGTGATGGATCCACTGGAATACTCAGCACTCTAGGTGCTGATGGAGGTGAAAAAGTCGAGGAATTTGTGCGTAATGGTGGAGGATATGTTTCGAGCTGTGCAGGTTCATGGGCTGCAACTATAGGGGCATTGGGATGGGATGTATCTTACAATCTCCAGATAATTAATGCTAAGCTATGGAACGTGATTGAGGGTGAGGGTAAGTTCAAGAAGCTATATCCGGGAATTGGAGTTGCAGTATTCAGGAACATAAATCCAGAACACCCGGTAATGTGGGGTATTCCTGAGACATTCGAAATGGTTTGGTGGCAGGGACCAATATTTGAAGTAGTTTCAGGTGTACTTCCACATGCTTCAAGAGCAGATGGACTAGTAGTCAATTGGAACTTCACAAAATACTTCACTGCAGCAGAGTACTATACAAATTTAGAGCTCCAGAAGGAGAAAGGCCTCATTGGAACCACAGTCTATAATGCTACCATTCAAGGTAAACCCGTCGTAGTCTCTGGAACCTATGGTCTTGGCAAAGTCGTTCTATTTGGACCGCATCCAGAATTCAAAACAGATCTCGTATTAAATGGCTTCACGTATGTTCCAGGCAGAATGCCAATTAATGCCGCACTATGGACTACATCCTCCGGCCCATACACGCTAACAATTGGAGGTGGAGCAACGTTCCATGCAGCACTAGCTTCAATTGGAGAGCTGAAGATTAAAGCACAATCACTGATCGAGACCTCCACCCTAATAAGTGAAGCTAAAATGGGCTTAAATAAAGCCTTGACGATCAAAGGCAGGATACTTGAAAAACTCGGTGAATTAAAGAGTCTCTATGAAAGCAATCCTAACCCTCCATGGATTAAGGCTGCTAGGTCATGGTTCGGCATGACCCCCAATGAAATGTTCGAGTATTATTTAGAGGAAATTCCAAAGCTATGCACTGAATTCGAATCTGCATGCCAAACTGTAGATCGAGTGGTATCTGAATTGATTGAATCTCATAGCAGACTACTAGAATTAGAGGAGCAAATTGAAGCCTACAAGTTCAAATATGACATTAAGGATTTGCAACAGTTAATTGAGGAAGCAAAGAGTAGATTGGCTCTTTCACTTTACTTCATAAGTGAAGGAATAAGCATGAAGCCTGGACCAACAGTCACCTACGGTGGTAAAGAGGGAGTGCTGTATTTAATGGAGAAGGCATTTTCAAGCATAGATGTGGCCATAGAGAACTACTGGAAGGAAAAGACTACATGGTTTACTGAGCCACTGAGGAATATTGGCACATATGGAGCGGCGGGATGCATTGTTCATGCGCTCAATTCATTGAGAGGAAGAACCTCATATGCTAAGACAGAGCTAGCATATGTAAAGTACGTGATAAATAGGGTTGAAGACGAAATTAATCTACTTAAAGAGCTTGAAGCCATGGAGAGCGAGAAGTACGATATTTTAAAGAGCATAAAAGCTGCAGCCGATGAAATCTTGACTTTAATTGGAGACTTGAAGGATAAAATTAGAACTGCAATTGGAGAAATAATGGGTGTTGGTGCAGGTGTATCAGGTATTTACAGCATAGTTATTGGAATGGGCATTATAACGGCAATAATAGCAGCCATAATAATCTATGTGCTTCTGAAGTATGTAATGCGAATTAAAGCATAGACTCCCCTCTTTTATTATTTTGGAACGCTATTGATAGTCGAAATATGGATGTTCCCCAATAAGCTTTAAAAGCCATATTGAGCTATTCTTTTTAATCCATGGTTGAGGTGATGCGATGAAGCATTTGCTGAGAACTATTTGGACACTAAACGCATCCATTTTCATGTTCTTTCTCGGAATAATGATTGCTTCTCCCGTCTTCACTCCACTCGCTGTTCAACTTGGTGCTTCACCATTCATAGTTGGAGTAGTTTCTGCGCTAACTTCATTGGTGGCTGTAATTATGAGGCCTGTATTCGGATTAATTAGTGATAGGGGTTATAGGATTGAGGTCATGATTTTAGGTTGCATTTTAATATGCACTGCAGCGATAGCATATTATGCTTCAAGCAATATTATGATTTATGCTATTGCAAGGATTATTCATGGATTTGCAGCTGCCTCCTTCTTCCCAGCATCCATATCAATAATAATTGATTTAGCACCTATCAGTAGGGTGGGGGAGTTTCTTGGATGGAGAAGCACGATGTTTGGGGTCAGTCAGCTTATTGGACCTGCAATTGGGGGATATGTATCCGACTTCTATGGTAGCTATAACATAAACTTCCTATTCACGCTTGCACTAGCAATAATTTCGCTAGCAATTTTATCTTCAGCTTACAGAGGAGTTAAAGCGTATTTGAAGAAAACTGATTTCAACGTTAAATCTCATGGTAAATCCATCTCTTTTAAGGGCCTTTTAAACTTGAAGTTCATTTGCGCACTAATTTCAACAAACTTACATGCAACAAGTTTCAGTGCACTATTCACCTTCCTACCAGCAATGTATAAGGAACTAGGTTACGGCGTTGCAGCTTATGGATTATACTCAAGCATTCAAGGGGGATGTAGCATATTAACGAGAAGCATAGGTGGGAAAATCGCTGACAGGAAAGGTGCTATTTCAACAGCATCAGCAGGATTAATGCTAACCATAATTTCATACATACTACTAATTTCACTCTATAAACCTCCATTCGCATATATTTGCTCAGCAATTTTCGGTTTGGGTTTAGGTTTATTAGTGCCATCAATTCAGCTAATGGCTCTAGGAGAATTACCCGCAAATATTAGGGGATTTGCATCAGGCATATTTACCATGGCATACGACGCCGGATTCCTAATTGGACCAATATTATTTGGATACATAATTGAGTTGACTGGAACCTACAATTCAATACTAACACTATTTCCAATATTTTCAGCATTAGCCTTAGTAGTAATTCAAATACCTAAAGTATTGAAGGCAAGGTTATTTGATGGATGAGTACTTGCAAGCTTCCACATTAATTCAAATACTTTAAAATTTCAATATTAATCGAAAATTATTAATAATACAATTAAACACATATATGGATAAGCTGGAGGTATAATTCTGAATCCCACTAGTATTGTAAGCAGGTATCTTCAAGTAATTGTGAAGGGTTTGATTAGTCATGCTACTGCGATCTTTATTTCAGGTGGCTATTGGATTGCTCTTGTTGAAGGAGATTTAACTAGCTTAATTTACGTATTGGGCGTATGCGTGGCCACTTCAATAGTATCCGGACCCCCATTATGGTTTGGCCTCCACCTAATATTCGAAAAATTCAAGACAAGCTTGATTGAGCAAGTAATTGCTGGTTACATGCTCATTAACATCTATTATGTTATTGAATCTTACCTGAAAGGCTTTCTAAATCCATATAATTTAATAATCTTTTTCGCCCTTTCAGTTCCAACTTTCTCAATTACTTTCTACATCATTTGGTTGATGATTACCTGGCATTTCATGCCAATTGGGGAGGAGGGATAGGTGCTTGTAAAGCATGGAGAACGCATATTGCTTTTACTCGCAATAATATCCTATTCATTTCTCTTATCACTTAGCTTTTCATTAGATTCCTTTGAGAGATTCATTATAGATAATGGAGATGACATAGTAATTGGCCCGAAAAATAGGAAATCATTTACTGAAGAAGAATTGCGTAGAATGGAAGCTATGGAATGCGTGAAAATTATCATGCCTAGAATAGGAATGCATACTGATATTGGGGTTGTGAGGAATGAGGGAGTAGTGAAGCTTGCACCGAGATTCTGTATAGTTGGACTTGATCCAAATAGAGACTGCTTCTTTAGGCTAATAGAAGTTGAGGAGGGAAGTGTTTCTTTACATGAGGGTAACTGCATTATAAGTAGGAGAACTGCCAATCACTATAAGCTCAAGATAGGTGATCAAATCATAATTTATAGGGATAATACAACCTACAAGCTAATTATTATTGGAACATACAGGTTTAAGTATAAGCGAATTTGGGAGCTATTGTCAGGATATCTAACACCATTAAATGTCATAATAATCAGCCTATCTGATGCACAGAGAATATTGAAGATTAAAGGCTGTAACTTAGTATCAGTAAAACTTGAAAGCAAAAATCTCTGGATACCACAATTTTACACTCACCTTTTATCGATTACAGAGGAATTGAAGGAGAAATTTAATGCTTGGCGTAATACAACAAAATATCATGGCACTAGGAGCTTAATTGGAAATCTATATTTAATCAGAATATATTATGGTGGCTTAGCAACACTAATTATAGTCTACATTTACACAGCCAAAAAGCTGATTAAGAGACTGCATTATATTGCTATTTCAATTATTGCAGGCACAATACTGGGAATAGTACTTTACCCGCTTATTTCAAATTTAATGCTGGGAACAGTCATGCCCCTCGCAATTAATGAAGTTAGACTGGCTTGCACAATTCTAGCTCCACTAATACTAGCTTCAATTCTAACTATAATGATGGGAAGAAGGAAGTGAGTTTATATTAAAACTTCAATATTATGGTTTTGTCATTTAGATATAAACTTGATCATATCATAGCTATTTGGTGCCATTATGAGCGTTACCAAGGCTAAAATTGTGGCTTATACTGCTATGACAACTGCACTAGTTTACATTATGACTTGTATTGCCGTGCCCATGCCCAAGCCCCTCGGCGTATGGCATATGGGTGATGTTGCATCATTCATTTCAGCAATACTTTTCGGCTCCAAGATAGGTGCCTTTGCATGTGGAGTTGGGGCAATGTTATTTGACATTTGGAATCCACTATATCAGAGCGCGTTTATTCAATGGGCACCAGCAACCATAGTCATACGCGGATTAATGGGCTTTATACTCGGCAAGCTCAGAAATGTTGTTCGCAATAAACCCGGAGCATCAGAGGTAATTGCAATGATAGTTGGTCACATATGGAAGAATACGGCATACTTCCTATACGACTACTGGCTTTTTGGACCAGTAGCATATCTAGACTTGATAACATTCTATCCACTCAGTATAATTGATATAGTAGTGACCATACCATTACTAGCGGCAATTCGAAAAGCACTTGGAGTGAAATATGTAATGTGAGGTGAATGGCCATGAAGATTATTGATTCCCATACTCATTTAGGAAAATTCCCATTATTTAACGTGGAACTTGATGCCGATTCAATGATCAAAATAATGGATCAATATGATATAGAAAAATCCATAGTATTCACCCTACCCAACGAAATAACTCTAGAGGCAGTTAGGAAGTATCCAGATAGGCTGGTAGGCCTAGTATGGGTAAATCCACATGAAGGAGATAGGGCAATAGAGCTCATTGATAAGGCAATTAATGAATGGTGCTTTAAGGGGATAAAGCTTCATCCACTCCTCCACTCATACCTGCCCGATCAAGAAATAGTGCACCCAATAATGGAGAGAGCACGTAAATATAAGATTCCAGTACTATTCCACTGCGGTCATCCACCATGGTCACTGCCATGGCACTACTCAACACTGGCAGACATATTTCCTGATGTAACCATAATTCTAGGCCACATGGGACACGGCCACATAGTATATATTAATGGTGCAATAGAAGTGGCGAAAAAGCATGACAACATAATACTCGAAACATCTGGAATGCCAATGCACAGTAAAATTAAGGAAGCAGCAGAAGTAATTGGACCTGAAAGAGTAGTTTACGGCTCGGACATGCCATTTGGACATCCAGCATTCGAAATAGAGAAAGTAAAGATATCAGGATTGAGTAATCACGAACTAGAGCTAGTGCTAAGAAGGAATGCTCTAAGAATATTTAAGTTATAAAACTAGTTAAAACAATCTATCTTATTTACTATGTAGATTACTAAATATTAATACCATCTATACTTGCATGTCGACAACTATATTTCTAAGCATTGCAATACATATCTTGACACTATGAACAAATTAACTTTACATTATTTAATCAGGCAAAGCTCTGAAATAATATATTACTATATTTCAATTATTAAAAGTATGCTATTTAGAAGAAATAGTAGAATTGTGCACTTTAGAGATAGTGGATGGTACCCATTCATCTCAATTTTATTGGTTATCCTACTATTACCGTCATGTAACCCAAGTTTAGAAGCGGAATTTCAATTGTCACTAGCTAATCGCACTGCTAGGTTAACACTGTTTGGTGCAGTTTTGGATGCAAATAGTGGTAGATCCTTAAGTAATGCATCCATTAACGTTTTCTGTAACGATAAGCTTGTAAGTGCAGTGCATACTGATTTGAGTGGCTCATATAATTTAAGTTGCGCAGTTGAGGCTCCAAGTTTTATTACGATTATTGCTTGGCTAGATTATGAATCGACTAGTGGTGTGGACTACATACCATCGATATATAGTTTTACTATAAAGGAGTATTTGTCGCATAGAGTAGTGAGAGTTGACTTTAAGCTTCATAGATCTGCATCAATAATTTTCTCCGGTAAAGTTTTGCACTTGAATTTTACCAGTCCAGCCCATACCGTGAGCTTTAAAGTTGTTGATGAGAAGCTTGAACCGTTCACTTTTAATGGTTCAGTCAACACTTATGGTGCGTTCATGAAGCCTCAATTGAAGCAACTTTTCAAACAACTAGGTTTAAATGAAAGTATAGTAATTGTTCCAGCTGAGACACCCTTCAATATTGAAGTCAGGGCATACTTCAAAATCGAACACCTCTTTTCTAGAAAGTTCAAGTTAAGTGAAATTAGATTTCAAGTATTTCCTAAGCATACAACTTTAAGGTGGGGTGAAGCAGTAAGAATTTCATTAACTAAAATTTCACTTGAACACGCAATCGAGTACATTAATGAGTTGATTAATAGGGTCTCATTGGAAATCGATGATTTTGAGCGTGCTAATCTTTATGTTGAAGGTTTGAAGATTGATGTAAATAGGGCTTCCATGTTATTAAATGATTCAATTAAACTTTTATCTCATGGAAAGTACATTATTAGCTTCAACTACTTGAAGAGAGCTAAAATCATTCTAGAAGATGTAATTGGCTTTCTGAATTGGATTGAAAGTGAAGCTGTTAAATCATCAATTTTCCTGTCAGCATTCTCTTCAATTAGCTCAATTATCCTATCATCGTTGCTAATTGAGAGTTTCCACTTAAAACTACTTTTGGCAGTGCTATTTTCGCATGTTATCTACCTAGTTTTAATGGCCTTCTACCCATTATTCATGAAAGTAGGTTTGCTTCAAACTTACCCACCATTAATTTCAATGTTAACATTATTACTTGCACTATCGAAGGTAATATTAAATGCCAATTCCACTGCAAACCTATCTGACCTATTTTCGCTAGCTAAGAGGAATTTGAGGAGAAGAAAGTTTAGAACAATGCTTCTAACTACTTCAGTTTTAATATTTACCGCCGCAATTATTGCATTTACATCTTACACCATTGAGAGGGAAATACGCCTGAGTGAATGGGATTATGCATTTAATATTACTGGCTTAGGATTTGAAAATTATGAGTATAAGCATGCACCTATCGACTTGTCAATTTTAGAGGCTTTAAATTTGACTGGTAAAGTTTTAGGTGTAACTTTTAGAGCTGAGGATATTCCCAGAAGTAGAGCTGCTGGATGCTTAATGCCTGCTAGAAGTGATGCTTCAGGTTTCTGGCCAGTCACTAATTTAATTAGCTTTTCATCTCCAATGGACCCTGTAGCAAAAATTTTTGAGCAATACTTGGTTTCCGGCTACCTCCCCATTGGTGATGATGAGGTGGCTGTTGATCTTGAAGTGGCTAAAGCCTTGAATGCTAGTATAGGTGATGTAGTTAAGCTCAACTACAATGGTAAGCTAGTTAACCTCACTATTGCAGGGATTTTTAATGGTAAGCACCTAATTGGGCTCAGCGAAGTTACTGGCAGACCTCTCCTACCATATTGTGTTATTGCTATAGTGAAGGGTGAGGGAGTAACTGCAGAGCTTCATGTTAAGTATTCAGCTGTACATCCATCAAGTATAGCAATTATTTCATGGAATATAGCGGAGACTCTCAATCTCAAACCTACGAGAGCATTCATTTACATGAACTGCTCACTAAGTGAACTCATGAGGTATGCTGAATTAATAGTTTTAATGCGCAGGGATTACGTGGCTTCCGCAATTTATGGTGGAAGAGCATGCACATTCAGATTTGAAAATGTAGCTAAAATTAGGGGTTTAGAAACACTATTCCTAGTGCTCCTGGTGTTAATGAACTCAATAATTTCATCAATAAACTTAATTTATGAAAGGAGAAGGGATGTGGAAATTCTATCTGCTGTTGGTGTAGCTCCATCAATCATGCTTGGCTTATTTGCTCTAGAAGCAGTGATTATTGGATTAATTGGAGGTATTTTAGGTTTCATTACTGGTTTAGGCTTCTATAAAATACTGATTTTAAATCCAGTGGACTTGAAGCCGAAAATTTCATTTACATGGACTATCGCTTCAAGCTTCATTGGAGCAGTAAGCGTATTAATTGGTGCTCTACCAATTTTAGCATCAAATTTACTAGTTATTCCATCAAGGAAATTCCGATTTGAAGCTGATGAGAAACCAACAGCCCTAAGCCACGACTGGATATTCCTCTTACCAGTTGAATTGAGGATTGATGAGGCTGAAATGTTCATTAACTTCATGGCGGGAAATATCGAAGAATGCTTTAGAAAGACAGCTTATAGAGCCAAGGTAGTTTCACTGAAAAATAATAGGCTAATATTCATATATGATACTGGATTTGGAGCATTGGCTGATCATGGTAGAGGTATTATTGAATTGAAAATTGAAGATTCAAAGTGCACTGCACTACTCAAAGTTAGAGTTTATAGCGCGGATCCAGAGAAGTGTGCGCATGAAATAGCCAGAATAGTTAGATTTATGGCACTAATCTTCAGAGCTACGTAACTTCAAATAAACTTCACAATTAAAATCACGCTATGCGGTAATGAAGATTTTCGAGATGATCTTGTAAATAAAAGCGTATGTGCCTTATAATAATGAAAATTCATTGTTAATGTAAAAGCCTTTATATATTGAAGTAAGTATATTTCGCGCCGAGATGTGAGGTGTTTTGGTTCCAGAACTCGAGAATCGGCGTACTAGGTGCTGGCAAGCTTGGTACTGCGCTTATTAAGGCTCGTTGAAGCTTATTGCTTCTGCTAGGAGTATTAAATCGTTAGAGAGCTAGGTCTCTTGGCATTGAAGTTACGCGGGATAATAGGTACTTAGCGTCTTGGAGTGATGTGATTATTATCTGTGTTAAGCCGGGGCAAGCAATGAATGTTGCTACTGAAATTAGCGGTTATGTTCAGGGAAAAATATTATTTCTACAGTTGCTTTAGTCCCGCTGAAGTAGTGGAAGTCCAGGTTATCTGGCGAGGATGCTAAATTGTTTAGAGCTATGCCGAACATAAATGCGTTGGTTGGTGAGTCTATTACCGTCTAGCATTCTACGAGAGCACTGATAGTGCTTCGCGTTCCATAGTCGAAGAATTATTTAAGTTGCTAGGTAGTACTGCTTGGGTTAACGAAGAGGTATTGGATGCACTTATAATAATACCTGGTTGGGTCCAGCAATTATCGCCGAGATTATCGATGCACTAATTCTTGCATCACTAGCGATAGGCATACATCAGGAAGTGGCTAAGGAAGCTGTACTGAAGGTAGTTGGGGGACTCCGCTAAATCACTACAGGAGATCGAGTTTACGAAGTATAGGAACATGGTAATAACGCCTAGAGGGCTTACAATAAGAATATTGAGAAGGCTCTTTAGGGAGAGCTTCAAATCAATTCTAATAGAGTCGATTGAATCAACTTACACAGCTCTAGCTAAAAAGAGAGAAAAGATGTTTGAAAGCTTAATGCAATATAAGCACTGAAGTGGAAATGACCTTATTTGACCTCAGTAACATGCACTCCCGCATAGCAAATTAATGAAATTAGCATTGAGTTCATGAATGGCCGCCCTTCAGTAGTCTAGTAGCTAAGCTGTAAACGTTTTCTTCGAGCAACATGAATAGCGTATTGAATGATTCTATGAAGTGGCTTTTAGCGTGATCACTTCTACCAATTTCCTCGAGAACTTCATTAATTATCTTGGTGAATTCAACTCTTAACTCCAGAATCCTAATCAAATCATTTATTGAAAAATCACCTTTACTAGATCTAGTTAATATATTGCATATTTCGTCAATTTTCTCAATATTCTCCTTCAATTTCTTTAGGGCATTTATTAAGTCGCTTTCAACTTCGATGTAACTATTAATTCTGGCTTCAAGCTTTCTAACTTCCCTCTTGAGCTCTTCACTCATATTTTACACCTCAGCATAATAGGAGTGCTACTAGTTAAAATATTTGTGATACTAAAAATTCATGTACTGCATATTTCAGCTTACCAGTATTGTGGTTTAGTGCTTTCCCTGACTTTCTCAAGTTCATCGGTTTCATGCCTCCATAATCCTCTTCTAAAACTTATGACTACTATTCCAAGCTCATCAATTACGTAGTCGCTGAGAAGTACTTCATCCACGTGTGGATTTACAATTAGGTTTCCCTTAATGACTTTCCTCACTTCATTACCGCAAATGATCGATATCCTAGCATTTCTCTTTACGAGGTAGAGTGTTACTTGGCCACCTGCAGTTAATGCCTCCTCACTTTCAACTTCAGTTGGCGGCCATAAACCAAGCTTCTCAGCTAATCCCATTGGGACAATTATGTCAGGTGAAGTGCTTTCAAATCCTGAGTTAACTAGTGCTGAAGTTATAATACTTCTATCATTAGCCTCAATTTTAACTTTAACTCTCACACCCACTATTCAACCCTCACATATCTAGCCTTCCTTCCAGTCTTCTTAATATAGCCTATGAACTTTATTCTAAGCCTCTCTCTATGAAGCCTCTTCAATTCCTGAATCAACTTCTGCTTAAGCTCATCCATACTCATCAATAACTCTAATCCCAAATGCTTTTTGATAAAAATTATGCTACCATATTTCCAAGACTATGCAATTCATCATCAAGCATTGACAATACTTATTCAGTAATCCTAAGCCATAATTGCTTATATATTAAAAATAACTTTTACTTAATATAATATAAGGAATTTATAATTCTTATCAAAATTACAAATTAGATGAGCTTAGACAAAATACAGTTATACTTAACTAAATTTTCGAATTATGAAGTTATAGCTAAGAGGGGAGGGTATTGAGGAAAAAGAAGTTAATTGGAAATATAATTGACATAGTGTTCATTACGGCTTTTATTGCATTAGCTGCGTCTTCTGGTTATGTACATTTAATGAGGGAGTAGCAGAAGATGCAGCAGCCACCAATTATTCTTCCTGGCCCGACATTCGAGAAGATTGGTAAAATGGTTAATTTAAGTGATATTGCTAGTCAATTTAGGGCTAGGAGAATTACGCTTTACTTACCAAGCTATTTATCTGAAGGATTTAAGCTAACTGCTATTTGGGTGAAGGTTGATGAAAAAGGTATCATTAAGTTTCCATTAGTAGTGCTCTATAGTAAGCGTAATGAAACCCATATATGTGCTGCTGAAATTACAATTGATATTTGTCTCTCATATGGATTAGGATTTAGAGATCATCCAAATATAACATCAGATAGATATGTAAAAATAGAAACTGAGGGGCAAAGAGTAACTTAAACTCGTATTCCATCATTTCTATTTTGGAGGGAGAGGATCAAGATTTAAGATTATAGTGCTAGATTTCATGTTTTGCTGATAGCTTTATTGGACACCAAGGAGCTTTCTTTGCACCTTTCTCTGAAACCCACTTTAATAATGGTATGAGATGCCTTCTAAGTTCCCATCCATCACTTGATAATGAGTACTTCACCCTTGGAGGTGATGTACTGAGTACTTTGCGCTCAATCAATCCGTACTGTTCTAGCTCCTTAAGTGTTTTGGATAGGGTTTTTGGGCTTATCCCCTTTAATTCTCTTTGAAGTTCATTGAATCCCTTTTCACCCTCATTTCCTAGGATTGCAATTATGAGTAGAGCCCACTTCTTAGCTATGATATCTAGGAGGCCATAGAGTGGGCAGAAGCATACTTCTTCCATACTTACTTCCCCTGAGTGAAATTACTATACTTTGAGAAACTTCCATGCTTAAATACTTTACCTTGTATAGTAGCTGGGGAAAGGAGAGTGCTGGTAATGGTGGATGAGAGCTCTCATAACCGCATTCATGGTAATGATCATTATACTCTATGTAATTCGGAAGGTGAAGTTCATGATCACGAAGTAAGTGTCAGGGGATTTGCTTGGGAACTAATTGCTTCATCAATCACCCTCTTCATTGGCTTAGTTCTAAAGTTCATTTATAATTTAGCCGTCTATTCAATACCATTCTTTCTCTTGACCATGATTATTTCCGGTAGAAGAATTTTCATTGAGGGGCTTCACGGAATACTGAATGAAAAGAAGTTTTATGTGGAATTCCTTGTAATGCTAGCTGCAATTGGAGCATTCATTATTGGGGAGTATGAGGAGGGTAGTGCAGTCATATACTTATTTAACATAGCCAGCTTCCTAGAAGGTTATGCTTCTGAAAGGGCTAAGAAGAGCATTGAACTTCTACTTAAGGAAAAGCCTCAAAGGGCACGGGTCATTAGGAATGGAGTTGAAGTTGAGGTTGAAGTTGAAGATGTGAGTATTGGAGAAGTAGTTGCTGTTAGACCTGGAGAGAAAATTCCATTGGATGGAATTGTAATTGAGGGTTCATCGAATGTTAATGAAGCCCCATTAACGGGGGAGTCCATTCCAGTTTCCAAGAGTATCGGCGACAAGGTATTTGCTGGAACAATTAATGTTGATGGCTTCTTGAAGATTAAAGTCGAGAAGGAAGCACATGAAACAGTGTTTTCAAGAGTAATGGAGCTGGTTATGAAGGCTAGAAGGGAGAAGGCTGAGATTGAGCAATTTATAAGGAAGTTTTCACAGTACTATACTCCTATAATAATTTTGACTTCACTCATTATCGGATTTATTCCGCCAGTGCTCTTCAATCAGCCATGGTATGAGTGGGCCTATAGATCCCTAACTCTGCTCGTAATTTCATGTCCATGTGCACTTGCAATATCAACTCCAGTTGCAATGGTCTCCGGATTAACATCTGCAGCTAGAAATGGAGTACTAATTAAGGGCGGTAGGCATCTAGAGCATATGACCAAAATTAGCGTGATAGCCTTCGATAAAACCGGCACATTAACTAAAGGTGAACTTAAAGTCTCGAAAATAATTCCAGCTAACAATTACAGCGAAGACGATGTTATTCAAATAGCATACTCAATAAATATGTACTCTGAACATCCAATAGCAAGGGCAGTTGTTGATGAAGCAATAAGAAGGGGTATTAAGCCCCTTCAAGTAAGAGAATTCAAGACAATACCTGGGGAAGGCGTAGTTGCAAGAATTAATGGAACCCTCTACGTTGTTGGAAATGAAAGAATATTTGAGAGATTCAAGTTAAAGTACCCTGAAAACATAACTGAAGCACTACGACTTGAAGGGAAAACAGCGTTTGCAGTTGCAAGTGAATATGAACTTATAGGAGTCATTGGAGTTGAAGATGAAGTTAGAGATGAGAGCAGAGATATTATTTATAAGCTGAGGAAGAGGGGCTTAAAAGTCGTAATGCTAACTGGAGATAATGAGCAAGTGGCCAGGATAATTGCTGAGAAACTTGGAATCGACGAATTTAAGGCTAACTTAACACCGGAGGACAAGATAAGAGTTATCCGGGAAATGATGTATGAGTACAATGAGCACGTTGCCATGGTTGGTGATGGAATAAATGATGCACCAGCCCTAGCCAATGCATGCATTGGAATTGCAATTGGAACTGGAACTGAAATTGCAATTGAAAGTGGAGATATAGTTTTAATGAAGCCCGACCTGAGAAAGATACCCTACATAGTTGAGCTAAGCCATAAGGCTATGGATATAATTAAGCAGAACATTGCAGTTTCAATTGGAATTAAAGGATTGCTTGCAGCCCTAGCATTAATTGGTCTAGTTAGCTTATGGATGGCAGTTGGAATAGGTGACATGGGGTTATCTTTCATAGTAATATTGAACGCTATGAGGCTGGCGAACGTAAAGTCATCATAGCCCATGTTAATAGCAAAGTATTTTAAATTGAAAAGTAATGATTCAACTGCAGATGATGAGGGAGGTTTCGGCAGATACATTTACTGTGAATGAAGAAGGGTTCCTTGAGCTGATGCATTAAAGCTTAACTA
Organism: uncultured Nitrososphaerota archaeon; assembly: GCA_964462875.1. Lineage (GTDB taxonomy): Archaea > Thermoproteota > Methanomethylicia > Culexarchaeales > Culexmicrobiaceae > CAYWZQ01. The sequence continues at coordinate 7,287 of CAYWZQ010000002.1, read as the reverse complement.
AGTAAACTACATGAATAACAGATAAATCCCTAATAGAAGCGATTCTATCAATTGCTTGAGTTACTTCTCCATGCATTTTGAAAGCTCCGCTTAATATTAAATAGGGAAGTGAACAGCAATATTTTACTTGAACTACCCTGAATGAACTCAGTTCATTAAATAACCTAATTAGCTTATCAGCTGAAAGACCTTTTTCAAAGACCAGTACAATGACATTTCCAACTTTAAATGGAACATAGCCTTTGGGATACCTGCCCAACATGCAGCAGAGCTTCATTAGTCTATCATTAATTGTGCTGATAATACATCTACCACTACTATTCAGTACTCTATAAAACTCACTCACAACTCTAATTGGCTGAGTAAAGTGATTGAATGATAAGGTGCATATTAGAGTACTTATTGAGCAGTTTTTTAGGGGCAAGTGCTCTGCATCAGCTCTAACTACATGCAGGTTAAAGCAATTTCTAAGCTTGCTCTTAAGCTTCTTAATCATGTTTGTACTAAAATCTAGAGCTATAACTTCAAAGCCCTGCTCAGCTAGCTTAACCGCATACCTACCCACCCCACATCCAACATCTAAAACGGGTGACTTGAACTCCTTAAACCAGCAATTAATGACTCTGAACTCGCACTCCTCAAATAGCCTTGTCAACCTCAAGTTCTCTGAAGTCTCATACTCATCAGCTATTAAGTCGTAAAGTTTCATGACACTAATCTTATCTTGTAGTGCCTTCTGCTTCAATTCAAAAGCACTATGTTTCGAATCAAAATTTAAATTTTAATCTTCAATTAACGAATTGATTTGAATATTTGGTTCAGGTTTAAAATTGATTTCTCCATAAAAATTTAATGCTCCAAGACTACTGTTTAATTGAATATGATCGTAGCGCCATACGCTAAGACTCCTAGGAAAGTTGCAATTGAAATGCTCAAGCTTGCTAAAGTTACTTCAAATGATGTAGTATATGACCTCGGCTGCGGCGACGGTGAAATAGTTATTGTAGCAGCAAAATTCTTTGGATGCAAAGCCATCGGCGTAGAAATTCGAGAGGATTTAATTGAGAAGGCTAGGAAGAGAATTTTAGAGGAGAATGTTGCCGATAAAGTTAATATTATTCATGGAGACCTATTCACCGTCAATTTAAGTGAAGCAACAGTGATCACACTTTACTTGCTCACTAAAGTTCATGAGCTTCTAAAGAGCAAGTTTAAGAGGGAACTTAAGAATGGAACTAGAATTGTAACTCACATGGGCCATATACCTGGATGGGAGCCAATTGAAGTTAAAACTGTAAACGTAAATGACTATCCACACTTCATATACCTATACATCATTGGGCAGTCAGATATCTCAATAAGAAATGTTAGTGGAAAACTCCTAGCTACATTAGAGGAGTTTGCTAGCGCGCTAGATTCGGTTGATGGAGTAATTGAGGTTGATGAAACACCCCTAACCATTTTACCAGTAAATTAGGTAGGCATGCATGCGAGTAAGCTTAATTTCTTCTCAATCATTACTATTCTTGCCTCAAAACCTTAACTGGATCAAGCTTAGCTGCTCTTCTAGCTGGAATAATTCCTGCAATCACTCCTGATAGAAGGGCAGCTAGAAAGGCTATGAATATGAGCTCCACTGTGAATACTGGTTTCACTTCAATTATTGCTGTTCGTCCTCTAGGCGCTCTCATGATTGGTAGCCCGATAGAGCGTAGTATGATCGGACCAATGATATGGGATAAAGCAATACCTGCAATTACACCAATTACTCCACCAATAAGTCCAACTAGTGCAGACTCCATGAGGAATAGGAGGAGTATAGTGCTCTCTGTTGCCCCTAAGGCTTTGAGTAAGCCTATGAGCTTGGTTCTTTCTATCACTGATATATACATTATGTTTGCTGTTCCAATGCTAGCAACAATTAGGGATACTGCTGCAATTAAGCCGAGAAATAGCGATATTTGATTTGAAATACTTGTTATGGTTTCCACTATTTGGCTTGGAGCTATGGACCTAATTCTCCTCCCATAAGTATTCTTCAACTCCTCCATTACTTGGTCGACTAGCGATACATCCTCTGCAATGAGTATTACTGCATCATAGTAGTTTCTCTTATTGAATACTGCATTTGCTGCTTCAAGTGAAATTAGCACTACGTCATCAACTGGAAAGGGCGTTATTGCCCCATAGCTTTCAAGTATTCCCGAAACTATCATCGAGGCAATATATGAGCTCTGCCTATATCTCCTAAAGGCTATGCCTAGTGGTTGGCCAACAATTAATTGTTGAGTTTCATCCTCCCCATTACTTACTGGGAAAGCCACATTATATCCCGCCACCAAACTAACATAATCATACTTCCCCGGTAAAGTGCCTTCCAAAAGCTTTAAGCCCGGAAAGAGTTCACTCAATGAGTCGCTGTCTATGCCAATTACCTGAACATTAACTGTTTCATTTGCAATAGCAATTACCGCAGTTCCCCTGATAATTGGAATCACCCTCTTTACTCCGGGAATATTGTTGAATGTAGCTAAATCGTAAATAGATATTCTGAACCTCCCAACTGGGATAACAAATATAGAGTTTAAACCCGTCCTAGATATCTTACTCACAAAATACTCATTTAATCCAGCAGTCTGTGATGTTAATATTATTATTAGTGAAGTTCCAATTACTACTCCCAGAATTGTAAGTGATGATCGAAGCCTCCTATACTTTAAAGCTAGAAATGCTAGTATAACGGTATCCTTCAACTTCATTTCTCAACCTCCAACTCAAGCTCCTCTCCACTTTTCCTCTTGAAGTAGAAGTAAGAGAATACTAATCCAAGTATGAATGCTATTGTGGCAGTAATTATGGTGTTTAAGCTGATTATTTCAGTAAATAGCCTTTCACCGCGAGCTGGAGCTTCAATAGCTCCCACCTGTCTCCTAGCTTTAACTGAAACTTGTATTGGATAGCTCTTAAAGTGCTCTTTTCCAAGCTCATCTTTGAATACCACTTTAATTGTGATTGTATACCTCCCTGGAGCCACATCATCCTTTACTCTAACCGATAAACTGAATGGTGCTTGAGAGCCAGGCGATAAGCTTCCTATGAATACGCTTTCCATGGCTAATGGCTCAATAATGCCTTCTCTAGACTCAATTGATACTCTCACATTACTTGCAGTTGATATTCCATCATTCCTAACTGCACCCGAAATTGTGAAAATATCTCCAGCTTCAGCCGTTGATGGTGAAATTGATAAGCTCACCATTTGCATGTCAATGTACCCAATTATGGTAAAACCTATTTTGCGGTTTTCAGATAATTGGAAGCCATGCTCATCCAAGTATGTCAGCTCAAGTGTTACTTGAATGCTCGACCCCACAAGCTTTGCTGGAACATAAATTTTAATTGGGACCTCAACTTCATCTCCAGGCTCAATATTGCCTATAAACCACTTATTGTCCTCACCAAGTATTGCGAGATTGGATGGCACGCTAATCTTCAATGTAAGTAGCTTGACAACTTTGCTACCGCAGTTCCTAACTCTAATGTTAACTGTATTATTGAAGCTGCCTGCAGTTAAAATGTAGTTTTCAGCTTCAACTTCAATGCGGTATTGAGTCTCAATGGATGATGAAGCCACTAAACCTATTTTATGCGAAAGCTTCCTCTCAAAGCCGTAAGCCGATGTGTATGATCCATCAATAGATATTGAAATTTTTGAGCCTAGAAGTGATTTAGGAACATAAATGGATATTGGAACTTCAATCATGGAATGCGGCTTTACGGATTTAAACTGCAATTCACTAGCATTAATTAGAACTGCCTGTGAAAGAGATTGAATGTTAACTTTCACGTTCAATGCATCTAGTGAACCCTTATTTTCAACTATCAATTTAAGGATGCTAAGCGTGCCAGCAGCTATGAAATTTCTATCTAACTTGAACACTAGATCCGCTTTCCCAAGAAGGGGGACTTTAACAGTTAGAGATTCATGCCTATCCAAGTATGCTCCCCTAATGACTTCGGAAAAATCAATGCCCAATTGCAGGCTATAGTATCCATAGCTTCCCCACTCATTAATATTGAGGTAGAAGGTTAAGTGGAGAGTTCCACTTGGAGGGACGGATCCAACATAATATGCCATTGCCCTCGACTTACCCTCCACGCTTCTAAATGGATCCACCAAGTAGAGGGTTGCAAAAATATTGATTATTGAATTCGAACCGCTGTTCCTGACTACTATGGTGAGCGGTACACCTGTATCTCCAAAATCAACTTCAACTGGATTACCTGGTTCACCCCAATATACACTCATGATCTCCAGCAAACCATTGGCTTCGACTCTGAAATTTGAGGATGAGGAGAATGCAAATAAGAGGATTATTGAAGCCAGTAAGAGAATTTTCCATTTCAACTTGCAATCTCCTCCTTGACAATTACTCCATCCCTAAGATGATATATCCTATTAGTTAACCTGGCAACTTCCATGTTGTGTGTGACAATTATGACCGTAGTATTTAGCTCCTCATTTAACTTCCTTAATAATCCAACTATTTCCAACCCAGTCTTGCTGTCCAAGTTACCTGTAGGCTCATCTGCTAAAACTATTTTAGGATTATTAGCTATTGCACGTGCAATAGCTACACGCTGCTGCTCACCACCACTAAGCTCTCCAGGCCTATGATTTACTCTATGACCCAAACCCACAGCTTTCAGGCACTCAAGAGCTCTTTTAATTCTAAGCTTCTTAGGTACTTCAGCTAATATTAGTGGCAATTCAACATTTTCTAATGCAGTTAGCCATGGAACTAAGTGGAACATTTGAAATATGAATCCAATATACTTTAATCTAAGCTTAGCCCTACTCTTCTCACTCAACTTTGAAGCATCAAGTCCATAGAGGTAGACCTTGCCCTTTGTAGGCCTATCAAGTAAACCTATAATATTTAGAAGCGTAGTTTTACCGCTACCCGATGGACCAACAATAGATATGAAATCCCCTGAACGAACCCTTAAATCCACACCTCTCAAAGCTCTAACCCTAATTTTACCGAGAAAATAGTCCTTCTCAACGCCAACAAGTTCAATAGCATGCTTAGAGCTCATCGCGTACCACGTAATTCAAATGCCTTTAAAAAGCTAATGCACAATTCATACATTAAGTAGCATCTTCTTATTATATTAATCAGTTTATCATTGGAATTTCTCGATTTACGATTCATGTACACGCTTTATTGCTGGAATTTTAACAACAGTCTTAATATCGCATTCAACACCTATTCGACTTAAAGCTTCATATATGGAGACGTTCAGCTTAATGACACCTTTCTCCTCAAAATTCCATATGTATGCATAAAATTCAGTAAATCCCTTATTGTTGAAAGCCATGAATATCCTGCTACCATAAACATAGAAGTCTTTATAACATATGCGGTATAGCACTCCAATATCAGCAATCCAAATAGTATTTCTTTTACAGGATGAACAAATTCTATATGGACCCGCGCCTCCATACTTGATAACCAGGTTTTTCGATATAACCCCCGTAGTAAGTTAACTTCCTAATTAATTCATCAGCTTTCTTCTTTACCTCTCCATATGATAGTAGAAATGCAGGTTCAAGAAGCGCATTTCCATAATGGACGATCCCATCTCAATCATATAGTAGCTTAGGTCATGAAAATTCCCTACTCAAAGCCTTATAAATGTCATTATTGGTGAGGTAAATTGAAATTAGCATTGAATTTACAGAATCTAACAGGTTGCTGCAGGATGCTCCAATTTATTGAAGAGATGCCTCCGAGAAAGCGTAGTGAATTGAAGTTAAATTCAATTTAATAATAGTGTAGTATTAAGGGTTTTAAGGTGATAATGTTTTAAGTTAATATTGAAGTTTAGTGTGGAAGTGTGAAGTTGAAGGCTTACAGAATTAATGTTAGGGGTAGAGTTCAGAGAGTTGGTTTTAGACGTTATATTCTCGATTTAGCTCAGGAAATGGGTTTGAGTGGTTATGTAGTCAATTTACCTGATGGTTCAGTTGAAATATTTGTTCAAGGACCAAGTGAGCTACTTGAAGAGTTTAAATCGAAAATTAGTGGAGCACCACCACCAGCTAAAGTTAGAGAGCTAGTAGTCTGTGAAGAGAAATTTAATCCACAGTACAAGCACTTCCAGATAAAGCATGGTTCTTTAGAGGAGGAGCTGCAGGAAGGATTTGGAGCAATGCATAGTACATTCCTAGTTTATTGGAATGAATTTAGAGAGTTCAGAAATGAATTTAGAGAATTTAGAAGTGAATTTAGGGGTTTCGCTAAAAGAACGGAGGAGAACTTTAAGTTTCTAATGGAGAGGTATGGTGAAATATCGAAGAAGTTAACTGTTATACTTGAAACTCTCGTTAAGGAGTCGAAGGAAACTAGAGAGCAGTTGAGAGATGCAATTAACTTGTTAGCGAGAATACTTGAAAAATTAACTACCAGTAATAAGTAGTCTGCTTTAACTCCTTCTCCATTACAACGTCAAATCCCCAAGCCCTCTCAATTTTACTGGTAACTTCATAATTTAACTTTCTATAAAAGTTGATAGCCCAATATGCTTTCTCTGGAGTGACGAGCCAAAGTTTTCTCAACTTAAGTTCTCTAGCTCTAAATTCAATATGCTTAATTAAAGCTGTACCAATACCTCTCCGCTGAAATTCCGGTAAAATGTAAACCCACCTAATTCTGCCAGTACTCTCAGATTCCACTTGAAGTGCAGCAACACCAACAATTCTACCATTTAAGCGGTAAACGTAGAACTCCATAACTTCAAAATCCCTCTTAAGCTCTTCAAGAGTTAAAATTGGACTCTTAAAGTACTCCTTAGGAACAATTTTACTGAAAGCCTCACGATTACTGGTATTGATTACTTCAAGTATTTCATTGAGATCTTTACTTGAAGCTCTCTCAATCATCAAGTCATGTACCTCCTTCAATTTTTATAAAGTATTTTGATTTATCACGGAAGGACTAATGTTAAATAAAATGCAACTACATGAGTTTCTGTGAGGTGTTTGATATGAGAATTTGGGCTTTAATTATTGCTTCAATAGCATTTGCATTATACGTTACTTGTCCTAGAATGACTGCAATGATAGCTGCAGAGTCTAAGATTACTGGCCTAAACCCTGTATCGACAATTACACTCGGATGCATACTTGGCATACCCATGTTCCTAGTAATGTACTATACTTTAATTCGCTTTGGAGTTGAAGTAACAGTAATTTTAGCTGCAGCATTTGATGTTGCTGCAGCT
>CAYWZQ010000001.1:0-325599 GCA_964462875.1 uncultured Nitrososphaerota archaeon | reverse complement strand
TCACTCGAAAACTTGACGAAGTAATCTCCTCCACGACGATAATAGTATCCTGGACTCTCATAGGCAGCTTCAGCAATAATTTTGGCTTGATCTCTAGTGTAGCCGTAGTTTCTGCTAAGCTTTTGAATGAAGTCCTTCTTACTCTTAACCTTAAATAGCGGGCCGGGCACAGCAATCACCTAAGACTTTTAGCCACCTTTTCGCCTTTGCCAGTAATCCTGATGATCCAATACTTCCCCTTAGCATCATACTCTCTGAAAATCAAGCCTCTGCGCTCCAAAGCCAAAACAGTTTGAACACCAAGCCTACGCAAGCTCTTAACTCTCAAAACTCCATGCGCCCTATAAATCTTCAATAAAACCTCAATCATCTGCGGAGTAAAAGGCCTAAGCTTAGCCAAATTAATCCCCGCTAAATAGAATAAGGGACTAAGCGAGCATAACTGGAGTTATGCTCCCAAGTTCATGCGAGATGAACTGAGGTTTTAGTGTATAGGGGCGAGGGGTTGGAGCTTCAGGGCAAAACCCATCCTCTTACAGTATTTTATGATTAACCTTGCAGGGTAGCTGAAGCTCATATGTCGCACTTCAACCCAAGTGCGACACTTCAAAAAGGAGGGAAGGCCGAAAAATACAGTCAATATCACTACTTAAAATGTTATAAGGAACTTAAAAGCGAAATAAATTGGATTTACCGAGGTTGAGCAGTATTGTTGTATAGTATTAATCCCAAAAGGCTTAGCATTCTAAAGGGAATCATTGGCGAAGAAGTAGTGAGAAGCTACATAAACGAAGTCCTTAGCATCAAACTTAAGAGAGAAGGTTGGAACAAAGTAATCTATTGCGGCAATTTGAATAGATATGCTTTCAACTGGCATTCCAAAACATTTATTGAAAATTTCTTTTTGAGAAAAGGCATTCATCCGACGCCAGCTCTTCAAAGAAAGCTCAAAGAATTATCTGAAACCCTAACAAATGTCCCAGATGGATTTCTATTCAAACTACGAAAAACCAGCAATCCCCCATTCGTTGACGGTGAAATAGAAGTCATCGAAGTGAAATACGGTAAAACCCCTCGCATCCATCCCAGTCAAAAGGAAAGCTATAAAGCCATCATAGAGAAGGGCTATACTCTGCGCTTATTCTACGTAAGAACTATTTCAATTGATGACAATAAATTCGAGATTTTCGAAAAAGTAATAAAGAACATCAATAATTTATAGCTAACATCTACACGTGATCATTTCTCCCCTATAAGCAGCCTTAAATCTTCAAGTTTCTTTTTCGCATCTTCTAATTCTTGATGTACATAGCGCGAAGTCGTAGCTAAACTCACATGTCTAGCCATAAACTTCGTTAAAAGAGGATCCTTAGTTCTCTTTAAAACCATGGTTACGAATGTATGCCTTAAAGTGTGAATGGTTACTTTGCCCTGAATGCCCGCCCGCATAGCTGCTTTCCTAATGAATCGCTCGTACGTTCTCTTTGAAAATTGATTTAACTCGTCTATGCTTCTGCGCTTCAAAACTTCTATGGCTTCCCTCAGAAGAGGGATCTTCTCGTACTTGTCAGTTTTAACGTTGAAAACCCGCATTTCACCTCTTTCCAAGTCGATGTCCCTGCTAGTTAAAATGAGAAACTCCTCAAGCCTCAATCCAGTGTAAGCTATAAACCTAAGTGCATCAGCCTTAACTGGATCAATTTCATCAGCAGCGCGAAACAGCTTCTCCAGCTCCTCATCACTTAGTGAGCGAATTGGACTCTCACTCGTTCTAATCCTAATATCCTGGAATGGATTTTCCTTCACATAGCCAGCTTTAACCAAATACTTGTAGAAGCTCTTTAGAACATCAAATTCCCACTTTAAAGCATTAGGTCGCTTCCTAGCTCGCTCGAACTCAAGGAATTTAACTGCCACTTTAAAGGTGACATCTCCAGGAGCAAGTCCACTTTTAATCATAATTCTGGCGAATCGGCTGAGAGTGTAAGCTCTATTTTGAGCCTGAACTTTACTGTAATTTTGACCTAGAAACCAGTTGATGTAGCTGCGAATGCACTCACGCCAAGTTTCACGAAGCTTCTCTAATTCAGCTTCACTCAACCCTCCCCAACCTCCGAAAAACAGAACCCCCAGTTTTAACCGGCTCCCATAAAACCCTATCAAGCCAGCACTTCAAGCCAGCCGGAGGCTTGGCTCCATCCAATACACGTTCAAGCCAGAATCGCCGGCCCAGAACGGCTTCCGGAGGATCAAAAACAGTCACGAACTTGGGAAGCCTAATCTGTCCCTCCTCCATTCTCCTCCTAAACTTAAATCGCGTAAGCGGCCAATCTGGATCCATGGAAACACCTAGATACTTGAACCACCACTTCTCATCTCCACTCTTAACATACATTTCGCGTAGATAGTCCACATAGAGGCGGTAAGCTTCAGTATGCTCTCTGCGGGGAGCCTTAACCTTAACAACATTACCAAAGGGATCTACAATTATGGAAGGGAATATAGAAACGAACTGGCCGTGCTTAACCGGCCCAGAAATCTTAAGAACAAAGAACTCCAAATTACCTTCAACTCGGCGGCCCAAGCGCTGATAAATAATTCTCTCAGCAATCCACCTAGCCCTCTTAAGCATCTTAGCAAACCCACTCCAACTAGAAGGGAGAAAGCCAACAAGTACCGGGTAATTATGAAATATAGGTAAGCCTCGCCGAGTAGTGAAGAGATAGTACTTCACGCAAACAACGATCTTAGGCCGCCGCTCCATGGCAAGCCGCCTCAAACTGTAATGACAAACTCATCGTTCCTAGCAGCTCTCCTAGCCTTAGCCCTGCGCCGCTCAAGCTCCCTCTCGGGCAGGAACTCCTCATATTCGGGGAGAGGTTCCTCAACTAGCCTCGGAACCCTATTCCATCCATCAGCTAGCAAACCATACTCCTCGAAAATTTCGGCTGGATCCACATCAGTAATCTCAGCACCACACGGCGGAACAGCTGCGCGAACAAAGTTAACTTCACCTCTACTCTTGTCAATCCACAAAAACCACTTGTAACTGTCATTGAAGCTTATCGAGCCATCCTCAATAATTCTCCTAGCAACCTCAAACTCGCCCTTCTCAGGTAAACCTTCAAAGACGGACTCAACATCCTGGGGAGCCATGTGGCCGGTGAAAATATTTGAAGCCTGGCCCCTAGCCGAACTGATAATATAGGCCGGCCTTTGAGATGAAAGTTCGCCAGCCAGCCCTAAGCCTCTGAGGCCTTGAATGAGTATTTCGACTTCCTCGGCGCTCATAAGCATACTTCGACTATACATCATTGAAACCTTAGCTGCAGCACCCATCAATGCCTCTTCAATCTGAACAAACATTGGCTGCATTCGCCTCTCAGCACGAAACTCAAGAAAGCTCTTCAACAATGAAGTGTAGGCTTGACCGGTGACTCTCATATTAACGAATTTGAGGCAAATGAGCCGGCCTGGCTTATACAGCTTATCCCACAAATCGCCTAGATGAAATGCACCAGGATTCTCAACATAAACAATCCGGTCAATTTTAAGTGGAGGCTTAGCATACTTCAAATCACTATCACTGCGAACAATAACCAGGCTAATCACGTCAACAGGTCTAGGCCGGAGCCTCTCAACACTAACAACATAGTCGTAAGCAGGATGTTCCTTGTGAAGTGGAGTAGCCATCAATTGGGCCTGCAATCGCCTATGATGATCAATCTCCAACCTCAAGCCGAAGCCACCTCTATCAAGCCTATAAACAGCCATGCTATTCAAGAAAACAGTTTTACCTGAACCCAGAACTCCAAACACAACATTAAGGATAGTTCTACCCTTCCTAGCGAAGGGAGGAAACTTCAATGGCCTAACTCTAATAGTCCCACGCCTAGGTAGAGCTCCACTAGACCAGTATGTTCTAGGAATAATGAAGAATGGAGCTGGAAGGCGATCCGGCTCCTCCTCAAGCCACACATACCACATTCTATGAAGCTCATAGCTGAGCCTAGCTTCCTCCTCAAACGTAGCTTCATCTCTTCCAATTCTAGGCGAAACTTCACTGTTCAACTTCAAGTAGTTAGCCTTAAACCTGGCGCGAGAAATCTCCATGAGCCTAACGTAATCCATCTTCCTAATAGCCGAAGCATACTTCAAAGCTTGACCACAACCATAAACTTGAAAGGCATCCTCAATCAAACTCGAAATCTCCTTCAAAGGAATCTTACAAAGCAAACACTTAGCAAGAATACTGCCAAGCATACTGAACTCCTCAGTAGTCTCAGCCTTAACAAAAGCCTCTCCAACACGAATATCACGCAATATCCAGAAGCTGACGATCCTCAAAATACTGGAGTGGAAAAGCTCCTCAATCTTCTCCACAACATGAAGCATGACTTGATAGGCCGCCTTTAAAGCCTCAGCCCTCAACCTACAAGCTTCAAGAGCCAACTCATCACGAAAAACAAGAACCCTACCCAAAACATGATTTGAAAACTCAATTCTAGTAAGCGGATTACTTACAACACTCCTATCCAGCAGTGCAGCCTTATAGAAGAACATGCTGGGATCCAAATCTAAACCAAACATACTTGAAAACCGAGAAGCACTGCCAATAAATGAGTTAAAATCCCCCCTAGCCAGCCTGGACAACGCCTCCTCAAATAAGTGCTGCAATTCAATAGCACTCATAAAAGCTTCACCCCTTCACCAAGCTCTTCATGATCGACTCAAGAGTTTTCTCCACCTCACTACGCCTCAGCTGAATAGCAGCCTTAACAAAACTCTTAATGTCGCTGACCAAATCTGCAATGTAGCTCTGATACATGAGCTTGAGGAACTCAGCTCTCTCCCTACTCTCAGGAGCATCCTGATACTGAATCAAGTAAAGTGCATTCCTATACTCAAACAATAGGTGATCTATGCGCTCAAGCAACTTGCGGCCATACTCAATAGTTGGAGCCCTGCTCGGAGCCCCAGGCTTAACCTGAACTTGAACGCTCTTCCTCAACTTCTCCAGCAGCCTCGACAATCTACCTTTCCTCTTCCTAGGAACCTTCTCAACTACTGGCAGCTCAACTTGAGGACGGCTGCTCTCAAGCCTCAAGAGAAATGAAATGAAATCGCCCAAGAGGCTCTGAACACTATAGAGCTTAAAGTAAAACTCATCAGGACAGCTAAACAACTTATCTGAAGAAGAAAACTTCACAAATTCATCCAATAGCTGATCAGCCATTCTCTCCCTATTATTGAGATCATCAATCTCCCTCTTCAAAAGATCAACATACCCTAAAATAAAGCTCAATAAATCTCCCCCCTAGCTCCTAGTGAAAACCTGAAACACAAACAGGCCGGCAACAGTTCCAACAGCAGCAGCCAACAGAGGATCCAAACTAAACATCCTAGTTAAAATAGCTCCACAAACAAGCTGACTGAAAAGCATGGAAATAGCCAACTCAAAGTACCTAGCAGCCTGAGGCTTATAACCTAGAAGCCTAGCCTCCTCCTCACTTGGAGGAATGAGTAGCCGAGCTCTAGCAGCAGTCCTTGCCGCATCAAGCTCCTTAGCCATCCTGGCGAGCTCCTTAGTCATTTCATCGTGCCGCTTCTTCATCGCCCGAAGCTCTTTCTTAAGCTGCCGATTTTCACTTTTAAGATACAATGCCGACATAATGCTCGAGCCAATAGCTGCAATAGCCTCACGCTCAACAGGCTCAAGAACAGCAAGCTTAGCCTGAAAATCTTGACTTGCCGGATCTATCATTGGAATGAAAATATGAACCTTACACTTACCATAGGGATGGACTTTAACCCATCCCCGAATATCATATCTTATCCCAAATACAGCTTGACGCCTCAAAAAGCCAAATGGAAATGTAAATGTTATCCTCCATGAAGGAATGCTATATTCTTCAATGCTGCGATCGGCCAAGACAACCCAAATATGCTTGACAAAATCCCTACGGCAGCCATAAATCCTCACTTTAGTGCGCAGGTCCAAAGCCTTCAGCTTCTCGAGCCTACTTTTAACCTTCTCTAAATGCTCACGCCTAGACTGAGGCAGAGCTTTATCCTTTAACCGCTCATTCAAATCATCAAGAGCCAAAGCCTTAAAGGCTGAAATTGCAGGCTCACTCAAAAAGTGGCTAATATCAGTCAGTATTCCATCAAACCTACGATAAACACCACGCTCAGTAAAACCATAAAACAACTGATAACCAATAAGACGTCCCCGAAAGCCAGGTCTAACATTACCGTAAAGCCATGAAGCCAAAATCAAATCCGAAATTACAGCCAGGAATGTTGGAACGGGATACTTAGCATAATACATTTGAATAAATCCAGTAAAGAAACCGAAAATCAAGCTGCTGAGCAAAGCAATTAAAAGTAAAGCTGCAAAATACATGAAACTCTAAACCCCCCACGAAAGCAAAATAATAATGAAAAAGTAAGCTGCAACTGCAAACACAACAACTGGAATAAGCTTCTTCGCTAAATTCTGCTTTTCAACTTTCTCAGCTTCAGTTTTAGCTTTCTTTTTGCCGGAAGCTTTCTTTAAAGGCTTCTTCAAGCCTTTAGGAGTTACTTCAGCAATCACCGGCCCACGCTCACCGCCTAGCCTAACCGCACCAAGAATGCCTCCAACAAAAACACAGCTCACAATAACAATGCTCATCCAAGTATTGACCTGAAAGCTCTCCAAAACAGCTTTAAGCTTCAAAATTTCCTCATCAAGCTTCTTAACTAAAATTTGAAATGCACCTTTAAGATCCTTAACCTCCCTACTAACTTTTTCAATCAACTTTTCAGCTTCAAAAACATGCTTACTTAGATCAGCAACTCGCCCCTCAATACTACTCACACGCTTACCAAATTCCCTCCTGAAAGTTGAAGTATAGTTTTCAAGAAGACTTTGAACTTTGCTGTAAACTTTTCTCTCAGTTGAATTAGCCAACTGCTCAAGAAGACCAGCCACATACTTGCTTTGAGCTTCAGCAATCTCTTGGGCCGACGGATATCTGGGAGCTGGAGCAGTAGTCAAATCAACATCAAAAATCACCGCTGAGCAGTTAAGCTTAAAGGAAATGTAGTAGTCGCTCAAAGCATTATGACTGTAAGCTCTAACTGAAAAATCATGTAAGTTGGCAGCTGGATAAGAAACTGCTACTTTAATTTTGAAGGTGTCAGTCGCATTAGTAGTAAAGACAACATAATTCTGCCTAACAATTAAAGCATACTTACTGTGCTTAACAGAGCTGGCTGAAGCAGTCACATTATCAGTCCAAGGAAAAACAATGGTTAAGGATCCGGGAACTAAAAGAGTAATCTTAACTGGAATAACCACTACTTCACTTTCGCTCTGGGCTGCAGACAATCGAACAGCAGAGCCAACTGAAAATAAAATTAAAATTAAAAACAACATAATTAAATTAAAATGAGTGGTTTTAGGATTTCTCATGCTCAATCACCTCAACAATAACCCTAACCATTTTGCCTCGGAGAAGCTTCCTAATCTTCTTAGGAACATTATGCAAAGTAACCTGCTGAGCACTAGGCTCCTCATCCCAATAACGAACATTAGGATTACTAACAACAATGCTCGTGACACTTAAAGCGGGGATACGGGCAACACCCTCAATAACCAAAACCGGACTATACTCACCACTACTCAAATTCAAAATCAAATTACCATCCCTATCAAACCTAGCAGTACCAGAAACGAGCATAACTCGACTCATGCTCGCATGATCTTGGGAGCATGAACGCAATACCACTCCCCACAAAATAGAAATAGGGGCTTGAGTATACCTTCATGGTGATATCTTGGACGCTGAGAAGCCACCCAAAATAGAGGTTGAAAAGGATCCTCAATATAAGACAATAATAGTTAGCGGAGTATTTGGTGGCCATCGACCAGGATTCTTTGAGGCAGTCATTTATACTGATGAAATTGTTGCTGATGAAGCCTTAAAATCCATCCCACCCGATGCTAGAAAAATATATGTTAAAAGAGTTATTAAATGCAGACTTCTAATGGATCCTTTCCAGGCCAAAAGTTTTGCTGAATGGTTGATGCGACACGTAAAGGAATATGAAAAGAAATTCGGAGAAATAAAAATTCCTAAAAAAGCTACAAGTGAAAAACCAAGCTATATTACCTAACAAAATTATCTATGAAAATAAAAGGGCACTGAAGTTAGAGATCATAAAACTGCAGAGACACTTATGTAGATATACTCATGGAAAGCTTCATATTATTACTGTACTTGTATCAACTGTATACAATTAGCAACTCATAGAAAAGTCCTTGCTAGTTCAGCTAGATATTTTTTGTATGTTTCTTCGTCTATTAATTCTTCCCTAATCATCAAGCTTATCTTTTGAGTGTCGATTTTATATGCTATTCTTGCTGATGCTATTCTCAGGGCTGCTAGTGCTAGTTCTCCCGTCTCTTTTCTTTTCACTTTATGTGTTTTGAGGTGTTCTCTTATGATTAGCGCTGCATCGTCAATTAGAACTTTGTAGGTTATATTGAAAATGCCAGCAAACCATGTAAGTTTTGCAAGGCTCTCTCTGAGAACTCTGCTTTCACATTTACTGAGGGCTGATTTGACGTTTGTTAGGCGTCTTCTCAATTCTCTTTTAGATACGGGTTTTCCATCAAAGCTCTTTATGATCTCCTCTGGAATCTGGGTTACTTTAAAGCTGAAGAAGTTTGATGGCGGCCCACCATGATTTCTGCTAAAATAGCTGTCCACCAACCTATCCTCAAACAAGTCAAATAGTTTTTCCAGTCTCCAAAGTTCAACTGTTGTTGGAGTCCTATCTCCCTTAAGCCATTTATAGATCGTGGATCTATCAACACCAAGCAACCTGGCAATCTCGCTTTTAGAGACGCCGGCCTCAACTAGCCTGGAAATCAGGTTCCTAACGTAATTTACGTTGACAGAGCTGTCAACGTAAATCGTGGACATGCTGTCCACATCCCAATAAATAGAATTTACACTTTAGAATCAAGATTAGCTGGGCAAACTTCATTAAACAGGGTAAAGGGAGCCCCGCGATCATGCTATCACTTCCACAATGTTCGGGCAGGCCTTAACTATGAATGATGCTTCACCTAGAAACTTAACTATGAAACTCGCTATTTGATCCTCATAATCATAGCTAGACGAGTAAATTGCTATTTCAACTCTGCTTGCTGAAACTCGAATTACCACTTTAACCTCAAATCTACGGTTTGAATAGCGAAGTTCGTGGAGTGGGCCGGCTTCACGATGAGTTAAATTGAAGAAGACTAATAGTAGGTGGATTAGCGGCTTCAACAGCATCCTCCTATCCAAGCCATAACCCATTAAGATCACTGCTTCTCCCTCTCTACATGGAACTTGTAAACCCAGCACTCAGCATAATTGCCTAGGCAGTATTTTTCACGGATATGTGAAGAAACATAGCTTGCATAGCCACTTACATTTGCGCAGCAACCATTATTCCTATAGTAGGGACAAACCTTAGATTGATCGACAATCGCCGGCCCAAACTCATGATTAGAACGAGAGGATCCCGGTCCAGGAGAATCGACATTCAACTTAAGTAGAACGCCATCAGATTTAACTGGTTTAGGAAATATTACTTTGAAATCTTCCTTCTTCAATCTCCCAACAAGATCATCATATTGAGTTCTAAGAACTTCAATCTCCCTTCTTAGTTCTTCAATTAACTTCATATTCTGCATGAATTGTGATAGTATTTGTTGGAAAATGTAGAAGCTCATTCCTCCGCTCATTATTGCTAGTGTTTCTTTAAGTTTTATGGCTTCAGATGCTGGGCCGCCGATTTCAAGTCTCCTCTTACTCTTATAGTAGCGTAGGAAAGCTCCAGTCAACGATTTAAAAGTAACAGTATTTATGCAAGACTTATCGAAATTATAGCTCACCAAACCATTATCATGATTAAACTCTAAATACAAAACTCTAATCTGATCAGGATCAACAAAACGAAAATCATTCAAACGATACAATTCACCACAAATACAAGAATAAAGAAGAATAAGACCATCATCATCCAACGGATTACCAGAACAATTAACCTCAACACGAACCCTATCATTCCTATAAACCCTAACCCTAAAATAACGACCATCACCAAACCTAAAAACACGCTCAAAATGACTCAAATTCCCCCTAAACCTAAACACATAACCAAAACCCCCACAACGACCAAACGCACCCTCAACAACACCACAATCCAAAACCAAACCATGAACCCTCAACTCATCAACAAAACCACCAAACAAACTATCCAAAAGAAAGCAACTACCCCCAACCCCCTCTTGCCCAACCTCACTTTCCACTGGAACTTTACATTTGTCATGACCACTAGAAATCTCCTCTCTCCTGGCTTTCTCTGATGTTGATCTCGTGTGTTTAGTGGATTGGCTTTCTCCAGTTGAAGTGGAATTTTTGGGGGGTAACTTCTGGGGGGTAACTGGGGGGTAACATGAATTGGGGTGTAACTCATGTTTAAGAAGTTCAAGCTGACCCTCAGTTATTGAGCCAACATATCTTTCAATCTTCTTCTTAAGAGCGCGATCATACTTACGAACATAAACATATAATCTACCCTTAATACGCTTAATCCTAACACGCCAACCATCACTAACATAATCCTTGAGCTTCTTCAATAACTGTACATCAGTTCTTTTAGGCATTGCTAGTTCACCTTGAGGAAAATATCAAGTTTTGATTGAACGTATGGATGCTTGATGCGTTTCCATGTGAAGTCGAGTATTTTGCGCCAGTATGGGCTGTTGGACCATCTTTTCCTTAAGTAGGTGAAGTATCTGTCTGGGTCATTGGCGTACTCATTTGCTATTTGCTCTTCAATTTTGAGTGCATAGGCATTCCATAATGCTCTAAGCTCGAATCCCCCGGACTCCGAAGATATTTTCTTCAAGAACTCGCTAAATGACATGGAGTTTAGCGGTGAGCTATTGAAATAATCCTTCATCACGCTGACCGCGCGATCATTGAGTCTTTTCGCGATCCTCTTCTTTCCAACAGAAAACTCTCCCAAATGTGGAATGTAGATTCTCCATAGCTTTGCAGCTAATCTCCATGAAGCTCCATCAACGTAGCGCGCTCCCAAGAAAAATAGTAGGTGGACGGTGTTCGGGCCGGAGCCGCCTAGGACAAATACTTCATGATCATCTCTAAGCATATTCATTGCAGTAGCTAGCCTATCATAAACCACATCCCTTGGAACCCTCTTGAAAACATGGCTTTTCCTCTTTGACCATGCAATGCTGTTTTTAGTGTTGGCATAGCTTCCAAGTGCAATTGGCTTCTCAGGCAGTACAGCCTTCACATTGTAGCTTCCAAGGGCAATGCTCTTCTGAATATAATCGTGAGCATAAACTTTCATTGTAGATAGGTTTCCGCCAAGACACAGGCGATCTGGATCATTTAAAAGCTCAAGAGATAATTCTAGCTCATCTTCAGTCCACCCATGAACTACTCCGAGCAAGTTGTTAGTTTTAAGTTCATTAATCATGATCCAGTAAAACTCTGCACTCTTCCTAATCAATTGGAGCCTATCACGCTTAGACATGTAATACTGCGGAGGCAAGTCCAGCTGAATCAAAAAATCATTATCACAATATCCTAGCAGCCTATAGATTTGACATGTCCTAAGCGGATTTGGAGGCTGCTTAATCTTCCCGAGCAGAAATGCAAAGCCACCACTATCATAAGCTAACCGACTAACATTCAAAGACTTCCTAAAATTCACAAATCGCCTAGCACTACTATAGCAAACCTCAACACTAAACATTAAATCATCAAAAAGCACATGAACTGGAGGCCTATCAAACTGATTCAAATTATGAGTAAGAAAAACCTTTAGGGTGCTCAAAGCCGAGCACCCATTGCTATGTGAGGTATTTTCTTAACTCCTTCTTTATGAAATGTGGCTTCTTTAAATTGAATATATTGAAGATTGTTTTGTAGTATTCTTTTAAGTGCTTCTTAAATTGTTTGCCTAATGTTTGTGTTGGGTAGTTTAGTGCTCCAAAGACGTAGAAGTCTGTGAAATCTCTTGTTCTATAAATGATCTCGTATATGTTTGTGTAGTAGGGAATTATTGGTTCAATTGAAATCCAAGTCTTTAAGCCAAGGTACTTTGCTGCTTTAATTGCAGCTATGCGCTGCGATGGTGGTGGAGCTTTAGGTTCAAACATGCGTGCGGAGCTATCAGGTATAACAGTTATTGTCGTTCCAAGCCAGAACTCAGCACTACCATTAAGCATGACATCAATATCCCTTAAAGCTAGACATGGATTTTTAGTCAAAATCATAACTTTATGGTGACTCGAAGCTAAAACCTCAAGAACCTTTCTAGTACGATTACTTTCAAACTCAATAGGCGGGTAGGGATCAGTAGTGAAGCTAACAACAATAGTCCTCTTACCCTTAACTTTCAAGTATCTCTTTGCTTCCTCAACCGGATCATACATACCTCTAGCAATTCTATACTTGAAGAGGGGAAGCTTAGCCCAGCAATACTTGCAATCATAAGGACAGCTACGATACACCGTGATCTGATCAGTAGCATACTCAACATTTGTGCGAGGCATTACAATCCCTCACATGAACATTTATTTAAGAAGCAGTATGATGGGTGCTTAGGGTTTGGAACGATATTTAGATAGGATTTAATGCATTCCTCGCAGAGATGCAATACTTTATCGCGATCAATAATCGTGTAGTCAGCCCTACCACCACAATAATCACACTTCATACTTTACATCACTCCTTATGGATCGCAGTCGTAGTAGCCTAGTGCTCTTCTTATTGATCTGAGCTTCTCGATGATTTTCTCTGAGAGTTTGAGCTGCTTTTCCTCAGCTAATCTCTCTATTTTCTCTAGTGTTTCGATTAGGTCTCTGAGGCTCTTTGAAAGTTCACTTCTAATTTGCTCAAATTCTTCTCTAGCTTTTTCAAGCTCCCTCCTCCTCTCCTCATAATACTTGAGCTGCTGCTCGACAGCTTCTCTTCTAGCTTCAATCTCCTTTATTTCAAGTAGACTTTCACACTCCCCCGCAAGCTTCAAGTACGCCTCCCTAAGATCCTCACCCTCATCCAGGATAGCCCTCAACCCAACCTTCCTATTACTATAATCACCATAGCTCTTCAACCGTTCAACATAAATCTCAACAACCCTCAATCAAAGTTCACCCCTCAAGGTAGCTCTTTATTTCATTGATGACTCTCAGGCCGGCTTCAGTTAGCTCTATGAAACCCTCTTCAACTTTAACTAGACCGTATGCTTGGAGCATGTAAACATCGTTCATCGTAAAGCCATGCTTCCTCCTCTCATCAACCCTAACTTTACCATGCTTATAAACCGACAAAAGACAAATCAAATACCTAGGTAATGAAAAACTCATTTGCCCACCTCCCCTTTCTTCTTTTTATAAACGAAAAATGGAGGAAACTGGGATCTAAACCAAAAACATCTAGAAAACCTCATATAATCACACTCCTAACAGTCCTGAGAAGATCATGAATTTCATCAAGACGTCTCTGAAGATCTCTAATTTGCTTTTGAACTTCGTATAATTGCTTGCTAATTACTTCAACATGATTAACAAGAAACCTTAAAGAAAACTCAAGCTCATCAGGATCAATCATGCTTTCACCTTCAAAAGCTTCTTGGTTTTTAATTGAATTTCGCGTTCCTTTACTTTCTTTAAATAAATATAAGTCAAGTGAATGATGTCTGATCGAATCAAATTTAATGCTGAATCAATAGCATTAGTAACTTCGAACGTATCTGGAGGCAAGGCATCAGTTCTTGGATATAATGCTAATACTGCAGCTGCAGCTAAGGCTTGCTTGGCCAGATCTAAAAGTAAACCAGTATCACTGATATGAAAGTAAGCTACTGGTCTGCTCAGCTTTCGATGATACATGTGGCGACGATCCAAAGTAAGTTGAACCCTTAAAGCTGGGCCGCCAACTATAAAATCAAAACGCAAATTCTGCTCCCATAAATCCAATGTTTGATCAAAAGTCAAAGGAGGCATACTAACGAGCTGGTCCGGCGAAACCTTAACACTATTAACTTTTTGAGAAGTCATTCAGAAGCCTCCTCTTCGTCTTCATATGTCCAGTATGGTGGTTCCATTGGATCTCCAGTCATTTCATCATCTATAGCTTCTAGCTCTGCCTCAATAAGATCAGGATCATCATCAAGCCATTTTGCCTCAGCCTTCCAGTAATCCATCAGCCATTTTGGAGGCCTCTTCATACAATTGCCTCCTCATATCGCTTAATTCTCATAATTTCCCTAATGGCCTGCCTAATTGCCTCAGTCCTACTCACAAACCCCTCTCTCTTCCACCAATCATCAAACTCCTCGAGAAGTTGCTTAGGTAAACGAACATCAATAACAACAACGTCCTGTGCCCGAGGTCTAGGCATATTCACCACCTTTTACACTCTACATAAAACATATAACGAAACACGTATTTAAGCTATACGCTTTATATAGTATGTAAGACGTTAAATAATTTGAAATTACGCTATATGTAATACATAGAATTAGTGATAAATTTGCTAAACGAACATATGATCAGAGTTTTGCTGGTTCTGGCAAGGGAAGATAAAATTCCAGTAAGCATAATTGTTGAAAGAGCGAAATCAAGTCCGAATGCCATATATAATGCCCTCAGAAGATTAATTCAGCTAGGTTTAATTTCTGAAGAACGTGAGAAGGATTTTCCCCGTAGAAGATTGATCAGCTTGACTGATCGAGGCCGAAAAGTTGCTGAGCTTTTAGTTGAAATTGAAAAGATCATGGAGGGATAACATGAATGGTTTTCACAAGTTACTAATTACCTTCGAGTTAGAACCCGCTCTTGAAAACGAATACGAATATCGGATAAAGAAATTTTTGACATCGAATGAGGTTATTAGAGGTGTGCCTGCAAGAATGATCGTAAGAATTAAAAATATTGG
The DNA here is from genome assembly GCA_964462875.1 of uncultured Nitrososphaerota archaeon. Taxonomy (GTDB): domain Archaea; phylum Thermoproteota; class Methanomethylicia; order Culexarchaeales; family Culexmicrobiaceae; genus CAYWZQ01. The sequence continues at coordinate 310,579 of CAYWZQ010000001.1, read as the reverse complement.
GGATAATGATTTTCCAGGTGGAAAAATAAAGAAATTTACAATAATGTATTCTATTCATGGATTTAATAGACCAATCACTGAAATTGGAGTTAAAGAATGCCCGATGATCCGTAAAGGTGAAGAACTAGAGTTATTTAATGGATTAATTTTACCAATCGGCGATGGTGTTGCTTCGATAAATATAGAAATAGAGGCAAAAGACAAGAAGTCAATAGAGTACTATCAAGCACAAAAGGGAACACCACTTAGTGGTAGCTGGATTAATTTCTTTTATGTTACTAGGTTTCAGGAGATATTAATGCTCATGTTTTTAGAAGAACTCTTGAGGAGGAGAGAAAATGACTGAAGAAATAGACCTAAATAAATCTAATTTCTATAAAAAGCTCTCGGCCAGTAGACAAGTCATTGGCATTTATGAGAAATTTGAAATCAGTCCTGAACATTTAGATAAACTAGCTAAACAAGTAGCTCTTTTATTATTCAAAAATCTCAGAAGTGAAATTGAAATATTGAAAAAAGAACTTAATGAAATACGTACATCCCTCGTATATGGTACTGTTTCTGAAAGCGAACTTAGAAGATATTTCCTATCATTCTATAAGAGAGGAGTTATTGGTTTTGCAAGCTTTCTTGCTGGAACAATATATCTAGTTTTAATCGGTGGATTGCCTATTATAATTGGTTTTCCGCTCTCCTCACTACTGCTAGTCATGCTGATTACATGTTATGTTAATTGGATGAAGATGAAAAAGGAAGAGTGATCAGAATGAGCTATGAAGAGTACATGATGAGATTTAAAGAGATATTGATTAAGACAACAGTGCAAGTATTCTTAGGCATTTTGGGTTTATTCGGAGTATTCATTACAGCTAAATTAGAGATACTGGACTTAAACACGATAATTACAGCACTTAGATTTACGTTAATAGCATTTCTTGCGTTTTTTGTAGCAATCTACATATGGTGGTATCATGAAATTACTGGTTTAAGGAAAATAAAACACCAATCTTGAAGCAAGGAACATGAAGATTGTTCATATTTTGATTTCATTTAATGTAGGACTTTTAATTCATATTCTAGGTATTCGTATTTCTTTTCTTTGACTAGGCTTAGTAGGTATTTGATTTCTTTTTTGCATTCTTCTATTGTTTTTAGGTTTTTGATTTTTATGAGAGCTAATTCTAAGGCGTCTTCGAAACCGCGGATATACTCCTTATTCACAAACTCCCTTTAGTAAAAAGGGTAAAACACTATTTAAAGCCTATAACAAAAATGTTTCTCTTGTTTTGAGCATATAAATATAACCTGTACGAAAAATGGGTAGAGAGTACTGGACCGGGAGGATCCGAGTCAAATAAAGAGTTCTGAGCTAGCTGATTGATGATTGAACCGGTGACGACAGATGGCTCCGCAGGCCAGCGGGAGATCCTCCCGGTCCAATTTCTGTGTATGGTTTTGAACAATATATATTTATATATGCACATAAAGCATGACGTATATGCCATACGCATCTATGTATATTATATAGTTTATTGATGAGTGAACTGATTCCCACAATCTCTTCAAACTCTTCAAAGGACCTACTCTCGAACAGATCTTCAGTTTCTCGTAGTTCACTTTTTGTTTTACTATTTTTCTCCGAGATTGGAAATGTCCCTGGTGTATATGCGACGAACCGACCCCAACACTAACTTTAATTTCCAATAGCTAATGAATTAGAAACATAATCATTAAAGTTATTTTCAGCTCATCTCTCAATAGCCATCTTTTCGTTGACCTTCTATTAGGCTTTACTGTCAGAATTTCCGTACTACAAATATATGGCGCAAAGTTTATTGCTTTAAATAGTTCCAGAAAGTAACTGGATTATGGGAAGGGAAATGGTTGGAGGTGAATTAAATGTTTACACCACCTGGAATGGGTTATGATAGGGCTATTACGATCTTCTCTCCTGATGGTAGGCTTTTTCAGGTTGAATATGCTATGGAAGCTGTAAGAAAGGGTTTCACTACTTTAGGGATCAAGTGTTCTGAAGGTGTAGTTTTGATAGCTGAAAAGAGAAGGATATTTCCGTTGATTGATTTTCGTTCTATTGAAAAAATTTTTAAAATTGATGAGCATATTGGAATTACCTATGCTGGAATACCCTCAGATGCTAGAGTCTTGATAGATAGAGCTAGGACACAGGCTCAAATAAATAGGTTATTATATGATGAGCCAATAGATGTTGAAGTGCTTACTCGGCGAATAAGTGATTTAATGCAGCTATATACGCAGCATGGCGGAGTTAGGCCTTTTGGTGTGTCTTTATTAATAGCTGGAGTGGATGATTATGGTCCAAGACTATTTATGACTGAGCCGAGCGGTGCATATGCTGGTTACTTAGCTAGAGCCATAGGGGCTGGAAGTCAACCCGTCACCGATTTTCTTGAAAAACACTACAAACCTAATATGTCGCTTGATGAGGCTATAGTGCTCGCGATAAAAGCATTAAAACCCGTAGTTGAAGGAGCATTGGAGCCTGAAAAGCTCGAAATTGGTATTGTAGATGTTAAGGAGCGTAAATTTAGGAAGTTAACAGATGAAGAGATAGCAGAGTGGCTTAAGAAAATAGGTTAGAGGGGTAGGAAGTTGAGTAAGAGAAAGGCAGTAATAGCTAGGTACTCTATAAGAGGAGAGAAGTTCGAAATCCTAGTTGATCCCGATCTAGCATGGAAGCTTAAGTCAGGTAGGCAAGTTGACTTAAGGGAGCTTTTGATAAGTGACATAGTTTATAGGGATGCTAAGAAGGGTTTCAAAGCTTCCGAAGAGTCGCTAATAAAGATCTTCGGCACTGATGATCCATATAAGATCGCTGAAATAATAATTAAGAGAGGCGAGCTGCAGTTAACTGCTGAGCAGCGCAAGGAATTGATTGAAGCGAAGAAACGGCAAATAATTAACTTCATTTCTAGGAATTGCGTGGATCCTAAGACTGGCCTTCCTCATCCACCTAAAAGGATTGAACTCGCAATGGAACAAGTAGGCGTCGCAATAGATCCATTTAAAGATGTTGAGGAGCAGGCTTTAAGCGTGATAAAGGCATTGAGAACGGTGTTGCCTCTTAAAATGGCGAGCGTAATCATAAGAGTGAGAATTCCTCCGGCATTTGCTGGAAAAGCATATGGCGTGTTGTTGAAGTTTGGAAGTATAAAGCTCTCTAAATGGTTAAATGATGGCTCATGGCTTTGTGAAGTTGAAATGCCTGCTGGTCTTCAGCCTGCCTTCATCACTAAGGTTAATGAGCTAACTAAAGGTCAAGCTCAAGTTGAAATCATTAGCGGAAGTGGGAGGAAGTAGTTTGCCAATTCACGTTAGCAGAAGGGCAATAGTACTTCCGGGTGAACTACTAGCTGAAGGTAAGTATGAAGCTGGTGCTAACACCTATAAGGAGGACGATAAAATATTCTCAGCTGTTATAGGTTTAGCTGAGATAAGAAATAAAGTTGTGAGCGTAATTGCTCTTAAAGGGTGTTATGTTCCGCGTGTAGGTGATGTAGTTATTGGTGTAATTACAGATTACTCTCCTACGAGCTGGCAAGTAGATATAAACTCGCCTTACATCGCAACACTGCAAGTAGTGGATGCATTACCTAAACCCATAGATCCAGCTAAGGAAAACATTAGAAAGTATTTTGATGTTGGGGATGTAATTGTGGGGGAAGTTATGATATTTGATAGAACTCGAAATCCAATGCTAACTACAAAGGGTAAAGGTTATGGAAAATTATCGGGTGGCCGATTAATAGAAATATCTCCAACTAAGATTCCAAGGCTTATAGGTAGGAAGGGCTCCATGATAAATATGATTAAGAAGGAACTTGAATGCCAAGTAATTGTTGGACAAAATGGGAGAATATGGATATCCGCCTCTAGACCAGAATATGAAGACATAGCTGTGAGAGCAATAAAGAAGATCGAGGCTGAAGCACACTTCCCGGGATTAACTGAAAGGGTGAGAAAAATGATTGAGGAGGAAAAGAATAAGCTTAAATAGTTTAAGAGATAAGTATTTTTTCAACTCCAAATTTATTAAGCTGATTTAGCTTTAAGTTTAGTGAATTTCAAGGGGCTAGCCATCATGAGTGAGGAAATAGTCTTAATTGATGAACGTGGTTTGAGAGTTGATGGTAGAAAGCCCGATGAACTAAGGAACGTAAAAATTGAGGTCGGCGTGCTAGCAAATGCAGATGGTTCGGCATATATTGTGCAAGGGAAAACTAAGTTGTTAGCTGCTGTTTATGGGCCTCGGGAGCTTCATCCAAGACATTTAGCTTTACCAGATAAGGCGCTTTTAAGATGTCGATACCACATGGCCCCCTTCTCTGTTGAGGAGCGCAAATCACCAGCTCCGTCAAGAAGAGAGATAGAGCTTTCGAAGGTTATTAGAGAAGCACTAGAGCCTGCCTTGCTATTGCATAAGTTTCCAAGAACTGCTATTGACGTGTTTATAGAGGTTCTTGAAGCTGATGGTGGAACTAGGTGTGCTGGTGTCACAGCAGCTTCAGTTGCTTTGGCTGATGCAGGTATTCCAATGAAAGATTTAGTAGCTGCATGTGCCGTCGGTAAAGTAGCCGGAAAACTAGTAGTTGATCTATGCGATCTAGAGGATAAGTATGGAGAGGTCGACATGCCAGTAGCATACATGCCCAGCAAAAAGTGCATTACGCTGCTCCAGCTTGATGGTAAGCTAACTAGAGAGGAGTTTGAAAAGGCGTTGAAGATGGCAATTGAAGCTTGCGAAAAAATATATGAGCTACAGAAAAATGCTTTAAGGAAAAAATTTGAGACTTTGAGCTCTGAGGAGCGGTGATGCGTGATGGTGACTAAAGTTACTGCCACATTAAATAGAAACTACATGCTTGATCTAGCATCAAAGGGCATGCGAATTGACGGTAGGGGATTAAAGGACTTTAGGAAAGTTTCAATAGAGTTTGGTGTTGCTGGGAGAGCTGATGGCTCTGCTGGCGTGAAAATTGGAAATACATATGTCATGGTTGGTGTTAAAGCTGAAATTGGAAAACCCTTTCCTGATACTCCCAATGAAGGCGTTTTAATGGTTAACGCTGAATTCGTACCACTGGCATCTCCATCTTTTGAACCAGGCCCACCAGACGAAAATGCTATTGAGTTAGCCAGAGTTGTAGACAGAGGTATTAGGAGGAGTGAGGCCATTGACTTAAAGGAACTATGTATAATTCCAGGGGAGAAAGTGTGGATTCTGTGGGTTGATATATATGTTCTTGATCACAGTGGTAATTTAATGGATGCTGCCTCCCTAGCTGCTCTAGCAGCATTAATGGACACAAAGATCCCTGAAGTAAAAATAGAGGGAGATCAAGTAATCAAGACAGAAAACAGGCACTCCTTAAATCTAAGGGATTACCCGCTATCCGTCACAATAGGTAAGCTTGGATCAGCGCTTTTAGTTGATCCCTCGCTTGAGGAAGAGGAAGTCTTGGATTCAAAGCTGACAATTTATGTGACGAAAGATGACATGATATGCGCCATGCAAAAAGCCTTTCCAGGGACATTTACTCCTGAAGAAGTGTTAGAAGCTGTGGACATGGCAATTGAGAATAGTAGAGAGCTAAGGAAACTGTTATTTACTACGTATGAGAGTTATAAGAAGTCTAAGGAGGATGCATGAATATGGGTAAAACTAGGAAGGTTGGTATAGCCGGAAGGTTTGGTGCTAGGTATGGATCAACTATTAGGCAAAAGGTTAAGGAAATAGAGGAGGCTATGAGAGCCCCGCACAAGTGTCCCAAGTGTGGTACAAGGGGGAAGTTAAGGCGCATAAGTATCGGGATATGGACTTGTAAAAAGTGTGGCTATACATTTGCTGGTGGAGCTTATGTTCCAAGCACTGGTATAGTCAAGTAAGCTGATGAACTATGAGGTACAGGTATTTGATAACAACATCCAGAAGACCAACGAGAAGAACAAGAAGTTTTTGCAAAGATCTTCAAGTAGCTTTACCTAATGCTATCAGAGTAAATAGGGGAAAAATGAGTCTAAGCGATGTTGCTTTAAGGGCATTGGAATTGGGTGCTGATAGAATAATACTGGTATCTGTGTATAAGGGTAATCCGGGTAGAATAAGGTTTTTTAAGGTTTCGTCGAGCGAGTTTATCGAAATACCGCCGACAATAAATATTGCTGGGATAAAGCTGACACGGGAATTTAATAAGTCAAGGCGAATAAATGCTGGTGGAATATTCATTCTTTGTAGTCGAGATTATGTGATGGCCCATCGAGATTTCATAGATAAACTGTCATACGCATTGAAAGCTAAAGTAGCAACTGACGCAAATAGCATTCCATTAACTGCATCTATTCTAAGAATAGAAGCAAGTAAAGCTGGTTTTTGTACTCTTTTATTTTCAGACGTTAAAGGTGTACCTGTGGGTCCCTTAATTAGGGTTAAGAGTGCATGGCTTGATCTTAAATCTCCATTTACCTCGTGGGTCTCGTGATGGCAATTGAATTTAAGGTGGAAGCGCAGGTTAAGCTTCAACTTAAGAGTGAGAGAGTAGCTGAAGTAATCTTGCAAGCTTTGATGCCTGAAGTGAAAAACCAACCAACACAGAGAGTAACCATATCGTTGAAAAGGGAACATAGTTGTCTCTTTTTAACTTTTAAGGCTGATTCAACCTCTGCTTTAAGGGCCGCAGTTAATTCCTATTTAAGGTGGATATTGTCGTTAAGTGAAGTTTTAAGCTTAATTGAAGCTACTACTAATAAATCGGGATAAACATTATTAAGTTTGAATGCTCAAAGCTTAAGGAGAGGGGTATGGAATTGACAGAAAAAATACCCCCAGAACTCGAAAACAAGCTAATAAGGCTGCAGGAGCTGCAAGAGCAATTAAGGCTATTGACCATTAGGAGGCAGCAACTTGAGCTTCAATTAAGAGAAGTTGAGCATGCATTGGAGCAAGTTGAGAAGCTGGATAGTGATGCCGAGATATATAAGACTGCTGGTTACGTGATGTTTAAGGTTAGCAAAGATAGAATAGTCGATGAGCTTAAGGATAAGAAGGAAACATTGGAGCTCAGAATTAAGACAATACAAAAGCAAGAAAGCTTGGTTAGAAAGCAGTTTGAAGAGTTGAGGAGAGATATAAGTAAATCATTAACGGCAACTGGTACTCGTGCAGCATGAGGGAGTCATGTCTGGACGGAAAGATGAAACTGAAGTAGAGGATATTGGCGCGAGTTATTTATCTGAAGACCAAATGATACTTGTTAGTCAAGCGGCTGAAGCAGCTGCTAGAAAAGTAATATTCAGGCATATACCGCGTAGAGCAATTTTGGACTTGAATATTATGGTTGAGGCTGTTAGGGAGGGTCTAGTAACGTTTAATATTGATATTAATATAGTGTTGTCACCTTTTTATAAAGGAGCTGACCTGGATGGAGTCATTAGAGAAGCTGTTAATGAGGCTTATGAAGCCATAAGGAAAAGGGTGAGGGAGCTGAGAAAGCATGATCGGTGTAAAGTTAAGAGATTTCATAGTAAAGAAAAATCCTAAGAGATGTGCAATAGTATGCCATCATAATGCTGATCCCGATGCCATATGTAGCGCTTACGCTTTAAGAGACTTGCTTAAGAAAATAGTGCCCGCTCTCGAAACCTATATAGTAGCGCCGGAGGGTGTGAGCTTACCTTCAAAGCGAATTGCTGAATATATGGGTGGAATCGTTTTTCATGATGAACTTGAAGAGCCTGATATCATAGTGCTAGTTGATACGTGTACTTTCGCACAGCTAGGAATTCTCTCAAATACCTTAATGGAGAGTTTATGTCCATTGATTGTAATTGATCATCATAGGCCTCATAGTGATGTTGTCAAAAGGGCTTCATTACTCATATCTGATGAGACTGCCTCCTCAACATGCGAGCTCATATATCTAATGTTCAATGAGTTGAAAGTGGATCTAGATCCTAAGGTGGCACTAGCCCTGCTTACGGGCATAATTTACGATTCCCGCCGCTTTATAAATGCTAGCTCGAGAACCTTTAGAGTGGCTGCCGAATTGATTGATAAAGGGGCAAATCATGCTGAAGCCTTGAAGTTGCTTCAAGTACCAATGGATATATCAGAAAAAATAGCTAGACTGAAAGCTGCTCAGAGACTTAAAATTTATAAAATTCACGGATGGCTTGTAGTAACTTCATATGTAAGCTCATATGAAGCTTCAGCTGCAAGGGCGCTGATAGATTTAGGTGCAGATGTTGTTTTCGTGGCTGGTGGAGAGAAGCCCGAGGTGAGGGTGAGTGCTCGATCAAGGACTTCATTTTATCAGCAAACAAAAATCCATTTAGGTAGAGATGTAATGGAGAAAGTAGGAGTCTATATTCAGGGTGCTGGTGGTGGGCATGCAACTGCTGCTGGAGCAAATGGCATTGGCGATCCAGAGAAAGTCTTAGAGTTATGCATTAAATTGATCCTTGAAAAGTTCGGCCAGTAAATTGTAATACCATAAAAGGGGAGCTAAGTGAGTTGCCGATAATAGAGTTTAAACATGTCACATTTAAGTATCAAGGTTCAGATAAACCTGCCATAATAGACATCAATTTGAGTATTGAAGCTGGTGAGTATGTAGTTATCACTGGGCCAAGTGGATGTGGCAAGACTACATTATGTAGATGTATTAATGGTTTAATACCTCATTTTTATGCTGGGGAGCTATCTGGAGAAATTTTTGTTGATGGCATGCGAGTTCGTGAAACTCCTACAAGTAAATTAGCGAAAAGTGTCGGTATGGTCTTTCAAGATCCTGAATCACAACTTTTTCTTTTAACAGTGGAGAGAGAAGTTGCATTTGGTCTTGAAAATTTGGGTCTTCCCAGAGAGGAAATAGTTTCAAGGGTAAATGAAGCTTTAGAACTTGTTGGCATTTCCCACTTAAGAGATAGATCCCCCCATGAGCTCTCCGGAGGAGAGCAACAGAAAGTAGCTATAGCTGCATGCATAGCGATGAAACCCAAAGTACTCGTATTAGACGAGCCAACAGCTAACTTGGACCCCGAAAGTGCCATAAAAGTTTTGAACTTACTTTCTAGGTTAAGGGAGTCTCTAAATATGACTATTGTCCTCGTTGAGCATAGATTGGAGGCCGTAGCCCCAGTGGCGGATAGAATTATCATCATGTGTGAGGGTAGAGTGTTGCTTGATGGTTCTCCAAGAGATGTACTAGTTAAGCCCATGGTTGAAGCCATTGGTGTTGGTGTTCCTAAAATTGTACGCTTACACAATGAACTATTGAAATCTAATTTGAGACTTAAGAGAGTTCCTCTCACACCTGATGAGTTTAGGACAGCCTTGTTAGAGGTGATTTAGTTGATTGAGGTTCATGACATATGGTTCAGCTACAATGGCATTCCAGCTTTGAGAGGTGTTTCTTTGAAAATCGAGCAGGGCGAGATGGTTGCAATTATGGGTGAAAATGGTGCGGGTAAAACTACTTTAATTAAACACTTCAATGGTTTACTCAAACCCCAAAAGGGATATGTCAGAGTATTTGGAATTGATACTAGAGAAGCTTCTGTTGCTGAATTGTCTAGAAGAGTTGGTTTAATATTTCAAAATCCGGATCACCAGCTTTTTGCGGAAACGGTTGAAGAGGAAATTGCTTTTGCACTTAAAAACTTCGGTTTTCCAGCGGAAGTAATTAAGAAGAGAGTGGAATGGGTTTTAAAGTTCATGGGATTGTATCAGCTTAGGGATAAATCGCCTTTCGCATTAAGTGGTGGTGAGAGAAAAAGAGTTGCAATTGCATCCATATTGAGCTATGATCCAGATGTAATAGTTTTTGATGAACCAACTGTTGGTCAAGACTATGCTCAGAAGGAAAAATTAGCACAACTAATGAAGTTGCTATGGTCGAGGCGTAAGACTATCATTGTCGTAACCCACGATGTTGAATTTGTAGTTGAAAACTTTCCAAGAGTGATATTGATGTCTGCCGGAAAAGTAGTAGCTGATGGTAGCACTAGACGCGTATTAACTAATCCAGGCCTTGTTAGGAAAGCAAGACTTGTGCTTCCACAGATAACTCAGTTAGCTCGGAAGCTTTCAGACTATGGTGTTCCTCAAGACATTATGTGGGTATCGGAGGCAAGGGATGCAATATTAAGGATAATTGAGAGGTGCCAAAGATTATGAGAATCCTAGAGGGTTTTCAATTTGAGCGCAAAAACACTGTTATCCATAGGCTGGACCCAAGAGTCAAGCTATTCTATTCAATTCTAATGTTCATTCTATCTATGGTGTTTTGGAGCCCCCCAATGTTAATGCTTCTCTTTATTAGCATTCTTCCCATGTTCTATTTCGCTAAAGTTACTAGAAGACTTGTAAGGACAATTCAGGGTTCTATATTTCTGCTTGCAATAATTTTCTTGATAAATTATTTTGCAACAGGTTTGGAGAGGGCTTTAGCTATGAGCCTACGTTTTCTGGTTATAATTGCATCATTTTCAATATTCTTCTTAACAACGTACCCCGAAGATCTATCAGAGGCTTTAATTAAGCTTGGAATACCCTATGAGTTTGCGCTTACGTTTGTTATGAGCATACGATTTGTTCCATGCTTAGCGAGGGAGGCTCAATTAATTATTGATGCGCAAAGAGCAAGAGGCTTGGAGCTAGATAAGGGGAGCTTCATTAAGCGTTTAAGAAACTATGTACCAATACTTGTACCACTTATAGTTAACTCTATTAGGCGGTCCATAAGGGTTGCGGAGGCAATGGAGTCAAGAGCATTTGGAGCTTCATCTAGAAGGACGAGCTTAGTAGAACTTAAATTAAAGAGATCCGATTACCTATTCATGATTTTTGCTCTAACAATGTTTCTAGTACTTTTACTGCTAAAAGTGTTTGGTGTTGAGCAGGTAATTGCAGGTTTATTTAAGGAAATTTTAACTATACTCCTTTAAAATTGTCAAATATAATTTTCTGCAATTCTAGCTCCCTCTCTTATTGCCCTTAAATTGAGTTCTACTGCCTTGGGAATCCTATCCCTAATAGCTTTCTCGAGCGAGCTTAAGGTTACAATACCAGTTATTTTTGCTGTGAAACCTAGCAGGATCATGTTTGCAACAATTCTGGTAAACTTTTCTTCAGCTATTTTTGTTGCCCTAATTCCATAGATTTTAGCCTCTATTTCGGAGGGTATATGCTTCACTAAATCGCTATCTATAACTAGAATACCATTTTTCTTTAAGCTATGGGCGTAAATGTTGAGTGATTGATTGTTCATGGCTATCATAATATCGCACTTTTCAATTAACGGGTAATGCACTTTTTTACTTGAAATTATTACATCACTTTTGCATGCCGTGCCTCTGGCTTCTGATCCATAGCTTCTAGTTTGAACAGCATATTTCCCATCTAATACTGCTGCTAATCCGAGAATTTCTCCTGCAAGTATTACGCCTTGCCCTCCTAAACCGCATATTCTAATTTCAATTCTCACGCTTCATCACCTTATTTATGAGCTTATGCAATTTTTCACTATACTCTTCTTCCTCCCTATCTATGAATTCGCCAACAACAATCTTTCCCCTAACATCTTCCATCTTCATTTTCTTTGCTTTACTTATTGGTATTGAGTTTTCCCTAAACCAATTGAGCATTTCAACTGCCGACTTGAAGCGTGCTCTTCTCCCATATGAGGTTGGGCATTGACTAATTACTTCAATGAAGGAGAATCCATTCTTCATTAACGCCCTTTTTATCGAATTTTTTAACTGAACTACATGATATGTAGTCCATCTAGCTGCATATACTGCCCCAGCCTCTACCACTAATTTCACTGCGTCAATTGGCTTTTCTATGTTACCATAAGGTGTTGTAGTGGTTATTGCTTTCTCCGGAGTTGTTGGTGCAACTTGTCCTCCTGTCATGCCGTAAATCATGTTGTTAACCATTATAACAGTTATTCCAATGTTCCGTCTAGCAGCATGTATTAAATGACTCAACCCTATACCTGCAATGTCTCCGTCACCGCCGAAGACTACTACCTTTAAATGAGGTTTCATTAACTTGACGCCAATGGCAACCGGAATTGCCCTTCCATGAAGCGCGTGTATGCTATCAGCTTTAAAGTGCGGAGATGGGATCCATGCAGCACATCCAATTCCGCTGCAGAAAACAAATTGGGTTAAATCCTTAAATCCCAATTCCTCTACCGCTTTCATAAAGCAATTAATTACTATGCCATTACCGCATCCTGGACAGAACGGCGATGGTAAGCGTTCTTTTCTTAGATATTTAACTGCAAAGTGCTCCATTCATGTAAGCCTCCTTACTACATCTATTATTTCATTGGGTGTTATGAGTTCTCCTCCACCCACCTTACTTAATAAAATAACCCTGCTCTTACCATGAACTGCTCTTTCAACTTCTCGCGATAGCTGCCCTAAACTCATTTCAGGCACAATTATTGCTTTAACTTTATCTGCAATTTCCTCCACAACCCAATCCGGAAATGGCCATAGAGTTTTTAGCCTTAAATGTATTAACTTAAGCCCTTGTTTAAGTCCCCTTTCAACAGCCTCGTAAACTGATCTAGAGGTACAACCATATGAAATTATACCTATTTCTGCATTTTCAGTTCCTTGAATTTCATATTTCACAATTTCTCTTGCACTACCCTCTATCTTCCAATATAGCCTATTAATCAGTCTTCTATGAACTTCAGGGTTAGATGTAAATCTGTAGCCCCGTTCATCGTGTGTGGAGCCTGTGACTAGGACATTGAATCCTGAACCCACTTCAGGCATCGGCGGTATTTCCCTGGGGTTTTTTGAGCCAAAAAAGGATTCGTCTAATCTTCTCGGCTTTCTTCTTTCAATTATTTTGACTTTATCTGGTACTTCAACTGGCTCAACCATATGTGCTACTAATTCATCTGCTAGAACAATGACTGGTGTTCGATAGTATTCGGATAGATTGAATGCTTCTATTGTTAAATCGAACATTTCTTGAGCCGAATTTGGTGCCAATACTATTGCTGCATAATCTCCATGAGTTCCCCATCTTGATTGCATAAAGTTTCCTTGTGCTCCTTTACTTGCCTGTCCAGTTGCTGGCCCAACTCTTTGAACTACGACTAATACGCAAGGTGTTTCGGTAAAGAATGCATAACCAACACCTTCCTGCATTAAACTAAATCCTGGCCCACTTGTCGCTGTCATGGCTTTGGCGCCGGCCCAGCTTGCTCCAATAACCGCATTTATTGCGGCTATTTCATCTTCCATTTGAATAAATACTCCCCCGACTTGCGGCAACCTCAAAGCTAAGTGCTCAGCTATTTCTGATGCTGGAGTTATTGGATAGCCTGCAAAAAATTTGCATCCAGCAAGTATTGCTCCTTCGGCGCATGCAATGTTTCCCTGCCAAAAATATTTTTGAGGCAATTTTCTTTCTCACCTCTGCCACTAGCCTATTAAGCTGTTTTTACTAAAAAACTTCGGTGAAAGGGTGGCAAGTAAAGTGAGAGTAGTAGTTGATGAGCGGGAGAAGAGCTGCAATGTACCGCGATATTTGAGGGAGCTAGGTGTAAGGGTTATTTTTAGACAGTTAAGCGTTGGTGACTATGTAATCTCAGAGGATTGCGCTATTGAGAGGAAAAGCATTAGAGACTTTGTAAACAGCGTTAGTAATAGAAGGATATTCGATCAAGCTTATAGGCTTGCAGAGGCTTACTCTAAACCCGCTTTAATAATCGAGGGTAACCCCAGATTTGCCTCTTCAGTTTTGAAGGCTGGAATAAAAGCAATGTATGGGGCGATAGCATTTATTTGGATGGCCTATAATGTGCCTACGTTTTTCACTTTGTCAGAGCGTGAGACCGCAGAGTTAATCCACGCATTTGCTAGGCATGAGCAAGCCGCTATAAGGAAGAGGATAGTTATTAGGAGCAAGCCTAGACTTGAAAGCACGAGGGACTGGCAGCTTTTTGTGGTGCAGAGTTTTCCTGGAATAGGCCCAAAGCTCGCTGAGCGACTTTTAAAGAGATTTGGGTCCATAAAGAGGATAGTTAATGCCTCACCTATTGAATTAGCACTAGTTGAGGGTATAGGTAAGAAGAGGGGTCTTGATCTCGTTAGGTTTTTCGAGGCCAAGTTTGATGAGTTTAAGAGTGAACCGAAACAGGTTAAGCTTGATGAATTAGCTTCTAAGCAAACTTAATGACATCTCCTGCATGTACTGTTCTAACTTTATCTTTCATTTTCAAATACATTTCATGAATTGCTTTTTCTCCAGTGCAGTGGCATGGCATTATGCTTTTGATATTTAGGTTTTTGAAGTATTCTATGGTTTCACTTATTCTACTATTGCTGGCGGATATTAAGTGAAAGCCGCCAATTACTGCTTCAATTTTGCTTGAAGCTAATAGCTCTTGTGCTCTTAAAATGGTGTTTACTATACCAGCGTGGGCGCAGCCAGTAATGATTATTGCTCCCCTCTTAAAGTTAATGATCAATGATTGATCATCGAGTAACTGATCATTGATTAGTTTCCCATTTACTATAGTCAACATATTTCTGTTAATCTTTTCAAATGCAGTTTTGCGTGGGATCTCACCTGAAGTAATTATTGAGTCAGCAATTTTAAGTGGGTCTCTCGATAAAATAATCCACGCTTTATTTTCCAAGTCTCTAAGCGCGAATGGTATTCCATTATACCTGATTTTGGGTTTGGATACAAATTTCGGCTTAAAGCAGTCGGGATGGCATATAACTGGGACTTTTCTTGATAATTTATTTAATAGTTCTAGTAACCCGCCAGTATGATCATAATGTCCATGGCTTAAAACTATTGCATCTATTTTGTTCATATCAATACCCATTACTTCACAATTATTCCTTAATACACTATAATTTGGTCCGGTGTCGAAAAGCACTCTGCACTCCACTCCTTTTTCATCAACTACCTCTACTAGGGCTGAGAAGCCGTGTGCCCCAAGTATGTTTTTGAGTCCCAATTTAACGCTGTTTTCAACTATCACTTTTAAGGTAACTTCTTCAGCTGAAACATCTATCTCCATGGTATCTCCCTAGCTGATAATTAATGGAAAGAGTTTTAAGAGCTTTTTTGAGAGAGGTTGGCGGGTGTGGGGGAAGAATATTTTGCCACTGGAGATAATGCGGAAATGCATTGAGCAAATAGCTAGCTACATACTAAAGTTACCATCAATGCTAAATTACGATCAGGTTGAGAGAATGATTGATTATTTGATTCAAGCATATAAAAGTGATAGATCAGTATTCGTTGTGGGTGCTGGCAGATCCGGTCTAGTTGCTAGAGCTTTTGCGATGCGTTTAATGCACTTAGGTTTCCATGTCTATGTTATTGGTGAAACAATAACTCCAGCTGCTAGGGAGGGAGACATATTAGTTGCAATCTCGGGTTCAGGTAGAACTGCAATTGTAGTTACAACTGCTCAGGTGGCAAAACAGGTTAAAGCTAAAATAATTGCTGTTACCTCTCATCCCGACTCTCCGCTTGGAGAGCTGGCTGATCATATAGTGTTTGTCCCTGGAAGAACGAAGATTTCAGAGGAAACAGATTACTTCTCTAGGCAGATTCTTGGAATACATGAGCCGCTAGCTCCATTAGGTACTCTGTTCGAGATATCTGCTATGGTGTTCCTAGAGTCGATAATAACAGAGTTAATGAAGAGACTGGGAATGACGGAAGAAGATCTGAGATCACGGCATGCGCAGTTTACTTAGTCATGCAGAACACAATAATTCAGCGTTCAATAGCCCACATAACTTCAAATTCAGCTCTATATCCTTCATTAGCTAGATACCTTAACTTAAAGGGGCAGCGTGCTCCTCCTCTTAGACATATAAGCAGCCTACTGCCACTAACCCTCCAACCTTTTATTCTACAATACTTATCGTCTAGCAGGAATTGGCACTTCAAGAGTTTTCCTCCCAATCAGAACTTACGGGCTCAGCCCTCTAAAAACTTGTGGTTAATCAGCGTTAAATGCTAACTATTTAATTCCATACATCAATATAATGGTGTCGGGGGAATTACTGTTCTTGCGTAGAATGAGGGTGATCAATTACCTGGATAGACTAAGACATGCAATTACTAATTCGCGTGACAAGCTGGTCTTAGAAGAGCTTTTATCATCTTATAATAAATGGAAGAAATCACTTAGCATTATTGATTTCCTGAATTTCATGGATATAATTCAATATAAATGGAAAGATGTCATAATGAGGCTACTTAAAGGGTACCCGCAGACTTTAGGGCAATTTAGAGCATTCAGCTTTGAAGAATTTATTAGAGATTTAATTGAGCAGAGAATATTGAGAGCCTCCTCCAATATAAGAGTTGGATGGAATGAGAAAGTTTTAGTGTGGAGGCGGGGGAATGAAGAATATTATTCTGCATTTGATCTAGTTATTTATAAATCAATGGAGCCGATAATTGTTGTTGAAGCTAAGGTTGATGTTGATGCTCCTAGATTGAGGGCTTTTCTACTAAATTCATTGCTTTTGAAGAGAATTTACAATAGGGTATATACGGTGCTGGTTTATCTTAACTGGAAAGCTGATGAGATTCTAAAGTGGTTGGCCAAAGATTTTATAGATGAAATATTTAACTTTAAGCGTGAGTCTGAAGTTAAGTTGTTCATGGACTACATCAAGTCTTTAATATCTGATCTCGATGTAAGGTAATGAGGGTGAGGTATTGTCTGGGATGGCTAGGCCTTCATGGGATGAGTACTTTATGAGAATTGCGCACCTAGTTAAGGAGAGGTCCACATGTTTGAGGAGAAAAGTGGGTGCTGTACTTGTAAAGGATAGGCATATACTTGCCACCGGCTATAATGGTGCACCGAAAGGTCTACCCCACTGCTCTGAAGTTGGTTGTCTTAGACAGAAGTTAAATGTGCCTTCTGGTCAGAGACATGAATTGTGCAGGGGACTGCATGCAGAGCAGAATGCTATAATTCAAGCTGCAGTCTTTGGAGTTAGTACGAGAGGAGCTACTCTTTATGTCACCGATTTTCCATGCTCAATATGTGCAAAAATGATAATTAACGCTGAGATAAAGGAGGTAGTTTATGACTCTGAATATGAGGATCCAATATCAAGAGACCTACTTGAGCAAGCTGGAATTAAGGTGAGAAGGTTTCACATTGAGCGTTAAGGGCAATGCACCAAGCTACTGCTCGACTACTAGGTTTATTGTTTTCTGTTTTTTAACATCAATTAAACCTTTATCGGTTATCCTAAGTTCTGGAATTACTGGAAGTGCCAGCATCGATAGAGTCATAAATGGGTTTTTTAATGTACATCCTAGCTTAATCCATGCATCTTTAACTTTTGACAATTTAGCGCATATGCTCTCAACATGCTCATCGCTAAGTAAACCTGCAATTGGCAGTTCAATTAAGGCAAGTGTTTCTTGATTTCTCACGACTGCTATTCCTCCACCACTCTCAATCAGCCTATTAGCTGCAATAGCCATGTCCTTTTCTGAGACGCCGATAACTATTATGTTATGGCTATCATGGGCTATTGTTTGTGCCGAAGCTCCACTTTTTATTCCAAAACCCTTAACGAAGCCAGTAGCCATGTTCCCTGTTGCCCTATGTCTTTCAATAACCGATACTTTAACGATATCTCTATCAATGTCCGCCATCAATTCTCCATTGAGTATAGCCATTTCTTCAATTCTTCTCTTAGTCAAAATGCTGTCTTCAAATACCTCGATTACATTAATTTTGGTCTTTCTTCTCTCATGATCTCCAGTTTCTACTTTTATTCTGAAGTCATCAGATTTCAATTTTCGTTTTACGTTAATAGTCTTTTTAGCGTACTCTGGATATTTGAATTCTGGAATTTCTATTAGTAGCTTACCATTTCTAGCTACCATTTTTCCATCAAGTATCACGGAGTCTATATTGAACTTATCAATTTGATCAACAATAACTATATCGGCATATCTAGGTGGTGCTATTCCTCCAATGTGAAGCGTCAAGCCATAATGTGATGCTACATTTATCGTTACCATCTGAATTGCAGCTATAGGATCCACTCCCTCTTCAATTGCTCTTCTAATTAAATAATCAACATGCCCTTCTCTTAGTAGATCTTCTGGATGCCTATCATCTGATACGAGAACAACATTTCTTGTATCGACTTTATCTTCAGTAATTACTTTGATTACCTTACCTAAATCCTTCCAGGCAGATCCTTCCCTTATCATTAAGGTAATGCCAAGTCTCAGCTTCTCTAGCCCCTCCTTTTTCTCTGTAGTTTCATGACATGATGATATTCCCGCTGCAATGTAAGCACATAGCTCTTTACCTCTTAAACTAGGAGCATGTCCCTCAACGACTTTGCCCTTTCTAAGAGCAATTCGAATTTTATTTAAAACCTCTTCTTCTGCATTAATAACTCCAGGGTAATTCATTACTTCAGCTAACCCAATAACTTCATCCAATGTAATTAGTCTTTCAATCTCTTCTAATCCAATGATACTTCCGGACGTCTCAATTTCACCTCCAACTGCTGGCACGCATGATGGAGCGCATATAAAGACTTTGAGCGGAAGCCTCTTTGCCTCCTCGATTATTAGTTTTATTCCATTAAAGCCCAAAACATTGGCTATCTCATGAGGGTCTATAAACACACCTGCAGTCCCTCTCGGCACTACTACTCTAGAAAACTCGGTCACGGTCATCATTGAGCTTTCAATATGTATGTGCCCATCGAGAAGCCCGGGAACGAGATACTTTCCGTTTGCATGTAGAACCTTGGTTTTTACACCTATTGTATGATCAGCTTCTCCAATAAGTGCTATTCTGTCATGTTTGATTGCTACATCACAGTTGTCAATTATTTCCCCCGTGTAGACATTTACTAGATTTCCTCCCTTTATCACCAAGTCAGCTTTTAGCTTTCCAGTTGCAGTTAATATCAGGTCTTCAATTACATCGGATAGTCGTGTTCTTCCAGAAATTCCATCCCATATTCTATAATAGGTCAAGCATTAGCCCCCACAATTTGCTTTGAATATTTCCATAAATTTTTAAGTGTCCTGTTTCACAGTATTCTTGTTGGTGATAAATTGAAAACTTATATTAAAATATATGGGCCACCAATTCTGGAAGCCTTAAAAGCCTTAGAGAAAGTTGCTGTAGAAGTATCTAAGGAGTTTCCCGAGGTATGTTTCTATGATGTACTTGGCGGTATGGCCATACCTTTAAAGGAAACTGCAATGGATATCGTGGGTCTGCCAGCTGAGGAAGCGGAGGTATATTGTAAGAAGTTAATTAGTAAGAGCGGATGGACTTTGGGAGAATATGATTTCTACTTTGAATGGACTAAACCGCCCACTTTTCAACAGCTCCAAAAGTTAATAGCGAAAATTGATGAGGCTCTTAAGCCTCTGGGATGTAAATACACGGTAACAACCAAATAAGTAACTAATTTCTATATCCGCAATCTTCGCAATTCTTTCTCCTTGCAACCCTAATTTCATGGAATGTCATTTCTTCCCCATCATATATTATTAGTTTACCGATTGCTGGTGAGCCAATTCCAGTTAAGAGTTTTATGGCTTCGGTGACTTCAAGGCTTGCGATTACAGCTGGTGTTGTATTTAGTATTGGAATGACTTCCAGTGCTGGAGGTTCCCCGGGCACTATGCATTTTAGGCAAGGTCCTTTTCCGGGAATTATTGTTGTCATTTGACCCATCATTCCATGAACGGCGCCATGAATAAATGGTCTATCCTTCTCTATGCATGCTCTATTTACCGCAAATCTCCCCCTGTAATTATCGAGGCCATCAACTACTAAATCAACTTCTTTAACAAAATCCTCCGCGTTCTCATAATTTACCTCAGTACATATGCCTTCAATTTCAACTTCAGGATTCAGTTCTTTCAATTTGACGGATGCTACGCGAACCTTAATCTTCCCGATATCTGCTGGTGAATAGAGGATTTGCCTATTTAAATTGCTCCACTCAACTCTGCCTCTATCGATTAGAATTAGCTTTCCAATACCTGCTGCTGTTAAGTAAAGTGAAGCTAGGCATCCAAGCCCACCAACACCCACTATAAGGACCTTTGATTTAGAGAGCTTTCTCTGTCCATTCTTTCCGAAAACTCTAATCTGCCGGTCATATCGTTCAAATGCTATGCCTCTCATATTCAAAACGCAACCCCAAAATTATTTTTTTGAACCCAGTGTTTATGTAGGTGCTTATTACTCAAAAATGAGTAATTACTCAAAAAAGATAAAGTTTTTATACAGAATGCCATCCCCTTTTTCTGGGGCGCTGCTAATATGGGTGCGATGAGCAAGAGCATGTATTTATCTCTAACTGCACTCTTTGCCGCAGCCGCAATGGTAATTACCATTGGAGGTTTTGAAGTTTGCTATCCCCTATTACCTTACTTAAAGTTTGATTTTGCTGAAATTCCCGCAACTATATCATATTTCATAGCTGGTTTTTACTCAAGCATTATTGTTGCTACTGCCCACTGGTTTTTCTTAATGTACAGCAGAGGTGATGTTCTAGGGCCTTCCATGAAGTACATGGCTGTTTTATCCATGTTAATTGGCTATCATGTTTCCAGTATTGCTTTGAGAAAGTTTAGTAGTCGCGGCAACTCATATTTCTCGATTTCGGTTTCGATAGCGCTTGGATGTCTTTTTAGAGTCATTGTCATGACTTTTTCCAATATTATTGTTTTGAGTTTCATAGCGCCTGGATATCTTGATTTTGCAGCTATGATGATAGAGAGGGTTATTGGGAAGAGTGTTAATCATGCGGAAGCACTTTATTGGACATGTGTTTTTACTGGCATATATAATGCGATACATGTGCTTTTCTCTTTTGTACCTGCCTTAATAATAGTTAAGGTTATAAGAAGGAGACTGGGAACGCTAATGTCTAGTGCTTTCAATTTTTTCTAGCACTTCTTCTGCTATCTCCAGTTCTTTTCTCGTGTTTATTGGTATCCATATGCTTCTATCATCCCCAGGTATAGTCATGCTGTACAGTTTTCCCTCTTTTGCAAGACGTGGTAGTACTGCTGATTCATACTCAACTGGCTTTGGATCATTTATGTCTACTGTGTCAATGATAACTCTATAGACTTCGGGCTCTATGATAGAGACGCCTACGTGCGTTGGCATGGAAATTTTAGGTTTTTCAATAAATTCCAGTATAAGTCCGCTACTATCAACTCTCGCCACACCATACGGGTAAGTTGTTGATGAAATTAATAAAACTGTGGCCCAAATATTCAGCCATTCAACGCCGTAAAGATGGTGAGCTAGCAATTTAATTGGCAGGTACTTGTCGAGTTTCAAGTCATCCGGAAATGTTATTATCCCTCTCCTGTTCACGTCTATTACTCCGGTTTCAATTGCATGTTTTAGAGCTTTTCCTTTCCCAACCTTTTCGACTTTGGGATCCTCAGAGTACTTCACTTGAACATTAAATTTAGATCCATCACCAATGTATTCCTTTATCATGTTTCCTCTATGACCAATTAGGAGCTTAAAATCTTTAAACCCACAATTTCTGTACAACTCTATTTCTCGTTCAATAAGCGTTTTCCCTCCTACTTTAACTAATGCCTTAGGTATTTCTGGCATTCCGAGCCTCTTTCCTAAACCGCCAACGAGCATTATTACTTGGGTTTGAGCTATTTCTTCTTCAAGCCTCTTTATGGCTCTCATGGCTCTCCAGATTACTCTAGTTTATTTTGCCGATAAAAATTGTCATTTACTTTTTGATCTCGTTATTTGATATTCCGAATCTCTTCTTGATCTCACGTAGTATTATTTCCGCTGCCTCATCTGGCCCTACTCTATCTGTTTCTATCACTACTTCTGGATTTATTGGTTCCTCATATGGTGCTCCTATTCCGGGTACGGTTTTACTTTCTCCAGTAAATGCCTTTTCATAAATTCTTCTTGGTGCCATGTAAGTTTCAAGGCGCTTTCTTTCTCTTTCAATACAAATGCTAAGTGGGCACTTCAGATAGACTTCCATGAATCTGTTTATTGTGTTTCTAGCCTTCTCTCGATATCTTCTTCTATTACCTGTGGCGTCAATTATTACGTTGATTCCATTTTCAACTAGCACTTTTGCTGCATAGACCAATGCACCATAAATGATTTCTCTCTCCTCCTCTGTATACTTTGGCTTTGGTGTTGCTATTTTTCGTAGAGCATCTGATGAGATAATGTATGACTTTACATTTAGGTAGTCTAGTTTTTGCTTTAGCTTTCTAGCTATGGTTGATTTGCCACTTCCAGGTAAGCCAGTTATCCATATGCACCAGCCCATTGTATTACCCTCTCAAGTACTTATTTACATTATTTATATCAAAGTGCTCCACCTCAAGTACGTTTTTTACGAAACTAAGTAGCTTAATTCGCACATCTAGAGGAAGTGTTGGATACCAAAGCGGTGAGGCTACTACGAGTCCACGCCAAGCATAAAAGGGTTGAACAACCTCTAATATTTCGTAGTCTTCGGTTAGGTTTAGATATGTATCCCAAAATACCTTAAATAATTCCAGGAATGGTCCTCTTAGATCGCCATATGTTTGAAGGCTGTAGAATATGTAATTTATCGTTAAAGCTGTAACATCATCGGCAGGCTCACCCCATTCTCCCCGGCTTCTATCTAAGAGTGTGAAGTTTATGTTTTCATGAAAAACTATGTTCCATGGATGGTAATCGCCATGTACCTGACTGAGCCTATGCGTTTTCTTTTTAAGTTTCCATCTCCAGTCAATGCATTTTTTCTCTAGATTTATGAAGTAATCTTCACTTATGTATTCTGCCTCTTTGGGGTAACTATCTATTAATCCCATGATACATTCTCCATGGCCTATGAGCTCCCTTATCTTTCTGAGATATAGAGAGGGGTCTTCACCCTTCACCTTATGTATTTCTGCTAAGTAGCTTGCCAAGGCTCTGCATCTTCTTAAATCTAAATTGTGTAGTTTTTTCTCTTTCTTGATTCTATCAAGATCTACGTGATATAGGGTTCCCTCGACTTTTTCCATTAGTATGAAGAACTCCTTGCACTTTCCCAATGATAGCATGTTTCCATCAATTGTGAAAGCTCCGACATCAATTGATTTTACATGTCTGGGTAATTTGTTGAATGCTTCATGTTGCCATAAGAGTATCTTGGCCCTATCAGAAAAGTGTTGGTGATCGAAGATGCTTGGTTTAATCGTGCTTAAAACCAGCTCCTTTGTTTCTTCATTAACTTTAAATCTTATTAAATATGGTTTTCCATAGCCAAATTGCTTTAAGTCTTTTACTAATTCTAGTTTCTCTCCTAGTTCGCCGATACCTATTACTTTTATGTTTTTGTTGAAAAGCTTCCTAAGATAATCTTCGAGTACACGTATTGATAGCAAGAATCAGCACCATGTAAAGTCTGGTAATTATGGAGATTAAGCTTTACTATTTGCTTTGCAATAAACTATGCAATCAATGGGTTAGAGTATGAACAGTTCTGGTTCAACATTTCTATGTTTAATGCTTAGATCAGAGCACTTGAACGTGTATCCGCCAAAGAGTTCGGCTTTATTCTCTTCAAAAAATACTGAGGCTGCTATGCGTCCAATAGCATCTGCTTTCATTATTCCATAACCACTTCCGCCTCCCACAACTATTAAATCATTTTCTTCAAATACCACTGGCTGCCTATCAATAGTTACTTCGTAAATTGATGACCATGAATTCACTGGTCTTTTATCTTTAAACTGCGGGAAATAGGCTGATAATATTGGGTAAAGCTCTTGTTCGTAGAACTTTTCGTCAGATACATATATATCCTCTATTTTAAATGGCATCCCAAACACCAATCCATGTCCAATCCAAAATGTTTCCTCCTTAATTTCCGGTTTAACATATATTTCTGGATGTGTTATTATTGTGAACGGCATGATTCCCTCTTTATTGAGCTCTCTTACTCGTAATAGTGCTCTTAGACTGTTGGTATCGGCTTTTATGACATATATGCTTTTCTTTTTTGGTCTAATTAGTGATTCGACACCTACATTGTTGAGGAGGCTTTGAATCCATCCTCCAGCTGCGAGTATAGTTTTTCCGGCTTTCAATATTTTACTACCAATTTTGACTCCAGAGATTCTTCGGTCTTGCCAATAAAATGGTTCTCCAGATAGCTTTAGTGGTTTAGCTGGTTCTAATACAAGTTCATTAACCTCACTATTATACATTATCTTGCCACCTAGTTTCAGAAATTCCCTTTCATAAAACTTGACTAGTGATGTGACATTAAGTGTGCCAGCATACTTGGCTAATAAGCCTACATGAATATCGTAAAGCCCAAGTATATCTGCCTCTTCTAACTTTGAAGCGTGTATGTTTACTTTCATTTTCTTGGCGAGCTCCTCTGCATCAATAATTCTGTACTCTCCCTCCTCGCCCTTCATGTCCTTTAAAGCACTTCTTATTTCATAATAATGTTTTTCACTTAGAAGCCATAGGAACCCTATCCATCTTATCTCCAAGTTAATCTTTAATTTTCTCTCTACATACTCATAAAACATTATTGATGATTTTGCTAGCACCCTACTCGTTCTGGACTTGAAGAATCCTTGAAAGCATCCTGCACTTTTACCTGTGGCCTCAAATCCTGGTCCAGGATTTCTCTCTACTATTAACACTCTTTTATTTGGATCTCTGTTTTTAATGTGATATCCTGTAGCTAATCCTAGAATTCCTGCACCTACGATTATAGCGTCATAGATCAATGCTTTATTCACCAAGATTCTGCCTTACTCTTCAGCCTCTTCCTCTGACTCAAACCACTCTTCATCTTCAGTCCATTCTTCCTCCTCTATTTCTATGTCAAGCCATTTCTCTTTAGACTTAGCCATGGCTTAGCCCCTTTTAGTAGTTCTTTTTGACGTGGATTTAGCTTTTGCGCAAGTTGTGCGAGAAGCTATTTAAGTGGTTGTTGTAAAGTGGATTATGGTGCACTTTCAAGTTTAACCCGGAGGAGTTTCGCAAAGTTTAAGAAATAGCTCTCGTATTAACATCCAGCTCTGGTGTAATGTGGAGGGACAGAAGTGGTTAGATTTAAGACAACTGAGCAAATTCTAAAGTTAATGAGGAATATTGAGCAGGTTAGAAACATCGGTACTCTAGCACACGTAGATCACGGCAAGACTACGCTATCAGACTCGCTTTTAATGGCTGCAGGGCTAATATCCCCTAAAGTTGCTGGTAAAGCTCTTGCACTCGACTATGTTCCAATAGAGCAAATGAGGCAGATGACTGTTAAAGCTGCAAACATTTCTCTATATCACGAATGGAATGGTAAGCCTTATGTGATAAACTTAGTTGACACGCCGGGGCATGTTGACTTCACTGGTCATGTAACGCGGTCACTTAGAGTTATGGATGGTGCAATAGTGGTTGTTGATGCTGTTGAGGGCGTAATGACTCAAACTGAAACTGTCGTTAGGCAGGGTTTAGAGGAGCGAGTTAGACCTCTACTTTACATAAATAAAATTGATCGATTAATAAGGGAGCTCAGGTTATCTTCCTCTGAAATTCAGCAAAGGCTTGCCGAGATAATAAGGGATTTTAACGCGCTAATAGACATGTACGCGGAGCCTCAGTTCAGAAATTCTTGGAAAGTTAACCCCGCTAAGGGTCAAGTGGCTTTTGGCTCGGCTCTTCATAAATGGGGTGTAACTGTTCCGATAGCTCAACGTGAAGGATTAAAGTTTAGTGATATAATTGACGCATATAAGAGGGGACCTGAAGCAGTTGAAGAGCTGGCTAAAGAATTTCCGCTCTATGCAGCAATACTGGATATGGTAGTTGAGCACATACCTAATCCCAGAGAGGCTCAGAAATATAGAATACCAAAGCTGTGGCCGGGAGATTTGGATAGCGAAGTTGGTAAAGCCATGATCAATTGTGATCCGGACGGCCCTCTTGTTATATGTGTTAGCAAAATAGTTGTGGATCCACATGCTGGTTTAGTCGCTACTGGAAGAGTGTTCAGTGGAACGGTTCATAATGGTGATGAAGTGTATTTATTAATGGCGAGAAGCTCCGGAAGAGTTCAGCAAGTTGGTCTATATATGGGTCCATACCGTGAGGTTGCAAATGAAATTAGTGCTGGAAATATAGTTGCATTGCTTGGTCTAGATAGAGCGAGAGCTGGAGAGACGATAGTTGACATAAAGTATAAGGATGTGATGATGCCTTTCGAGAGATTAAAGTATATCAGTGAACCAGTTGTAACGATTGCTATCGAACCGAAGAGAAGTAGCGATCTACCCAAGCTAGTTGAGACTCTACGTAAAATGGCCATTGAAGATCCAACACTGCAAGTTAAAATCAATGAGGAAACGGGAGAGTATCTAATTAGCGGAATGGGAACATTGCATCTTGAAATAGCTCTCTGGGATCTACAGCGAAGAACTGGTGGAATACCAATTGAAACTTCACCTCCAATAGTTGTGTATAGGGAGAGCATCAAGGGCTCTGCAGGTCCAGTTGAAGGGAAGTCTCCCAACAAGCATAATAAAGTCTACATTGCAGTTGAACCACTGGATGAAAAGACTTTGAAGCTTCTATCTGAAGGTAAAGTGTATGAGGATCAAGATTGGAGAACAAGGGCCAAGATATTGAGAGCTGAAGCTGGATGGAGCGCTGAGGAAGCTAGAGGAATTTGGGCAATAGATGAGCGGTTAAATATATTGGTTGATGTAACTAAGGGTGTTCAATATCTAAGGGATATAAAGGACACTATAATTGCTGGTTTCAGATGGGCTATGGAGGCTGGCCCGCTATGTCAAGAACCGATCAGGGGTGTTAAAGTTAAGCTTGTGGATGCAGTGGTTCATGAAGACCCTGCACATAGAGGTCCTGCTCAGATAATGCCAGCCACTAAGGATGCAATATTTGCTGCTTTTCTAATGGCTAATCCAGTCCTCTTAGAACCCTTATTGAAGATTGAGGCAAAAGTACCTCAAGAATTTCTCAGCGGTCTTCTTAGAGTATTGTCTTCAAAAAGAGGTAGAATTCTCAGTATTGAGCAACATGGTAGGCTAATGCTTGTTAGAGGGGAAATACCTGTTTCAGAGACATTTGACTTATCAGACCAAATAAGAAGTGCTACTCAAGGGCGATGCTTCTGGAGCACTGAGTTTTCAAGATGGGCACCAGTACCAGCCCAATTAGCAATGGAAATAATTAGGCAGATAAGAAAGCGCAAAGGTTTACCACCAGAAGTCCCGAAGCCCGAAGATTTCTTGCCTAGATAATCAACTTTCTAACTCCAGTTTAGTTTACTGAGAAGAGCTCCAAGCACGCTACCACTCTTCCTCTTCTTCCCATTCTTCTTCCCATTCCTCCTCTTCCTCTTCCGGCCATTCCTCCTCCCATTCCTCTTCAAGCCATTCTTCTTCCTCTTCTTCTTCCTCTAGCTCCTCCCACCACTCCTCCTCTTCTTCCTCTTCAGGGACCTTGAGGGTCCACATGAATTAGCCCTCCTCTAGGAAAGGTGGAACTGCCTATGCCTTTAAACTTTTGCTCTTCCACCACTTGCATACGCCATTTAGTGGACAAATATCGCATTTGGGCTTACTTTTTCTGCATATCATGCCTGCTAGATCCATTAATGCAAAGCTAAATTTAAGGACATCTCTTCCCTTAACTACTTCAGCTATTATTTCCTCGATATCTATTGCCTTTAGAGTAAGCGCGTTTAATATTCTTTTAATAACTCTTTCCACATTAATGTCGACTATTGGCAT
Organism: uncultured Nitrososphaerota archaeon; assembly: GCA_964462875.1. Lineage (GTDB taxonomy): Archaea > Thermoproteota > Methanomethylicia > Culexarchaeales > Culexmicrobiaceae > CAYWZQ01. The sequence continues at coordinate 282,708 of CAYWZQ010000001.1, read as the reverse complement.
ATATTTCCCATAGGCTACTGATAAAATTAGAGCAGCTGAATATCTGCCTATTCCCGGAATTCTCATTAATTTGCTTATTTCTTGAGGCACTTTTCCTTCGTATTCTTGAATTATGACTTCTGATGCCTCTCTCAACTGTTTAGCTCTCACTCTGTACATTCCGAGAGGTTTAATAGCTTCTTCAATTTCATTTAGCTTCATTGCTAAAACCTTCTCTGGCGAACTGAACTTCTTAACTATGTTCTCAAAATGCTTGGAGACTACAGTTGCAGTTGTTTTTCTGAGAAAAAATGAGGCCAAAAATATTTTCCAGGGATTTTTAATTTTCCTCCATGGAAACTCTCTTCTATTTTGCTCCCACCACTCTAAGATCAACTTCTTTACTCTTATCATGAGAGTTGCTAGGGAGTTAATTTTACTTATTTCATTGATGCTTTTCATCAAGTTATTATCCGAGTTGCTTTTCTCATGTATTCATCATGCGGATATTTCCAAATACCCTTACTGTACATGTTAACTGGTAGTGTTTTATCCAAGTCTACGCTTGGATCTACAATTGACCATCTATAGTCTGCTACTATTTCCTTTTCAGACATTCTTGCTAGCGAGCTCGCAAAGCCTTCAACTTGATCAATCATTAAGTAGACTTTCATTACAGCCACTAGGTCGCCGTAGTGCACATAAAGCTTCTGTGGGAATGGTTTTCGCTCTAGAGACTTTATAAATGCGAGCATGCTTTTTCCGCTATTAAACCTTAGACTGACCATTAGGTTCTTGGAGAATTGTCTTGGATATGGATAAAGCTCTACCTCGTATCCCCTCAATATCCCATAGCTAATTAAATGCTTGTAGTAATGGTATCTAATTGTTGGTGGAGTTACTTGAAGCATTGATGCTAGCTCTTTAAATGTAACCTCTGCGTCTTCCTCAAGTTTATTCACAATAAATATATCGGCATCATCGAGTGGTGCTGGTATCCCTTCTTCCTCTAACCTTTTAAGTTGCACTTTTTTAGTGCTTTCAAGGATTTTTGATATTTCATCAACCCATTCGTTCCAATTAAATTTCCAAAGCTTCTCTTTTGAATCAAACCACTGGAAATTCTGTTTTGGACATATTTCTACTGGATTCCAGTAAATCTTAAAGTTGTCTATTATTTTTATCCGCTTTAATTGGTCCATGAATGCTTCAAATGATCTTTCATTCTTTAAAGGTATTAGATAAGTGCAGTAGTATAGAACCTCATTTGATGAGTAGCATCTAGCTATGCTTCTCCAGTAATCAATTATTTTAAGCTTCTCTAATGCTTCATTGATTAGTTTATATGCTGGCTTTACAATGACCAGGACTGGTGTAAGGCCGAGTTTTCTGAAGTTAATTGATACCTTCAGCTTGACTATACCCTTCCTCGCCAGCTTATCATAGTAGTAGTGAACTAGTGCGGGAGGCATTCTGGCCTCCCTAGCTATTAGTGAGAGATTTCTAGACTTAACTTCATTAATTACTTGAACTATCTTGGCACAGCTGTCGTCTATTGCCTTAACATACTTTCTATAGGTTGGACATTCTCTCCAGTCCATGAGTTTTCACCACACCTCAAAGTTCGAGGAGTCTATATCGATTATCCTTTTTATTTTTAAGTGAATGTTCTTCCAAGGCGGCGTTATTCGCTACACTTAAAAAGTAAAACTGTCTTTAATTTTCTGAATTTTAGATAGTTATTGGCTCAGCGCTCAGCTGGCTCATCATGTTCAGCCCTTACACGCTACATCATCGCCATTAACCTTCTCGCTTTTAAAAACTAAAATTTTTCTAGCAAATAAGCGCTGCCGAGAAAAGTTAATTTAATAGGAATTGTTACCTAAGCCGTAGTAATGGGTTTTCGGTTTAGGAGAGCGATAACACATGATTGTAAGCTTGAACTTGGATAGATGTAGAAGCTTAGGTTTGCTTTTGAGGAAAATAAGGTTTTCACCTGACCCTTTTATTAACGCCAAATTTTATCCGTCAACTAAATTGAGCTTGGATTTGATTGCAAACTACTTCTTTTTCATGGTTGCCATAGACCACAGAACTAGTTATGAGGATATCGCATTTGAAGGATTGATAGGTGGGGAAAAGTATAGTGGTGCACAACTTCTATGGAGATTAGGTAAGGTGAAGCTTGATGCCGACCCCGAATTTTTCACAGTTGATCGAATGAAGCGAATAAGGGCTTCGGATGTAGCTGAATGGTTAAGAGTTGAAAATCCGTATCCAAGAGAGGTGTGGGATCCTGATGTACGTGCATTTCTGCTTAGGGATGCAGCGTTAAAGTTATCTAAATACTATGAGGGCTCAGTACTTAATCTCATAAAAGCTTCTGGAGGCTTTCTCTTTAAAGATGGAGGAGGATTTATTGAGAGGTTAAGGGCTTTTAAGGCTTATGAGGATCCAGTCGGTAAAAAGGCATTTCTGCTCGTGAAGTTTCTTGAAAGGAGAGCTATCTTAAAAGTTTTAGATGAGGATAGGTTGGAAGTACCGGTTGATAATCACCTATCTAGAATAGCCTTAAGGCTCGGCTTGGTGAGAGTCGATAATGAAACTCTTAGTAAAATAAGGGAGGGAAGAGAGTTCACCTATGCGGAAGACTATGCTCTTAGATCTAGAGTTAAAGAAGCTTTTAAGCTAGTTGCAGCTTTCTCAAATATTAAACCTACTATTCTTGATGATTTCCTATGGCTTCTTGGAAAGACATGCTGCACTCGAGATCGTCCGGTATGCGTTTACGGCTGCGATAAAGCTGTTTGCCCACTAAAAGATTTAATTGGTACGTGTTATGAAATGTGCATTTTAACTCCAGTTTGCAGGGCTAGAAGTGATGTAAAGCTACAATTATTACCAGAGCACAATTTTACTAAAACATGGTACTATTAGTTTTCGTGAATGTAGTGGGTGATTGATTGCACCTTAAGATTGGCATCTCAACTCTCTTTGCTTTAAACAGGCCGCTAAAAAAGCTACCTGAGCTCCTTGATCGTGTTCTTAAGGAATTTGATGTTGATATCGTGGAGTATGTTGATGACGGTCCCCATTATATTCGTGATGATGAGTGCTTATCTTTTATAAGAGAGATGCGGTCGCAGTTGGGCATTGAACTAAGCATGCATGCACCATATGCTGCAGTAAATATTGCCGCGACAAATCCCCTATCAAGAAGCTTTAGTTGGAAAATTGTCTTAGAGAGCGTAGAGCATGCTAGAAAGCTTGATTGCAAATTTCTCGTAATTCATCCTGGATTGAAGGATGCTTTCACATATATTTTCGCCGAATTAAGAGAGCCAATACTTGAGTCTATTGCATTTCTAGCTAGAGTCAAAGATATGTGCATGGATTATGGGATCACTCCGCTAATTGAGAATCTTTCTTCACATAGAGCTGTGTTAATGAGCCCCAGCGATTTTAAGAAGTTCTTTGGAGCAGTGAATGGGTTTAGAATGGCATTGGATATTCCCCATGCAGTTATAGCGGGTTTGCTGACGAATTATATTGAATGCTTAAGTGATCATATTAGGTATCTTCATTTAAGTAATAATGATGGAAAGAGAGATATGCATTGGCCTCTCACTAAAGGTGTTTTGGACTGGAAGCGCATTTTAAAGAGCATTAATGACTTATTGCCCAATGCGGATATTGTAGTGATTGAGAACTTAAGCATAAGTGATGTTAAGAGTAGCTTGCTTGCTCTTAAGTATTTTTTAATGAATGATGCAATTTAGATTTTCGCTTTCCTGAGGAAGTCCATTTTGCCGAAGAGCTTGATTATTTTCTCGTATTCTTCTTCATCGTAAAACTTGCATTTCCCAGCAGTAAACTCTTTAGCTACTTCAATGCAAAATCTTGATGCTGCCTCTAAACTCGTTATGTAAGTGGCGCCTGTAGCGCATCCAGCTATTGGTAGTTTAGCTGTTATTGCTACTCCAACTACTGGAGAGCTTGTCATTAGCCATGGCTGCATCATGCTATTTATATGGTAAATTCCCGTTCCATAGGGCGTGATGTCTTGTAGCGTTATTGGTACTACTGCGACTTGTTTTCCAGTTACTCTTTCGTAAATATCTATTAAATCGTCGCTCACCTTCAATATCCATCCCTCCTTGACGGTTGGAGTGATGGCAAATCCTTCAACTTTAATTATCCTATTGCCCTTAGTTGCATCCACCGATAGTATTGCATCCATGCTTTCATCTACTTCTTTTTCCAGTAATGTGAATATGTCTACTGGAGACCCCATAAACGGAACAGGCTTATGGGGTTTTGTTGGAGCTGATGGACATATGTGGGTGGTCACTATCACATCTCCTTCAAGTAGATCTCCTCTTGCTCTCATGTCTGCAAGCTTTAGTGCACATGTAAGTGCCACAATTGCTCCATCAGCATCCGATACTAAGCCCAAGAGAGCTGGCCTAGCACCTATTCCTCCAAGTCGACCTATTATCCCCAAGGTTGGAGCTTTTCCTCCACTGAATTTACCGTTTTTACCTGGTACTACTACTTTGATGAAGTCGGTATATCCTTCTTCACCTTTTATTCGCTCAACCATTACGTTTTTAAGTCCTCTTTCCTCAAGAAAGTGCTTCACTTTGAAGCCATCTATGAATGCGCTATCAAGTAAGTCTGTTATCTCTATTAGCTGCTTCATGCAAGTCAACTTTAATCCCCCCTTCTCAGCATTTCATTCTTAATTTTGCTCCAATCCACTATCTCTCTAACTATCACTTTAATATGCTCCTTCAAAACTCTCGAAGCAACGTCGAATCCAAGCCTACTAGCATTCCAAGTAACGAATGGAGAATAAAACCTTGCTCTCTTAAACTTTATTTCGCCATCACTGCTTACATCAAATTGAATATAGCCCAGCTCCTTTAAGTGGCAGAACTCATTTGGGCACAAAATATCTATTTCCAGAGCCCCCCTCCTAAGAAATACTAACTTATATTCTTTAGCACTTCTAATCACCCTGCCGCAGGGGCACTGTATCTCAACCAACAATAATCACCACAAACAATTTCTTACACCAAGCTTTAAACCTACCCTTACCCTATCTCAAAATGGCAGTAAAACTTAAACAGTGCAATATGCTACTTTGATATGAGCGGCGGTCGTCTAGCCAGGACTAGGACACGGGCCTTCCACGCCCGTTACCCGGGTTCAAATCCCGGCCGCCGCACCAATGATTTTATTTTGCTTATTCCATTATCTTCTTCCTGTCATAGAAACCATAGATGTCTTCTTCTTTCGATTGTTCCAATTATTTCTATTTCTCTCCCGCATTTTGAGCATTTATTGTTTTTAGTTAGTGAGTGTGATGTTATGCTAAATCCGAAGCGTGTAATTACTGGTTCTCCGCATTTTGGGCAGTATGTGTGTTCTCCTTCATGTCCAGGAACATTACCAATATAAACATAATATAATCCCTCATCCAATGCAATCCGCCTAGCCCTCTCCAACACCTCAACAGGAGTTGGTGGTATGTGAATCATTTTGTAGTGTGGGAAAAACCTTGAGAAGTGGACTGGTGTTTCTGGACCAAGTTTATCATAAACCCACTTAGCAAACTTGACAATTTGCTCATTTTCATCATTAATTTTAGGTATTATTAGATAGGTGACTTCGACATGTACTTTCTTTGACTTCAACTCTTCACATGCATTGAGAACCGGTTCAAGTTCAGCCTTGCAATATTCCAAGTAAACTTTTTTAGACCAAGCCTTAACATCTACATTTGCCGCATCAATGTACTTTATTAGCTCGCTAAGGGCATCCATTGATATGTAGCCATTTGTCACTAGTATGTTCATTAATCCCTCTTTCTTAGCAATTTTAGCAGTGTCCAGTACGAAGTCGAACCATATTATTGGTTCATTGTATGTGTATGATATTGAGTTGCACTTGTATTTTCGAGCGAAGCCCACTATATCCTCAGGTTCATAGTGTGTTGTTACTGCTTCTTCAGGTTTTACTTGACTTATTTCCCAATTCTGGCACCATGGGCACTTGAAGGAGCAGCCAGCTGTTGAAATGGAGAAGGTGATGCTTCCGGGGTAAAAGTGAAATAATGGTTTCTTCTCTATTGGATCGCATGCCAGTGCTGTGAGTTCCCCATAAATTAACGTATATAGCTTACCATCTCTATTCTCCTTCGTTTGACAAAAGCCTCTTTTTCCCTCACTTATTACGCATTTTCTCGGACAGATTAGACATTGCACCTTATTGTCACTTAGTTTCCTATATAGATAGGCTTCTTTAAAGTATGTCATAGATTACACCTCCTCCTCCACCATATGTGCCCATAATATTAATCTTGTAGCCGCATCTCGGGCATCTATTGTGCTTATCAAGCTTCCAAGCTAGAATTGAGAAACCATATCTTTCAATCACCATTTCTCCGCATTTTGGGCAGTATGTGTGTTCTCCTTCATGTCCAGGAACATTACCAATATAAACATAATATAATCCCTCATCCAATGCAATCCGCCTAGCCCTCTCCAACACCTCAACAGGAGTTGAAGGTACATCCAAAAGCTGATAGTCTGGATGGAATCTTAATATGTGAAATGGAACTTCCGGACCTAGATTCTCCACAATCCATCTAGCCAGCTTTTTTAAGTCATCCATTGAGTCTCCATAGACTGGTACTATTAAGTTTGTTATCTCGATGAATACCCCTTTACTCTTAAGTTCACGAAGACTTTCAAATATGGGCTCTACAGTGGGAACAGCTGACATTTTCCTATAAAAGTCGGGATTAGCAGATGCTTTGAAATCAACTGTTGCAGCATCGAGATATGGTGCTATGAGTTCAATGGCTTCAGGTGTCATGTAACCATTGGTCACGAATGTATTGAAGAGCCCCATTTTCTTTGCCTCTTTAGCCGTGTCATATGCGTATTCGAAGAATATTGTTGGCTCAGTGTACGTATAGCTAATGCCGTGACACTTATATTTAAGGGCGAGTTCAACGATTTTATTGGGTGTCATATTTCTCCCGTAAATCTCATCTTCCTGACTTATCACCCAGTTATCACAAAATTTGCATTTGAAATTACATCCAACAGTTGCAATCGAGAAAACTGATGAGCCCGGATGGAAATGGAACAGCGGTTTCTTCTCTATGGGATCAACTGCTGCAGATACAATTTTACCATAAACTAGACTGTAGAGTTCTCCATCAATATTCTTCCTAACCTTACAAAAACCAAGTTCTCCATTCTTTATCAAGCATCTCCTACTGCATAAATTGCATTTGACAAGTTTATTCTCTAACTTTTCATACAGCATTGCTTTCTTCAGAGCTTTCTTCCCCCATGAGAATGAGTGACCAAAATAATTATTCTCCCAATCCTATATTTTTGTGGTGTCCGAAGTGATTGTATTAGCTGGCCCAGCATCTCCAAGTTTAAGTAGGGAAGTGGCCGTGCTACTTGATGTTGAGTGCGTTGAAATTGAATGGAAAATTTTCCCGGATGGTGAGAGCTACATTAGGTGTCCAATTGAAGTTGAAGGTGAGAGCGTAACTCTCATTCAAACAATGTTTCCAAATCAAGATAAGCGATTAATCGAGCTTTTTCTAATGCTAGATCTGCTCCAAGATTTAAAGGCTGGAGAGGTGACGTTAGTAATACCATATCTTGCCTATATGAGGCAGGATAAGCGTTTCATGGATGGAGAGGCGATAAGCATTAAGACTATATCTAAAGTAATTGAAGGCCTTAATGTTGATAAGGTGATTTTAATTGACGTGCATAGTCCGCTCGTGCTAAGATACTTTAAAACTGAGGTTTCTCATATTAGTGCCATGCCATTGATTGGAAGATACCTGAAGAAATTAGATTTGAAGGATCCCTTTATACTTGCTCCCGATAGAAAGGCATTTGCACTTGCGAAAATTGTTGCGGATGCTTTAAATGCTCCATGCAATTATCTGGAGAAAAAGCGCGATTTAATTACTGGGACTGTTAAAACAGAGTTTAAGCAACTGGATGTTGCTGATAGGGATGTGGTGATAATTGATGACATAATTAGTACTGGTGGTACAGTGGCTAATGCAGCTAAGATAGTTAGGCATTTGGGAGCTAGAAGTATTTTAGCAGCCTGCACACACGCATTGATGATCGCAAATGCTTTTGAAAAGCTGAGGAATAGTGGTGTATCTGAAGTTATAGGGACAAACACTATTGAAAACCAGTTTAGTAAAGTAAGTGTTGCTCCAGCAATCGTGAAAGTAATCAAAAGCGCTTAGTATTTGACTATGAGGCTATTTTTCATTCTTTCAGGTGAGCATCCAACGCTTCCACCCGCAGAAGTCAAGGCCATACTCGAGGCTGAAGAAGTTAATTATATTTTGGTAAGAGAGCGTCCTCACTTAATCGAGATTGAAGCTCCGATAAGCGCTTGTGAGAGAGTTTGCAGTAGGGCGTCAATGACTTTGCAGTGCTGTATTAAGTTATTTGAATGTAATGCTAATTATGAAGACATATATCGAGCCTGTAGAAATGTTGAGTGGTCATTTATAGGTGATAAAAGCTATGCAGTAAGAGTTAAGCGTATTAGAGGTGCTTCACCGGAAATTTCAACAAGAATTTTGGAGAGGGAGATTGGTGCAATTATCTACGGGAAGCTTGGTTGTAGGGCGAAAGTTAACTTAGTGAATCCAGAGATCTTGATTCAAGGTATCTTGATAGATGACCAATTCTTACTAGGTTTATCAATTAAGAAAATTAAGCGAGGTGTTTTTGAGCTTAGACGGCCAAAATATAGGCCCTTCTTTCATCCAAGCTCATTAAATGCGATCATCTCGAGGCTTTTCGTTAATCTATCTAGAGCTAAGAGGGGTGAAGTTTTCCTTGATCCATTTTGTGGCGCTGGTAGTTTTCTCATTGAAGCATCATTAATTGGATGCCAGGTTATTGGTTTAGATGTGGATCAGGCAATGGTTGAAGGAGCTAGGATAAATCTCGTGCACTTCAATGTGAGCCCCATAGCTCTAATTCATGGAGATGCCAAGCATCTCCCTCTTAAATGCGTTGACTCCATTGCTACTGATCCCCCTTATGGTAGATCTGCTTCGACTAGAGGTTTGAGTGTGGGGGAGTTAATTGAGCGCTTTCTTTATGAAGCGGGAAATATTCTTAGGAGAGGTCGCTTTATGTGTATTGCTTCTCCCTCAACTCTCGATTTAGAGGGCATGGCTAAGTCTGCGGGATTTAGAGTTGTAGAGCTTCACTCTATGAGAGTCCATAAAAGCTTAACTAGACTTATTGCTGTACTCTCCAAATGAAAGCTTAAGTAAGGGTGTTAGCTTTGCAGTTTCAAGTAGTTTTTCTGGGAACAGCTGGAAGTATGCCCACGCCAACTAGAAGCTTACCTTGTATAGCTATCAGGATTATGGGTGAGCTAATACTTTTTGATTGTGGTGAGGGGGCTCAACGCCAAATTATTAGGGCGGGTCTAGGCTTCCCATCCAAGCTAAGGATTTTCATATCCCACTTACATGGCGATCACGTGCTTGGATTACCAGGTATGCTTCAAACTCTCTCACTGCTTGGTAGGGAAGTTCCATTGGAGATTTATGGTCCACCAGGAGTAAGAGATTTCATTGACGCAGTGAGCACAACCGTTAGATTTCTACTTACATTTGATATCATCGTCAATGAAGTGTCTGAGGGGCTGGTATTTGAAGGCCAGAAATATGTGGTTCGCGCCAGCTGGGTTGATCACACAATACCCTGTTTAGCCTACGCTATAGAGGAGAAGCCTAAACCCGGAACATTTTATCCAGAAAAAGCATTAGCTCTTGGTGTTCCAAAGGGTCCGCTATGGAAGCGTCTTCAAATGGGTTCCCCAGTAAAGCTATCAAACGGGAGGATTATCACACCAAACCAGGTTCTGGGGCCTCCGAAACCCGGTGTTAAGGTAGTTTATTCAGGTGATACTCGACCTTGTAGATCAGTAATCGAGCTAGCCAGAAATGCTGATCTGCTAATTCATGAAGCAACATTTGATGACTCATTAGTTGATAGGGCTGGAAGAGATGGTCACTCAACGGCTAGTCAAGCAGCTGAAGTTGCACTTAAAGCTAAGGCTAAACGATTAGCTTTAATTCACGTGAGCGCTAGATATGAGGATAAATTGGAGCTAATATTAAGTCAAGCTAAAAGAGTTTTTCCTAACACATTTCTAGCTGAGGATTTTCAAGTAATAGATTTCTACCCGAAATTTGCTATTGGTAGGGTTGGACATGAAAGTGCAAGTTAGGTTTGGCCGCAAAATTAGGGAGTTCGAATTAATAGAATACCCGTATCCGCACATTTTAGTTCCTACGAGAAAGGAAGTTATCCATGGATGGTACTATGGGCTTGAAGATAATGGTAGGAGGGAGTGCACTGCGGAAAGAATACTTTTGAACCCGTATAATGGATGTACTGTTGACTGCCCTATGTGCTATGCGCGTTCTTTTGGAGGGTACTTTGAATTATGGGATAAAAGTGGAATTGTAACGGTATTTAGAGATTTTGATGTAAAGTTAAGAGATGAATTAAGTAAGCTGTATTGGGCTTCATGCGCCTATTTAAGTCCCTCATCAGAGCCCTTTCAGAAACCCTTAGAGAACTATTATCATTTAAGCGAGAAGTCAGCAGAGGTGTTTTTGGATTTCGACTTGCCAGTTGAGTTCATAACTAAGAGGGGTGATAACGTTCCAAAGAAATTATTAAAACGCATGGCTGAGCACCCATATGGCCACTGCATGGCCCAATTCACTATCTTGAGCATTGATGATGAGGTAAACAGAGTTTTTGCCCCGAATGGTGCGAGTGTTGAAGAGCAATTTAAGGCTGTTAGACGTTTCGCCGATAGAGGGATTTTTACAGTTGTTCGTATGGATCCCTTGTTTCCAGGAATTACTGATGATGAGAAATCCATTAGGGAGCTGGTTGAGAGGGCTAAAAGTGAGGGTGCCAGGCACATAATTTTCAGCTTATGCGATGTAGGGGCAATTGGCGAGCTAAGAAGAAAGAGGCTTTTCAGAATAGTTAAAGAAATTTTCCCAGATGCATATGAGCTGTGGCTCAAGATTTACGGTGAGAGTCAGGATGGAGATATAAACTATAGAAGAAGGGTGTTCAAAATGGCACGGAGAATATGTGATGAAGTCGGGGTAACCATGGCTCTATGCATGGAGTTTGAGGAGGTTAGGGTGAATGGTCGGATTGTTTATAAGGGCTTAAATGAGGAGTTTATGACCTCGAGGAATTGCGAGGGCTTAGATATACCCGTATATTGGAGGCGCAGGCTTGATGAGCCATTTAGACCCTTAGAGGGTTGTAATGGTGCATGCCTGCTCTGCGCCAAAGGCCTCCAGAGACCAGTTTGTGGTCAGAGACCCTTTATTAAGGCTTCAGCATTAAAGTACCGTGACTATAGGCGAATGCGTCCTCTAGGTTTAAAGCTTAATTACTTCATTTAGTGCGGGGAGGATTAAAGAAGGTTAAATGAATGGAATTGAATTACTCTGGAGGCTTCTTTTCGAATATGGGTTTCCCCTGCGATGTTGGAGGTGCAAGCCAATCTATAATGTCTTTGGAATTTTTACATTTTATTTCAAACCTTATGGGCCCTAATGGGGATTCTCTTTCTGGTAAGCAGAATGATAAGTGTCCGACATAGGCAGCTTGTTTATTTAAGAAAAAGATCACTTTATCTTGAGTTGACCATCGTTTCATCATTTTTCTTGCAGCATCTAGAATTTGCTCTCTCCTTAGCAGTGTGTGAAGCTTTTTTAGGCTATGTGACTTAGAGCTCGTTGCCACAATGAATTTCCGGCCCATTCTATCTTCAATTTTCATATTCTGGGGGTCGAATACATTTAGTAGTGCCTTCTTAACCTTTTCTATGTCCTCGGTAGGCTTAACCTCAACTTCAACTATTACTTCCATTACTTAACAACCTCCTAAGTAGTTTCCTCGCCTCGTTTTTAAATTCTTCTAGAGTGCCTTCATTCACAATCATGTAGTCTGCCAGCGCTATTACCTCGCCGATTCCAACTCTAAGTTCTCTAAGGTCTCTTTCATTGAATTCAGCCCAGCTTTGAGGATCATCGCTTCTTCCCCTGCTCTTAAGTCTCTTAAATCTAGTTCTTGGAGAGGCGTGAATTGCCACGATCACTATATTCCTTGAAATTTTCCTGAATTCCTCAACTTCAAATAGGCTTCTAACACCATCGATTACGATGATCTCGCTATGGCATTCTTTGATTTTCTCTGCACATTTCTTAGCCACAATATTGGGGCCATGTTTTTCTCTAAGTTCAATCATTATTCTACCTAGGTTTTCCGGCGTAGGAGGTATGCCCCGTGAGGCTGCCTCTTCTCTCACAACATCTCCCATGGATATCACAGTTAGTCCCATTTTCTTGGCGACATTCGCCATTACACTTTTACCTGCACCTGGCATGCCAGTTATAGCTATTAGCTTCTTCATTGCTGTTCTCTTTATAAATGAGTTGCGCAAAGTACTTAAAAGGATTAGCTTATATCACATAAGCTTGACCAACAAGGTGTTTAAAATGGAACGCCTCAGAACTTTCATATCCATTGATATTGAAGACGCCTCAATACTAGATCGCTTGGTTGCGGTGCAAGAAGAGCTCTCTAGAAGTGGTGCTGATTTGAAGATAGTTGAGAGGCGAAATATTCATTTGACGATCAGATTTTTAGGTCAAATACCGTCAATTATGGTAGATGAAGTAGCTAAAGTGATGGAGCGAGCCAGGGTTCCGAAATTTAATATAGCGATTAGGGGGCTAGGCGCTTTTCCAGGAATTAGTAGGCCGAGAGTTATATGGGCTGGTGTTATTGATTCTAGTGGATCACTAGTTAAAATTCATAAAGAGATAGAGCTTGGGTTGAGGAGACTTGGCTTTAAAAGGGAGTCTGAAGAATTCGTACCTCATATTACCCTAGCTAGATTGAAGAGTCGAAGAAATATTGAGCGGGTAGTGCAAGTCATAAGGCGATATGAAGATGAGCTCTTTGGGGAAATGGTTGTTAAATGCATAAGATTAAAGCGAAGCATCTTGACTCCGAGAGGACCAATATATTCAACGCTTAGAGAGGTACAGCTAGAGTAGTGGTTAATATGGATTTGCTCGTAAAGGTTTTAGAAGAGGTTATTGAGAGAGTTAAACCGAAAGATCATGAAAGGGAATTGGTTAATAGGGTTATTTCAAAAGTGGTTCGCAGGCTCAAAGAGGTCTCAGTAAGCTTAAACATAGATGCCGATATTAGGGTTGAAGGGTCAATAGCTAAGGATACATGGATCTCTGGTGATAGGGATATTGATATTTTCATTAGACTACCAAAGCAAATTGGAAAAGCAGGTCTTGAGAGGATAGGGCTTGAAATTGCGAGAAGGGCTGCTGGTAATAGGTGGGTTGAGTGCTATGCTGAGCACCCCTATATCGAGGCTGAAATTGAGGGTTTCAAAATTGATCTCGTTCCATGCTTTAATGTAAGTCGTGCTGAGGAGGCGCTATCATCAGTTGATAGGACTCCCTTCCATACTGAGTACGTTAAGTCTCATCTGAAAAGGGAATTAAGAGATGAAGTACGCCTATTGAAGCAGTTTATGAAGGGAATTGGTGTATATGGTGCTGAAATTAAGGTGCAGGGTTTCTCAGGCTATCTATGCGAATTGCTGGTAATTCACTATGGATCTTTCATAGATGTGCTTAGAGAAGCATCTCAATGGAAGCCGTATTCAACCATCATTGATATAGAAGGATACTATGAGTCTCCAGAGGATGCATTAAGAATTTTTAATGCACCTCTAGTAGTAGTTGATCCAGTGGATCCGAGTAGAAATGTGGCTGCAGCATTATCGCTTTCAAAAATGTGTGAATTCATTGCTGCTGCCAGAATTTTTCTAAGGAAACCAAGCACCGCATTCTTCTATCCTCCAGAGACTAGACCTTTAAGTTTTGAATCTCTCGTTAATGAAATTGAGAGGCGGAATCTTGATTACCTGTTCATTGCAACTTGCTGCCCTAAGGTGCACCCCGACATTTTATGGGGGCAAATATATAAGTCCAGGGATGGTATTCGAAGACTTCTTGAATCACATGGTTTTAAAGTGCTCCGAGCAGCGGCATGGTCTGATGAAAGGGAGTACATAATATTCATTTATGAGCTTGAAAGCTGTATTCTTCCCAGGGCTGAGAAGCATGTCGGCCCACCAGTTCATGCTATGGAACACTCAGATAGCTTCATAATGAAGCATTTAAGCTCAGAGAACCGAATTGCAGGACCTTTCATTGAAAATGGTCGATGGATAGTTTACATTAATAGGCGGCATAATAATGCCAAGAATTTAATTGAAAGGAAAATTTTATGCGCCCGGTTGGGGACATTGATAAGGAGGTGCTTATCGAGAAGGATGGTTGTATTGGTGAATGAAGAGATAAGGGAGTTGTATGAGGGAATTCGCGACTTTTCAATGTTTTTAACAGATTTTCTCAAGGCAAAGCCGAAATGGTTAAATTGATGGGATTTGGTGGGGCCGCCGGGATTTGAACCCGGGACCACCAGCGCCCCAGGCTGGCATCCTAGTCCAGGCTAGACGACGGCCCCAGTCCAGTATAATCTTCTTGTAGTGCTGGCAAATATCTTTTTGTCATTCGCTTAATTTTCTCAATTGTTCTAGTACATAGTTTCTTATTTCAGTTGCTGATGGAAGTTCGGCTACTATTTCACCATTAATTATTAGGGGTTTAAGCATTTCGCTCATTTCGCCATTACACTTTGGGCATCTAGGTTTTTCTGCGTTTGCTGGTAAAACTATGTCAATGAAGCATTCATGGCATCTCCAAACCTGCTTTCTTCCAGCCATTTTTCCTCTCTTGGCTACTGGTTTTCCTTCAACCTCCACTATATCCATTGCAAAATCTATTGTCGGGGCATTTGATACGCTGGTTCCAACACCAAATGCATCTGCACCTGCTTCACTTAGCTTTCTTACTGTATTTTCATTTAATCCTCCCGAGACGAATATTTTGACATGCCTATATCCTCTTAAGTCGAGTTCCCATCTAACTTCCCTAACTATTTCAGTGAAGTCTCCTCTCCTGGAACCTGGTGTATCAAGTCTAACTGCATTTAATTTTTCCTTAAGTGCTTCAGCAGCCATTAATGCCTCGATTTTTTCATCGTAGAAGGTGTCCACTAAGGCAATTCTGGGGACCTCTTTGGGTATTACTTCATCAAATGCTCTCCATGCTTTAACTTGGTTTTCAAAGAGTATTATTAGTGCGTGAGGCATTGTCCCAACGGGCTTTATTCCCATGAGTTTTGCTCCTAATACTCCTGAAACTCCATCAAATCCCCCTATGTAGGCTGCTCTATCTAGCATTGGTGCTATTGCGGGATGCATTCTTCGAATACCAAATGCATAGACTGGTTTGAATTTAGCTGCGCGTTTAATTCTTGCCGCTGCCGTTGCGACTCCTGATGCTTGACATATTAGTCCGAGTATGGCGGTTTCTAGGTGTGCAAATGAGAAGTATGGTCCTTCAATGACCAAGACTGGGACTTTAACGCCATTATAACTATGCGGTCTAAATATGGTTCCTTCAGGCATTGCATAGACATTTACGGGGTATCCTTCAAGTAATTTTGCCTCTTCTTCAATTCCACATAGTACTCCCCATTCCCACTCATTTGGTAGCTTGCTAGATGTTATTTCGGCAACAACTCTCACTTTATCCATTCCCTTCGCCTTTAAAATCATCCTTGTACGTTCAAAGTAGACATCTGTTGTTTCACCACGTTTAATTTCCTCCTCGGTAGCAATGTAAAACCTCCTCATTGATGATCATCTCCGTTCAAGTTAGAACGCCCAATATTTGGATAAAATCTTTTTCATTCTCTTAATTAGGAGATTAACGTATCTCTCAACTGCTGGTGGTGCTAGGTATTCTCTTTCACTATGTTCCTTATCGATACCGACTAGCGCACAGATGGTATTTACTATTGACATAGGCATGTACTTCAAGTGGTAGCCTCCCTCCAGCACGATTATTATTCTTCCCTCGGCATGTCTTGAAGCTATTTTGCTTGCCATTTTGGTCATCTCGTAATACGTGTCCAGAGTGAAATTGAGATCTGAGATCATGTCTGCATGATGTGCATCATATCCTGCAGACACCATTACAATTTCCGGCTTAAATTGCTCGATAATTGGCACGGCGACTTCTCTTAATGCATATAGTGCGAGTGCTCCATTAGCTTTGGGTGGCAGTGGAATATTCACATTATATCCTTCGCCCTCTCCACTACCAATTTCATCTATAAATCCAGTTCCAGGATATAGTGTCCTGCCGTCCTGATGAACTGAAATATATAGTACCTTCGGGTTTTCATAGAATATGCTCTGGGTTCCATCACCGTGGTGTGCATCCCAGTCTAGTATTAAAATTCTGTTAAATCCCCTACTGATAGCTATTTGGGCAGTGATGGCTACGTTATTGAATAGGCAGAACCCTTTCGCCCTATCTCTTTCAGCATGATGTCCCGGCGGTCTAATTAGAGCAAATGCCTTCTTGAATTCCCCCTTCATAATTAATTCTAAAGCTTTAATAGCTCCGCCAACAGCTAAAAGTGCAACCTCGTATGAATCTCTTGAGACGACAGTGTCCGGAGCTATTAATCCTCCTCCGCATTCCGATAATTCCCTAATTGCTTCTATCAGCTCTGAAGTATGTACGGTGAGTAAAATCTTTTCGTTCACTTTATTTGGTTCAATTACTTTAATTAATCCTCTGCTATATGCATTTGATGAAATGATCCTTTCGTATGCTCTCTTAACCCTAGCTGGAGATTCTGGGTGTTCTCCCGTTTCATGCTTTAGATATTCATTGGAATATATGAGTGCTATTTTATTCAATGTAGCTAAACCCCCATTGCAAGTGGTAGCTGCTTTCAGTGGATTTAATTAGGTTTCCAGTAAAATTGATTGTGGGTTATCTTGGGGAAATATGATGAGCTCTTATCTAAAATCACGATTATTCAAGAAGAGCTTCGCGAAATTAAGGCTACGACCATGTTGATTAAGTCTAATATGGAAATAATTCTGAAAAGACTTGAGAGTCTCAATGATGGGCAATCATCTCATGACATCATGGAGTTAAAGGCTAGGGTTCAAGAACTAAGCAGCCTAGTAAATAAGATGCTAAGCCAATACAGCTTATATAAAATCATTAAAGGCAATACTGTTTAAATTCAACATTTAATAAAAAGAAAAATTAAAGTTTATTTCTAAATTAGTAGCTCTCCACTGAATACTTGAATATTACTACTCCGCCTTCATAGAATATTGTTCCTCTATAGCTTTTTCCAATGCTCCAATATGTTTTTCCATCTGTAATGTCAGCATATAGTGTTGCTGCTTGTCCAGGCGGTATGATGAGGGTTCCATCATCAGACACAGTCACTGATGTTGATGAAACATATATTTCTCCGCTTGGAATTATGTCTCCACCATCCGTTGAGAGTTTAAATGTTAGGGGCTTTGCGAAGGTTATGGTGCCGGAGCCGCCCTCTAGGTCTATTTTTACCTGCTTTACTTTTATTGTAGCTGTACCCAGATTTCTGATTACCAGTTGAAACTTTGTATATCCGCTATTTGGATTTAAGATGACTTTAGTATCAGTTGTATCTATCTTTACTATTGTGCTGGCTCCACCAAACCATCCCATCATTATGCTTGCATAAGTTACTGCCATTCCCAGTGAGACTGCAAGTATGATCAGCGACACTATTATTGCGCTAATTCCCTTTTTACATCCAATGATTTTCATTTAATACACCCTGCTTTCTATGAGAGCTGATAGTTCATGAAGCCCCCAGTCTGTATAGCCAGCAGTATTTAAATACCCCAGAAAGCTAGGATGCTAAAGCTATTTCATTAATTTTGAATTTTGAGGTTAGACTATTACATCGAGTTGCTTTATTGCGAAGAGGGCTGCTGATAGTGGAATGGATATGTCATTGAGCTTTTTATCAAATGTGAAGACTGCTTTCTCAAATCCATAGCTTTTCATAATGGCTAGGTTTCTCATATTCTTCATAGAATAAAGTCTAAGTTCCCTACCTCTAATTCTCCGAATTTCTATATCCTCATTTGAGAATGATCCTCTTAGGGGCTTTGTAAAATGCTTTCTCTCAACACTCAATACTTTTCTTTCACCTACATATATTGTAAATCCAGAGCGCCTAAATTGTTTGAATATAATCCTGAATTCACCATTATTTACCACATAGATTGGCTTAAAGAGCCCTTCTCTTTTTGCAAGACCAATTATTTCTTCTCGTCCTTTTCTATTGAGTCTTGATATGCAAATCGGCGGTTCTATGTAATTTAAGGGATTATAGTATTTAACTAGATGGATGTTTTCCGTAATATGCTTCAATATTTTAAGTAGCTTTTCGCGATGGCCCTTTTTCACGAAGAATTTATTGAAAGTGGAGTTATAACCAACAGCCTCCTCTCTTCTCAACGCCTGTAATATGGCGCTTATCCTGTTTTTTGCATTCGTTTCTCCAATTCTATTTGCTATTTTTTTAGCATTGAAGTAGAAGGTGCCATTGGAGATGCTAGTTAGTCTATTTGCTTCTAAAATAAGTGCTTTCACTACTTTTAAAGTTAACTTAGGATTTGTGAGCCAGAGCAATTTTGATCCTAGCCTCTGAAATAAACTGTTTAAGTTCATTTGCTTTAATTTGCAATCGACTTATCTCGCTTTTGAGATTTTCTTTCTCTTCCCTAAGCTTTTCAATATCTTGTAATAGATGTTTCCTCTCTTCTTTAAGGCGATCAACATCTCTCTCTAATTGATTTCTTCTCGCCTCCAATTCTTCTAGGTAAATTGCTCTTGCATTAACTGCTCTTAGCATTTCTTCATATTCATCTATCTTGCTTCTCAGATCATTTATGAGCTCCACCATTGCACGCTCTCTTCTCATCAACTCTTCCTCCTTCAACTTAATTTTTTCCTCAATTTCTTTCAATCTCCTTTCTTTCTCTGATACCTCCTCTTCCCTTTTTACAAGCTCCTCAGACCAGAGCTTTAGTTGCTTTTCCTTTTCAACAAGTTTTTTCATAATTGTTTTCTCCAGGGCTTCTATTTCCTGCTTTTTATCGTTATACTCTTTTCTCAGCTCATTTTCGAGTTGCATTAGCTCTTCTATGCTATTAGCTATTCTGCCAGCATTGACTGTTAGCTCTGAAAGTAGATTTAGGGCTTTGAGCTCTAATTCTCTTACCGATGTAACGCTTCTAAGGATTTCCTTGTGCAAGGCAGATAGAGCTCCCTCTTTCTCAATTAAACTACTCTTCAAATGCTCAATCTTACTAGCTGTTTCCTTAGCCAGCTCCATAACCTCTTGATATGCCTTCATTTTTGCCTCATTCTTAATTTGCTCTTCTAATTTCTTTCTTTCGCTCTCTATATTTTGTAGTAAATTTGTAACTTTAGTTTGTAACTCAATTAATTGAGAGCTGTGATTATACACTTGATCGACGAGAGATGATATTATGGTTGATGACTCGCTTATGCTATTCAAATAATTATTAAGATTAGATATCTGATCCCCTATTTTAGTTAGGCTCACCGTTAGCTCCTCTGCCTGGGATATTTTTTCAATTGCGGCTTCAATTGCAGTTACACGTGAAGATAACTCTTCAATTCTATTCGTGATGAACTGTATGTTTTGAACAATCCATTCAATTTTTGAGTTAACCTCTTTACTAACTCTAATCAATATTTAAAAGTCCCCTACTTTAGGGAGTCGAGATCCTATAAAAGTCCTAGGTACATGCGTTTAAATACCATTTGCTTTTCTGGAAAAATGGGTGCTTAATAATGGGTCTCATAAGCTTGAGGATGAAGAAGAGGCGATTTAGGCGAAATGAGGAGATAAAGGTTAATCTCCCTTCCATTCGGGTCTTCAGGGCGAGAGTTCCATCAGATGCTAATGTGCTTGCCTCATATAAGGTATGTAATGGTCAAGTTCATGTTGTAATTATTGAGAAATTGGGTGAGGGCTTCTATTTGGTTAATGAACCCAACTTGCTGGATATTGAAATTGATGTTTACCGGAAGCTTTCGAGCTTATTGAGATATGAGCTTGACTTAATGTCTTCCAGCATAGATGAAATTGAGCTTATAAATTACATAAATGAACAGGCTAAAAGAATAGCTCGGGAATATGGAATAAAATCTCTATATGATTTGAGCATTGATAGGATAGTCTATTATATACAAAGAGATCTAGGCTATGGTCCTATAGAACCCTTAATGCGAGATCCTGAAATTGAGGACATAAAGTGCGTAGGTCCAAATACGCCATTTATGGTTTGGCATCGAAGGTTCGGGTATATGGATTGGTTAACGACTAATATCATTTTAAATGAAGATGAGATGAATGCGCTGGCCTCAAAGCTAGCATATATGGCTGGCAAGCATGTTTCAATGGCTTTCCCAATAGTTGATGCAATACTACCCGAAAAGCATAGAGTTTCAATATGTTATGGTAGGGAAGTGAGTCAAAAATCCACAAATATATGTATTAGAAAGTTTAGGGAAAAACCGTATACTGTTATGCATTTAATCTATCAATTTAAAACTATGAGTCCCCTAATGGCTGCATATTTCTGGCTTTTAATTGAAAATAAAAAGAGCATATTCATAATAGGAGGTACTGCAAGTGGGAAGACAACGCTTCTCTCAGCGCTTGGTGCTCTCTTCAAGCCAGATTGGACTGTAGATACTATTGAAGATGTGCCAGAATTGAAGATTCCGGTTAAAGGATGGGAGCCACTAATGGCTAGACATAGTTATGCATTAGGTGACAGGATAGGGGAGATCTCTCTCTTTGATTTAGTGAAAGTGGCCATGAGAAAGAGGCCAGACTACATAGTTGTTGGTGAGATAAGAGGTGAAGAGGCATATGTGCTTTTTCAAGCAGCAGCAACTGGTCATGGATGCATGTGCACCATGCATGCAGAGTCCATTGAAGCAGCAGTAAAGAGACTAACTTCTCCTCCAATGAATGTTGCACCCAGCTATATACCGCTAATGAACTGCGCTGTCACGGTAAGAAGAGTTGATATTGCTGGAAGAGTTCATCGAAGGATAACTGAGGTATTTGAAATAGAGGACTACGATAATTATAGGAGAATCTTTAAATGGGATCCATCAACTGATGATTTTTATCCTAAAACTATAGCTGAGCTATTATCAATAAGTATGCTTCTCGAAAGCATACGTCAAGAAAGAGGATGGGATAAACATAGGTTGAAGACTGAAGTGGAGAGAAGAATAAGTTTCTTCCATGAGCTAAATGAAAAGCAAGTTTACGAGTATGAAGACCTTGTGAAGGAGCTGCGCCTCTTCTATTCTAACAAATCGCGGAGGCCATGAAATGAGCTCTAGAAGATATTTTGGCGTACCAATTAGATTTGCATTCAAGTATTTTGGCAGTTTAGGCGAAGTGCTATCAAGCAGGCTGCGCTTAGAAGAGAAGATTCAGAGTGCAGCATTAAATATTAGCCCTCAAGGATATGGTTCAATACTTGCTTTTTATATTGCTCTAACAGCTCTATGCAGTGTGGCTGCTTTGTCATTGTCTTTATGGTTTAAGAACTTCATCCCACTATTATCATTAATTCCCATAGCTTCTCTACCTATAACACTCCTCACTTATCCATCCATTAAGGCTAGTGAGAGAAAGCGTAAATTGGCAATGGAGTTTCCATTTATAGTTGCCTACGTGGGGTTAATGAGCATAGCAGGTATACATCCATATAAAGCCTTTGAGAGATTGGCGGAGCAGAACGTTTTTGAAGCCGCGAAACGTGAAGGTGAGCTAATAGTTAGGGAGAAGGTAGTTTTCACTAAGGAACCAGTAGCTGCCTTGGAATCTATAGCTAAGAAACACCCCCTGAGGGAGTTTAGGAATTACATACTAGGCTATATAAATATACTCAGAACTGGAGGTAATACTGTTAAGTATCTAACAGAGTACAGCTCTAAGGTAATAGAGTCGATGCTATCATCAATTAAGAGATATACTGAGAGTGCAAAGCTATATGGAGATTTGATGATAGCTCTCTTCGTATTTGCTCCACTTGGAATTTTCAGTGTGATTTCAGTTTTGGTGGTTGGTCAAGGTTTGCTATTTATGAAGATTTATACGTATGTACTTGCTCCCATGACAGCAGCTGCTTTCATATTTGCGGTGAACTCAGAGCAACCTAAATTTATTCAGGGTTCTTCACAATATGTAAAGTTAGCCTTTAAGCTCTTGCTATTCTTCTCAGCCCTTACAGTTGTCTTACAGTATATGTGCCCTGAATTACATTTTAAATTGCACTTTAGAACTCATGAATTAATTGCGGGAGTACTTCTCTGCTCATTGCTTATCCCCTCCTTACTTTATGAAAAGCATATTAAGGAGTGCAGTAGTGTGGAATCGCATTTACCAGCCTTCCTGAGAAACGTAGCTGAGGCTAGGAGGATAGGCTTAAGCATTGAAAAATCACTTATGGATGTTATTCGTCAGGATTATGGGCACTTATCTAGAATGATGGATCAAGTCCTGAGGACCGCCAAATACTCACTAACTCCGCTGGATAAGGCTTTGGAGAGCTCAATATGCTCAATTAAATCTTGGATTGGGAGAGCTGTTCTATGGATATTTAAGGAGGCAATAGTAGCTGGTGGAGGCAATTCTGAAACCTTTGAGTTACTAGCCAATTTTACTGAGAGCTACATTGAAGTTAAAAAGAAAGTTTCAAAGGAGCTACGGGCTTATTACGTTATAGGATATGCGGCTTCAATAATGTTCTTGCTAATAATATTGCAGCTCATAAACTTAGGCATATTAACTCAAATGCAAATTATCGAAAAAACACCTATCAACACTATACTTAACGTCTCCTTACCATCTAAAGGGGATTTACGTAGCTTAATTGACATGTGCCTCAACACTACTGTGATGACATCTGCTATTATAGGAATAATTGTCGGGAAGATTTCATCAGGAAGCATAGCCGGGGGATTTAAACACGCAATCGTGTGCACCATAATTTCTATTATTGGAATTAGAGGTGTTTTCGGATGATCAAGAAGAAATCGCATATAAAGATTGTCGTGTTAACCTCATTGATATTTTTATCAATACTTCCTTATAAATTGCACACTGTTTTATCATTGAGGAATGGGCTTCAAATGGGCTCTCTACAGCTTAGTCTAGCTCCACCATTCACTGATAAAGACTTGTTTATCAATACTAGGGGTGCCACTTTTGAACGACATAGAATTGGTGTTAGTTCTGGTGTAATAGAGTTTCGTGCGAGAGCTATAAAGAGGATTGGGTTGCTGCATAGTGAGTGTGAAGCTTCACTTCACTTAATCAAGTATTGGGTGCCAGTCTTTAGTGGTGAGATCGAGAAAATAGAGGTAACCTATACGATTAGAGGTTTAATGAGGGCACAGGCAATAGCGAAACCGAATTCCCTAGCGGCTATTACTAGAGTTTACTTTAAGATTATTTTTGGAGGTAAGGACCTAGTTTTAGAGTCCAAGGAATTGAGGGCCTATGGAACCGAAACCGAGGAGTATGTTTTCAACAAAATCAATTCAAAGAAAACATTCTACACAAAAATTGCAGTTGAAAAGAACAGAGCAATTGAAATTAGGGTGGTTTTCTATGCGAGAGTTGAAGCTGGAGGTTCACTCGAAGATGTTTCAATATCTGAGCTCGATTTCTACTCAAGCAGTTATCAAGTTAAAGTTAAGCTCGACATTTATTATAAAGAGGAAACCATCATAGAAGCAAGCATTACTCCCTCCAAAGCATATCTAGGTGATACTATAGTAATAGCTGGAAAGCTGCTTTCAAGCACTAAACCTCTCCCGAATAAAGTAATAGAAGTCCTTTTTGGGGAAAAGAGAATTGCAAGTATTAAATCTCTCAGTGATGGCTCATTCACCTTTAAGTACACTATTGATAGTGATGTAGCTCCGGGTGAAAAAGAAATCCAATTGATATTTAGAGGGGATGCTAACTATCTACCATCAAGTGCAGAGCTTCAGCTAATAATTCCAACATTCAATATTTACATAGATCCGAGCTCTCTTAAAATACCAGTTGGAAGCAATGGTTACTCTGATATTGAGGTTGTTCAGGTATATGGCTATTCCAAGAGCATTGAAATAAGGGTTCTAAGCGCTCCTTCATGGATTAAATATAGTTTTATTGGATCTAGAACTGGCACGCCTCCCTTAATGGCAGTGCTTGGATTGATGCCGGAAAGGGAGGGTTATGGAGTAGTAAGAGTTGCAGCTATAGGTGAGGATGGTCAAGTGAAGATGAAAGAAGTATATGTTAGAAGCTATGTTAAGCCAACTTTCAAAATATCTGTTGAGCCATATAGCCGCTCAATAATTCAGGGTAGCAACGTAACTTACCGAGTCATAGTTGAACCCATAAATGGGTATCGAGGAAGAGTTAGTTTATCACTTATTCGGTTATTCCCAAGTCTTCAAATTAATTACACTTTTATCCCAAGCACGGTGACAATATCATCCTCGCGTGC
Source organism: uncultured Nitrososphaerota archaeon (assembly GCA_964462875.1). Taxonomy (GTDB): domain Archaea; phylum Thermoproteota; class Methanomethylicia; order Culexarchaeales; family Culexmicrobiaceae; genus CAYWZQ01. The sequence goes on along the minus strand of CAYWZQ010000001.1, from coordinate 258,015 downwards.
CTCTATATCAACTCTGACGCTTTTCACTAATATGAATACCAAACCCGGTAGATACAGTTTCAAAGTGGGAGGAAGTGATGGGAGAAATCGAGAGGAAAGCAATAGCTTTGAGTTAATAGTCAAAGAGAAATTAAAGCCAACATTTCAGGTAAACATTGAACCCAAAAATCAAAGTATTCCTGCAGGAGAATGTGCGTTTTATACTGTTTACTTAACTAGCGTAAATGGTTTTAAAGGAGAAGTAAAGCTGAACGTATTAGACCTACCCGCTAAAATGAGCGCAGAGTTCTCTCAAAACCAAGTGTTGTTGGATGAGAATCAAACAATTGAAGTTTTAATGACAATTAAAACGCTAGATGATGCTGAAATAGGAGCCTATAATTTAACCCTGATTGCTTCCAGCCAACAAGAGGTTAAGGAGCAAGACTTCATATTAAACATAATCAATTACCCTGCTAAAGTACAGATTTACTATGTAAATTGGTTCACCAAGAAATTGTTTAAGGAGAAATACTTCTTGCCTTTTGAAGCTATTCAAGTAGTTGTAAAATATGATTCAAACACTCAAATCACAATTCACTTTCCCTCACAAATCATTCACCCGACTTCTAAATCAATAGTGAGAGTTCAAACAGATGGGAATGGAACTGCATCAGCAATGGCAGTACTTAATGGACCATACATTCCCTCAGGAATCTATAGTATAATAGTTAGGGATGCTGATGGAAGGGTGGTAGGTAAGGCAAGAATTATAGTTGACATAGTTAAAATAGATTATGAAGTAAGGAATAATTATTTGTTCAGTGAAGTAGTCTTTGCATTAAAGTGGAACAGTACTTCATCTCCCCTTCTAAATAGGGAATATACATTGAGTCCTGCTATTGATCTAGGAGATAGAATTCTATTTACCAATCCAATAGACTGTAATGGAACTACTTCAATAAGAATATTGCACTCAATGTTGAATGCCGATTTTATTAGCATATACTTGTACTACACGAATACTAGCATTTCTCTGCGAGATAGCCGTGGAAGACCACTTAAAACAACAATAAAGGTTAGAAATATAGTCATGGAGCTTGTTGAATCAAACTGTATTGATTTAAATTATAAAGTTGTGGTACATCTACTCTATGCGGATAATCTGGAACCATTAGTTAATGCATCTATTGCAATTCTAATTCTCGATGAATTTGATAAAATAGTTAACTTAACGTACTCGGCTACAAATGGAGATGGACTTTTAATTATTGATCTAGACATTCCGTTTATGAGGTGCTTTAAGGTAAAGGTGATGTGTAAAGATGCATCTAAAGCCTGGATTACATCGACAAAGTACTTGAACATGCTATTGTCAACTGAGCAACTAATTATTCTAATAAGTGCTAGGGAGATTAGCGGAACTATGGTATTGGAGCTTTGCAGCAAATGCGAGTTATTAAGCTTGAATTGTCATGTGAATATAGAAGTGCGTAACAGAATAGGCGATTTAATTCGCTTTTACACTGCTAGTGTGCTCATTAGACCAGGAATTATAGTGAAGATACCTTTAGCATTAGATGAAGAGGCCGGTCAAGTTAATGTGCTCATTGAGTTTGATGACCACGTTATTGGTATGGAATCGTTTACATTACCTCTTGGGGGAGGTTAAGTTGGAGGTAACTATCGAGCATTTATTTGCATGTATAATGATATCAATTATAGCTTTAACATGCATATCAACTTTATCAAGTATTGCCTCAAATTATATTGATCTAGCTAGCAAAGTTAGGCGGAAAGATGTTGCTAGTAAAATTGCCTCACTAATAGCACCGAAAGATGCAGTAGACGAATTTCTCATTGAATCAATGTCTCGATCACACTATATGTCCCCCCTTACATACGATTCCCTAAAGAGCATGCTTGAATTAGAGGACTATAGTTTTCATATTTCAATAACACCAGCTCTAAAAATGGACTTACAACTAAAGAATAAGACTCTTTATTTCACCATAAAAAACCGAGTGACAAATAGTGCAGTTCCATGCAAAGTGAGAATATATGCTTTCAAAGATGGAGCTGCAATCTTAAGTACACTTCTTGAATCGCCAAGTGGAGAGGGAATTTATGAGTTTAACTCGAGTCCAGACTTTGTTGTAGCATACGCGGTTAATGATCTCGGCTTCTTCGGCTTTAACTATACTGGAATAGGTGTGGAGGTAGAATCATTGATAGTAACTCGGACCTTGAAATTAACGCCAATTGTTTGGAGAGAATCTCAAATGCTCATTGCTCCATACAGCTTCTGGTATAGCTGTAGGAAGCAAATATCAACTCTAGTTTTCACATCCCCACCATTAAGGCATGGATTGAAAATTATGCGTGGAAGCATAAAGCTAGCCGTACCTCTTAAGGGGACTGGTAAAATTAGAGCTGAATTTTCAGTTTTAAGTAGTGATGGTTTAAAGCGTTTTTCATCATCAAGCACTGCCTCAATAAGCTTCAGCGAGGTGAGCAGATATGAATTGCTCATTCCAATCACGAGGGATATTGCAGTAAATAGTGGAGATGAATTTATGATAACTCTCGAGTGCTTAGAGGGTCAAGTTGAGCTATACTTCCTTTACGATGAGACGCCCACCCTTGAAATTCCATTAGCTGGAATGGAAAAATACTTGATGGTGGAGTCTCCAGCTAAGCCTAAAGCAGTTTACATATTAACTCCAAGAAAAATGCTCACCATAGCGCATTTCACTTATGAAAATGGATTTATAAGCTTACCATACATAGCTCCACCGCTAATTGTAATCCACTACTTAGAATCCAAGTACTACTTATCCTCCATTCCCCCGGAAACTATTCAACTCGGTTCCAGTAATTTAAGGGGAAATGCAAGATTATTCAAACTTATCTCCCTTAATGGCTATCTCTTAGCATTGCTTATATCACTTGAACAACATAAACCGCTAATTAAAACTGTCAATCCCAAATTAGGCATTAAAGTTCATCCATCAAGGGTGATGCTTAGACCAGGAAGATGGACCCCAATTACCCTATACATTTCAGGCGCTGATGGACTGAGAGCCAGCTTAAATGCCGAGGTTTCGAGCAGTTCAATTGAAGTTATATTGCAGGAGAGAGTGGTTCATGTTCCATGCACTATATCAGCTGTGGTCAAAGTGGATAGTGAATCGCCTCCAGGTATTTATCATGTAATATTTAAAGCTTTTAATAGTGAATTTAGTGCAAATGCTGTTTTAACCATAATTGTTAGGCCTGAGAGAAATGACAGACTGCTTTTGTCGGTTGAGCCGGGTAAATTGATTTTGAAGCCAAATAGCATTGCTCAAGTCACTATAAGAGCTAGACTCTTAAGTGGTGCGTGTGAGGAAGTATTTTTATCAGCCTATAGGGTGCCTCAGCACATCACGGTATCATTAAATCCCGAAATTGGAACTACTCCTTTAACTTCAATATGTAAAATACATGTCGGCTCTCTTCAACCAGGCAAATACATTCTAGTAGTTAAAGGAATTACGAGAAGCAGTCTAGAAGCATATGCTACACTAACATTAGAAGTAAAGGAGCAGCGCGAGGGATACTTCAAATTATCAGTCTACCCATCATCGGTTTACACATGGAGGAATAGAATAGCTAGAGTGACAATCACCGTTACGCCGATAGGCGAATTTAATGGTTTTGTTAGGCTTGAGGTTGAAGACTTACCTAAATATACAATAGCATATTTCTCCTCTCCTAGCGGTATTCCTCCATTTAAAAGCTCGCTATCAATATACGTTAGCTCCCTAGTAAGGCCTGGAACCTACATCATTAAGGTTATTGGGAGAAGTGATAAAGTCATTGAAGAAGTTCAGTTTAAATTAAGAATTTTGAGGTGATCCCAATGAAATGGAGTGGTTTTTCGAGAATTTTGGAGGCAATTTTGGCATTAATGCTGATTTCAATACCAATGACAACTGCATTGCTTAAGCACTGCATTTACGGTGTTAAAGGTGGAAATGAGCTGGAAGAACTAGCTACCCAAGTACTCCTTGAGGCAGATAAAATCGGTAAATTGAAGGAAGCAGTCTATAATTGCGATCTACATAAAATGAAGTCTCTAATCATGGATAGCCTACCGCCTGAAGTAAGTGTTTTGGTAGAAGTTAGGGATTCCCATAACCGCTTGATCATGGAATTGAAAAGGGGCCAATTAAATGATGATTGTGTTATTGTCATCAAGTATGTCTTGACTTTTAGGGGAGCTGAGAGAATTGTTATCATTAAGTGCTCGCCTTAGGAGAGGGCAGTTCATAATACTATTAGCAATAATGTATTTGACTGCAGTTCTCCAAGTAATGCTATTTCTACCTAAATTTGAAGAGTCAACAAATACAGGTTCCACAGTCCACCATTTTCAGCTGAATAACTTAATTATTAGGCGCTGTGTTGAAAGCTCCGTTGCATGGGCAAGTTTAGGGGGGAATTTCAGCGAGTACTTGGATTGGAGCTTAAGAGTGCTTTCAAACGAGCTTCCATTGATTGTCAAGGTGTGTAAGGCTTCGCTTAAAATCGTCGATGGAGAGTGTAGTGCTATAGTGCTGCTGGAGGTCTATGACTTCGCCTACGAAGCATACTACAAGTTGAGAGTTAATGTTTCGTTAGCTGTGAGGATTCTTGGAATAGAGGTTCTTCGAATAGCTTCAATACCAACATTTAAATCCGTAAAGTTGAAAGTACAAGTGTCAAGTGAGGAAAGCGTGATAATCAATAGTGAGTATCTAAACTTTACAATTGCATACTTCAACGGTACTTCATGGGTTTGCGCGCCTACTATGGTAGAGGAGTTGGGTGATGCCTTTTTGGTCTCAGCTCAAATCGATGCTATGGCAAGTTCAATAGTTCTCTATGTGGGGGATTGGCGTGAGATCATTGTTAAGCTTAAAATCGAGATTTAATCGTAGAGGGATCTCTGAAGTCTTAAGTAACTTGGTAATTACTTTAACGTTAACTGCCATCATTATTTCAACTTACGTGATCTGCTTCAACCACAGTGTTCAAACTTTAGATTGGTATGGTGAAGTCAATGCTAAGGAAATTGCAGTTTCAATAGTTGATGCTATTGAATCGATAAGTTTTAAGGATGAAGCTGTCACCATTTCCATTCCCGCCCATGAGTATGAGATATTTATTGAGCAATTGGGGAGAGCTCATCTATTGATAAATGGAGTTCCTCTATGCGAGTGGAATATTGCTCAAATATCTATTCAATTGCCATCATACTCAAGCCCCCGCACTCTAATTTATGGTGTTAATGAGTTTTTTGCAGTCAACACTTCCTCGATATCTATAATTAGGGAGGGTTTCTTTCTCAGAATACTGCTTAATATTAAGGTGGTGTTTTTGAATGATTGCCTCTATATTAAAATGTACTCCATAAAGGAGGGAGTTATTGAGCAAGATAGTTCCATTAAAATTAGAGTTATCTCGGTAACTAGGCTCCTTAGAGAAGTTTCATGTGAAAACGGCCTTCTCACTCTCTCACTTATTGGAGATATTTTTAGGGTACTCAAACTTAGCTCTAATTTCAAAAATGTCCATGTACTTGTTGAGCTATTCATATTGGAGGTGAAGTAGATGTCATCAGAGCATGTGCTCACCTCTGCAGTACTAACCTTAGCGATTTTAAGTATTGGGTGTACTGCTCTTACTTTCTTTTATGTAAATTACACTTACGCACAAGCACTGGCTGAAGCTAGGAAAGTGGAGCAGTTGATGAGTGAGATAGCTCATAAAATATTTGAATTAAAGAATTTAAACATTGATTTTACCTTGAGTAGAGGATTCTTAAGCTTAAAGAGTGAAAATTTAGTGGTTATAAGGCTTAATGATAGGTGTATTTACTCTTTTAGAAACATGTCTTTGATCTATAGTTGTGATGTAAATGTTTTTCCCGGTAATGTCATTCTTGAGATGGGAGGCTGGGAAGGAGGAGGCTATAGAATTGTCGGATCCAATAATGAATTGAAGCTATGTTTCAATATGACGCTTAATGTTTCAGAGAATCAAGTGGTCGTTTCGATTATTGAGTTCAATTGTTCAGTTATAAGCTATGTTAAGTCTGGAAGAATTGGTATTACTGCTAAAGTTAAGCATGTGAGTAAGTTCATTACTTCACTTTCAAAAAATCCTCTACTCATTGAGGTAGATAATGGTTTTAAAGTTTCTAGATTATCGCTTGAGATGCAGGAGTTTGATGTCTACGAATTAATTATCAAGGTTTATGTTGTGGAGGTGACCTTTTCATGACTCGAACCATATTAACTTACGCTATCTTTACATATGCTATAATAACATCAATGTTACTTGCTTTCACCGCATTGGTGCATTATAGACCCTACAGATTGATTGAACATTATTCTGCTGAGAGATTGCTATCACTTATTTCGAGTAAATTGGCTTCAGCAGAAATTTCTGTGAGATATTTGGGTTTTAATGCTACGGTAAAGTTTGAAGTTAGAATATCGAATATTTATGTTGGTTATCGGTTGAAGTTAACTAGTAATGGTGAGCTTTGCTTAATATTTGGTGATCAGATTTATTCAATATCCCTACCTAGAGGACCCGATGTTCATTATGTGAGCTCTGAATTCTTAATTGTCGAGCCCAGAGTGGTTGTTCGTGCTAGAAATTTGGATGGGAAAATAGTAGTTGAATTAACTGGAAGCTAAATCATTCTACTCTGATCTCTACTCCCCTAATTTTCTTAGGTAAAATTACTTCGAGAATTCCCTTTCTAAACTTAGCTTTAGCTCTCTCGGGAATTACTGGTGCTGGTAATTGAATTACCTTACGGAAGTATTCAAATGTTGCTTCCCTCCTAGTTATTCCCAGCCTTTCAAATTTGTAAGTTTCCTTTAAGGCGGCTTCTATCGTCAAAGTATCCTCAGTCGCATAGATCCTTATATTATTTTTATCCACGCATGGTAGATCAGCTATAACTATGATTTTATCCTCAAGCTCCTTAACGCTAACCAGTGGTTCTAGGCTTCTAGTTTCAAAGTCCCACATTGGCTTTTCAAATTCCTCGTAAAATTCGCTAATCATGCGTTCAATTCTACGCCTCATTCTCTCAATTTCATCAAATATTCTCCACATACACGAACACCTCCTAGGTATACATGAGTGGCACCTCTGTTTCCTGGAGTTTCTTCATTGCTTTTAGCTGGGTTTGAGTCCTTCTCATTAGCTCTCTAGCCTTCAATCTTATCTCCTCGGCTTTATCTAAAAGTTCTTTTACGTCGATTTTGAATCCAAATATTTTTTCGAATGCCTTCAAAGTTGAAGCTGCTGCGGCTGGGTCTGGGAATTCCATAAACGATTCGGCTAGAAGAAGTATGGCTGGCAGTTTCTGTTTAATGCTTTCTCTCAGAATTAGGGCGTTTGCACCAGCAATGAAGCCTTCCTGAAGTATCTCCACGCCTGCTTTTTTAATTAGTTCTTTGGCGTCATCTGTTGTAGCTATCCCATAAACTCTTGGTTCCTCAACATCAAGTCTATTTGGGACACCCAGTCCACCCAGCATTACAAGGTATTTGCCGTTTTTCTCTCTAGTCCAGCTAACAATTTTCTTAGATAGGGCTAATACTGCTTGAACTGGAAGTGCAATTTCAGAGATTAAAGCTATGATGTTTCTATCTGTGTATATTCTTACGGGTGCCTTTAGCTCTCCATCGTGCAGTAGCATTACTGGTGGAATTAGATCGTAGTGTACATATCCGTGCTCTTTCAGCCTCAATTGTCTAATTAAGTGTACCGTAGCTATTGCTCCAACAAGCCCTACGTCCGGAAGCCCTGTGATGACTATTGGTTTTTCGAAGGTTACTTTCTCGTATTCGATGAACTCCATTTCAGGCCTTTCACTCAATAGCATCACCTACTAATTCAAATTACTTGAAGTAGTCTATTATACGCTTTTGCTCAACTCTCTTAACTTTCTTTTCTTCAAATGCTATTTCACCAATTCTCCTTCCAAGTTGCTCCATTATCTTCTTAACAGTTTCAACTCCAATACCTGGAATTCTTAAAAGTTCCTCTGGTCTTACCTTTCTTAAATCATCTAGATTTTTAAATCCAGCATTGTAAAGTAGTCTGGCTTTCACTCGACCAATTCCCCTTAGCTGTACAAGTTCCAGTAGCTCCTCCTTGCATCCATATTCGACTCTAAACATCAGCTTTTGAAGTGGTTTGACGTGGGTGTTAAGCTTGAGTAGCTTGCCTAGTTCAGATGCCGAGTATAGTAGCCATCTAGCCGTTGAAGCTAGGGCATATATGTCTCCTGAGCCGACATCATATCTCTCGATAATTGTATCTTCTCTTTCCTCATTTATCCAGTCATATAGTAATAGTGCTGTTTTTAATGAAGCTAGGAAGAATTCAAATTCCTCTGGTTCTTCATATCGATCCGGGATTTCCACTAGGAACTCATCGGCTCTTGAATCAACAACTTCACTAAACCTCTTCCAGTCTCCTCTCCTCAAGTACAGTTTGGGCATGTCTGGGGTTGAGGCTATGAGTTGTAGATAGCCGAGGGTCGTTCCTAATGTCCTCCTTTCTAGACCTCTTCTAATGTAAACTGCTGTTAGTGGGTCAATATAGAGCTCAGCAACTCTCCTACCCAATTTAGTGGCTTCTAAATATTTATCAGTAATTTCAATGAATTCATTGTCTGAGAGAAATCTGAGAATTCTCTCAATTACGCTTTTAATGTACTCGCTTCCACCATATTGATAGTAGTAGAATGTTTGCTTTATGAAGTCCATTAATCCCTCATGTGTCCTAGCATATTCGGTTGCAATGATTGCTAGAATATGCGATCTTAGAGCTGGCTCTGCGGCCAGTTTGGACCATATTCTCTCCGGTGGCGCCTTTATGTAGTTCTCCATTAAGAAGTCTTTCTCATCATTGGTTTTAGCTATGAGTATTGCCTCACCATACTTATCATATTTTGGTCTGCCTGCTCTTCCAGCCATTTGATGAAACTCCAGTACTGGTATATTGTGATATCCAAAGTTGTAGTCGTAGCGGTGGTAGTGCCTTATGACAACTCTTCTAGCAGGTAAATTTACTCCTGCTGCAAGTGTTGGTGTTGCACATATAACCTTAATTTTAAAGCTTCTAAATGCATCCTCTATTATTTTCCTATGCTCATAAATTAGCCCTGCATGGTGGAATGCAGTACCATATGCTATGCAGCTTGCCAATTGCTCACTTACCCTTGTGATTTCACCGGCCTCTAGAACTTGTCTAGCAATTTTCTTAAGCTCATTTCTCTCCTCTATGCTTAGGTATCGTGATGTAACTGGAGCCAATTTCAATGCGAGTTTAACGGCATTTTGTCTAGTATTTGTGAATATCAGTACTTGTCCTCCACTTCTCAGTGTATCCACGGTTATGGTTTCGCATGGATCCCTAGCTACTTTCTCGAATTCAATTATAGTGTCGTCATCGAAGAACAGCTTTCCCCTAAAGTAAACACCTTTCCTGAGTGGTACTGGCCTCCAATCGCTCTTAACGAGCTTTGCCCCCAACCATTCAGCTATTTCTTCTGCATTTCTTATTGTAGCACTCAGTGCTATTATTTGCGCTTCCGGGCTGACCTGTCTAAGTCTAGCTAAAACTACCTCCAGAGTTGGCCCTCTCGATGCATCATTTATTAAGTGTATTTCATCTGCCACAACTACTGATATTTCCTCTATCCAATGTGCTCTATGCCTCAGTAGGCTGTCGGCTTTTTCATTGGTAACCACGATGATATCGTAGTTTGCCAGCCAGGGATCGCTGCTATCATAATCTCCAGTGCTCATGGCCACTTTTATGCCTGCTTCTTCATACTTCTTGAACTCCTCATATTTCTCAGATGCTAATGCTCTTAGCGGCACTAGGTAAAGTGCTTTCCCACCTTTTTCAAGTATATGCTTTGTCATTGCGAGTTCAGCTACCAATGTTTTCCCAGCTGCGGTTGGTATTGCTAAAACTAGATTTCTACCTTCAAGTACTCCTGCCCTAATGGCCTCTGCTTGTGGTGGATAGAGTTTCACTATGCCGTGCTTCTTTAGAATCTCTTTTACTACTCTCGGTATGGGCAGTTCATCGACTAATATTTGTTTGCACCTCCACTAGGTTGGCATTACATAGCCCTGTCTTTGCTCATAAATTAGCCCTTCCTTTAACAGTCTTTCTATGCTTCTTTCAGCAAATTTCTCATCTAATCCTGATCTAACTGCCTCCTCAATTACCTCATCTATTTTAACGGGGCCTCCTATTTCATTCACTTTCCTCCTTATAATGTCCATGATTAGCATCAGCTTTTCCCTCTGGGATGTTGGTTTGCCCGTCATTATTATGTCAATATCAACTCTCTCAGCCTCTTTATCGTATGCTGCACTATAGAGGACATAGGTCATCAATTTAATTGCTGCTTCAGCATCTTCAACTGTGACTTCATCTCTCAATGCCATTTTTGCTCTCGCCTCAGCCATTCTAATTAGAGCTTCAAGCTGTCTGGGTGTTATTGGTATGCTTTCAGCTTCGCCTCTCTTCCTCATTTCCAAGTAGAATTTCTTTATTCTATCAGCTGCTTCGGGTGTGAGTCGCGGTGAGACATACTTTCTAGCATAGCTTATGTATTTTTTCAGCAATTCTGGTGGTATGGGTGGTTCTCCCACATATCCTCTTAACTGATGTATTTTTAGTATATGGTCTGATAGCTTCTCATCCAGTGCTTCATTAGGTCTATCCTTTATTGTAAATATGAGGTCAAATCTTGATAGTATGGTTACTGGAAGATTTATGTTTTCGGCTAATGATTTGTGCTCTACGTATCTTCCAAATGCTGGGTTCGCGGCTGCAAGTATTGCAGTTCTAGCGTTTAGTGTTGCTACAATTCCAGCCTTAGCAATGCTTATGGTTTGCTGTTCCATTGCTTCATGCATTGCAACTCTATCTTCACTGCGCATTTTGTCTATTTCATCTATGCATGCAACTCCTCCATCAGCTAGTACTAGTGCTCCAGCTTCTAAATACCAATCTCCCGTCACTTTATCTCTTACAACAGCAGCTGTTAATCCAGCTGCTGTTGAGCCTTTTCCAGACGTGTAGATTCCTCTTGGAGCTATTCTGGCGACATATTGTAGTAATTGGCTTTTAGCTGTTCCCGGATCTCCGACTAATAGAATATTTATTTCACCCCTAATTCTAACACCGTCAGGTAGCTGCTTTGGTACTCCTCCAAAGAGGAGATATGCTATTCCCTCCTTAATCTCATCGTAGCCATAAATTGATGGTGCAATCGACTTCACTATCTTCTGATGTATAAATGGGTCTCTGGCGAGCTCCTTTATTTTCTCCTCATCTTCTGGTGTAATCTCTATTTCTTCTAGTCCCTTCTCAGAGACATCTATTGAATTTATTTCCAGCACTGGCTTGAACGTTAAAATCTTGCTTTTCGGATTTTCTGGCCTTGGCTTGAGCACACCAACTACAACTACTCTGTCGCCTGGTCTGGCGATATCTACCAAGTCCTCCCTGGCAATGGCGTCTATTGACCTTGGTAGCTGGCCTGGAGGTAGTTCCTCTGGCTTTTCCTGTATGGTTAGTCTTTGCCAATCTATGAACTCTGATTCCTCAACTATAAGCTTGAATGGCCCCTTAGATCTGCAAGCTGGATTTGAGCATCTATCTGGTGGAGATATTTTTTCATCTTCACTTCTCTTCTCAATAACCGTTAGTGCTCCGCACTTCTGGCATTCAAATACTCCCCTAATTAATTGCTGCTTCACTGCTGATGATCTAGTGAGTATTCCTTCAACCATAATTAGCTTTCCTAGGTGTTCAGCCCTAATTCTTCTTAGAGGTGTTAATTCCGGCAGCCTTCTGAATCTTGCTCTAAATCTTCTAACCTTCATTGCATAGCTGAGGTTAATGATTCTCATGACGTCTCCAACTGCCAATGATGCTGCTTCAAGATACTTGTCTGGCTTTTCTATTAGCGAGTTTGCTAGTTCATGATCGAACTGCATTAAGTCTTCAAAGTCAATTATTAAAGATCTCTGGCCCGTAACTGCCATTTGGCTCAGTCTTCTTCGATATTTGTACTCTCCATCCTGTGTCTTAAAGGACTTGAAGAACTCTGCAAATCTTTCTCTTGGATCCTGCTCTAAAACTTGAATGACCATGACTACTCACCCTCACCCTCCAATACATTCCTCTTCCACTCTTCGATTAGCTCTGAAATCTCTGCGAGTAGAGCTCTTTCCTCAATTGTCATTACCTCTAGAACTTCTGGTGGTAGAGACTCGCTTAATGCTGCTTGAACTATTTTCTGGATTCTACAGCTCACAATATCCCTAGCTGTGCTTTCGAACTTTCTAAGGGTATCAAGGAGCTCTGGTGTTGGATTCTTTATGCTTTCACTTCTAAGCTTTTTCAGCTGTTTTCTTAGCTTATGATAGAAGTTTGGGTCTATTTCTGTCAAATTTATTTCTCGACTTTCCCTCCAAAGTATTCCATGAAGATCTTTAAGTGAAAGTTCATCTGCGAGCTTAGCTTCAACTACGCCTAGCTCAACTAGCTTTTCAGCTGCCCATCTTGGGACTTGGAGTTCAACGCCTTTAATGCTCAAGTCAACTTTCATTCCGCCAATTTCAACTTGCGCTTTGGGCTCCTTAACCACAACCTTAACCTGGCTTGTATCATAGATTAATTTAGATGCATCTATGATGTGCTTAAACATTCTGAGCACCGCTTACACAGAAAATCCCTCACTTCCTCCGTATTATTTTTTCCCAGGGAACTTGAAGGTCAAAGTTAATATTGTGTTCCAGCTTAAATTAAGCTGGTGGGACATGTGGCAGCAGATGCTTCAATGATGCTTTGGACTGAGAAGTATAGGCCAAGGTTGCTTGATGAAATAGTTAATCAGAGGGAAGTAATAGAGAGAATCAAGCAGTTTGTTAAATCCAAAAACATTCCGCATATGCTTTTTGCCGGTCCACCTGGAACAGGTAAAACTACCACCGCTCTAGCTTTAGCATATGAGCTTTATGGCGGTTATTGGAGACAGAACGTACTGGAACTGAATGCTTCAGATGAAAGGGGAATAGCAACTATTAGGGAGCGCGTAAAGGATTATGCTAGGACTATGCCCATAGGTGATGTTCCCTACAAGATGATAATACTTGATGAGGCGGACAACATGACTGCTGATGCCCAACAAGCTTTGAGGAGAACTATGGAGCTCTACACTAGGACGTGTAGATTCATTTTAATTGCTAACTACTCCAGCAAAATTATAGAGCCAATTCAGTCGAGATGCGCAATATTTAGATTTCAGCCTTTAAGCGACCAGGATATCGCTAATAGGATAAAGTACATTGCTGAGAAAGAGGGTGTGGATCTTAGAGAGGATGGCCTTAAAGCTATACTTTACGTAGCTGAGGGTGACTTGAGAAGAGCTATAAATACGCTTCAAGCGGCTGCTGCCCTCGGAGTGGTTGATGAGAAGGCTGTATTTAGAGTTGTTGGTAAGGCTAGTCCAGTTGAAATTAGGGAGATGATGGAGTTAGCGCTTAGAGGTCAATTTGTAAAGGCTAGGGAGAAGTTGAGGGAGTTAATGATAACTTACGGTTTATCTGGAGTCGATATTGTCAGGCAGATGCATAGGGAGGTTTTTGCTTTAAAGATCCCTGAGGAGGCAAAGGTTAAGCTTGCAGATAAAATTGGTGAAATTAACTTTAGGATGGTTGAGGGTGCAGATGAGGAAATTCAGCTTAGCGCACTATTAGCTTACTTCAGCCTATTCGGTTCACAGCTGAAGTAGTTAGAGGTGTACAAATGAGTGCACGTGCCCCTCTATGGGTCAACAAGTATAAGCCTAAGAGATTTGATGAAATAATTGGTAATAGAAGTGCAATTCTAGAGTTCAGAGCTTGGCTTAAAAGGAGGTTGAAGGGAGCTAATGTCGAAAAAGCCGCTCTTCTCTGGGGTCCCCCAGGAGTAGGTAAAACTTTAACGGTTGAAGTGGCCGCTAAAGAATATAAGCTTGAGCTAATTCAAATGAATGCCAGTGATGTTAGAACCAAGGATCAAGTCATGAGGATCCTTGGAATGGCATCTCAATATGTTTCCCTAACTGGCCGTAAGGGAAAAATAATCTTAGTGGACGAAGTTGATGGAATGAGCGGAACTGAAGATAGAGGTGGTTTGGCAGCTGTAGTTGACCTTATAGATCGATCTAGATTTCCAGTTGTGCTAACAGCTAATGATCCATGGGACCCGAAGTTTAGGTCATTAAGAGAGAAGTGCAAGATGATTAGGTATGATAGAGTCAGATCTTCAAGCATAGTTTCATATTTAAAGAAGATATGCCTGGCTGAGGGGATTTTAGCGGATGAAAGGGCGTTAAAGTTCATAGCTGACAGATCTGAAGGCGATGTCAGATCTGCTGTTAACGATTTACAGGCTGTAGCTCAGGGAAGGAAAAAACTTACTCTGGAGGATGTTAAGTGGCTAGCTGTTAGAGATAGGCAGTTCAATGCATTTGATGTTTTAAGAGGCATCTTTGCAGCTAAAACTTGTAGAGCTGCTAAAATAGCACTGGCACAGTCAACACTTGACTACGAAATGATATTTCAGTGGCTTCATGAAAATTTGCCGAACCAATATAAAAACCCTCTGGAACTGGCAGAAGCATATGAAGCCTTATCGAGAGCAGATGTTTTTCTTGGTAGAACGAAGAGAACTCAAGCTTGGACGCTACTTAGCTACGTTATAGACTTAATGACTGCTGGCGTATCCATGGCCAGAAAATCGCCGTATCGTTTCACTAAATATCAGTTTCCAGAGCGATTGAGAATTCTGAGCAAAAGCAAGGAGATTAGAAGCCTAAGAAACGAGTTATGCGCATTAATAGCTCAGAAATGCCATATTTCCAGGAGAGGTGCCAGCTCAGAGTACCTGCCTTACTTAAAGTTCATATTTGAGCATAATCCCGAAATGGCTGCCGGCATAGCTCGATGGCTTCAAATGAGTGAAGAAATGATATCCTACCTAGCTGGTTGGGAGAAAGCACAACAAATAATCAGCTTAATGAGGCGGAGGAAGTCCAAATAACTAGTTTTTCCGAAAGCTCTCCAAGTTCCCTAACTAGCTTATTGAATTCGCTGAGCATGACTTGAGCAACCATGCCTCTGATGTCCTCATTCATCATTTCACATTCAAGAACCCGCCTTACCTTTTCAACGCCATCAGAGTTTAACTCGAACGCTACTGGATAATATGCATCTACTAGGAAGAGCCCCTCCGATGGATATAGTTCGATTCCCCTTTTAGGCTTATAGTTGGGATCTAGCAGTCTTTCAAATTCGTCCATATCCATCTGACCAATACCCACTTGAATAATAGCTGCAACAGCTTTCCTAATTAATCCCCTGGCAAAGCTCGCACCATAAAAGCTAAATACCAATAATCCTTGACGCGGCCTTTCAACATCAGCTAAGTAAATTCTCCTAATAGTTGTCCTACTTGGCTTATAGCACAGATTCTTAAAATTATGCACTCCAACCATGAGCTTTAAGGCTTTCTTCATGAGTTCTAAGTCTGCTCCTGGATCCTTGCACACGTACTTATAATGCCTATAAAGTGCTTTTCTCCTAGCATTGAAATCTTTGTCAACTACTGCTTTAGCCCACAAAGTTATCGTTGATGGCAGTTGCTCGTTTATTTGCTTCAGGTTGGGTTCCTTCTTCAAGTTTATTGCTATTACCTGTCCAAGTGCATGTGCTCCTCTATCAGTTCTGCTTGCCGCAGTATACTTTGGGTTTTCAGCTACTAAGTCTAGTTTGTAAAGTGTGTTGAGCACTTCCCCTTCAATTGTTGGTACATCAGGCTGCCTCTGGAATCCATAGTAATTGTACCCTAAGTAGAACAATTTAAATGCATACCTCTTTTCCAATAGGGCTCTCTCCTCCTATTAGCTAGAATAAATAGTTCTTCTAATTCTTTATCTGTAGCTCCGCTCCGAATTCTAGACAGTATGTCCACTAGGTTATCGTTTCTCATTAGACATGGCTTCAATTTTCCATCTGCAGTTAATCTGATCCTCGTGCATGCCATGCAAAAGCTTCCATCTTCAATTGGCTTTACTACCTCGACTTCCACTCCGTTTTCAAGCAAGTATTTTCGCCTATTTTGCATATTCCTCCTAGTAATGACCATTAGGCTCTTCTTTGATAGTTCCTTTTCTATGCAACTTAAATCCATGTGATGTTTTTTATAGAAGCTCCACTCAACACCTACTGGTTCAAGTTCAATTAACTGCAGTATTACGTTTTCCCTCCTTGCAAACTTTATCATCTCGCATATTTCATTGTCATTAATTCCCTTCAGAACGACCATGTTTATTTTAATTGGCTTAAGCCCGGCCTGTTTTGCTTTTCTAATTCCCCTTATTACATCTTCGGGTGTTATTCTGCTTCTGGTTATTTTCATGTATGTTTCATTTTTAATTGATGGTAGACTGACATTAACTCTCATTAAGCCCGCTTTAGCTAGCTTATCCGCATAGCAATATAGCATTGAGCCATTGGTTGTTAACGCTAAATCCCTAATCCCCTTGATGCGGGATATTTCCCGCACTATGTCAACTATGTCTGGTCTGATTAGCGGCTCTCCTCCAGTAAGCTTTATCTTATAAATACCTAGTTTGACGGCCACTTTCACAATCCGCGATATTTCCTCAGGTTCCATTTCGATTGTAGTAGAGGGATCTTCGCCTTCCATATGGCAGTACACGCATTTATAGTTGCATTTATGTGTTACCGTAATTCTTAACCCTAGTAGAGGTCTACCGTAATTGTCAATCAGCAATTTTACTCACACTCAATAGTAATTGTAATTTTCTTAAATTCTCTCTTGAACCCCTTCAAGCTACTTAAATATCCTTCAATTACCCTGGCTATTGAGTTTTCGACGAATGGTTTTAGGACGAGTTTTTCTCCATCAATCTCAACTTTAACCCTCTTAATAAGTGCGCATTCCCCTAAACTCGCTTCTCCATGAACTATAGCTTTAGCATAGTCTAGACATTTACTGTACCCGCAAAGCCCGCAGTTGAGTCCTGGCAACTTATCTGCTAATCCCTTTATTGCTCTATTCAGAATTAGCTCTGCCAATAATGGTATTTGATCATATTGAAATACTGGTTTCTCCAAGTCTTTTTTCAGTTTGCTTGCTAGTGATGGATTTCTACAAACTATTGCTATGACTTCCCCCTTTAATCCCTCAATTTTTAAGTCTTCTTCGGCTTCAGCAACTATTATTTTGGGGTATTCTGTGCTTCTAAATCCCTCAATTATTATGAGTCCTCGTTTGGGCATATACTTGCTAATTAAGTGGTGGAGGTTTGTTTCTCTAATAAATAGTGCTGCATATTTGGGTGAAATTGCCATTACCACATCTGCTCCGGCATTTAAATGTCTGCTCGTATCCTTACTTCTGATATCTATCTCCTCCATTGTATGCTTAACAGTTGATACTTTGATCTTCCTCTTCTTCAGTTCCTTAACTAGTTTTTCAATTAGCCTTGTTTTGCCCACTCCCCGCCTAGCACCTACGACGCAGAATATTCTCATCGCTTTTTAAACTTTAACTCCACCCTAATATCCTCTATGCGTGTATGGGGGTACTGTCCTGCTTCATCTTTCTCATACTTTTTAACCATGTCCCAGACTGTGATTAAAGCTATAGCTGTTGCTACTAATGCCTCAATTTCAACTCCAGTTCTAGCCTTAGCTTTGACCTCGACCTTAACCTCTACCTCCTCTTCTCTTAGGTTTAAATCAACATTTACTCCAGTCAGCGGTATTGGATGGCATAGAGGTATGAGTTGTGGTGTGCTTTTAGCAGCTAAAATTGCTGCTATTTTTGCGGCTGCTATCACATTTCCTTTTTCTATTTCCCCTCTAGCAATTTTCTCAATTGTGTTTTTTCTCAGCTTTATTCTTCCACTGGCAATGGCTTTCCTCTCAGTAACTTCTTTCTCAGATATATCAATCATCATTATTTTCTCGCTCATTGGATAGCTCCTCCACTCTCCTAAATAGCTCAGCTATGGCATTTGCTAATGGATTTTCAGCATTAAACTTAAATATTCTTATTCTACCAAATCTCTTCTCAATGACAAGATTATACTTCTTTAGCTGGTTCAAGTGCCTTTCAGTTGAGGTATGGCTTAGCCCCGCCTTTCTAGCTAGTTCTGATATATTGAGTTCTCCAAGCAATGCCAGTAGCTTTAATATTTTCACTCTCCCTCTTGATGAGAGTATTTCCTCTACTTGTATTTTCATGTGCAATCATCTCCCCCAATTAATTTCGCAATCTCCCTCTCAATGGCTTCGATGGGTAGTTCAGCTAAGCCGATTACTGTGCTCCTTCCTTTTCCTTCAACTACTGATACTTCCGCTCTTATTAGACCTAGATTTCTCAGGTTTCTAACGTACTCCCATAGCTTAGTGTGTCCTCTAGGTTTTTCACCTAGTTCTTCACATAACATTCTATATCTTTCTTCTACCTCCCCTATTGTGACATATGCTTTCTCAGCTCTCTTCAGGGCCTTGGCTATTGAGAGTAGGAGTATTTTCTCGTGTTTGAGAAGGCTATTTAGGACTTCAATTCTAACGAGTGGATGTATGGTTGATGCTGCTTTCCTAACATGCTCCAATTCTATTTTTCTAGAGGAGCTGCTCTCAGCAAATTTCGCTGCTCTCCATAAAAGCTCTAGAGCATATCTAGCATCTCCTCCAGCATCGCTCGCAATATCGGCGACAAAGGATATTATTTCATCAGATATAACTTCCTCATAAAATGCCTCTCTTACTCTTGCTTTTAAAATATCGAATAGTTGCTCTGCACTGTAAGGATTAAACTTGATAATGTTATGCATAAGTGTGCTTCTAGTGCTTTTATCAAGTAATGGTAAGAAATCGCTGCTCCTAGCTATGAAAATGAAACTTATTCTCTGAGGTAGATTCAATACTTCATCTGAAATTCTAATTAAATCATAGATTGACTCCTCGCCTGCAACCCTAATGAAGTAGTCTACTTCATCTAAAGTTATGAGGGCATAGGCATTCTCATTTTCGAGGAAATCCCATACTACATGAAGTAGTTCTTGAGCAGATAGTCCTCTATCAGGAAAATTTGGATTCAACTGTTTTATCACTCTCCTCAAAACCATGAATAGAGTCCTATCCTTATGGCAGTTAACATGTACGTATTCAATATTAACGCCTCGCCTCTTAGCTAATCTTGAAAAGGTTTTTCCAAAAAGCTTTGATGTGGCAGTCTTACCAGTGCCGACGGGTCCTATGATTAGCACTTTTTGGCAAAATCCTCCCGGCTTTTCAACCATGAATTTGAAGAAGCTAGTTAGCATGCGTAGTTCGTTTTCCCTGTGAGGTAGATGATCAGGCACGTAGTCTATTGATAGCTTACTCTCATCCTTAAATATTGCTGGTCTGCTAAGCTCTGCTTCTATTACTTCAGCCACTTCATACACCAAAATTCAACTTGCTGTCCAAGTGATTTATATATTTCGTTCATTTGAATGCATTTTTAGTGGAGAGGTAAGTGAAAGTAATCCTTTCTCCTCCATATCATGCTTTTATGAACAATGCTGATTCCCGCATACTCATCTATAATCTCCACAACCACGATGTAGTCGGGGTTTTTAATTGATGGCTCACAGTTAAAGTTCCTAACTATTTGCTTTGCAACTTCTCTTTCAACTTTAGACTTAGACTTAAATGCAGTTCCCCTCTTGCTACATTCAACTTTAAAAGTTACATTTCCTTCAAGTCTCCCTTTACCCAAATTCACGCATGCTTCAATTATTTCATTAAGTACCGATTTAACCCACTTCTCTATTGGAACGACCTTAAATATCAAGCTGAAATAGCACCTTTTCAATAGCATAATTACATCAAGCGGTTTTAAAGCTGAGTAAAGTAGCAGTATGCCTGGATATTTCGTTACTGCATATTTGGCGTTGAGATCATAAGGGTAAATGCAGTCTAGAAGCTCAATGCCCGCCCACTCTTCCTTACCGACAACTGCACTAGCAACTGCAACTGCATTTTCAACTTTAATCATCGAGTTTAGCTAACTCTTCCAAACACTAAAACTTATACGCCCGTTTGAGTGGTATGCATAAGCCAATTTTATGTTGAATTATTTTATTCCACTCTTCTTATTTTTACTTTAGTTGAGTTTAGTATTGATCCTCTACCCAATTCCTCTACATCGTCATCAAGTAGTGTACCTAGTCTCTTACCATCTATGCTAATTGCATGTCTTGCAGTCCAAAGCACTCCATTGACTATTTCAGTGCTGGCGTTTTCTAAGTCATATGATATTTAGGAAATTCTAAAATTTCCTTGGCAGCTCATTCCATGTTTTCTTTTACCTGCTTATATTTCTCTGGCTCCTTCGTTCTATTAAAGGACAATATGGTGTAGCCTAGCTCTTCGACTAGCTCAATTAGCTTTTCATCATATTTCAAGATTATTGCTGTTCTTATTCCCAGATAATGCCTTTTCAAGGAATTTTATGTCTATTCCTCCCATCTGAGGTAGATAATTGATTTTATAACCTGTCCGAAAACTTAGATAACGTTGTCATATATTGATGACAATATTTAGTCTGAGATTTGAAGTGCTTTGTAAATAAGTTAGCTTGTGCACTTACAATTGATTCACTCACCTCTAAGTTGAAAGCTCATTGCCACTCCATTTTAGTCCACTATTTGAATTTCATAACTTAAATTGGCTTCTCCAGTACATCAATTGCAGTACAACCTGCTGAGGTAACTAGTAGGAGCTGCGTTAGTGTCATGTACTTTCTTTCATTGAAGCTTCTAAAGTCTAGCTTTATGGTTTCTAATTTTCAGCTTCTCTCTTAGATAGTCTATTTCCATTGTATTTGATATATGCTTTAATTTCCATAGATTTCTTCTTTTGAAACTAAAGTATGCTATTTCCCTTTCGAATATGCTCTTCATTTGCATTTCTTTTTCGTTATCCATTTTCCGACAACGATATATGCATTACTCTTAAAACTTGATTTGGTGTTGGTTATGGGAGCTAGGCACGTATTTTTATTTTTCTTAATAGTACTTGTGCTTTTGGGAGCATATCATTATTATTATTTCATTAGAAGTTCAGGCATAGTTGGAATTAGAGTTGCAACCACAACGAGCCTATATGCTACCGGCCTATTAGAGTATTTGGCCGAGAAGTTCTGTAAAAAGTATTCTAATGTCAGATTGGAGTTCATAGCTGTTGGTAGTGGTGAAGCATTGAGAAGGGCTGAAATGGGTGATGTTTCCATGGTCTTTGTACATGCACCAAGTTTAGAGAAAATTTATATTGATAATGGGGTGCTGGTTGCCCATAGGATAATAGCTTATAACTATTTCGTCTTGGTTGGTCCATCTAGCGATCCAGCTGATATTAGGGATTCTGAAAATGCTATTGAAGCTTTCATCAGGCTTTACAGAGCTGGTGAGGCTGGTAGAGCAGTTTTTGTGAGTAGAGGTGATAGCTCTGGTACTCATATTAAGGAGCTTTCCCTTTGGAGGTCTGCAAATCTCAACCCTCGGGGGAGGTCTTGGTATAGGGAGAGTGGGGCTGGTATGGGTCAAACATTAATTATTGCTAATGAACTTGGAGCTTATACTCTCAGTGATATAGGTACCTTTTTGAAGTTTAAGAAGAAGGGTAGGATACCTAACTTAGAGGTTTTATATGCAAATAGCACTGAGCTCATAAACATTTATAGCGTTTATATAGTTAGCTCTTCCAGTGGCTCTGTGCGAAGTTACGCGGAGTTATTTGCTAATTTCATTTATGAAAATCAGAATTTGATTGCAACGTATGGTGTTGAAGAGTACGGTCAACCACTATTCTATCCGGCCAAAGGGCTTGAGGAGAAGTTGTATAGCTTGTGGTTGAAGCTGGCTGGGGGTTAGGAGTACATGTTGTTTAGTAGTGAAGTTTTTGATATTTCACTTCGAGCATTAATGGTTTCAGGCTCAGCCACCATTTTAGCATCTTGCTGGAGCATCCCTATCGCCCACTACCTCGCCATTAAGCATAGATCTGAATTCGTCACTTCCATTTTAGAGGCATTGGTTGGAATACCGACAACTGTTATTGGCCTCCTATTTTACTTCCTTTTCAGTTCGAAAGGCCCTCTAGGATTTTTGCATCTCCTTTACTCTCCTCAAGCAATTATTATTGGTCAATCAGTACTTATTACTCCGCTAATCATATCAACTGGCTATAGAGTAATTAGAAGTTCAACTGAGTTATATGGGGAGCTGGCTATTTCTCTTGGAGCCAGTAAATGGCAAGCGATGGCATTGACCATGAGGGAGTCAATGCCGGGGATCATTGCCTCAGTAGTCATGGGATTTTCCAGGGCTTTTGGTGAGCTAGGTGTTGCCCTTATGATTGGGGGGAACATAAGAGGATATACTCGAGTCTTAACTACTGCTATTGTTCTAGAGGTTTCTAAGGGTGAATTTGAAAAAGCTTTATCTTTGGGGCTGATATTAGTGACAATTTCAATTAGCCTATCTATTGTACTTAGAGTTTTGAGGAGATTGAGCTAATGATGATAGAGCTAGTTGATGTATGGTTTAAATATTCTAAAGGCTCGAGCTGGGCGCTAAGAGGTATCTCCATAGGCTTTAGGCCTGGAGAAGTTACGGTGATCGTAGGGCCTAATGGGAGCGGTAAGACGACGCTTCTTAAAGTAGCATCATTAATGTACGAGCCCACCAAGGGGAAAGTGCTAGTTGATGGGGAGGAGTTTTGGAGTTTAAGTGAAGAAAAGCAATTATCAATTAGAAGGAAGTTCATCTATGTTCACGAGAAGCCAATAATGCTCAGGAGCTCTGTTCTTGAAAATGTCATTTATGGTCTCTTAATTCGAGGGATTGATCGCGCTACTGCTTTGAGATATGGATTAAATATGCTTAGTAGTTTGGAGCTAGAGCATTTAGCCAATAAGAGTGCTAGAAGGCTTTCCGCGGGTGAAGCGCAGCTAGTGGCCATAGCTAGAGCATTGGTGCTTAAACCTAAAATAGCTTTTTTAGATGAACCATTTGCCTTTCTAGATAGGGAGAAGCAAAGGAGGCTGTCCCGTATCATAGGGGCCATGAGGAATGAGAGTGTGGGCTTTGTTGTGGCAACACATAATCCAAGTGTTATTAGGGATTTTGCAGACCGCATTTTTATATTAGAAAGTGGAGTTGTAGTTGAAGAGAGTCAAGACCCATCAATCATCGCCCACTAGGCTTGTAATGGCGGGCCTTGCTTCGCATTGCTTGATCATAAACTTTCATTAGTTCAAACGATTCTCTTCCCGTAAAATTTTCTTCTGAACTTCAATTAGCTGGTCTATATCATCCTTAGTGTTGAAGAAGTGGCAGCTGATTCTTATACCTCCAATTCCTCCAACATATCTGAGGGATACTTTAACTGGTTTTTCACCGGGTGCTCCGCTATTGAGTCTTTCATAGCTTCTCATATCTAATCTATGATTGCCTGTGGTGTAGACTATTAATCCATGTCTCTTTCTAGGGTCTTCTGGCGTAACTACTTTAACGCCTATTTCATGAAGCCTGTTAATGCAGTAGGTACCCAGTTTTCTAACTTTGCTCTCTATGCTGTTCATACCTATCTTTTCAATGAATTTTAGGGTGGCGTTCCAACCGAATAGTATTGGTGTTACGCATACACCTAAGTCGTATTTATTGGCATTATTGACTAGTGGGTAGTCCCAGTGCTTGAGATTGTCGTGATTTGGTGAGCTGAACGGTATTCCAGTTGGCGTATCCGCCCATATGTAGTTTCTAAATGAGGGTTCAAGCTTCTCAATTAAATCCTCTCTAACATAAAGTATTCCGGCCCCCTCGGGACCTAGGAGCCATTTATAGCTCCCAGTTAAGAGGAAGTCGATATCTTCTGCATGTACATTAATATCTATGGCTCCAGCAGCTTGAAATGCGTCATCAAGCACGTATGCTCCATGTTTATGGGCTATTTTCACAACTTCTCTTACATTATGAGTGAAGCCGCACCATGGAGTTGTGCGATTAATTATTACTAGCTTGGTCTTATCATCTACAGCTCTCTCTAAATCTGATAATAGTATCTCACCATTAACGTTCTTAACCCTCCTTAATTCCACACCTTTCCTTCTAAGTCCTAGAAGGATGTATGGTATTGATGGATAATCTAGATCTGAGAATACTACATTGTCACCGTGCTCCCATTTAATTAAATCATTAATTATGAAGTTGGCATGAGTCATTACCCTGTAAATATTCGTTACTTCAGATTCCTTAGCGTGAAGAAGCTTTGCCGCACGCTTAATGCATTCAAAGAATACTGGAGTTAGAAATGGATGGGTTGCTGGATCATAGGGTGGTGCATCGCTAATTCTACCAGCTTCATATAATGTAAGGCATTCACGCATAGCTTTAATCCAATATTTACCAGGTGGTGCTTGATCAGCAGTATTTAAATAAACCCAGTACTTAAGCACTGGAAATTCTTTTCGATATAGCTCTAAGTTCAAACTTCTACCTCCTAGCAGTAACTATCTATTAGCTATGGCTTTAGAGTTAACCGGCATGAAGTAATGCTTCATATCAAATAATCCGATAGATTTCCAATGTTTAAACAATTTTATAGTACCTTTGCTTGCCCATCTTTAGTAACATGTTTTCATCAAACTTCTTAAGCTTGCAATAGCATTTTGCATCAACACTTTCCTTTGGTGCAACTATAAATTTATATTGCTTTTTTGATTTATCGGAATACAGTATAATAAAATCAGATAATTTTCTCAAATACCTCCTCCGTAGAAGAATACTCAATATCCTGCTTCACTTAAATAGTTGTTTTCTGCAAATTATTTGTTGAGCACATAAAAGAAAGGGATTTTAAAAGAATTTCGAATTATTTTACGGGGTAAACATGAATAGAAGAGCAGAACATTTTAGCTTAATAACTCTTGTAATTGCTGTCATATTGACTTCTTATATTATTCAAGCAGTAAATGGCGTTTGCAATTTAGGGATTGGAGGTCTATTTGGGAAGCTTGGATCTCAACTTGAAACTGAAGGATTGGAGCATCTCGAGCTGATCTATAATCCATCTCCTCCTCCAGCAATATTTCCAATTGAAAGGTGGGTGAAAAATGGAATTATTGTTATTAATCGTGGTTCTAATCCAATTGGATTGCGCTTTAATGTATTTTCAATATATGATGGAAATGAAGTTGAAGTAAGTCCATTTCCTCAGCCCAATTTTATTTATCTTCAGCCTGGTGAGAATCAGACGATATGGTATTTCTTGGATGTTAGTTATAGAACTGGTATTTCACCTGAGGAGGAAGAGGGAATACATTATATAAAAGTGAAGGTTGTAATAGAGGATGTTGAAAATCCTAGCTCTAGAAAGGAGTTTTATATTGACCACGTCATTAAGGTGGTGCCTCCAAGTAAGTATGAGCCCAATGCATTAATTGAAGGATATGTTTTCGATGCTAATACTGGAGAGCCACTGGCTAATGTTGAAGTATGTTTTGAGGGGGCTAATGGAGCTCCAGTTTATAGAACAGTTACCGATGAGAAAGGCCATTACTCGATAAAGTTTTACGCTCATAGATATTCAGATACTGGAGCATATCATGGATACTGTCTATCTGTAGGTGGAGTTTTCCGCAAAGCTTTCTTTCCCAAGCCCGGAGATAGAATATTTTATAATGTATCGCTAACTGCTAGTGACTATAAAATTGAGTCTAAGTATAGGATTATAGCCAAGTACTCAACGGGTTATCCAATATGGCTCGCCGACCTCGATGAGGAGGAGCGCTATATAGTCTTCGCTAGCGGTCACCATGAGATAATGAATGTAGACCCAAATAAGCATGGAATATACTTCTTCGATACTAACGGTACTCTACTCTGGAGATATCCAACTAAATATCAGGTTTGGGGAATAGACGTATCTGACGATGGAGAATACGTAGCGGCATCCTTCTTAGGCTTAGAGAAGGCCATTCTCTTTCGCAAAGATGGTACAATCATATGGGATACCGAGAAACTAGGCTATGGCAGATTTGAGTCTAGGGAGATTAAGATAAGCCATAATGGTAAGTATGTTGCTATTGGAACTACTCCTGGAGACCTATTGCTCTTAGATTTGAAGACTGGTAAATTGGTGTGGAAGGTTTTCCTAAATGGTCAGATTAGGGGTATAGTTTTTACAGCTGATGACTCACTTATTTACGCATCAAGTGGAGATGGCTACATCTATAAGATTTCTGTTGCTACTGGAGAAGTTTTAGGTAGAGCTTATGTTGAAGCATGGACTCCGAGATACAGTCTTACTCTATCTGAGGATGAGAGGTACATTGTCACTGTAAGCAAGATTGGGAGAATATGCTTGGTTGATGCAGTAGAAATGAGACCTCTTTGGAGCTTCGATGCGAGAGGTGGAGGCCACTGGACCCTAATAACCCCAGATAATGAATTAATCCTAGCAGGAAGCGGTGGTTCATACGGGTTAATAGCTCTCACCCGAAATGGTAGTGTCCTTTGGTTTACCCCCTTCATTACATCAGCTAGAGCATTCATAGCAAATAAAACCCTTATCCTCGCAGCTAACCGGGTCATTGACTTCAAAGGTAGAGTCCTCTATGAGTTCAAGGAACTCCCTGCAGACATAGACTTCATCCATGTAACTAGGGATGAATCGAAAATAATTGCGATAGATGGAAAAGGAACTCTCTACATACTAGAGGGGAAGCTTAAAATAGAGAAGGTTAAGCCTGAAGAGAAGCCGCCAGTCCTCATAAATCTCGATGAAGTACCCGAAGTGAAAAGAAGCTACGAAGAAGCACTTAAAGGTAGATTTGGAGGAGGAGGCCTAGAAAGCGTAGACTTCAAAGCAATGGTGGAGCTAGGTGTAACATGGAAGAGAATGGGCTTCGACATACTAAATCCAGACTTCAAGTTAATGGATAATCAGGTTATGGCATGTCAGAAAGCTGGAATAATACTCCACGTAATCATAGACCTCCCCTTCCCCCAAATACCCCCGGATGAATTCGCTAGACGAGTTAGAGAAATAGTTGAACGCTATGATGGTGACGGAGTAAATGATATGCCCGAACTAAAATTCCCAGTCAGACACTACGAGATTATGAATGAAATTCATGGCAGGCCTGGATGGAGCCTAGAAACATACAAAGAATACTACGTTAAAGCTTATGAAACTATAAAGGAAGCTTGTAGTGAGTGTAGGGTTTCTCCATCCTCCTTTGTGGGCCCTGATGAGGAGTACTTGAGGTTCTTGAGGGAAAGTGACCTGAAATTTGACTTCCTAAGTTACCATAGCTATGTAGATTACTTGGAGATAGATGAGTTAATGGGGCTTCTTCAAGAACTAGGTTTCAAGAACATTGAGATATGGATTACTGAGTCACAGTTTGGTGGAATGGAGAGAAAGCTTAATAGAAGTGAGCATGAAGTTGCTGAAGCTCTAGTTAAAAGCTACATTTATGCTCTGGCGAGGGGTATAGCTAAGGTTACTCCGTCTGAGCTAGATGCTAAGGAGTATTTTCCAGAGGGGCTGAAGCATTCATGTCTAATAGATGTGGATGGTAGAAGAAAACCAGCGTTTTACGCATATAAAGCACTAATTAAAATGATAGATGGCTTTAACGAAGCTAGTGTAATCTCTAGAGATCCATTCTTAGCCGAATTCAGGTTTGATGATAAAGTGATTTATGTAGCGTGGGGTAGGGGTAAATTACTGCTTAAAGGATTTGCCCGCCTAATAGATTTGTATGGCAGGGAACTTGGAGAGGTGGATCTGTCAGAGTATGAATTGAAGGATGAGCTAGTATACATTGTGCCAGCTAAACCCGCACTGAAAGTTTCACCTGAGATCTCTATCACTCTCTCAAAAACCAAGGTTACTGTTGGAGAGGAGGTTGCTGTTAGTGGCTTCATATCTCCATTTAAAGGTCCAGCAAGGATAACGCTAGTTATTGGTTCACCTAAGGGTGTACTTACGAAAGAGATGTATCTAGATGAGCCTCAGTTTAGCTATGTCTTTAAGGTTGATGTTGAGGGAGAGTGGAGCATACAGGTTAGAGTGGAGGAGAACGAGTATTACTACTCGGCTTCTTCTAAAACATTAACTTTAATTGTTGAGAAGAGGGAGGGGAAGAAATGTATAATAGCTACTGTATCATTCGGCTCAGAACTCTCACCTGAAGTCAATTTCCTAAGGAATTTTAGGGATAACTACATTTTATCTACGTTTGCTGGTAAGTCTTTCTATCTAGTATTTGATCCCTTCTATTATTCTTGGAGTACACCTGTAGCTAACTTCATTAAGGATAGCGATGTTTTAAAGGTCATTGTAAGAACACTCATTTACCCCCTCATATGGATACTTAAACTGTCTACCGTGCTTTCATTATTCCTCTTTAATGTTAATCCAGAGGCTGGAGCTGTGGTTATAGGTTCCATATCTTCAATTCTCATAGGGATTACTTATCTAGCGCCAATTGTTTTAGTAGTGCTTTTAATTAGAAAAGCTAGGCTAGTGGGAGAGCTCGGCAACTTTTCTCAGCTGCCTTTAGTTTTAGTAGGGCTTTTAGTGCTTATTGCTATAAGCGTGTTATTAAGAAACACCATTTTAGCTGCAATATCAACCTCTACATATGTGTTAGTTTTACTATTATCTTCAGGGATTATTGTAGGGAGGAAGCTAGCTGAAACTGTGCTTAAAAGGGATCAGGTAATTAGATAGAATCTTTTAACTCCTCTCTCAAAGCAGTTAAATCTATTATTTACTCTTATAAGTTGGCTAAAGCAATTATGATTAAGATAACACGGTAAAGCTCATGCAGATCTAGGTTGAAGTTGGTTTAAGATTGTTTTCTCATAATTTCCTCAGCCATGGCTTCAATGTCGCTTATATGTAGTTCTACTATAAACTCTCTCCAATGCGGGTTATTTCTCCATAGCCTTATACAGCTCATTTCAGCTAAGATATGCGCTTCCTCAACATTATAGCCTTGTGCCCTAAATTTAATTTCAGCCAACTCGTGATACAAAATGTATTTCTCATATTTCCTCCACTTCTCACTAATCCATATTTCATTTAATGGGATTCCAAGCTTGTCTGCTGCAGGAGGCTTAATATGCTTACCATTATAGATAACATTGTAGCATGCATTATGCTCCTTAATTATTTCATGAGGAACATATCTAACTCTATAGCCTAAGTTGGCAACCTCGACTTTTGGATCGATCAAGGTATTCACCAATAAATACTGTCCATTACAGCTTAAATTTAACAAATAACTGTTAGACTGACCATGTAGACTTATGCTTGCAATTATTTTCTTGATTTTTATTTATGATTTCGCGAGATGTAACTTCCAGTATTGAAATATACGCTGATTCATCATACTTCTAAAGAGAATGAAATGCTGGCATAAATAAGGTCTATGAGAATTATACTAGCTATCAACCTAATTGGAATTAAGACCGGAGAGTGCTGCTTCATAAAACAGTATTCATTCTTATTCTGTTTCTAATACTAACTTGAGGTCGGGAGCTACTTCTCTTTTCAATATCTTAAAATGCTCGTCTTGTGTTACTAATGTAAGGCTTCTATTATAGGCTTGAGCTGCTATGATGAGATCTATTGCTGGTATGGGACTACCTTTTTTACGTAGTAAGGTTTGCCACTTAATTGCAAGATGATAATCCCTTTTCTCAGGGTATAGTATTTTTGAAGCATAGCTGAGAGTTGAAGGATACTCTATTATTGTGAGTATCGAGACATAGCCCCGTATTCTTTGTTTATTCTTTGCTATGAGCCTTATTGCTATGCTTGTGTCATAGAGAGTCTCTTCCATTCCCCTTCACCAATATCGCGAAAGTATTTTATCTCCTCCTCATAGCTCTTAGGCTCTAGGTCTTTAGGGTTAATGCCTTGAGCTATAAGCTCATCTAACAATTCACGTGCATCAACTATTGTTCTCACTTCCTCGAGCTTTTTGAGGTATTCTTCAATACTTCTTCTAATAACTTCGCTCCAATTAATTTCCCTATGCTTTTTCATTTTCTCAGCCAACTTGCGTGGAATACGTATTGTGAATGTGACAGACATATACTAACACCGACAAACATACGTGATATTGCTTTATAAGATTTATTCTCATGTTAGTTCAACGAATTCGCCTTTGCCTATGTATACTTTGTAGGTAATCTGCTGATTGAGGAGATTGCTCGTGATGTTACACTGCATGAATCCTTCAGTTTTCTAAATTAATTCATTCACCTTCTCAAGCTTTTAAAGTCTATTATGCTAATGTGCAGAGGGCATGTAACTTCTAATGGAAAATATAAATTACTGATCTGTATAAGAATGTTTCACTCATTCTTTGATAATGGTGTTTTGAAAGCTATTGTAAGAATGCTCATTTACCTACTCATATGGATACTTAAATTTCGAGATATTGCCAACCTAGTGCTATAAAGACTAGTATTAGTATCGTAAATATGGACTTTAATAATACGGGCATTAATGGATTTTTGCGAATATGAGTGTTATTAAACCTATAACCACAGTAGTTACTGCAAGTACTGCGCCTATTTCCTTCAAATTCCACAACAACCCTCCGCTAAGCAATTGTAGATTTCCAAGAAATATGGTGATGAAGCCGATCACACTAATGAATGTTAGACGGTAAAGGCATGATGATGTACTGGCATTCCTATCTCTATTCCGAACAATATTAGGAAAACCCGCCAACCATATTTATTATCCCGGGGATAATGAGAAGAATCGCAGCTACTGCTATTGTACCAGGCTTCCTACTTAGAGCAACTTGACTCTCCATAGCTAGGCACCAACTAATACAAGTATAGAATCTCTCAAAATTAATATTACTTTGAGAATACTAAACATTTCGAAAACAGATGTTCCCACTGAACAAAATTGAATTGCTAAGTGTACAATTAATTTTTAATGGGCTTCCTACGCTTCCCCCTTTATTTTTCGCTGAGATGAGTATTAAATAGAAAATCGCTTGCTAGTACTCCATGGACTTATTACTCTGTGCTCCTCCCCTCTATGCTCTAGAATTTCCACAAGTTTTCTATCAATAGTTAATACTTTCGTTTTATGTCTTTCCGCTATAGCTAGAAATAATGAATCATAAATTGTTGTTCCGAGCTTTATAGAGAGTTCTATTGCCCTCTGAAGATAGTCCATATCTCTATGAACTATACATATATTGCTTATGAACTCATGTAATAATTTAAGGTTCTTTAATACAATGTCGCCTGGTTGTTTAAATATAATTATTCTTTTCCAAGCTGCATTACTAGTCTCCAAAAATACTAGCTCCGGTACATGAAGCTCACTATACTCTCTAATTGTCTCTTCAGACCACTCGCTGTATTCTTCGGGAAAGAATAATGCGAATAGAACAGAACTATCGACAATAATACTTTTAGTGTTCACGTTCTCTATCCTCACGAATCAATTCGTCAACACGTAAAGGCACTCTATCCAATTGCTTGCGTACCTCCTTAGCGACTCTAAGATAATCGTTCATCAATATCTCTCTAACCCTCCTATTGAGGAACACCTTAACTTCTTCGGCCCAGTCAACACCTTTACACTCATCCATTAACTTCTTAAGCTTCTTAGGAATCCGCACACTAAAGACCACGCTCATAGTATACAACCTCCGTAGTCAGATAAGGTATACTATGAGAGTTATAAATTTTACTAAACTAAAGAGAGGTTGGAAAGCTTAAGCTAGGATAAAAGTGATGAAACATGAATGAGAGTTGTGTAGCTAAGAACTAATTTGCTTTATAATAACAATAGTTTTGCCAAGTATGCCTAAAGACATGACTTAACGTGAATATAATTAACTAGAGGTTATAGAATGCAAAATAGAGCAATTTGATATTAAATCTTAGTTGTTCAGAAGTTTATAAGGATAGTTCAGCACTCAAGACAACAATCATGAACAACGTAGCGAGGGAATAATTAAGGTCTATCGCCAGGGATTTGCTCTCTTTAAAAATAAGGTATATAAAAAGATTGAGCGGGACTCAGTGTTTTCCAAAGAGGAGTACGATAGGAGAAGAGCGGTTGGCATCTCAGAGAGGATCATCTATAGGTTCTTAGAGAAAGCAAAAACAGAGCTTGGGTAAACTAACTACCAGTTAATTTGGCTCTTCGTTAAGGAGCTTCAAGCTGAAGGCCCAGCCCTAGAGGGCTTTGAGGTATGGCTAGATAGCCGAAGTCCTTATCCATCGTAACGATTACCTTGTTATGGGCTTTAGCGACCTCAATAATTTCAACATCCTCAGCGCTCCTATATCCCAACATGATGCTCCGTACATCAAAACTCTTCTCCTAAGCTCCTCGTACACTTTTATGCCTATATTCTCATCTAGAAGGAGTCCGAGTCTCCGAGGCAATGAGTATCTCCTCACGCCCTAGGATCTTAGCCGCATACAATAGTGCTGCCCTCACATCCTCGATGGTTATCTTGTAATCCTCTGCAATCTCTTCAGGCTTCATTCCTGCAGCTAGAAGTTCTAGTATTAGGTCTACGGTTATCCTAGTACCACGAATTACAGGCTTACCAGCCATTACTCGTGGATTGATAGTGATCCTATTAAGGAGCTCCTCCAAGCGTAACTCACCTACTCTTGATAATATGCTAAGTTAGATAACTATACTCTTTATCGTCTAGAAAGCTTTATCTCGTACCTGGCATGTAAAAGGTGATATATTGTCCTTCCTCGCATCAAACTTCTGGAGGTGACTCGGTTGAAAGTAAAATAGTTGGTGGTAAGTCTCAAAAGATTAAGGTTAATGGCTTCCTACTAGCATTCTTAGAGACTGTTGGTAACTGTTGTAGGAATGCCATGATAATAGATCTGTTAAAAGTATTATACATAGCTTATGAATCTATAAGATTCAACGAACTGCTTGATAAATTCTACATGCTAGAAGCTGAGATCTGTAGCAAGGTCACTCCAGCTCTAAGAGACTTCTCCTGAAAAGTAATTTCAGATACATATAGAAGTCTCTACGCCAATTAATGATTTCGCTCTCAATCTCATTAGCTCTACTTAAAGTCCAATTTAATCACACTCAAATAGCTCACCAATATCAAATCTAGTCTCGAAGAAACATATAGCTTTCATGAAAATAGGAGAGCGGTCAAGATAACCGAAAGCTTCTCATCTTCAAGGAAGATAATTACCATACATTTAAATGTTCACCTCATCATCAAATTGGAGTCACACCTCAATAATAGCTTTGAGTTTATTTGCGGCTTAACGTAAGACAATGTAATGATAATACTGCTAGATAGAGATCCACCAGTCTAAAGGTTATGACTTCGAGCTTGGAAGGCCTGAAATATATACTAATGTCTCAGTCTCTGATGAAAACTGAAACATCGTCCCAAAACTTAACATTAAAATTGACCATCAACCAAGAATTTTGAAAAATATTTTAATATGGTTTTTCACGTTGAATTATATGAGAAATAGGTAAAGGGGGAATCCGTAATTAAGAAGGTGTTTGTTTCTATTCTTCTATTTATGCTTATAGCTCTTTCTTTTATCGGTGTTACTTACAGCAAGGATGAACGCTTGTTTCCTGAGGTCCCAGTTGTGGATTTAGTCATTATGACGCCCATGTGGCCTACGGTGGCGGCTGGACCCGAATCGCTTTGTCTGGATAATACGAAGCCAAGCGAGGTTGCATGTGATGGTAAGTGGCTCTACGTGGCTGACACGAACAATAATAGGGTGCTAATCTTCGATGAGGAGAACATGACTCTTGTAAAGGTTTTAATTCAGAAGGATGCATACTCAAGAATTCCTGAGAGTGAGGAGGACCTTGGGAATCCTTCAATAATAGATGCAGATGGAAAACTTCTGTTCGTAGCTAAACAGCAATCACGCAGAATCAGAGTGTACAATCTAACAAACTTTGAAGAAATACTTCTTGAAGTCCCATACGACGTTATGTACTTCGAAACCGACGGAGAACATCTCTATGTATGCACTAGGATAGGATCCTTCGTAATTATGAACGTTTCCAATCTAATCAGCAAGGGAATTACAAGTGCAGATGAAGTTGAAAAACATATGATTCCCCTCCCTGTCGGCGGCGAGCCGCGTGCAATAGACGACAAATACGTATACGTAATGGGTGGCGAATGCGTATTAGTTTACGATAAAAACAAGCTGATTAATGTGGCTTTGAACATCACTGCCAAAGATGAAAATGGAGGATTTAAAGAAAATACCGAGCACAAGGAAGATATCAAAGAGAAAGAGAAGAAGCCTATAAAGAAGCCTCCGATCATGCCCGATTACATTATAGGCTACTACGACCTGAACCGCACATCTAGAGTTGAAGATCTAGCTGGAAGAATCGAAGGGGGATATGATCTTGCTGCCAATGGAAAATACATATTCGTACATCCCTCAAGGTTCTATGCGGAGCGAATTCTGGTCTTTGAGAGGGACAAGCTTAAAAACGGAATGCTGGCCTCATATGTCATTGGTAAAGAGTCTTTTACGGATCTTAGGCCAGGAGTCTTCCCATCATGGAGCTACTTAACTGCGCCTAGAGGGTTTGATGCTGATGATAAATATCTCTTCGTGGCAGAAAAGGGCTTCTTTGCCCCATCAATATTCCGATTCAATCTCTCTCAGATCCAGAGTGGAATGAAAGCTGATCGTGTAATAGGTGTGTTTTGGCATAGAAACCCAAAGTATGATTTTGATATTTACGATGGCAAAATGTTCGTTGCGGGGGAGATCTACGCTGGCATCTTTAATCAAATTCCATCTGAGAACTACGCTTTCCCTGATATTATTCTCCCGGTGGAGGCCAATGGAATAAGCTATGATGGCCAACACCTATGCATAATATCGCACGGTGGGAAGATAAGCATATATAATGAGCTACCTACAGAGTCCCGCGAGCCGGACATAGTCATTAATATTCCGGGCATTTGTGGAGGCGGAGCCGCTTCGGGCATTGCATGTCGAAATGGAAAACTGGTTGCAACCAATTCCTTCTTTGACCAAAGCAAGATTTTAATTTGGAAGACATTCCCAACAAGAGATAATCAGCCTCCAGATGTAATCTTGACAGAGTTTAATGGTATGAGAATAGAAGAACCCTTCAACGTCTTCATCTACGACAATATTCTCTTCGTCACCCTACACATGGGTAAGACTCTAATCTACAAGAACTTAGATGCAATAACCGAAAATACCGAGCCCGACGTAGTTCTCGAGGGTGGAGGCCATGATGTTTTCTATGATGGAAAATACCTGTTTATATCATGCGGGGGCAGAATAGAGATATATCATGGTCTTCCGGATTCCCCGCGAGAACCAGATGAGATAATAAGTGAAGTCAACGTCGGTGGATATCGTATGCACCTCGACCCATGGGGAATATACTATGATGGAGAGCACCTATGGGTATATACCGGCTGCTCAGAACACTACTCGTACATCATACGAATCTCCAGGACCAGAAGAGAGCCCGTATACCCCGAGAAGCCTATGAGAGATGACTTTAAAGCATACATTGAAAAAGCCCCTAGAATAATGGCCAGTATTTTGGATTTCTCAGAGAGAATACTAAAAGGAGAAGATAAGGAGATTATAGCAGCGGAGCTTAACGAGTTCATGCAGCAGGAGAATATTCCCTCCTACATTCAGCCCCTCCTACCGATAGTTCTATTCCAAACTTTCAGGGAAAGTACTCCCGAAACTCCAGGTCCACCTCCACCTGAAACTCATCCTCCACCTGAACCTCCCCCACCACTTGAAAAAGGAGTTATACATGTTAAGTCCCCGAAGGAAATCCCGAAAATCCATGTTGAGAAGAACTTTACATTAAACATCGGAGAAGCCGGGCCAGACACGCCTATAAAGATTAAAATCGACAACTCACATGTAATCAGCATCGACATAACGATTAGGGAAACCGTCCGAGAAATCACTATTTACTTCGAAAAGCTCAAAGATAAGCCCCATCATGTGCCGGACCCATCTTTCACGGTTTACAGATACTTCGAAATAAGCACATCCATACCAGAAACCTTTGTAGAAGAAGCTCACATAGCATTTTGGGTTCCTCAAAGCTGGCTCAACCAGCATGGATTGACCGAAGAGAATATTGTTGCTCTCAAATATGATGGTGAAAAATGGATGGAATTACCGACTAAAATAATTGACAGAAACGAAACTCATCTAATATTTGAAGCGAAAACCCTAGGGTTCTCAGTATTCGCGATAGCTGCAAGACTCAGTCCTATAAGCATAACTCTTACCGTTGAGCCTGAAGAAGTTGCTGTCGGCGAGGAAGTCACGATAAGAGGCCAGGTAAGTCCTCCAACGAGCATTCCCATACTGTTGAAGACAGTTAAACCCGACGGAACTATCGTGACGAACAACATAACTCCATCCTCTGACGGCAAATTCCTATTTACATTAAAGCTTGATATGGAAGGCGAGTGGAGATTTACTGCAGAATTTGCAGGTAGTTCAAGCAATGAAGTAAAGGCCATAGCCAAGCCTAGAACATTCATTGAAACCATAATACCCTTAATCATAATCGCGGTAGTGGTCATCATGATCGTATTGATCATCAAAAGAAAAAAGTAAATCTCCTAGACAAAAATCAAAGACCGATATTGAAGTTCAACAGAGAAGGTAATCTACTATTTGAAACCATACAATACAACTCCCGACACTCCGAGAAAAGCTCTGCCAGTTTAAATGATAAGCGAAAAAGTTAAGCTCGTTATTGCTTCTATGAGTTTTTCTTACTTCCTCTAGTTTTGGAGGGCTTTTGGCTTATGGATTGGTTTAATATAAGGAAAAGAAGCTTCTAAGACTCTTCTTTTCCTTTTCATTAAAATTGTTAAGAATAAAACTGCAGTAAATGATACTGATACTAATATCAGATTTCGCTAAGATATATGTATACAATCCTAGCATTGACTAGTATGAACAATATAGGGGGTTCCTAGATAACTACGATATGGAGGATTTCTTAATAAATAAACCTAAGAAGAAGAGAAAATGGCTTTCCCGCACTTTATTTGAAAACATGATTGTAAAAAATTATTAGAGAGAAAACCGGTGAGAATTTAGTAGACGAATTCAGAAACTTGCTACGTGAAGCCTCCATAAGTGAAGTACTAAATTACTCAAGAATGTTAAAATGAATTTCTAAATATTCCTCCAAGAACCTATTGATCATGTTAAAATGAGCTTACATTAATTGATGTGGCCATGCATATACATCCGAAAAGGTAGAAATCTATTTGGTGTTCCCATGTCAGACCTTAATCATTCGGGGGTTTATAAAAGAAGGCTCAGCACTCAAGATCTTAATCATTCCTCATTGTGAGGTCATTGGGGCCAGAGTCATCATCAGCATAAAATGTGTTTAGGTGGATAATTAAGTTTGTGCTATTTTATTGGTGGTGGTGTTTTCTTTCTCTCTTCTCTCTTCATTTTAGTCCAATTAATGAATTCCTCTTTGGGTGGCTGTTTTTTGTATAGCTCCCGTCTCTTTCCTTCAAGCAACCTATTTCTTTTACCAAGGAATTCTGCTGCTGTTACTATTTTGTGATTTAGTTTTTCCGCTGTTTTCACTACTTCTCTTACATATTTCTTCCAGTTTATGTCTCTGAGTAGGTGGTGGTCTAGTATGATTATCGGTATTTCCTTTACTATTGACTTTAAGTTTTGGACTGCTTTACTTACTGATTGCTCCTTAACTCTATTGTTGAGTAGGTATGTTGGTGGTCCTCCGATTATTAGTAGATTTGGATTTTCATTAATTATGATTTGCAGTGTTTGTTCATCTATTGGTCCTTGGACATCGGATGCATGGAGTACTTTGCTTTCTCCATGCTCTATTGATACCATTATAACCCATCCTAATGGTGTTCCTGCTTCTCCATGCCAAACTGGTTCGCTAAATTTCACTTTGGTTTTTCCGAATTGGAATGTTTTTCCATCTGCAATTTCCACTTTCTCAGCTACTTCAACTACATTTCTATTGAATATCCATCCTCTCCTTCTCTGATTGAAGTTTATTTTATCCCTATAATCCTTGGTGAGCATTATTTTTCCCTCATAAATTTTGGTGCTAGTATTCGGTGTCGTCCATGTCCAGGTGTAGTCTGTGTAGTTGAGGGGTGTGAAGTGGTCGAAGTGGTAGTGGGTTATGGCTAGTACATCTGCTTCTCTAGCTTTCTTGATGAGCTGTCTTCTAAGTTTTTTGAGAACTCTATATTCTTTGGGATGGGGTAGTAGTCCAAATCTCTTTCCAAGGGATACTCCTGGATCTATCATTATGGTTACATCTGGAGTCTTGACAATAGTGCACATTGATCTTACACCAAAACTTTCAAATGCTAGGGGCTTAATTTTAAGGCTTAGATTTTCCACTAGACTTTTCATCGCCACTTTTAATGTACCCCTTCCTCCTCAACCTTCTCAATGCGCTCCTCACTCTACTTGGCTCAACATTGAGTATTCTAGCTATTTCAGGTACTGTTAGATTTGGCTCCCTCTCCAATAAATCGAGTATTTTCTCTTCAATGCTCTTTTCTTCGATTGGCGGCTTCACCTTGATGAACTTTATGTAGCCAATTGATGTTCCGGGAATTAATGTTAGGTTTTCACCTGTCTCTTCGCTCCCAACCTCCTCCACTATGATGTTCAGGTAGTCTGGGTCTATTGAGATGAGCCTACCAACAATTATCCTACCATCAATTAAGTATACTCTCACTAGTGAGCCAACCATTTCTTCAACTCTACTTATAAAGTCGCTGCCGCGAGCTCTACTAGCCAAGCTCTCACCGTCGGCAGACAACTACACAGTATGAACTAATAAATCTAATTCCATTACCTACACTTCAAGTAGTAAGCGTGAAAATTTATAGAGTGCTAGCTTCAAGCTAATGAGTTTATGATTGGGCATCTTTTACCAATTTATTCAAGTTTAAAGAATGAGTTGGGCGCTGCTCATGCACTAAAGGTTACTATTGATTCTGAAGCAGTGGTTAGTGGTGGAGCTAGGTGGAGTTGTTGGTGCGGCGGCCGGGATTTGAACCCGGGTAACGGGCTCGGGAGGCCCGTGTCCTAGTCCTGGCTAGACGACCGCCGCTCCTCCACTTAATAGTTGGGGTTGACACCTTTATTTGTTGTGGGGGCTCCTCCTAATGCCTTCCAATCATTGATTCATAGTAACTCTGAGCAGTCATCGCCCCCATCTAGTGGTTGTGTAGGGGTTATTGATAAGTTTGGCTCTTTTCACTAATTAACTGTAAGATTTCTTGAAGTGTCAGTTGAGGGGGGTTAAGGTAATGGTTAAACTTGAGGAGTTAACTTGGAGAGAAGTTGCTGAATTGGATAGGAGGCGTTGTGTTGTAGTTGTTCCTGTCGGATCTTTTGAGCAGCACGGTTTCCATTTACCGCTAATAACTGACACAGCAATACCCTACAGAATTTCACTACTTGCCTCAGAGAGGTCGAGGAATGTGAAGTTAATTGTTGTGCCACCAATTACTTATGGTTGCTCTGAGCATTACATGAAATTTGATGGAACCATAACTGTGACTCCAGATACTTTGAGGAGTTTAGTTAGAGATGTATGTTTAAGCCTCATACATCATGGCTTTAAGAAGCTAATAGTACTGAATGGTCATGGAGGAAACTATGCTGCACTTCAAATTGCAATTAGAGATGTGAGGAAGAAGTATTCAGATGCAGTAATTGCACTAGTTAATTGGTGGGATTTAGTGGCAGACGTTATTAGGAGGGTTAGAGAGTCAAGTGTAATGCATCATGCAGATGAAATTGAGACTTCAGTTTCACTTGCACTTGGATTGAGAGTTTTAATGGCTGAAGCTAGAGATTACATTCCCAAGCCTTTTTCAGATTACTACACGTTAGACATAGTTTCTCCACCACCAAAATTAATGGTTTACGGATGGCTTAAGAGGGGTGATGTCGGTGTGATTGGTGAAGCTAGTAAGGCTAGTAGAGAGAAGGGTGAAGTTATAGTTGGAGCACTAGTATTTAGATTAATAGATTTGGCTGAACGTCTCGCAAGTATTTAAGTTAACTCTTTAAGTGCAACTTCCACATCAGCATCCTCATAGACTATTCGGGCAATAGCTCTAATCATCTTAGTGGGCTCCCTGTACTGCCAAACGTTCCTACCGAAGGCTACACCTATAGCACCAGCATTGATAGCACTCTTAACCATTTCAAGTAAGCTCCTTGCACTTTCAATTTTAGGTCCACCAGCAATAATGATTGGTGCAAAGCATCCCTCAACAACTCTCCTAAACGTATTCAAGCTACCAGTATAGTACGTTTTTATTAGATCAGCTCCAATTTCAGCTCCAATTCTAGCAGCTAAACCAATTTTATCGGGGTCAGTACATATCCTTCCACCTTCCATGGGGAGCATTTCAGCTATAAGTGGAACGCACCACTCCCTACACTCAGTAGCTATTGAAGCTAATTGACTAAGCGAATCCCTCTCCTCTTCACAGCCAACATAACCCATAGCTATAACTGCATCAGCACCAATTCTCAAAGCATCCCTAACCGAGGAAATCCGCTTAGTTACACCCCTACCCAAAGCAGTTCTAGCACCATCAACTCTCAAAATTAGCTGCTTCCTAAACCTACCAATCAAAGAAGCATACTTAACAGCAGCTCCAGGGCAAAGTATGACTGCATCGAAGTCTTCACCTAAAATCCTCTCGAGAACTCCACCAATACTAGTTAAACCACTAATGGGGCCAGCGTAGCCGCCATGATCCATAGCAACTACAACAAGCCTACCCCTACAGCCAAGCAGTCTAGCAAATCTCAAGCTCAAAACATCACCAAAACCAAAATTAACTCAGCAAAGCTAAATAGCTATTTGCGGTGAAAATTTGAAAGCCGCACTACTCTATGGGCCAAAAGATATCAGAGTAGAGGAAGTACCAGCTCCAGAAATAAGTGAAGACGAAGTACTGGTGAGAGTAAAGGCTTGCGGAATTTGCGCTGCAGATTTAAGATTATACATGGGTATTGGAGGTTTATGGAAACCCAAATACCCAATAACCTTAGGACACGAGGTATCAGGAGTAGTAGAGAAGGCAGGAAGTAAAGTAGCCCAGTTTAAGCCAGGAGATAGAGTAGCAGTAGACATGCTAATTAGATGCGGAAAATGCACCTACTGCCTACGAGGAAGAGATAATCTATGTGAGAATAGGAAACCACTACCAGGAGGATTCGCAGAATACACGAAAGCACCCCCAACAAACATATTCAAAATACCCAATCACCTAACATTCGAAGAAGCAGCATTAGCAGAACCATTAGCATGCTGCATAAATAGCATTCAGAAATTAAGCATTGAAGATCAAAGCACAGTACTCATAATAGGAGCAGGACCAATGGGGCTCATGCACCTACAACTACTCAAGGCACTGAAAAAAGTGAAAGTAATTGTAAGCGAAATTCTAGAGGAAAGATTGAAGGTAGCAGCAAAGCTAGGAGCAGATCAACTAATCAATCCAACCAAGCAAGACCTACAAGAAGAAGTAATGAAGGAAACCAAAGGAAATGGAGTAGACGCAGTAATAGTAGCAGTAGGAAGCAAAGAAGCAATACAGCAAGCAATAAACGTAGCAGCAAAAACCGCAACAATCATCATCTTCGGAGCAATATACCCACCAACCCAAATAACAATAAACCCCAACATCCTACACTACAAAGAAATAATACTAACAGGAGCACACAGCAGAACACTAAAACAATTCCAACAAGCAGTAAACCTACTAGCCCAAAAACAAGTAAACATAAAACCAATAATAACCCACACATACCCACTCAACCAAATAAAACAAGCAATCCAAAAAGCACTACAAAAGAAAGCACTAAAAATAATCATAAAACCATAAAGAAAAACTTAACAGCACAAAACCAAATAAACAAAAGGGGCAATGATGCCCCTTCAGCGGCAGCGCCAAAACCATGGCGAAACCCGGCAAAACTGAGCCCCCCGAAGCAAATAAATACCCTACACGCAACAGATAAAAATAGAGATTTCAGGAGAAAACCGGGGTAGCTCAGTTTGGGAGAGCGCCCGGCTGAAGACCGGGTTGTCGTGGGTTCAAATCCCACCCCCGGCACCAATCCTCTACTCTTTTCTAATTTTTGATCGGACAAACCTATTGAGGGAAAAGTCCATTATTGATTATCCTCTCACCAACTCGAGAAAGTATTTCTTTTTTACTTGTTTAATTGGTATTTCGTCAGCAAATACATCAACTCCCCATCTTATTATACCATGACCCAAAGCTCTGATCCATATCTTCTTAATTTCTTTATCTGAATACCCCTTTTTCCTTAGGTAATCGAAAAATTTCTCTTCGTAAATTTTCTTCTCTCCATAATGTGCAAATACCTCTCTAACAAGTTTTCTAAGCTCCTTTACATTTGTAGGTGCAACTTTTTTCTTTA
Source organism: uncultured Nitrososphaerota archaeon (assembly GCA_964462875.1). GTDB lineage: Archaea > Thermoproteota > Methanomethylicia > Culexarchaeales > Culexmicrobiaceae > CAYWZQ01. The sequence goes on along the minus strand of CAYWZQ010000001.1, from coordinate 215,261 downwards.
CATTTTCATCACTCATTTAGAATACCCCATTTAATCTGCTACTTCTAGTTCTTTAAATTTACTTAAAATTACTCTCATCTATCTACCAGAAATTCTGCTGCTATTAATTTAGTAATCGTAATCTTTTTGCTACGAAATCTTTTAATTATATCCTCTCATAGGGGCTTCATATGCTAATACGCTACTCGAGTCCTTTACTTAGGTACTCCAAAATTCCTTTAACTTTTTCTCGATCCATTCTTGTGTTATTCTCTCTGGAATTAAGCTTAATTGTCTTCTAATTCTTTGGAGTTCTTCGTTGCTTAGTGTCTTTTCTCCGTGTTTTTGATAAATTTCATATTGCTTCTTTAATCTCCATTCCTTCCATGTTCCCGGTAGCATACCATACTCTTTAACTATCAAGTCTATGGCGCTAGGTTCTCTTATGTAAGCACGCCAGGTAACGGTGAATCTGTTGTCTTCGGTCAATCGAATCTTCATGGCGTAAATGCTTGCAATAGATTTTCCGCCAAGTTGCTTCCCATGAATTCTATTCAATAAAGCTACCTCTTGGTGTAAGAGCCTAGGCGTGTTCTCTCTTATAACATCAAGCACTTGAAGTATTTCCTCATCATCATATGATGAAATTATTTCTTGCAGTCTCTTTATAGACAATGTTTTTTCCTTTTTATTTTCGCAAGCCTTTATCACTATTTCTTTTAACATTTCTCTCTGCTTCGGCGTTAGCTTATCCGTTACATCAATTGTTCTATCCCATGATATTTCCATTATTAGTCTTCTCCCCTTTATTCTCGCTGTACTTGATCCTTCTTCTGTTAGGGTTGCTTGGAAGTAGTATTTTCTTAGTTTTGGATCTACATTTATTCTCGGATCTAAGGTTGGGTTTATTTGGGTTATTTTTCCTGGTTTTAGTCCTGCTTTTATGAGTGCTCTTGTTATGGTTGCATTTATGTTCGTTCCATGAATGTCCTTGCTTGCTTTGTAGTATGGCTTTGCATTTACTCCTAGTTTTTCTAGTAGTTGAGTTACGTAGTGGTGTAGGACTGGATCCTTGTTTATGTACTCTGCTTTGCATTGGGTTCCTGTTGTTCTTTTTGATATGCTTCCTTCGTTGATTATGTGGGTTTTTAGTTTTATTATGGTTGGTGATCTTAGGTTTATTGGGAATTTTATTTTGAAGAATTTTTGTTTTTCTAGCTGTTTTGGTTCTATGTTTAGTTTTTTGCATATTTTTAGTAGTGTTTGTACTTTCATTTTTACTGTTGGTTGTTCATTTAGTTGCTTTATTATTCTTTCTGTCGTGGTTTTTGCTATTTTTATTTTGTTTTTTAGTAGGTCGTAGTAGTTTTTTGCTTTTAGTTTTTCTTTTGCTTCTTTTAGTAGTTGTTTTAGTTTTTGGCTTTTTACTTCTATGTCTGCTCTTGGTGGTTCTTCGTACCAGTGGTATAGGTATTTTTGGTCGAATGTTTTTAGTGCTTTTTCCCTTTTCTTTCTGATTTGTTCTTCTAGTTCTTCTATTGTCATGTATATGCCTTTTTCTATTAGTAGTTTGTCTAGCATTTCGATTAGTCGCTGTCTTCTTTTTCTGAATACGTAGATTATGTCGAATTGACCCACTAGAGTTCACCTTCCATGACGAGTTCGCCTTTACCTGTGATTTTGATTGCTTTGAATAGGTCTTCTTTCTTCACTACTTTTTGCATTGGTTTTGGTGGTAGTTGCCAGCATCCTAGAGTTGCTATTTTCTTTGTGTAGTCTATGTGTGCTCTGTGGATGTGCCCTATCACTAGCCAGTCCACACTTCTCTCGTTCTTGTACTCTAGCATCCACTTCCTAATTAACCTGAATTTTTCAGCTGGATTGAGTGTTATTTGGTGTCCGTGTAGTGCTAAAATCACTTCTCCACTTGGAATTTTAATTGTCAATTCACTTTTAGCTAGTCTGTAGAGTTTGTAGAAGTCTATTAGAGCTCTACTCTTAAAATCAATTTTCTCTTCTCCAATTAAATCTTCAATGTAGCTCATTGACCTATGCTTATCTCCAAATACTAGTTTATCGAGTACCCTTAGGAAGTCACTTAGTTCTCCATCGCAACAACCCTTAACTACGTGAACCGTGCACTTCAACTCTCTAATAGCAGTGAAGAATATGTAGAGCTGCTGTATTGATGGACTTCCATACTTGAAGTCGAATATGTCTCCAAGTAAAATTAGGTGGTTTGGCTTTACACTGTAAATGTAGTTTATGAACTCATTAAACTTAGATCCTTCACTCCAAACATGAACATCTGAAACTATAAGTGCACTTTCACCTCTATCAATAACTAAATCGTAAATTTCACACTTAAACTGACCACCACCATCAAGTATACTTAAATAGTTGAAGTTGTGTAGTGCCCTCAAAACAGTGTCGACTAGCAGCTTCTTAGAGTTACTCCCCCTACACGATGGACAGCTACAACAAACGTACTTATCCAATATGTTGATAGCTCTACTTCCACTGTAAATTCGATATCTCTCTGCATCTAAGTAGTAGCTATAACCTGCAATACTCAACTTCTCTACACCACTAAATAGCTCAGAAACATAATTCATAGACCAAGGCCTTAAAGCTCCAATAACCAGTAGACTACCAATTTTACCTCTAACTTCACTAGCAATCTTATACAACGTGCTCCTCGCGTAGAGTGTATTTAGTTGTGCTAAGTACTCTGATACGTGTAGTGCATAGTTCTTAAATCCCATCCTCCTCAAAACACTAATACTAAACTCAACTTGTCTTGGAGTGTTACCTTTAATTAGAGCTATAACTGGAACACCAGCTTCACTCAACCTATAAGTTAGCTCTAAACCCTTAACCAAGTTAACCCAAGAATAGTAGAGTGGGAGATTTCTGTATGTAGGTACATCCCATCCAATAACAGCATCAAAACCACCAGCTTCAATTAAGTGGTAAAATGAATTCCAGACATCCCAAGAAACTAGTAGCTCATCAGGCATAATTGATGATAAAATAACTTTACCATGAAACTTCAAGTAGCAGTGAATAGATAGTTCAACAACACTCCTAAGAATACTTGGTTCAAGTAAATCTGTAAATGGTACAATTATAGCTTCAACACCCAACCTCCTAGCAAGCTCTATACTCCTCCCACTTCTAACAGAAACTATTGGTACTAGCCTCGGTAGTTCAAATTCCTCAACATCTAATTGAGGAACACTATTAAGCCAATCAATTAACCCATAAACTTCCTTTTCACTTAAATTGAAAGAGTAAATTTTAAAGTTACAGAGTCCACACTCATTAACCCACTCTAATGCTGGTTGAGGAGTTAAGCAGTGAAAGTTACCTGCGCAATAATAGCTACTAGTCTTCAAGTCACACAACCTATTAAATGGACAGCTACTACAATCTTTATCACATTGAAATTGAATAGTCAATAGCAATGCACCTAATATAATATTGAGTTTAAAACTAAATTAGTTCTCACCCAACTATTCATTAAACCTTAATATTAGTAATAAGAGCTCCTACTACTTCCAAGCCTTCAATATAGCAATTGGAGTTGAACACTCCCCAAATACCCTCACCAACTCAATAGCCCTCCTATACTCACCCACCAACTCCTCCTCTAATCCACTCAACTTCCCCTCATCAACATGAAATATTACTGGTGTAGAGCACAAACCATAATCCCTTACCTCGACTTCCAAATCTCTAAAACCAACTTCACCTACAAGCTCAATCAACTCATTTTTACTGAGATATGGCAATTCATCACCTAAAATCTCCACTCTAATAGAGTGTAGCTTCAAGTGAATTTCCTGCCTCCTACTCCTCACTTCAGGTAAATTCTCCACCAAAACAACTAATCCACCCCTCACCACAACCCTCTTCATCTCCCTTAAAGCTCCAACAATAGCACATGTATCTTGAAAATTTCTCAGAGAGTGTACAGCTACAACTACATTGAAGCTGGAATCTTTAAACGGTAATTTGACAGCATTACATCTAACTCCCTGAACTCTACCAGCTAAACCCAGCAACTTCATAGCAAGCTTAAAGCTACTCCACCAACCATACCTCCCAAACCCATCCATCAAATCTACGCCAACAACATACCCTGCAAACCTAGCCGCAGCAATAGTAAAATAACCCCTACCACAACCAACATCAAGAACAGCATCAGAACTCCTTAAACCAATATCCTCAGCTATCAGCATCCTCTCCCTACCAATATCAGATTCCAAGTATACATCCCACCAAGTCACATACCCCGCATCAATAAGCTTCCTAACTATAGTGCGTAAATTAGCTAAAACAGTACTGAAAACTTCTGGAGAAGCTCCATAGAGCTCAAAGAAGCTGGGTAAATTAACTTCAACTCCACATCTCCTAGCAATTCTATGAATTGACTGAAGAGCTAAAACTTCTAAGTGAACACTCATACCTCAATCATCTCCAACTAGCTAGGAAAATTAGCAGTTCAAAGCTATAGTGTCGATGGAGATGCAACTTAATTTAAGAGTTCGTTAGCGTGCTAATCTAATAGTTCTTTTACTATTTGCATGTATGCCGGTAATTGCCATGCATAGTCATTTCCAACTCCAAGTTCAGCTAAAGGTTTAGGTGTATAGCCTAAGCACGGTCTATCAATTGGTGCTATAAAGTTGTAATCTACTAGCTTATCTAGGAGTTGAGGACTACTTTCCACTAAATCTGGTCTATCAACTACTTCTCTCAAAGTAGCTTTTTCATCTTCAGACAAGGTTTTTATGAAGCTTGCTACTCTTCTTTTAACTCTGCTAATCCACTCATTTAAATTCCAATCTAGCCACTTTAGCTCAATTATAGCTCTAGGATTACCTCCACTCAGCATCCAAACTTTCTCATGTACATTACTTGGAGCACCTAAAATGCTCATTAGCTCTACAGCAGCTTCAGAGCTTAAATTCCATAAGCATTCAATCCTAACATAATTGTGTTTAAGTAGTATACTTCTCGATTTACCCTCACTAGTTGTTACTAATATTAGTGCTGACTTAGCTCCTTTACTTAAAATCCATTCAAGTAGGTCAAGAAGCTTTTTTGCATATGATTCAATTAAGTCTAAGCCCAGGGGTCTAGCAACGTCATCAACAACAATAACTACACGTTTACCTACAATTTTCAATTCCCAAATTTTCTTGACAATATGTGGGAGCATTAATGAAACAGCTCTCCCTAAGGGCTCGCCCAATTCAGATAACGTGGCTTTCAGGGAATTTGTTACTGCTTTAAATGGGATAATTACGTCTTCAAGTGAACCGGAACCCCTAGCATCAACATATAGCGTTAAATATTCATCGCCAATTTCCTCGATAAATTCCCTAACTAGCCTAGTCTTACCGCAGCCTTCAGGGCCGAAAACATATAGGACTGGATAAAATCCTCTCTCAGCAATTCTCATGAGTTCACTTAGCTCATCTATGCGATCGACGAAGCGGGGCCAATAATTCATCCAAATAGCTCCTCCAATTCAAACTATGCTACTCACATGCAAAATATAATGGCATCGAGCCCCCATCACTAATTTCAAGTTGCGTGTAGTAGGCTCAATAGCCTGCTTGCCATTTTAATTCCAGATCCAGTTAGCGGTATGCATGCAATCCCATCTATTTCACCTCTAATTTTCATTAGTGCTGCTAGAGCTGCTGCTGATGTTGGCTCAACTATTAATCCCATTTTCAATAGCGTTTTTAGACCCCCAACTATTTCATGATCCTCAACCACAACTACATCTCCATCAGTCTCCTCGATCACCCTCCTCATTTGCTCTAGTCTAGGTGGATTCTTAATTTTAATTGCATCTGCAAGTTCAGCTCTACTTCTCCACTCCACCCCACCATAAATAGATTCGTAGAGCGGCGCATAGCCTGCTGCTTGAACTGCAATTAGCCTCGGCATCCAGTCTATGGCGCTTAGATCTAAAAGCTCCTTAAAGCCCTTATAGAGTCCTAGGAGGAGCGTTCCATTACCAACTGGCACCACTATGCTTTGAGGTATTCTCCAATTGCATTGCTCAGCTACTTCATGAGCTATCGTCTTAATTCCCTCAATGAAGAATGGATTCCATGAATGCCCAACATAGTAATCGTCGGGTTCAAGTTCATTAACAGCCCTCCTAGCTGCTTCAACTCTACTTCCAGCCTCAACAAGCTCCCCTCCAAGTAGCTTTATCAGGCTCTTCTTCCCCTCTGGAGCTCCCTTTGGAACGTAAATTTTTGCCCTTAAATTTGCAGCTGAAGCATATGCTGCTATGGATAGTCCAGCATTACCCGATGAATCTTCAACAACCCGCTCAGCCCCTAGCTCCAGCGCCCTAGTAATTACTGCACTTGCACCCCTATCCTTGAACGAGCCGGTTGGATTCAAGTATTCAAGCTTAAATAGAACGTTAATTCCACTAATCACCCTAGTAATTAATGGGGTCATTCCCTCCCCAATAGACACTCTAAACCTACTGCTCACTGGAATTAGTTTACCATATCTCCACATGCTATGGCTCTTCCCATCAATCAAATCCCCTATACCAGCCTTAAAGTCGAGCTTCAACTCAATTTCCAATGCTCCACCACATTTCTCGCACTTCCAATACCAGTATTTACCTGGGTAAACTGAGCCACACCTCAAGCACTTTATTTCAAATTCAACTTCCAATTCTAATTCACCAAATATGTTTGAGCATATTCAACTTCAAATATTGTAGGCTGGCATGCTAACTAGCAAATTAGTTTTTATTGCCGTCCTACCAATCTTACATGGTATGTCTAATGAAATTGATTGGGATGGAATTCTAGCTGGATATGGGGAGGTGGCCATTAAGTCTAGTAGGGTTAGGCGGAAATTTGTGAGGAAGCTAGCCCGCAACATCATTAAAGGCTTAAGAGAGGCTGGCTTAAAGAGCAGCGTTCACCATAAGTGGTCTAGGCTCATCATCAAAGTTGACGATATAGATGCAGCAATCAAGCTACTTGAGAGGATCTTCGGCCTAGTCTTCATCGCACCCTACAAGCATGTTAAGCTCAACGAATTAAAGCCGTTCTTAAAGGAGAACTGCCAACAGCTACTCGGCGATGCCAAGTCATTTGCCATTAGAGTTAAGAGGACTGGTGAACACCCATTCACTAGCAAGGACTTGGAAAGGGAGTTGGGCGCACTAGTTAAGGATGCTGCTAGAGTTAGAGTCGATCTGGAAAATCCAAGTAAAACCATTTATGTTGAAGTTAGGGGGGATGACTGCTACGTATACAATGAGAAGATTCCATGTCCAGGTGGACTTCCCCTCGGAGTTTCAGGTAAAGTTGTATGCCTAATTTCCGGAGGAATAGATTCTCCAGTTGCATCATGGCTACTAATGAGGAGGGGCTGCAGCATAGTTCCCCTTTTCGCCTACTTCCCCATGGGAGGGGACGAGTCGGACTTGAAGAGGTTTATGGCCGTGATCAGGATTTTGGGGAAGTGGCATATTGGCGAGCCCATGCCAGTCTACATTTACAGACATGAACACAACCTCATTGCATTTAGAAGGGCCGCACCAAAATACACCTGCGTGCTCTGTAGGCGAATGATGTATAGGGTTGCAAATGAACTTGCCAAGAAAGTTGGTGCTAAGGCCATTGCTACAGGAGAAAACTTAGCTCAAGTAGCATCCCAAACACTCGACAACCTAATGGTTATTAATGAGGCTTCAGAGCTACCAGTTCTCAGACCTCTCATAGGCTTCGATAAAAATGAGAGCATAGCTTTAGCCAAGCAAATTGGAACCTATGAGGCTTCCTGCATGAAAATAACTTCCGGCTACATACCCGTTAAGGGGTGCTGGGCCCGCCCACCCAAGCCAGTAACGAAGGCCAAGCTAGAAGAGGTTCTAGAAATAGAGTCTAAGCTTGACATTGAAGACCTGCTTGCCAAGAGCATTGAGAGCTTAAGGGAAATCTCAAGCATATGCCTCGGCAAATCTAATTAACCCCACCTTAAATGTAGGTTTAGAGGTGATGCCTTGGAGGAAAAGTATAGAGCTCTACTAAACTGGTTTAAAGATAAGGATGGCGTACTAGTGGCCTTCTCCGGTGGTGTTGATAGTACTTTAGTTGCATATGCTGCTAAGCGTGTTCTAGGCGATCGAGCACTAGCTGTAACTGCAAATTCACCATTACTACCACCCGGAGAGCTTGAGGAAGCAAAGAGGATCGCCAATTTCATTGGCATTAAACATGTGGTTATAGAGGTCAATGAGCTTGATAATGAGCAGCTCGCAAGAAATCCGCCAAATAGATGCTACTACTGCAAAATGGAGTTGATGACTAGGCTCTTAAAGCTGGCTAGGGAGCATGGATTGAGCCTGGTAGTTGATGGAACCAATGCAGATGACATGAAGAGCTATAGACCTGGAATTAAAGCCTTAAAGGAGCTTGGAATTAGAAGTCCACTAGCTGAAGTTGGTCTAACTAAAGCTGACGTTAGAGCAATTTCTCGAATGCTTGGACTACCAACAGCAGATAAGCCTCCAGTAGCCTGTCTAGCATCGAGATTCCCATATGGCACCAAAATAACGCTTGAAGCTGTGAGGAGAGTTGGAATGGCCGAGCAAATAGTCAAGGAGATTGCCAGAGTAAAATTGGTTAGAGTTAGGGATCACGGAGCTATTGCGAGAATAGAGGTCGGTAGAAATGAGCGCAGAAAGCTCTTTAATGAGCGGGTGCTTGATGAGATTTCAAGGAGGCTCAAGAAGCTCGGATATCTGTATGTTGCCATGGAACTCGAGGGATATGTTTCTGGAAGCATGGATAGGCTAATATTAAGTGGAGATGCAAGGCAGAAATTCGAGAACCCTGATTAGGCTAATATTAATTTCAAATTCACCTCCCAGATGATTTCTAAGCGACCTGACATCTTATAATGCATTCACTTTCACGTTTTCATCAGTTAAATCAGTAAGCTACTTAAAGCTCCATCCAACTTATTGTTTAAAGGTGTCATCGTGAATTTCCCTAAAAATATTCTTGAGAGGCGCCTCAGGGATTTTCAGAGCAAATTTAGTTCCCGCGGTATAGATGCCGTAATGCTGAGAACTCTCTCAAGTTATGCATATTTCACTGGTATTAAGTGGTTAAGACCTGCACTCTTCATTCCTGGGAGTGGTGAACCCATAGCTTTCATAGTTAAGGGTGAGGAGGGCATTTTTAGGGAGCTAACTTGGATAGAAAGCGTAGTTACGTTTATTGATGGAGCTGACTTAATGGCTAAGGTCACTAGAACTATAAGGGAACATGGCGTAAAGAGGATTGGAATGGAATTTGGAGTTGAAAGGGATGCATACATATTCTTCTATGAAATGTTCAAGAAGCTTAATCCAAGAGTTGAGGTTGTTGATGTAGGCGATATAATTGCTGAAATGAGGATGCTGAAGGATGATTACGAGATTGAAGCCATAAGGAGAGCTGGAGAGAAAGCTTCTAAGGCTATTGTGGAGATCGCCGATTTTATTAAACCCGGATTATCTGAAACTGAAATTGCAGCTAAGCTTTACTCCATACTCTATGAATTGGGATGTGAGCGCCCCCATGTATACATCAATGCTGGTCCCCATCCAAGAATTCACTGTGAACCCCTTAGAAGTGTAGTTGTTAGGGAGGGAAGCTTTGTCACCATAATTATTGGGGCAGATCACAATGGCTATTATGCAAATGCCTCCAGGTCATTTTACGTTGGAAAACCCAATGGCTTGGTTGAGAAGCTAATTGAGTGCACTAATAGAGTCTATGAGGCAGCAATCAAGCTAACTAAGCCTGGTACTAAATTTATAGATGTAATCAAAGCCCTCGACGAAATTTATGATGAATATGGGTTTAAGGATAATTGCCTCATAGGTTATGTTCATGGAGTTGGACTACAAGTCGAAGAAGCACCAATAACAACTATAGTTCCAGCTCACAGGTACTTGGAAGTGAAGCCTAGAATGGCCCTGGCAATGGTTCATTCACCAATATCTTATGAAGGATTAGGTCAAGTGAAGAGGGAGGATACCTTCATAATTAATCCAAGCGGTGAGTTAGAGCAGATAACGGGTATGAAATCCCCATAATACAGCGTCTCCTAAAGCTCTTTGCAAATTGAGCCAGTTTACTTCAAATACTTCCTCTTTCATTTCTTATATCTCTCATTAACTCATCGTTTCTCTGTATGATCCTACATATGGTGCATAGGTAGAGGGCTGCATTCATATTCTTTCCCTCATATATGTCTTTAGCTGCCTTCTCTATCAGTTTCATTACCTCCTCATTATCTTTCAGCATTGAAATTGCAGTCTTACCCCTTTTTGAATGTACATAGTAGCTTATTGCTGGCTGCGATATTCCAAGTCTTCTAGCTGCCTCTATTTGAGTCATATTGTACTTTTCAATGAGCGTTAATGCCAAGAGTGCTCTGAGTGCAGGTATTATTGTCTTAGCAGCTATTTCACAGAAGACCTTCACTTTCCCCCGGTTAATACTGATTTTAAAGGCATCTAATAAATATTGGTCTTAATGTGCCTCAACTGAGCCTAAGAGCTGGCTGAACAGTGTTTCAGTCTCGCCATCGCTTCCTCCCCATCTAAGAGCTTCAATATTTCATCCTTGGTTTTTCAATTATGTCTTCAACTTTATATCCGAGCTCTAGATATCTTTTGGCTTGAACATGGGTTGCTATTAGATCTGCTAGCTTTGCCAGCTTGGCTTCAATGGAGCTTGCTCCATGATATTCTTCCAAAAGATTAACTATTTCTCTTAATCCAATGTTCTCTCTAATGACCTCTACTTCTAATTCTTTTTAGCTTCTCCCAATTTCTCTGATATCCACTTAACTATGTCTCCAGTATGTGTCTCAGCTAAGTCGTGTAATAGGGTGAGAGCCATTGCTATATTCATTTACTTTTACTCCAGCTCTCCTTAGCTCAATTGATAGTATTAAGCTGTAAATTGCTGCTTCATATGTATGTGTTGCAACTGTTTCTGCTATTGATGGTGGAATTACCCTTATGAGCCATTCCGTTCTCGGTATGTTCTTGATTGCCTTCATGGTTAATGATATTGCTTCAAATGATTTCCGACTCAGCTTACTCATAAATGTCTCACGCCTTCAATCAGCTTGGGGTTCCATTACTTCTTCAAGCTCTCTACTATGCTCCTGAGCACTTCAATTAGCCTATCGACTTCCTCCTTAGTATTATACAGGTAGAAGCTGACTCTAACAGTTCCGGATTTGAATCCTAAATACTCGTGTAAGGGTTGAGCGCAATGGAATCCACTTCTCACAGCTATGCCTTCTTCATCGAGTAATAGAGCTAAGCTGTGAGGGTCTAGGGATTTTATGGTGAAGGAGACTATTCCACCTCTGCTCTCCAAATCCAGTGGTCCGCAGATTTTCACTCCTTCAAGCTCACTCAATCCTTTAAGTAGGCGATTCACCAGCTCAATTTCATGCTTAAATATGTTCTCCATGCCTATTTTATTGAGGTACTTCACTGCCTCCATTAAGCCCACTGCACCAGCAATATTAGGTGTTCCCGCCTCAAATTTCCATGGAAAGTCATCCCATACTACCTTCAGCTCTCCCCTATAATGCACTTCCTTTATAGTGCCCCCTCCAACCATGAATGTTCCCATGGACTTCATTAAGTCCTCCTTGACATAAAGAACACCTATACCTGTTGGGCCAAGCATTTTGTGTCCGCTGAAGGCGAGGAAGTCGATGTTAAGCTCTCTCACGTTCACTGGCATGTGGGGTACGCTTTGAGCTCCATCCACAACTACAATTGCATCAATGCTATGTGCGAGCTTAGCTATTTTCTTCACATCATTAATTGTTCCGAGAACATTGCTCATGTGGGTTATCGCCACTATCCTAGTGTTTTCAGTTATTGCTTCTTCAAGTTGATTGTAGATGAGCCTTCCATGCTCATCAGTATAGATGACTTTCACTTTAGCTTCCTTGGCTTCGGCAACCTTAAACCATGGCAGCATGTTGCTGTGGTGCTCCATTATGGAAATGACGATTTCATCGCCTTTACAGAGGTTTTTTAAGCCCCATGACATTGCCACTGCGTTGAGTGCTTCAGTCGTATTTCTGACAAATACGATTTCACTTCCACTTTTCGCACCTATGAACTTTGCAACTACTTCATGTGCCTCTTCATAGAGGTCGCTGGCTTCCTGACTTAGAGTATGGAATCCCCTATGAATATTGGCGTTGTGTTTTTCATAGAACTCCGTTATTGCCCTTATGACTTGAATTGGCCTCTGAGAGGTTGCGGCATTATCAAAGTATATAAGCTTCTTATCGTTAATCCTCCTATTTAGTATGGGGAAGTCCTTTCTAACTTCATATGGGTCTAGCATGCTCTTCATCTCTGACAGTTTTACACTACTAATATATATAGCGGCGTTATATATGCCTGAGTATGCGCGCTGGTGTCTATTATGAGTAGTGATCTCGAGAAGATTAGAGGTTTACTCAAAGTGCATGGTTCCCCGCCAAGAGAGGTTTACTACGATTTTGAGAATAGCGGGTGGGTTCCACCTGAAGTTGTTGAGGCAATGCTACCCTACTTTAACGTGAAGGGTTACGGGCATCCATCAATAACTAACAAGCCTGGATGGGAAGCTCTTGAAGCAGTGCTGGAAGCTCAAGAATTTATTGCTAGAAGTATTGGTGCTACTCCAGATGAAATTGCCTTCACCCATAGTGGTACCGAAGCCAATAATCTGGCTATAATTGGCGCTGCCCTGGCCAAGAGAAATTTAGGCAAGAAAATCATTATTTCTTCAATTGAGCACTTCAGCGTCCTCGTTACAGCTAATGAGCTTGGAAATCGCGGCTTCAAGGTTATTCAGCTTCCCGTTAATGAGCACGGCATTGTAGATCTGGAGCTTCTAGATGTGCTAGTGGATAAAGAGACTATCCTAGTTAGCATTCAAACGGTAAATCATGAAATTGGAACTATTGAGCCCATCAAGGAGGTAGTAGAAATAGTTAGGGATAGGAATCCTGAAACCTTGATACACACTGATGCTGTTGATGGGTACACGAGGATACCTATTGATGTGAGGGAAATTGGTGTAGATCTCCTATCACTTAGCAGCCACAAAATACTGGGACCCAAGGGTGCGGGTGCACTTTTTATTCGTGAAGGCGTAAGAATTGAGAGGATACTTCACGGTGCACTCAGCACTCAGAAGTACTGGCCCGGAGTGGAAAATGTCCCGGCTATAGTTGGCTTTCACAAGGCTGCCGAGCTAGCCCTGGAAAATTGGAGTGATAAAATTGCTTATGTTAGGATGCTGAGGGATAAATTGATGGATGGCATTGTTAATGGAGTTCCCGATGTCCTGATTAATGGGCCTCGAAAGGATGGGAGGGCACCAGATAACGTTAATATCAGCTTTCTCTATATCGAGGGTGAGGCTTTAACTGTTGAGCTCAGCTTGCGCGGTATATACGTTTCGAGTGGTAGTGCATGTACGAGCAGGGTTTTGGAGCCCAGCCACGTACTGCTAGCTATTGGCCGGAGGCATGAAGAGGCTCATGGAAGCATACTGTTCAAGCTCACTAGATACCATAGCATAGAGGACATAGAATACACAATTGATCAGCTAATGGATGCTGTAAGTAGATTGAGAGCTTTAAGCGCAGTAAAGGAATAGATACGCATAGAATCCCATTGTCATCTCTAAGCACGCTTTTACTGCCCCTGCCCTCAGTGCCTTGGTGAGTTTATGCTTTATCGCAACTGATTTGCATTATCGACCACATTTATATACTTCAATAACGAAGTTATATGCGATCCATATGAGCACGCGCATTCCACTACCCTATTCGCCAAAAGTATTAGAGCTATTTCGCAATCCGAAAAATGCTGGTAAAATGGATGATGCAACGGTTTCGGCTGTTGCCGGTAGCCCTGCATGCGGTGATATGATTGCCATATACCTTAAAATTGATGAGGATGGTAGGATAGTTAAGGCCTCCTTTGAAAGCTATGGGTGTGCAGCCAATATTGCAGCTGCCAGTGTTCTAACTGAAATGATTAAGGGTTTAAAACTGGAGGAGGCTTGGAGGATTTCGTGGAAAAGCATATCTGATGAGCTCGGCGGGCTACCAGCAATAAAGTATCATTGCGGAATACTTGCTGTTGGCGCATTGAGAAGAGCTATTAGGGAGTACTTTAAGGATAAGCCGAAGCCCAAGTGGCTGCCTGAGAAGCTCACTGAAGAGGAGTATCAGGCTATTGAAGAGGAGAAATTGATGGAATACCTGTACAGGAAAATGGGATTAAAGAGTGAGCGGGGGTAGATAGGCTAGTGATCATAATTGAAATAGACTTGCGCGTTCAGCCTAGAGGCTGCAAGGAGCATCCGCTAGTTAGATTAGAGAAAAAGGTTAAAGAGCTAAGTGAAGGCGAGAAGCTTAAAGTAATACTTGATGCCAACACCATACCCCTGAGCGCGGTCAAAATCATTGCTAGAAGAGCTAAGCTGAAGATGAGCGTTTTGAGAGAAAACCCACCTATATACGAAGTTCTCTTGGAAAAGTAGTTTCTTAACTTTCCTCGAAGTAATTTCGAGAGTCCTCTTATGTCCTCCTAATAATTCCGGATAGTGTTAATGAACTTATATCGATTTTCAATGGTGCGGGCGTGCCCTTTTCTTGGAGCAGTGAGCAATGTATAAGCAAACATGTTTTCCTTCTAGTCAAACTATTTTAGGTTTGAAGTGCCTGTGTTGTTTGGGGGGAATTTGGAGAGTAGGAGTGAAATTGATATTTGTACTGAGAGCTTTGATGTATTGAGGTTTAATGATAAGGAGAAGGCTTTTACTAGGATGCGTGATGAGGTTGTTGTTGAAGCTCCTATTAACTTGTATGTTAATGGTGATTATTTAGCAACATTTCTAGCTTTACCAGTGAAATTGAGGGAGCTAGCTTATGGTCACTTGGCATCCGAAGGTGTGATTAGGAGTCTTGAGGATGTTGAGGGCATAGCTATTAATGGTTTTAGCATTGAAGTTGAGGTTTGCCCCGATATCGCTGCTAGGGTTAAAGCTTACTCAGTTATTAAGACCAGATACTCATCTTGTGGTCAGGCCCCCGAAGACTACTTGAAGTTGCTCGATAGCTTAATAAGGCGTAAGGTATCTTCAAGCAGTGTTTTCGAGGCTAGAGTCGTAGTTGAAGCCGTGAAGCTTCTGAATAAGCTTTCAACTATTTATCGTAGAACTGGGGGTACTCATGCTGCGCTAATTGTGGATTCCAGTTTGAGAATTTTGGGGTTTGCCGAGGATATTGGTAGGCATAATGCAGTTGATAAAGCTGTAGGTTCGGCGCTACTTAGTGGTGTTCAATTGAATGGAATGGATGATGTGATCATGGTTTGCACCGGGAGATTGACTAGTGAAATGGTTTTGAAGGCTGTGAGGCTCAATGTGCCTGTTTTAGCCTCGATTTCCGCTCCATCTAGTATGGGTATTGCTATTGCTAGGAGAATCGGGTTAACGCTTATTGGATTTGTTAGGGGTAGCAGATTTAATGTTTATAGTCATCCAGAAAGGCTAATAGTTAAGTGAATGCTTTAATTATCGACTTCAAGGTTTCAATGAATACCTCGACTCCCTCTTCAATGTTATAAAGGTAGAATGATGCTCTAACAGTGCTTTTAACTCCAAGTTCCTTGTGGAGTGGTTCTGCACAGTTTAGTCCAAATCTAACAGCTATGTATGCCATTTCGTCAAGTAGTAGTGCTAAATCGCTTCCATCAATTCCCTTTACGTTGAACGATATTATTCCACTCCTCTCCTCACTGCTGGGCAGCCCATAGACTTCAACTACTTCTCCAAATTCCTTCATTTTTCAAGAGCTAGCTGGGTTAACCTTTTTCATGAGCTTCAATCTTCTCCATGCCGATTTTCATCAAGTAATCTACTGCTGCTGATAATCCAATTGCACCTGCAATGTTTGGTGTTCCAGGTTCAAATCTCCATGGAGCTTTGTTCCACGTGCATTTTCTAGTGTTACTTTCTCGATCATGCCCCTCCACCAAATGGTGGTTCTAATTCATCTATTATTTCGCTATTGACATATAGGATGTCTATACCTGTGAGTCCTAGCATTTTATGTCCACTAAATGCTAGGAAGTCGCATTCCAGCTCTCTAATATTAACTGGCATATGAGGTACTGATTAAGCTGCATCTACTAGAGCTAATGCTCCAACTTGATGTGCTTTCCTAGCTAGGAGAGAAGGCTTGCTCATAGGATTAAGTGCTGGTGCAGTAGTTAGTGCTTTATAATAAGTTGGCTGGTGAATCAGGTGTCTGCGTGCTAGTGTTTCCAGATACTGGATACAAGTATGCTGAGCAATTTGAAGACTACTTTAGCAGAAAGGGATGTTAAGATAAATTAGGTTTTCCGAATCTAAATTACCACTGGTGAATTCAACGATCAAGCCATTATCAGTAGCCTAAGTTAGTGCTAGTGAATGAAGAAGGATGGCGCCGGGGGCGGGATTCGAACCCGCGCACCCCGTAATGGGGCACAGGCTTACAGGATTTCTTCTCCAGGCCTGCGCCTTAACCTGAGCTTTAAGCTCATTTAGTCCGCTCGGCCACCCCGGCCCATGAATTTTATCTTTTTCCTTACATATTTAGCTTCTCCACATTTTGGGGTAGGTTCCTCTATCCATTATTACTCTAATCGTTTTTGCAACTATTCCCTTCTCTGCTTCAAGTATTTCCTGTGTTGTCATTCTCGCTTGTCCTAATGCTACTAGCTCCCCCTTTTGAGTCATTATTGCTATTAGAGAGTTCTTCTTTATACCGGTTTCCAGTCTCAGTACTCCCGGTGCTGCTAGATCTGCTCCATGACATATTGCATCGACTGCACTATCCCTTATAACTACTTTGGGTAGGTGCTTTACTGCTGCTTCTACTGGCTGTATTACTTTTCTAAGTAGGCTTTCATCTCCCTCCTCTATCCATGTGTCGTATGCATCTCTTAAGTCGTATAGTGTTACTAGCGTTTCATCTTCTTTAAATGGTCCGGATCTCGTTCTCCTTAGCTCCTGCATGTGTGCTCCGACGCCAAGCACTATTCCTATGTCGTGGCATAGCTTTCTAATGTATGTTCCAGCTTGGCATCCAACTCTCATTAACACGTCTTTACCCGATATTTCGAGCACGTCAATGTAATATATGGTTCTCACTCTAACAACTCTCTTAACTGATGATTTTAGTGGTGGTCTTTGATAGATTGGTCCCACGAATTCTTGACATACCTTTCTAATTTTCTCTTCGCTCACTGGTGCATGCAATCTCATTACGCATATGTACTCTTTTCCTGCATGAACTATTGCTCTGAGCGCCTTGGTTGCTTTTTCTAGTGCTACTGGAAGTACTCCTGTTACCTTTGGATTTCCCCGCCCCTTCCCGTAGGAAGGGGCTCTAGGGTTCCTCCATGACCTGCCTTCTTGACTTTTAGAATTCTCTTCACCCAAGCAACTACTTCATGGCTTGTGGGTCCCGGTGGCTTATCTAAATTTATTATTCCAAGCTTTATGTACTCCTCTATAGGCCTCTCCTCTGGTTTGCATCCATAGTTTGGGTCTGTTGGTTCCTCAGCTTTTATTAGGACTTCCCTCTTCTCATCTGCTGGTAGTGCTTTTTTCTTCAATTTTCCACCTCAATACTCTTACTCTAGCTTGATTTTAACTGCTTCCCTCATTTTCTCCAGTAATCCCTGCTCTTCAAGTGCCTTTTTGACTTCTTCATCGCTTGCCCCAGGCTTAATCTCTATTTTGAGGGGTGTTGGCTCTATATGCTTTATGTTAACTCTCCTCCTCTTAACGCCAGTAATGTCTTTTGGTCCCGTTATTAATACAAATCTATCATCTATCAAGTCCACTATCACACACTTCCTTCCTGCTTCTCTCCCCCTAGTTTTAACGCATATTCTGCCTACTTCAATTGCAGCCATCAGTTCTCCCTCCACTCACCCAGTCTCTTTGATGCGCTAACTTAAAATTTGTTTTAGATTAAAAAGGATTTTGCTACTTCTCTTTCTCTCTTAAGTAGTTTTCTACGAGGTTTATCAATACTTTTTCTATGGTTTCCTTGCTCCACTTGCTCGTGTTTATAACGATGTCGTATATGCTTAGGTCATCTATGTTTATTCCATAGAACTTCAGGTATCTCCTCTTATTGCTCTCTTCCCTCAGCTTTATTTCTTCAAGTGCTTCTTCAACGCTCTTCATATCTCTTTTAGCAATTCTCTTCGCTCTCACTTGAAGTGGGGCGGTCAAATATATTTTTATATCTGCATAGTCCTTAGCTGTCCATCCTGTTAAGTGTCCGTCTAGGACTACTCCCCCCTTCTTAGCCTCTTCAAGGGCTTTTCTATCAACTTCATAGTCTATTTTGCTGTCCTTCTCGGCTTTCAAGTGGAATTTTTTAAGTGACATTCCCTGCTTAATTGCAAGCTCTCTAAAGTACCTTCCAGTTGAAAAGTATCTCAAGCCAAATACTTCAGCTATTTTCTTTGCATATGTTGTTTTTCCGGAGCCAGGTGGCCCACTAACTGTTATGACGGGTTTACGCTTCAACTTGAACTATAGCCTCCCTAACAGCTTTCTTAAGTAGCTTTTCAAGGCATTTTGGGCAGAGGTTTCCGCCGAATGGTCTTGTTGGTCTTCTCAAGCTTTTGGGTAGTTGCCTGAGCTTTGATGGTCTGAGTCTGGGCACTCCATGAAGTTCTCTCTTACATAGTGCGCATCTAGCTGGATTTGGCCTCTTCTTGAAGTAATGTATTACTACTCTTCCACCTGGAGTCCTGACATACCTTCTCCTCAAGCTTCTCGATCTATGAGCTGGCCTCGGCATGTTATCTCACCTTCAGAATGTGAGCTTAAATATTTTCTGCATTATTGGAAGCGTGAGAATTGAACATATAATGTACCAAGTAACGAAGCTCGCCCTATCTCCTACGAATGGGAGTGAGAAGGGTAGCTTGGCTACATATCCAACTTCTGTTGAGAATACTCCTGCAAATATTATGAAGAATATCCATAGTGGGATCATGTATATGAGTGAGGGCTTAAATCTCTCAGCCATGAGTTCTGTCTCAATTTTCCTTATATATGGTTCTCTCTTTCTCAACTTCACGAGCTTCTTTCTGTCTCCGCTAGCTAGGGCTTGTCTCATCTCCCTCTTCCACTCAGATATTTCAGCTGCATAGTTCTTCAGCTTCTCAACGTCTAATAATAGGTAGTTCACTGCTATTGTAATTAATCCAACAGCTATGCTTATTATTAGGACTGATATGGTGGATAGAGGTGGATATCTGAATGGTCCTAGAAGATTCTTAAGCCAATCAACTACTCCCTCGAACATGTCTTCACGCTCGCATGCCTTGCATGTTTAGTTAGCTCATCTATTAAGTAGTTTTTGGATAAAAATATTGTTCACCTCTCGCCCATTATCCTTCTAACCATTGGGTATAATTCCTCTATTTGCTCTTGCGTTAATATGCTCCAGTACTGGTAGATTATTCCAACCATTAGGAGCACTCCCATACCTGATCCCAGTGCTCCAACTACATCTGCTATAGCCGCAATTAACGCTACAATTACACCGCTCAGCACGGTCAGTACTGGAATATATCTGTCGAGTAATCTCTCAATGATCCTCGGGGAGCTCCTGAATCCTGGAATTTGAAGTCCCGCTCTAACGAGCTGTTGTGCCTGATCTCTAGCGCTTAATCCTGCAGCTTCAACCCATATTACTGCGAAGAACACCGATGAAAGTAGTACTAGTAAGCTGTATATTAGTGAGTGGAGGGGGTCTCTCATTGCTGAAGCTAATCCAATTGGAGGCGTTACGTAGTATGCTAGTCCACCTATAGGGCTATTGTCTGATGCATTGAACATTCCAAGCCAGTTTAAGAGCATATTTGCGTTTTCCGGGTTAAACTGCCTCCATAGTAGTAGCGATATTATTTTTATGTCGACGAATAGCATTGAAGTGAATATTATCGGTATATTTGATACATAGAGGAATTTTAAGGGTATTTTAGCTCTTATTCCGCGATACTTTGCAAATGCTACTGGGACCTCTATCCTCATGCCCTCCAAGTATATTACCAATATGAATATTGCTAGTGTTGTAAGTAGTCCGGCCATGCTCGGTAGATTTCCAGTTCTAATTAGCGCTTTAATGAGTTCTTCACCGCTCACTAGTGATTGAATGAATGCGAGCACTGCTCCAAGATACTTTCCATCCCTAGCTAGAAGTGGTGAGAATGATTGCCAAATAATTTGTTGAGCAATACCTACTGCTATGAATAGGCTTACTCCACTTCCTAAACCCCAGCCCTTTTGCACCATTTCGTCTAGTAACATGACTATTAGCGTGGCTATCATTAGCTGCACGAAAACTAGGAGTGCTGCATCTAAAGGTAGTGGGCCAAATGCTCCACCTAAAATGTAGGCTATTGACTGAATTCCACCCCAAATTAGTGCCATTAGCTTTTGTGCTCCTGTGAAGAGTGCCCTATCTCTTGGATCATTGAAGTCTAGCTCCAGGATCCTGGAGCCCACAAGTAGCTGCATTATGAGGCCTGCAGTAACTATTGGGCCTATGCCAAGCTCCATTAATGTTCCTCTTTTTGCCGCGAAAAGTATTCTCATGTAAAGGAATGGGTCATATCCAACACCTCTCGTTATCCCGTAAAGCGGGATTTCACTCATGACAAGATATATCGTTAGAACTACAGCTGTCCAAATCATTCTTTCTCTTAATGTAAGCTTTCTCTCCGGCCTGGAAACTTCTGGTAGTACTCTAATTATTGGCTCTAATGCATCTAGCAACCTCAATGTTGTCCTCTCCACTAGGCTTTATGTTGACCAAGTAAATATTGGCCGTGAATCCTATAATTTTATTACTTCTCCTCCGGCCTGAACTATTTTGGCTTCAGCTTTCTTTGAAATATATGGTGCAATGATTTTTAGGGGCTTAGTCACTTTACCCGATCCAAGTACTCTATTATAGCCGAGCTTTAAGACATCTATTACTATCTTTCCCTCCTCAATTTTAGCTAAACCTTTTGAAGCAAGTTCACCTGCCAGTTCATCTAGTTGGCCGACGTTTATGGGTTTAATTTGCGGTTTAATGCTTGGTGGAGTTTTAAATCCATGCTTGCCGAAGTAGTCTGGTGCATATTTTACAACCCATGTCCACAGGTGCTTATGCCTACCTGCTTTTCCAAATCCTCCCTTTAACCCCCTACCCCTATGCTGTCCAGTTCTTCCCCATCCGCAGGTTCTGCTCCCCCTATACTTCCTAATTTTCTTCCTCCTCCTAACGACCATGAGTTTTCACTCCCAATACTTCTCCCTGTCAGCTCACTTCAACTTCTTAATTTCACCTCTAAAACGTCATTCTTAAATCTTGCTATCAATTTTCTGCCTCCCCATGAATTAGTTTTTCGGGTTCGCGGCTCCGTGATGAATTTGGAAAATTAATTTTAAGTGCTCAACTGATCTTTAAGGTGAGAAGTTTAGGAGAAATTTATTTGAGTGCTCGGTTTAAGCGTTTTAGCACATTCTCTTAATTAAATCATTTATGGCTATTCCCCTATAGCCTAGTTCTCCACCGGCCTTATAGTGCTTTTTTGTGCTTCCCTTAAATCCACCTTTTGGTGGGTGAAGTCTGAATACTGGTTTTAGGCCTGGTACATCTTTTAGAGTTAGTTTTCCTTCAAATATTGCCTTTGCAAGTTCATTAATTCCGCTTAATCCCAGTTTCTCCTTGACATATTCATCTGTGAGCTTTTTACCTCCCGAAAGTTCACCCCTTTTTCTTAGGAGTAATGCCAATGTTTCAGGAGTTATTTCTCCCCAAGTAACGTAGTCTGCTACTTTCTTTAGCATACCCTTGTAGCTTGGTCTATCATCAATTATTACTGCATGGTGTTTTCTATGTAATCTGAGCATTTTTAGGGTGTCTTTTGCTTCTCTTCTAACACCAACTCTTCCTCTAATTCTAATGACTGCCATTAGCCTCGGCAATTTCATCAAACTCCTATTAGCTTGAACTTGTAGGTTTTCTTTAATGCTTCATAAGTTGCCTTGGCAAAGTTTAGAGTTGTTCTTGTTTCGCCCTTTGTTCTAGTCCACACATCTTGTATTCCAGCCATTTTCAATACTAGCTTAGCAGTATCTCCTGCTACGAGCCCTACACCCCTGGGGGCAGGTATAAGTGTTATTTCGACACTCCCACTTTTACCTGTAACTCTAAATGGTACGCTGTGGGGCCTATTGCACGAACACTCCCAGCTACCGCATCCTCTTCTTACGGGAATTACGTTGAGCTTGGCATTCTCTATGGCCTTATTTATGGCGAATCTAAGCTGCCTAGCTTTTGCAGTTCCAATTCCAACCAACCCATCTTCATTCCCAACGACGACTGCAACCTTAAACCTACTCATTTCACCGGCATCGGTTTGCTTTTGCACTATGCTTATGTCAAGTATTTCGTGCTTGAGGTCTGGAACTAGTACATCAATTATTTGCGGCTCCATTATTGGCATGTTTGCTGCATATATTTGATAGATTGATGTTATCTTCCCCTCCTTAACTAGCCTACCGAGAGTCGTTCTGGGAATCCACTCCTCAATTTCATAGCTTGAAGCACTACTCAAGTTCATACCTCCTTAAATAGCTTAGTTATCTTCTCCCTAACTATTTCAAAGTGATTTGGAAGTTCTTCCGGTAAGAGTCCCCTTTTCAGGTATTGTGAGAAGTGTCTTTCGTACTTTAGTGGATCCGTATCTTTAAGTATTTTGGCGTAGTTTGCTATATGTTCTCCCCTAATTCTGTCTTCGCTTGGAAGTATTTCTTCTGAATAAGGTACCTTGAGCCCTGCATCCACAGCTCCCTTTAATACTGCGAATACTCTGGCTCCCCTGGTTGGCCTGTGAAGTCCAATATCCAGTATTGCTTCTTTTATTCCTGCTTTAAGTGCCCTATACCCTGCGAGTAGGCCTGTTAGGTAGGCGGCTGGAGTGTTGTCGCATGATGCTAGCCAACCGAACTTTCTAAGCTCGCTTGAGTGTGCTGCCACTAATACATGATCTCCCTCAACTCTCGCTTCGACTACTTGAGCTATTATGTGGTTTAATGTCTTTCTGGCAACTAGCCTCGGCTTTCCTGAGAGTATCAATTTCAATCTTTTTCTGTAATTTGTCTTGCCCTCTCTTCTTCTTCTAAATGGCACCTTGTATCTTGGTCCCCTGGCCATGCTATCTCCTCCTTGCCAGTCCGTGCTCCCTAATATATGCCTTCAACTGGGATACGCTGTCAAATGCCCCGCCCTTAACCATCATGTAAAGCTTCCTGTAAACTCTTTTGGTTATTATTCTCCTTTTCCTTAGGAGTCTCAGAAATTTTCTTTGGGCTCTTACTTTCATTATCCAAAGTCTCTTCCTATCGATTGCAGGCCCCTTCCTGCTTCCCGGCCCCCTTCTTCTTCCTCTCTTCTTCTGAAGTTTCCTTTTCCTAATTCTGGCCCTGCTTATTCCTTTAACTGGCTTAGCTCTAATTATTCCCTGCTTTATTAGTGCTCTCACTTCCTCTCTAGTCATTACCTCAGCTACTCTGTCCAGGTTTTCTGGATCTATCCATACCCTATTTTCCCCAACTTTCAATATGTCTGCTGCAAGCCTGCGCACAGTTCTCAGCGTCATTGGCATGCCTATCATTCCCCGCTATTCTTCAGCTTCTCTAAGAAACTCGCCGGGATTTAATATTTTTAACCCCAATTCCCTAGCTCTCCTAACAATTTCTGCTCTCTTTCTCCTGCCAACTGTATGGGCTATTCTTATTGCATGTGTTTTGGGGTCAAGTCCCTCCAAATCGTGAATGTTGTAAACTATTTTCTCTTCATAGCCTGATGGATGTAATCCCCTAACAGCTCTTGGCCCCCTATACCCCACCTCAACTGGTGGTGGATATCCTTTGCGCTTCAATCTATGCTTATCGTCCAGTCCTTTCGGCCTCCTCCACGCAGTTCCCAGCCTCTTTAATCTCCAGTGCCAAGGCCTGAGGAAGTCTGGCTTTCTCCTCTTCAATTTCATTCTTAGCTTGAGTAGCCTCTCTTTAAGCTCCTCTCTCACTCTTCCATCACTCCTCTTGAGTAAACGTATATTCCGTCGAGGAAGACTCTAGGGTCTTTGTCCTTAATTTTCGTTGCGAGTTCAATATTTGCAGCTGTCTGCCCTACGGACTCAATATCTATTCCCTCAACAATTACATCATCACCTTCAACTTTGACTTTAACATCTCCAACTATCTTGGCTACTCGAGGAACTTTCTCTCCAAGAAAGTTTTCAATTATAACTTTATCTCCTTCAACTTTAACTGAGATTGGAAAGTGAGCATAAACGATTTTTAATTTATATCTAAATCCCTTAGTTACTCCTTTAATCATGTTTTTTATATGGCCTGCCAGGGTTCCAACTAAAGCTTCATCCTTTTTCTTAGGGAAGAGGGATTCAATTATAACTTTACCATCTTCAATTTTCAAGTAAACATTTCTCGCATGGGAAAAGTCTCTTTCTAGAGTTCCCTTTGGCCCCTTAACGACTACTCTTTTACCATCTACTTTGACTTCGACTTCAGGTGGGATTTCGACTTCAGCTTGTGCCTTAAATGCTTTGGGCATTTTCATCACCTTAATAAACGTATGCCAATAATATTCCTCCAATTCTCTGCTGCTTAGCTTCTCTGTTTGACATTATGCCCTTTGAAGTTGATATTATCAGTATTCCTATGTCTCTAGCTGGCAGGTATTGTTTTTCCCATTCCTCTATTTCCCTATGCTTTACTGGGAATCTCGGCTTTATTGCTCCGCACCTATTTATTTTCCCCAATAGCTGTACTCTTATCTTTCCACTCCTGCCATCATCTATATACTCTATTTCACCTATGTAGCCATATCTTTGCATTACTCTCAACACGTTTGCTATTAGCTTTGATGCTGGCATTATTATGCATTCGCTTTTTCCTCTAACTTCATTATTCATTATTGTTGCTAGAGCATTTGCAAGCGTGTCCATCATTGTCAACTCGACCACCTCACATGTACTTTTTAAATCCAATTTTCTCCGCTACTTCTCTAAAGCACTGCCTGCACAGGTTTAGCCCATACTTCCTAATTATTGGCCCATAGGATCCGCATCTTCTACATGGTCTTGCTCCCTTACCGAATTTCCTAACTTTTGGCGGCCTGTACTTTCCCATTAATTCACCACCTACTCTTCTTCCTCAATTATTTCTACTCCAAATACTTTTCTCATGTACTCCATAGCTTCTTCTCTAGTAATCCTATGATTCTTACCGATTTTCGCTCTTTTAATTCTCCTTCTCTTAACTCTATAACCCGGCCTCTCAAATGAAACGCAGATGTCCATTCCGAAAATCCCTATTTCAGGGTCGTATCTTGTTCCGGGAATATCTATATGCTCCCTTATTCCAAAAGAGAAGTTTCCATATTCATCGAAGCTTCCAGCCTTTATCCTATTACCAACGGCTACTAGTGCTTTGCGTAGGAACTCTATTGCTCTCTCCTTTCTAAGGGTAACCATGCATGCTATGTTCTCTCCGCGCCTTATGCCGAACTCTCTTATTGTCTTTTTCGCTTTTCTTCTGGAGGGCTTTTGGCCTGTTAGGCTTTCTAGTACTTTCACGGCTTTTTCGAGTTTCTCTCCTGATTGCCCAACTCCCATGTTTACTACTACTTTTTCAATTCTAATTTGCCTCATGGGATTTTCCAGCTTCAATTCTCCGCTTATTTCTTCGCTTCTAATGTCCTCTACTTCAGCTTTCAATCCATCCCGCCTCCTTTGGAAGTGATATTAATGGCTTATCAACTCCTATTGGGAAGACATATGCGAGACTGGTCTTGAATAGGTCTTTTGTTGCTGCTTCAAGTGTTACTATACTTCTATGCCTGCCGAATCGCTTTTCAATTTCGACTACTCTTCCAGTTAAGCCGATGTTTTTTCCTCCAATTACTATGGCTATTACTCCCTTCTCGAACTTTATGTGGTCTAGAATTTCTTGCTCTGGTATGCTTAGTTTAATTACATCGAGTGTCTTGTAAACATCTTCAACAGGCTTCATTGGATCTGATACTCTGATCAAGTGGTTTCGTCCATCATGTAGGTTTAGCTGTATGTGTCCTCCCTTAACAGTTGTCTTGTTCTCTATCCTGCAGAGCTTAAATGTGGCTTCTTCGGGTGGAATTGGATGGAGTATCATTCCCTTCTGAGGATGCGGTAAAACTCTGTAATATTCGTTTGCAGCTGGTATTTCAATTACATCCATTAATCCAACCGGAAACTTATGGTCTGTCCTCGGTACTCCATCAATCTTAATTTGCCTTTCCTTAATAACCTTCTTTGCCTCCCTCGCAGTTTCAGCATATCCCAATATGTCTCTTACAACTACCAGTAATGGTATGCACCTATCAAGTGGATGGGGGCCTGGACTAGGACGCACAGTAAACTTATAGGCTTTCCTCTCAATGGGCCAGAATGATGGTGCTGGAAACCTTTTCAAATGCCTTTTAGGTCCCTTCCTACCCAACTCACTTCGCCTCCACAAGCTTTCTCTCTAGTGCTTCTCTACGCCTTGGATCTGATAGGTCGAGCTTGGTTATCATCACCTTGGATGGATGTATTGGGATGTAGATGACCGTTCCATCAGCTTTCCTCCTAGTTATACCCTCCACATGAATCCTATACTTTTTCAAGTCTACTTTAACCACTTTCCCTTCATATCCCGCGTAGTCCCCCCTCATTACTAGTACTGTGTCCCCCTTTCTTATGGGGAATGATCTTCTTCCATACTTTGCTCTCAGCTCTGGTGAGAGGGGTGCAGACATAACCTTTCTTCGTTTATGTAATGGGGCTCTGAATAGTGCTTTTCTCTGCTTTTTCGGCTTCTTCGACTTGGTTTTCCAGAATAGGGTTTTCAAGGCATGTTCACCTCATTACTAAAGCTAAATTATCATTGTTGCGAGCCCTGCTATTCTTGGCCATCTCTCGGCTGCTTCCTTGGCTACGGGCCCCCTTATTTCCGTGCCCTTTGGATCACCTTCAGGTGTCACTATTACTACAGCATTGTCTTCAAATTGAATCCATGTACCATCCATTCTCCTATAGGGCTTTCTCTGCCTAATGACAACTGCTCTTAAAACTTGTCTTCTCATTTCAGGTGTCCCCTCTTTAACTGACACTACAACCATGTCGCCTACAGCTGCTTGGGGTAGTCTGCGAAGTCTGGTTTTTGCTCCAACAACACCTATAATTTGGACTACTTTTGCTCCACTATTATCAGCGCATTTTACGTAGGCTCCCACGGGTAATCCTGGGCTCACTCCATGCCTATATGAGACCCCTATTGCGCCTTTACCTCTCTTCGCCACCCTTCTTCTCCTCCACTTTAGCTATTACTACGAATGACACAGTCTTACTTAGTGGTCTGCACTCCATTATTTTAACTTTATCCCCCTCCTTAGCATCTATGCATGGCGGGTTGTGTGCTGGTATTCGGGATTTCCTCCTTTCATATCTCTTGTACTTGGGTACGTAATGCAAGTAGTCTCTTCTCACGATAACCGTTCTATGCATTTTTGCACTAACGACAACTCCCTCAATTATTCTCCCCCTTACCTTTATGTGGCCGTGAAATGGGCATAGCGGGTCGTTGCATTCTCTCTCCGGTGGCTTGATTCCTGGTACTCCGATGTTTCTAGCTGGCACTTCACCACCTCCTTCTTGGAATTCTTTTTACTCTATCTTCAGGTCTCGCTAAAATTACTTTCCCATCAACTTCAACTATGCTTCCATCTGGTAGTGTAAAGTGGAATATTGAGCATGCTTTGGGGACTATCTTCACTCTGCCTTTATGAAGTATGTGAAGGGTTTTCATGGTTTCATCCACCACTACTCCCTCAATACCAATATATCCTGGATGCGTACTGCTGCTCACCTTTACGTGTAGGCCTATGAGTTCGTGCATCACGAGATTTTTGGGGGTGATCTTCATTTACTACTCCTCCTGATTCCAAGCTCCTCCTCCCTTTGAATGGTCAGTATTCTGGCTATGGTTCTCCTTATTTCCCTTATCTTCATGGGGTTGTCTAGTGGCGCTCCACTTGCTGCTAGTGCTCTAAGCCTAGCGAGCTCTGCTCTCAGCTCTGATAGCTTCTTCATTCTCTCTTCTGGGCTCATCTTTCTTATTTCATCAACCCTCAGTATTGGCAACTCCTCCTCCCTCCTCTGAAGGCATGGGTGCTGCTTCTTTTATCGCTATATCGTCGGGTGTTTTAGCTGGAGGCATAATTCTCACTTTTATACCATATATTCCTGGTTTTAGAGCTACATAGGTGACTGCCTCGTCGACTAGCTCCTCATGGGGCTTGCCAGACTTTAATAGTTCGCCGGCCCTGAACTTTTCATATCTTGCTCTTTCGCTCCTCAGCTTTCCACTAATAATTATTTCAGCTCCCCTAGCCCCTGCCTCCATTATTTGCCTCAATGCTATGAATGCAGCTCTTCTAAAGTGCATGCCTCTCTCCATGGCCCTCGCAATTCTGAGAGCCATGATTTTGGCGTTGAGCTCGGGTACTTGAACTTGGGCAACTGCTATCTGTGGGTTTTCAACTCCAAATCTCTTTTCGAGGATTTCAGCCAATTCTCTTATGTTAACTCCACCTCTTCCAATAACTATTCCCGGTCTTTCAGCATAGATTGTAACTCTCGTTCCCAATGGTGTTCTCTGAATTTCCACGCCAGCATAGCCTGCTCTCCTAAGCCTTTCCGACAAATATTCGTCTATTTCCATTCTCTTGAGTCCTTCCATGATGAAGTACCTTTTAACGTTAACCATGCTCACTCCTCCTCGGCTACTGCAACTTCAATATGAACTAGCTGTTCAAAATATGGTGTTGCTCTACCAAATGCCCTGGGAATGTATTTCCTGAGTTTCGGACCCTTATGAGCTACTATGTGTATTATTCTTAGCTTCTCAACGTCTAATCCCTTATACTCCGCATTTGCCTCCACATTCTTTAAAACCTTCAGTATTTCCCTTGCAGCTTTAACTGGCCATCTTACTATTGGCCATCCCTCTATTCCTCTATGGTGAGCGGCTTTTCCAGTAAATCTCTTAAATGGAATTGGCCTCTTCTTCCTAGTCACATCTTCAAGGTATTTTTGTGCTTCAGTGAGCTTCATACCCTTAATGAATGCGCATATTTCGACTGCAGCCTTATATGAAATACGCAGATCCCTACCACTAGCTATTGCAGTTCTATCCGGATCTAAGCCAACTATTGAGTAGCCCCAACGGGGCAATTTACTCCACCCTACTCCACTTCTCTTCATGATTTTAAGCTAAGCTCTCTTTAAATACATGCTATAAAAAGTTTGCTTTTATTTACTCAATTAGCTTTATGGAGTCCCGCACCCTTATCGCTTCATCTTCTAGATCAAAAACTATGTATGCTGCCTTCAAGTTCCAATATGGTGGTCCAATTCTGGAAAATAGGGTTACAATTCTTCCCTCATGGCTTATCTTGTAACCGTTTAATGCTGCTTCATGTCCTCGCACCAGGATTTTCCCATTAACTATTTTCAAGAACTTCTCGGTGCAATCGATGCCAAACATTTTTCCTGCTCCTCTCGGTGACGGATAGGCTCCCTTAACTCCACT
Source organism: uncultured Nitrososphaerota archaeon (assembly GCA_964462875.1). Lineage (GTDB taxonomy): Archaea > Thermoproteota > Methanomethylicia > Culexarchaeales > Culexmicrobiaceae > CAYWZQ01. Next base: position 185,421 of record CAYWZQ010000001.1, on the reverse strand, counting down.
TTCATCTGGATCATTCCATAAAATTTCAGTTAAATGGGGCTTTTCTGGATGGAGCTCTCTTGCCCTAATTACATCATCTATGCTTTCCGCCTCTGTTGGAACTCCCCCATGTAGCATTATGATTCCGTTACTTGTCATGGCTGCATGGTGCATTGCGTTAAATAGCTTCCTAAATTTTAAGTATAGGCTTTGAGCTTTGCCTCCGAATTTCAAGGCTAGTTCATAGGGGAACGTATGGGGATGCGCGATTAAATCATCCGGGCCCTCATGATTTCCCCTAAGTAGAACCACCTTATCGGGGTAGCTGCACTTCAAGTTTAGGACTAAGGCCATTACTTCGAGTGATTCATGTCCTCTATCTATGTAGTCTCCCAAGAAAACTATGTACATGTCGCCTTGCTCGAGCTTCTCAATGGCATCCTCGTTTTTCAGTATTTTTATGAGGGTTTCCAGGTCTCCATGCACATCTCCTATCACCAGCATTCTCCCCTTCCTACTCCTAATTTTCACTAGTCCTCCTTCAGCTGTTAGGTTGGCTGCTCTTTGCTCATCACCTCTAATTGCTTCAAGCGCTCTATTAATTAAACGCGTAATGCTATCATAATCGATTTCAGCTATCCACCTCTGAATTGTTTTGATCGTCTTATTTGTCAATCTATTCACCCTTATATGCTATGACCGAGACCTCTAGTAGTGCGCCCTTAGGTATTTCGCAGGCTACTGTTGATCTAGCTGGCGGTTTTTCCCTAAAGTACTTGGAGTACTCTTCGTTGAATTCGGTGAAGAGTGAGAGGTCTTTGAGGAATACGAATACCTTGACGACATCGTCTAAGCTAAATCCAGCTGCCTCTAGTATCGCCTTAATGTTGTCTAGAACTCTCTTGGTCTGCTCTCTAATGCCCCCCTCAACTATTTTCCCTGTTTTAGGGTCAATTGGTATTTGCCCTGAAATAAATAGGAAGTTTCCGACTTTGATTGCTTGGCTATATGGTCCAACTGGTTTTGGAGCTTTATCCGTCAATACGGCTTCCTTAACCATAACATAGTCACCTCATGCTCATAGAATGCTTAAGCTATAACTTATCTTTTTAAGGTTATTTACTATTTCGTTGATGTAGCTTGGGTGCTGTACTTCAGCCTTAATTAGTACTGTTGCTCTTCCAGGCCTGATTTTTGGTGATGTCCTGTCTATTGAAACATCAATTATGTTTGCCCTCGCTTCTGCAATTACTCCTAGTGCTCTCTTTAATGTTCCGGGTTTATCCGGTAATTCAACAAGCAATCTTATAACCCTCCCCTCAGTTATCAGGTTCTTCTCCAGAATTGTTGCTAGAAGTGATGCATCAATATTTCCGCCTGAAATTACTGCTACCACGTTCTTATTCTCCATCTTAATTTTCCCTGAGAGCAATGCTGCTATTGATGCTGCTCCTGCTGGCTCAGCTACCACCTTTGCTCTTTCCAGTAGCTTGAATATTGCAGTTGAAATTTCGAAGTCATCTACTGTTACTATATCATCGACGTATTCTTTGACTATTTGAAATGTTAGTTCTCCGGGGCTCTTCACGGCTATGCCGTCTGCTATGGTATCGACTTTTTCGAGCTTAATTATTCTGCCTATTTCAATGCTCTTCTTCATCGATGCAGCTCCTTCAGCCTCTACCCCAAAGATCTTTACTGTAGGCTTTCTACGCTTTATTGCTATGGCGATTCCTGAAATTAATCCTCCCCCACCAATTGGCACTATAACTGCATCAGTCTTTGGCAGCTGCTTTAGTATTTCTAGCCCAATGGTTCCTTGACCAGCGATAACGTCCATGTCATTGAATGGGTGAATGAATTCGTATCCGCTTTTCTCAGCCATTGCCATGGCCTTCTCATAGGAGTCTTCAAGTGTTCTACCGTGAAGTACTACTTCAGCTCCATATCCTTTGGTTGCATTTATCTTAGCTGCTGGCGCGAATTCTGGCATGAATATTAATGATCTTATGCCTGCCTTCGATGCAGCCCATGCAACTCCCTGTGCATGATTTCCTGCTGAAACTGCTACCACACACTTGACTTGTCCAGTCGAGAGTAATCTATGTATCTTATAGTAGGCTCCCCTAACCTTAAATGAACCAGTTTTCTGCAGGTTTTCAAGCTTCAAGTATACCTTGCTACCTGTCCAGTGGCTGAAGGTTCTTGACTTATCAAGCGGTGTTTCGTGAACTACGCTTTTCAGTACGTTTGATGCATTGAGGATTCTCTCATATATTTCGTCGATTAAATTCAAGACCTCACCTCATATATGTATTGGCTTTCCCGTTTATGTAGCTGACTTGCGCTTTCCCATTTTCTCGAAAATCAATTCTACATATGTTTTGGCGGTTACCTTACCTGCATCAAGGCCGAGCTTGCTTATTATCTCATCTATCTTTCTATTTGCTTCATTAATGTCATTGCTGATCACTTCTAGTTCCACATAGTTTCCTAGTCTATCCACTGTGTCTAGCCCTATCTTAACTTCACCTATTTCCCAGAGCTCCCTCACTTTCCTTAGCTCATATGATAGCTTGAATCCTAGGCTCTTTAGAATTGATATTATTTTATTTTGATCTGAAACTTCAACTTGAATTTCAAGTCTACTCTTGGACTTCCCCTTCATTCTAGGACCCTTATATGTTAGAAGTGTTCTTCCATTTTGCATTCTAACCCTTAATACTTCATCTGTTAATTTGAAGTCTCTGCATGGATGTTGGAAGTAGAGGTCTACTTGTTTAAATATGCCCAATTTTCTTGCTCCCATACTTACCAGCTTATTCCTCAAATTTTCCAATTCTTTAACTGGGATTTTGACTTCAAATTCAAACTTCATTATCTCTGAGTGGAACTATTCTAAGTAACATTTATAAGTTGCATAGTTAGCATTTCACCAGAGAAATTAAGGTGAGTGAATTGCCAAGGGAATTCACCTATAGGGGCTTCACTCTCGAAGAGCTATTAAAAATGCCTATGGACCAGTTCATCCAGCTACTTCCAGCTAGGCAGAGGAGGAGTTTAAAGAGGGGCTTAACTCCTCAGCAGAGAAGGCTTTTAGAGAAGATTAGGGAAGCCAAGAAGAGAATTGCGAGGGGAGAGAAGGTTGTCATTAAGACTCATTGTAGGGACATGATTATACTACCGGAAATGGTTGGATTAACAATTCATGTTTATAATGGGAAGGAATTCCTTCCCATCAAGATAACGCCTGAAATGATTGGCCACTATCTTGGGGAGTTTTCCATAACGACTAAGAGGGTTGTTCATGGTGCGCCGGGCCTCAGGGCGACTAGATCAAGCATGTATGTGCCATTAAAGTAGGGTTTAACTGCACTTAATTTAACCTCACTTTGGGCTCTTTTATTACTAGGCTCCAATATAGTGTTTCAATTATCCCTACTATTAATGCCATCTTAAATGCGAGTAGTGGATCCGCTGAGTATAGATGGCCCATGAGAAGGTTTGCCCATGAAAATCCTAGAACCGTGGCTACTGAGATGATTGCACTTATTCTTCCTCTCTCTTCTTTCTTCACAATATCTCCTATGTAGGCCTGCCAAGCTGGATGATATAGTGTGCTTGCAAGGGTTGAGAGTACAACTGATAGTAAAACTGTTGTCTGCCCCATTCCTGATGTTAAGAGGTAAATGCTACTAGTGTAAATTGCACTTGAGGTCACTATGACGGCTCTTCTTGGTGCTGAGTCAATGAATGGTAGTACTAATAGTGACAGTATGGTTGATGAGATGGTTCCCAAAACATTATACCATCCCCACAATTCCCTGCTTATTCCTAAAACTTCGCTGGCAAAGACTACGGCATAGGATGTGTATGTGGAGACAGTGATTCCACTTATGAGTATGCTGCCCAGGATTAGGTACTTTATCTTTCTATCTGATTTCTTAATCATGCTGATTGAATTTTTATATGAATTAATGAATATTTTAGCTATCGACTCTTTCTTCTCATGCTTTGGAAGTGTTTCTCTTAGAAATTTTGTTCGAAGAATTGCTGCTGCCACACCTGCTATGCCAGCAATTATGTATGCATAGCGATATCCAAGTATGCCGTATTTGTCGGCGAGCCATCCGCCTATGGGTGGGAAAATTAGCCATGGAATGTTCGGCATGATAGTTGAAATAAGCACTCCCTTAGCCCTTACATCTGGTGGTAGAGAGTCGATGAGAATTGCGTGGAGGGCTGGTCTGTAGAGTAGTAGAAGGGATTCTATGATGCCGATCAATATTAGTGCCTCCCAGCTTGGGGCGAGTGCATACATGAAGAACATGAATGCTATTGCCCAAGTTAAAGTCACTATTAGTTTTCTCCTGCCAATGATGTCTGCCAAATAGCCCCCGGGAATTATTAGGGGTATTTCAGCTACTCTCCTAACAGAAATCACTAGTGCTACATGAAAGTCGCTTCCACCCAGCGCTTTAATGTATAGTGGGTAGTATGGGGTTGTAATGGAACTTCCAATTCCAAATATGATCCATGATGCAGTTAATGCTGCAACATTTCCCCTCAGTACTTTCACCATGCCAACTTAATTATGGCTTACTGCCAAGATATTAATATTTTAGTTCAACTAATACTGTTACTTGGTGATTGAAGTGTCAGTAGAGTTATTCAACTTTTTTTAGAGCTCTAATTGAAAAATCAATTGTTAGAGCACTGTTCAAGGCTGGTATGTCTAGGTCCGCTTCTTGTGGTGGCTATCGAAGGTTGGAGCATGCACTAATGATCTATGCTGGCCTGTCTAAGCCTAAGTCGATCTCCTGCAGATTCTATTCTTTCATGATTTCAGCAATAATTGACTTGGCTCTTAGAGCATTTAACGTTGAGGCCAGTAAGATGAAGAAGTATTTGAGGGATCCCAATGTTAGGAGGGGTTTAATGAATGTTCTTGCCAGTATAAGCGAGTTTGGCCTCGTTAAGCCTCAAATTTTACTTGCTCCATTCCTTGTTGTCTGGAATTTCACCAATGCTTGCAATTTAAAGTGTAAGCACTGCTATCAAAGTGCAGGTAAGCCTTCAAGTGATGAGTTGACGTTGGAGGAGAAGCTTCAAGTTGTTGAGGAGCTGGATGAGGTGGGAATAGCTTCCTTAGCCTTCTCTGGTGGGGAGCCTCTTGTCGTTAAAGATCACTTATTGAGGGTTGCCCATGAAGCTTCGAGGAGGGGAATTTATGTTGCACTTGCAACTAATGGAACTCTTCTAACTAGGAGTGTGGTGAGGGAGCTTAAGGAGGCAGGTGTGAAATATGTTGAAATAAGCCTGGATTCAGCTGATCCAAGAGTTCACGATAGCTTTAGGGGTGTTCCTGGGGCATTTAAGGCTGCAATTGAGGGTGTAAGGAATTGCGTTGAGGAGGGATTGTTTACATGTATTGCAACTACTGTCACGAAGATTAATGTTCATGAAATTCCGAGGATAGTGGAGTTGGCCAAGAAGCTGGGTGCTAATAGGTTTATTGCATTCAACTTCATACCAGTTGGGAGAGGCCGCGAAATTCTCGATTTGGATTTAAGTCCTGAGGAGCGAGAGCTTTTCCTAGAAGAGCTTTCGAGGCTCGCAATCGAGGGCGGTATTGAAGTCGTCTGTACTGCTCCACAGTATGCTAGAGTGATGCTTGAAGTTTCCGAGGGGAAATTTACTGCTGTATCGCACTTTTATGTAGGATCCACTTCATTTTCGAATTACATAAAGACGATCGCCGAGTTCATAGGTGGATGCGGTGCTGGTAGAATGTATTGTGCAATTCAACCTAATGGTGATGTAGTTCCATGCGTGTTCATGCCTGACTTAGTTGTTGGTAATCTTAGGAAACAGCACTTCGCGGATATATGGAATAACAGTAAAGTGTTTAAAGCTTTGAGGGATAGAAGCTCATTGAAGGGTTCATGTGGAAACTGCAATTTCAAAAATGTGTGTGGAGGCTGTAGGGCGAGGGCTCTCGCATACCTCGGGGATATCCATGGGCCAGATCCAGGCTGTCTAAGGAACTCTAAGTACTATTACGAGGTTATTGAGGAGTTGAAAAGCAAGCTTATTGAATTGAAGACTTAAATGGAAAGAGTTAACTGTTGAGCTTGATGCTTCTATAGGGTACCAGTATTGGAGGGTGAAGCTTTATGCTAGTGGTTTTCATTGGCACAGCTGGAATTGGGAAGTCATTGTTAACGAAGGCTTTCTGTGAATGATTATCTTCAAGCACTGGATCCCAAATTGGCTATGTAAGTCTTGACCAGGTTGCAGGTACACTCCATATAAACCTGACTTCGATATCAGGAATTTTTTACTACTCAAGATTTAATGGATAGGGGGGATTGGGGCCTAATGGCGCCATGATTCGGGCTTCGAAGCTCATTGGAGATCATGTAGATGAGTTATTGAACTGAATTGAGAGGGAAAATATGGATTATGTTCTAATTGATGCTCTCAGTCAGATGGAGATATTCGTGTTCAGGTCCTTCGGACCTAAAATTGTGAAGAAGCTCAGCTCAGTTGATTTAGCTGTGTCAGTTTTCATAGTAGATCCGCTATTAACTATTTCTCTATCTGGGCTAGTGGTTGCCATCATGCTTGCAGTTGCTGCGCAATTGAGGTTTCAATGGTCACTGTGGTAAATAAAGCTTATTTAATTGAACGTTCAGGGGCAAATCAGTTAGACTGTTAAGCAACTATAAGTATTTGAGGAGAAAGATTAGGGTTGAAAGTAGTGCTTTTGTCGACTTAGCCTTGAGTTGCAGTAGTATTGTTAGGAGGCTCTCCCAGGCATCTAGAATTGTTTTAGTGTCAGCTAAGACTGGAAGTTGGTATGGATGACTTGTATAGCTTGGTGCATGAAGCTCTCTGTACTTGTGGAAATTTAACTTGAATTGGAGTGGCGCCGGGGGCGGGATTCGAACCCGCGAGCCCGCTGAGCGGGCACAGGCTTTCTAGCCCCATTATCTTTTTGATCTCGAGGCCTGCGCCTTACCACTAGGCTACCCCGGCTTTCACATAGTTCTTTGTTTGGAATCTATTTTTTATTTCCCCATTTCGCTAGGAATTCTTTTAGGGCTTGAACGTTTTCTTCATGTATGCTTTTCCTTCTCTTATCGATTCTAATTCCCAGTTTTCTTGCTTCGCTAATTGAGATGCCTGCCTGTCTGAGTTCGCCTATGCTGAATCCCCTACCCCTCCTCCATGGCTTAACGACTTTGCCGTATTTAACGAGCATTGGTGGTTTGACTTTGGCTTCGGGTACTTCGATTTCCATGGCTAATCACCTTACGGTTTATGCTCTAGCCTGCTCTATTTAATTCTGCTAGAGAGCTTATTAAGTGTTGTTGGCTTAGTGAAAATTTACATAGTATATCTCATTAGTCTCAGAATTCTTTTCGCTGCGAGCTTAATATCCTCATCTGTAACGGTTCTTCTATTAGCGTGATTTGCGAGTTCAATCGCCTCTCTGGAAATTTCAATAGCTATTTCCTCGAGAATTTCTCTTAGAGCTTGAGCAGCCTTTTCGCTAACTCTATAAGCGCCAGCTTTTCTTATTAGTCTATCAACGGGTGCTAAAGGGAGTTCAGGCACCGCTTGACACCCAAAAATTATTTTTTATTTTTCGGTTAAATACCTTCGCATGGTGTTCTTGAATCACGGCGAAGTATTTAAATCTCTGTTTGAATGTCGATTATAGTTGCGGGGTACGATCATGGGGAAGGTGAGACCTAGTGCTGTTAAGAGGCTTGCTCGAGAGCTGCTTGAAAAATACCCTGATAAGTTCACTTTAGATTTTGAGGCTAATAAGAGGCTTGTGGCCGAGCTAACTGATATTGCTTCTAAGAGGTTTAGGAATAGGGTTGCTGGATACATTACTCGGCTGGTTAAAATGAGAGTGAGGCAGGCTAAGGCTCGAGAGGAGCTTGAAGAATCGGGTGAAAGTGAGGATTAGTAGTTGGTGGTTTGGCTTTTCAGCTTCTTCTCTAAAAATGCCTTTATGGCTTCATAGAGGTATCCTGCTTCGCTTGGAAGCCCCTCAAATACTACTTCACCGTTAATTAGAATTGTTGGCTCAAATTGATATACTTGCTTACTCCATTCTACTTCTACTTCAGTATTAAATTCATCTGCTATTATTTGTGTAAGTTCGAGAAGCCATAGGTAAGCTGTTATGCATGCGTAATTTTCAGGATCTCCGCTAACTTCTATTCTCAACTTCCTCATCTCATAAGCACTCTCCTCCTAGTGAATAGCTGTATCACGTACTTTATAGTCTCCATTTCCCTCCTGCTCATCTTGAATCCAATCTTAACAGTTACTTTGGAGTCCTCAACTGAAGCATCTTCAATTTTTCTTTTAGTTAGCATTTTTATTAGATCGGCTACTTCACTTTCACTTATGCTGGGTACTTTATCTGCACATTTATTTGGGCAGTTAGTGCATTGCCCCTTTAACCAGCAGAGATTTGGGCATGGTACTCCCGCGTTATATGCATTTGCGCAACATGCAGATGCGAATGCTATTAAGCCTCTCCTTTTTGCTTGGTGAATTGCCTTCCTTTTAAGATCGGAGATTTTTATTGGAATTTGCTCTTCACTCAATACTGCTTTCTTGGGCTTCCTCTTAATTATTTGTTTAATGTCAAATCCAGCTCTTTGAAGTCTTTCAATTATTCTCTTAGTTACTCTGAATCCTCCAATTACTGCTCCCACTGCTCCAGCTCTCTTAGCCTCCTTAAATATTTCATCGAATTCATCATCATTTACGCCAGGTATTATTGGTCTGAGAAATAGCATCGGCTTAAATCCTGCACTTTTGAGGTTTTTAATGGTTTTCAATCTACTTTCAACTGTTGGTGCATTGGGTTCAAGTTTATTTGCTCTCTTTATAGTTACTATTGTTATGAGAGGGTTTATGGGGAGCCTTATACTGCTCAGCCTCTTAATTGTTTCCGGCCTTATATATGCCTTGGTTGAGAATTGGCATGGATTTCCAAGCTTTTCAATTGCATTGAAGTACTCGAGGGTTTTTTCGATCACATTTTTATTGAATGGGTCGGCTATGCTTCCAAATGCGAGAAAGGTTCCCCATATCCCCGGCACGAAGTAGGGGTTGAGGATGAGCGCATATGCGAGTTCTTCACCTGTGAGTCCATATGGTCTTGCCTCTATGAAGTCGAAGCCCATATCCTGAATATAGCAGTATAGGCATTTATTTGGGCATCCAATGGCTGAATGAATTGTTAAGCCACATGGCCTCGGCCTCCTCCTGGCATGCCCATCGCTGCGAGCCTTTCTTAGGGATTGAATTGGAAGTCTCTGCTCCAATTCGCTTTTCATGAGTATTTTCTTCAGAAGGGCATTTTTGAAATTCAATTTGAGCCCCACGTTTTTAAGTGAGTTGCTGTAAATTAAAGTTGGGGATGATGATACTGGCCTGCGCTGAGCTTGATGAAGTAATGTACCTCCACTGACCAAGTTTAGCGAGGTGAGTACTTGTCATCGAGCTTCTACGAGCTATGCCAATTAAATTTCAGGGTGAGGCTGAAGCTCGAGAAGCTGGAAAACCTGCATATACATGAGGAGGTCGTGCCTGAATTACTTGAAAAGCTTATTGAGCAGATTAAGCGTGAGGGTGTTCAGAGGGATCCAGTGATTGTTGATGAGAATAGCATGGTTGTACTTGATGGAATGCATAGAATAGAGGCTCTCAAGGCTATTGGCTGTAAGCTCATAGCTGTCTGCTTCATTGACTATAGTGATCCGAGGGTTGCAGTGAATACTTGGTGGAGAACTGTTAAGGGTGATGTATCCCTCATTTATGATGTCCTTAAGAACCTTAACTTCAAGTTTCAAATTAGGTCTAGACCAAGTAGCTTGGAGTCGGTGAGGCTTCCAGCAATATTTCTTATGGATGAGATTGTTGAAGTAGAGTCGAGCGGCGTTTACGATTCCCATTTGAAGATGAAAGCGCTTGAGCATGAGCTTAAGAAGCTGGGCTTTAACATTGGATATGAGGTTGAAGGGGATGCACTTGTTAAGCTGAATATGGGTGAGTGCACTGCAGTTATAGGTTTACCACTGATTTCAAAGGATCAAGTGGTTAGAGTGGCTCTTTCAGGTAGCGTGTTTCCACATAAGTCAACTAGGCACGTCATTCCATTTAGACCCCTCTCCCTTAATGTTCCGCTAAGGATGCTTATGCTCAATGACTGCGAGGAGGCAAATGAGCTCTTTCTAAGGCTGGTTAGGGCTAGAAGGGGTAGACTGCTTCCACCTCAAGTATTTAAGGGTAGGAGGTATGAAGAGTACCTGTACGTTTTTGAAGGTGTCTGAGATGGCAGCTATTAAAGTGAAGCTGATTGCAACACTAGGTAGGCTTGCAGGTAGAGATGTAATTGAGATTAGTGTTGATGGTGATGGATTAACTGTGCGTGATGTGCTTAGCAAGCTTCATGAAGTTTCGAGCGATAAGCTTATGGAGAGGCTTTTCAAGCAGGGCTCTATGGAGCTTCAATCAGATATTCTCGTGCTCGTAAATGATGTGGAGATTTCTGCTCTTGACGGCTTGGATACGGTGGTTCGTGACGGGGATACTGTAGTTTTGCTACCAACAGTGCATGGCGGTTGAGGGGGTGGAGGTGTCTTTTGAGGAATAGTTCACATGAGCTTGAGGGTTTTCTCAAACCAAGTAGTGTTGCTGTAATAGGTGCTTCAAGTGAGCCCGGCAAGATAGGGTATGAAGTGTTGAGGAATATGATCGTGGCTGGCTTCAAAGGCCGTATTTACCCGGTGAATCCGAAGGGTGGTGAAATTCTCGGTCTTAAAGTCTATACTTCAGTGCTTGAGGTTCCATCGACACCGGAGCTAGCTGTAATATGTACTCCAGCTAGGGTTGTGCCCCAAGTGCTGAGTGAGTGTGCTGAGAGGGGTGTTAGAGGTGCTGTAATTATTTCTGCGGGTTTTAGTGAGATCGGCAATTACGAGCTTGAGAAGCAGGTAGTTGAAGTTGCTAGGAGGGGTGGAATTAGAGTTATTGGGCCAAATAGTGCTGGTGTAATAAATTCGTCTGTTAATCTTCATGCCTGCCTCGAGTACAGGGTTTCTAGGGGGCCTATCTCCCTAATTTCTCAGAGTGGAGCTGTTGGTGGTGTTCTATTTGCTTATGCTAGGGCTTTTAATGTTGGATTTAGCAAGTTCATAAGTTGCGGAAACTCCTGTGATGTGGATGAGGTTGAAGTTCTCGAGTACTTGGGATTGGATGATGAGACCAAGGTTATAGCAATGTATGTTGAGGTTGTTAGGAGGGGTCGGGATCTAATTAGAGTGGCTAAGAAAATTTCGCCGAAAAAACCTATTGTAGCACTTAAAGCTGGTAGGTCGAGTGCTGGGGCGAGAGCTGCGCAGTCGCATACGGGTAAGATTTCTACTTCTCAAGCAATATATGACGCCGCTTTCAAGCAGGCAGGAATAATTCAGGTTTCAACTATTGACGAGCTCTTCTTTTCATGTAAAGCCCTGTCCCAGCTTCCAATACTTAGGGGGAGGAGAATTGCAATAGTAACGAATTCCGGCGGTCCAGCAGTGCTGGCAACTGATGAGTGTGAGGAGCTTGGATTGAGTGTGCCGGAGCCATCAGGCGAGCTGATGTCAAAGCTGAGGAGTATTCTGCCAAGCTATTGCTCCATTAGAAATCCAATAGACTTAACTGCAGTTGCCAATTACGAGTGGTATCGCAGAGTACTGGATGTAATTTTGATGTCAGATGAGTATGATGGTGTTCTAGTGATATTTGTTCCTCCAAGCTTTAAGAGTTCAATTGAAGTTGCAAAGGCTGTGTGTGATGCCTATTCTGCTAATCCAGCAAAACCATTGATTGCCTGTTTCTTATATGGGGATGTTGTTGAGGATGGCATTAAGGTGCTCGATAGAAATGGTATTTTTCATGTTCAGTCAACTAGGATCGCGGCTAAAATACTGAAAGCTCTTTTAGAGTATGGTAGAATTAAGTTTAAATTTGGAAGCTAGAATTTAATGGAGGTTGAATCTTGAGGCTTCTCGGTGAACCTGGTTCACGTGTGCTTCTAATGGGAAATGAAGCTATTGCCAGAGGGGCAATTGAGGCCGGAGTTCATGTTGTTACTGGTTATCCGGGGACTCCTTCATCTGAGGTTATAATGGCTCTCTCTGAAGTTGCTAGTGAACTTGGCATTAGAGTTGATTGGTTTGCTAATGAGAAGGTAGCTTTTGAAGTTGCCTTAGCAGCTTCCTCCGCCGGCTTAAGGTCTTTGGTGACGATGAAGGCTCCAGGTGTCAATGTGGCTTCCGATGCACTCATGTCAGCGGCCTATTGTGGTGTTAATGGGGGAATGGTGGTCTTAATAGCCGATGATCCAGGTCCCCATACAACCCAGACTGAGCAGGATAGCCGCTTCTATGCTCTACTAACCAACCTACCAATGATCGAGCCATCAGATCCGCAGGAAGCTAAGGACGGTGTAGTATGGGCTTTTGATCTCTCAGAGAAAATTCACTTACCAGTAATATTAAGGACGACTACAAGAGTCAATCACACATCCGGTGACGTTGTACTAGGTGAAGTTAAGAAAATTACTAGGAGTCCGAGATTTCCAAGAGACCTACCAAGATATGTGCGTGCTTCAATGAAATGGAACTTGATTAGGCATAAGTGGTTGAATGAGCAAATGAGGATTGCGGAGCTCTATGCTGAAGAATGCCCATTGAACAAGGTTATAGGTGAAGGAGAGAAATTAGTAGTTACATCAGGAGTATCCTATACGTACGTTATTGAGGCAATTGAGGAGATGCACTTGAATGGCGTCAAGGTTCTGAAGCTTGGAATTACAAATCCTTTACCATATAAAACACTCCTTAATGAGCTGGAATCATCCAGAAAAGTTCTAATTGTTGAGGAGCTTGAGCCGTTTATTGAAATGAGATTAAGAGCTTTGCTCACCACATCTAAGCTTAGCGGAATTGAAGTGCATGGTAAAATGAGTGGAATGCCCATACCGAGGGAAGGTGAGCTGAATATTGAGATCGTTAAGCGTGCCCTAGCAGAATTCTCGGATGCTGAGTACTCTTTAGCTCAGGTTGAGAAGGCCTCTGTTCCATCGAGGCCTCCTCCAATGTGTCCCGGCTGCCCCCATAGGGCTACGTATTATGCTCTTAAAAGGGCAATTAGCGAGCTGGGCTATAAACTAGATGAAGTGCCCATTTTTGGGGATATAGGTTGCTATGCTTTAAGTCTTCAGAAACCCCTCGAGGCCATATGGACTGAGCACTGTATGGGTGCCAGCATTTCCATGGCCATGGGGTTGAAGTATGCTGGTTATGAAAAGCCCGTTGTTGCAACAATTGGGGACTCAACGTTTTTCCATGCAGGTCTACCTGCACTAGTAGACGCGGTTCACTTCAATTTAAATGTAGTAGTAGTGGTTTTAGATAATGAGACTACGGCCATGACTGGCCATCAACCTCATCCGGGAGTTGCTGTGAGAGCTGATGGATCTAGTGCCGTGAAAATTGATATTGCCAAGGTTGCTGAGGGCATTGGAGTTAAGGAGGTTAGAGTTGTAGATCCATATGATGTCGATGCAGCTATCAAAGTGTTTAAGGAGGCTTTGAGCAATAGGAATGGTGTCTTCTTCGTAGTGTCGAGGAGGGAGTGCGCTCTACTTGCGAGAAGGAGAGGTATCAAGCTTCATGAAGTGAAGGTGAATTATGATCGATGTATTAAGTGTAAGAGCTGCATTCTAAGCTTAGGGTGCCCAGCAATGGCATGGTCTGCTGAGGGTCCAGTAATCAATTATGATTTATGTATTGGCTGCGGCGTTTGTGCTTATGCATGTCCAGTTGGTGCTATTGAGGTGGTGTAGCTTGGTGACTCGATTCAATTTAGTAATTAGCGGTGTTGGTGGTCAAGGCGTACTTACGCTCTCCCGAATAATTGCCCAGTCAGCTATCTTAATGGGCTACTCTGTCAGGGTTGGTGAGACCTTGGGTATGAGTCAGAGGGGAGGTGTGGTTCAAAGCTATGTTAAGTTCGGTAGTGATGTTCATAGTCCTTTAATCGAGGCTGGGTCGGCGGATGCACTGATATCGCTGGACTACGTTGAGGCATTGAGGGCTTCAAGGTACATTTCAAGTAAAACGGTTGTCATAGTTAATGAGCGCACAATACCCCCATTATCAACGGTTCTCGGCTTAGAACTTCTTCCCTCTCTAGATGAGGTTAAGAAGTTTCTAGAGAGAATTTCAAGTAAAGCATGCTTTCTAGATGCCTATGAGCTTGCTCTTAAAGCTGGTCTAGCTGCCTCAGTAAACGTGGTTTTAGCAGGTGTCTTCTCAGCGCTCTTCAAAGACATAGTGAATCGCGAGGCAGTGGTCAAGTCGATTCAAATGATTATCCCTAGAAGGTACATCGAACCTAATTTGAGGGCATTTGAGCTGGGATATAATTTCATAGAAAGCTCTAAAAGCTCTTCTTGAATACGGTTAGTGCTGGTGTTGGCTTTGGAGCGAATGAAATTCATAGTTCCAAGTTGGGATGAAATTCACATGCTAATCATAGGGTTGGCCAAGAAAATTAGGGCTAGTGGATTTAAGCCGGAGGTTATTGTGGGGATTGCTAGGGGAGGATGGATTGTTGCGAGGTTATTATCCGATTTACTTGAAGTGCCGGAAATTGCCAGTATCAGAATTGTCTTCTATAAGGATGTAGCGGAAGTTGCTAGAACTCCAGTCATAACACAGCCAGTTTCAACTAGTGTTAGGGGAAAGAGGGTTTTGGTGTCTGATGATGTCTCTGATACTGGGAGTAGCTTAACTGCAGCTGTTAAGCACTTAATTGAGGAGGGGGCTGCTGAAATTAGGGTTGCAACCATCCACGTTAAGCCTTGGACAACCTTTGTTCCAGACTACTATATGGTTGAGACTGATGCCTGGATAATATATCCGTGGGAGCCTTATGAAACCATAAAGAGCTTGACCATTAAGTGGGTTAAGAGGGGTTTAGGGTTCGATGAAGTTAGAGAGCGCTTGCTAAATATTGGTGTTAAGGAGGAGTTGATTAGGGAGTTTTTGCCACAAATATTTAGTGAGCTTGAATCTTCAAAGGTGATCAGTGAGCTGGCCTAGTCTTGTCTGAGAACTCTAATTTAATTATTGAAAAGCTGTCTGGAGTATTTGGAGTCAAGTATGTTTGCCTAGCTGACTTAATAGTTGATGCTGGGTTGAATGTTGATGAGCTTTTCAATGCCATGGAGAGAGTGGAGAAGCAATTAAACGTTGTAGTTCAAGCTGTTAATCCAAACTACATAGTGTCGGTGAGGCATGTTCTATCAGCAGCTTTAAAGGCGTTGAGAGCTTTTCATACCGGTCAAAATATATGTAATAAGATTGGAATAGAGCTTCTGCTTTATTTGTCTGGTAAAAGGCAGATAAGGGATGCAATTAAAATTGTTGGGGTAAGGGGGAACCTAGATAGGGTGCTCCTCATATCAATTGGCGATTCTAGGGAGCATGCTGAGAATGCTATTAAGAGTTTAGTGAAGTTACTGGGTAAGTATAGATTGGATAGACTCATTCTAGAATTGAATGATGAGAAGGTGAATTTAATTAAAATGGCTTATGGAATTTCGGATATTGAGATCTCTGCTGTCATGAGACGTGATTTGAGCTTGAGGGATGCCATTGAGCGCTTAGTTATTGAGCGCGGTGCTCTTCTGGACATTTATAAGTAGCCTTAAACTATTATCTGCCCCTCATTCTCCTTAGAAATTGCTCTCTTATTTTCGCTATTGAGAGTATGTCGCCCTGCCTTATTATGGATATTCCAGTTGTTCCACCCAATACTTCAATTTGAACTATTTTATCCGGATTTTTCAAGTCAACTTTCCTATTTATAACGGATGCCGCTGTCTCAATTATTTCGCGAGTACTGAGGGTTGTGGCTCTCTTATTTACGGTAATTCTGAATGTCTCATTTTCAGATATTTTGCTTGCTAGCTCTGCGACAGCCTCCTTTATTTTCTCCAAGTCTGTTGGAACTACAATTTCGATTGGCGTGATCTTGAGTACATATCTGAATTCCCAGGGCCTTTCTTCAGCTAATTCCCTGAGCCTTCTAATTACCTCAAAGGGGTTTAATGATGACTTGACTATTACTAGTCCGGGTATACCCGACCTATCATAGAGTGCTTTTTCATCCCCGATTTCCCTTAAGAGGTACCATAGCTCGGACATGCAGTCGTCTTCTCTCCCTCTTTGAGTTGCCACTAGTAAGTTAAATTCTTTCAAGGCTCTAGCACCACAATTAAGCTATGCTCTTACGTCACACTTATATTTTAACTATCCATCACTGAAATTAGTATGTCGAGTTCAGATTGCGTGGTTGAAGTCGTCGATCTACACAAATACTACTATATGAAGAACTGGGTTGTTCATGCACTTAAAGGGGTCAATTTGAGGGTGATGAGAGGCGAGTATTTATCAATTATGGGTCCAAGCGGGAGTGGAAAGACTACTCTGTTTAATATTATTGGCGGCCTTGATAGGCCAACCAAGGGGGCAGTTTACGTTGATGGTAGGAATTTGGGTGAAATGTCCCCCACCGAATTAGCTGAGTTTAGGTGCTTTAAGGTCGGTTATATTCTTCAAACATTTAATTTGGTGGACTTTCTAGATGCCCTCGATAATGTGATGCTTCCCATGCTATTTGCAAATATTCCGCGTGAAAAGCGAATTGAGAGGGCTAAAGCCTTGCTTGAGCGTGTTGGATTGGGTGATAGGCTTCACCATAAGCCTGATCAGCTTAGTGGCGGTGAGCAGCAGAGGGTTGCTATTGCTAGGGCTCTTGCAAATAATCCTTCAATAGTGTTGGCTGATGAGCCTACTGGGAATCTCGACTTGGAAACTGGTTTGAAAATAGTTTCTCTATTGAAGAGCGTGTGCTTGGAGAGAGGTGTTACAGTTTTATGTGCTACTCACGACTTGAAGATGCTGGATGTTAGTGATAGAATTGCCTGGATTAGGGATGGTATTATCGAGAGAATAGAGCCTAGGAGAATAGTTGAAGTTACGTCGGAGGAGCTGAAATTTGTGGTTTAATACCCAATGCTTCTTCAAGTGCTTCTTTAAATGCCTCCTCAATTTGATTTGGAGTTGCTGGTTCTTCTAATCCTCCCCTCCTAGTTCTATGGCTTAGCGTTAAGTGTGCGCATGTCAATATGTCCTCTGGCTTTACTTCAGTTCTTCCCTCAAATGCTGCTAGTGCCTTAGCTGTTTTCAGCATTACTATGTCCGGTCTATGTCCGTCAACGTGGAGTATGATGCACATTCGCGCAATTACTTCTAGTAGTTCTGATGGAATTTTAACTTTGGGTAGTATTTGCCTTGCCCTAATTATCCTGTTTCTCAAGGCTTCCTGATCCTTCGCGTATTTGGCTCTGAATCCAATTGGGTCTTCCTCAAACTCCAGATTTCTTTTCATGATTTCTATTCTCAGCTTCTTATCATATATTGTGTCTACTTGGACATGCAGTGCCATTCTATCTAGGAGCTGTGGTCTTAGTTCCCCTTCCTCTGGGTTCATGGTTCCAATGAGTATGAATCTTGCTGGATGCGCTACCGATATGCCTTCCCTCTCAACTACGTTCCATCCTGAAGCCGCTGCATCAAGTATGTCATCTACTATGTGGTCTGGGAGCAAGTTTATTTCATCGACATATAATATGTTTTGGTTTGCTTCGGCTAGTAATCCGGGTTCAAGTGCTTTTACGCCTTCCTTTATTGCCCTAGTTATGTCCAGTGTGCCGACAACCCTATCTTCAGTTGCGCCAATTGGTAGTGTTACTATCCTCATTTTTCTTTTTTCGATCGGTAGTTCTTCTCCAGCCTCATACTTCGCTCTACATACTTCACACATGTTTGTTGGATCTCTTGGATTGCAGTTGAATGGGCATCCCTTCACAACTTCAATTTCTGGTAGCAAGTCTGCTAGTGCCCTAACAGCCGAGCTTTTGCCAGTTCCCTTTGCTCCTCTAATTAGTACTCCCCCAATTCTAGGGTTTATTGCGTTGAGTATTAGTGCAAGCTTCATTCTCTCCTGATCTACTATTGCGGAGAATGGAAATACCAGCGGTATGCCCGGCATTATTTTACCCAAATCAATAATTGTCTAGCTATTACTAAAAGGTTCCCGCCATCTTCATTAACGCTAAGTTTAAATATTGATTGCTGGTTGAGACTCTAAGGCAGAAGCCCCTGTGATGTTGTGTATTAGTGGAGGAAAAATCTTGGAGTTCTGTGAAAAGTGCGGTAGAATGCTTGTACCTGAAAGGCGTGAAGGGGAAGTGGTTCTAGTTTGTAAGAGCTGTGGTACTGTGAAGAAGTTGACCTCGACAGCCTCATATAAGATGACATACTCCGTTGAGGAGAATAAGCGTAGGAAGATCACTATTGTTAGTGAGGAGGAGATGAAGGCAATTAAGAGGACTAAGGAAGAGCAGGAATTGATGGAGGATTATTACAAGGTATTCTTGGAGACGTATGCTGAGTCGGAAAGTGAAAGTGAGTCATAATCTCTTAACTTCTCAAATTTTTGTGTTAACTTTAGCTTATTGGATGGTGGGATCAGCTTCCACAGCATCAGTCATCCTGCATGTACTCGCCGTCGCCTTTACATCATCTCCCGTGAAGTATAGTTTGAGCGGGAAGATATTCTTTGCGGAGGATTGGTCTTGGTTAGAATAGCTGTACTCGACCTGGATCGCTGTAAGCCTAAGGACTGCAATAAGGAGTGCTATAGATTTTGTCCTAGAGTTAGAAGTGGAGATAAGACTATAGAGTTTAATGAGGTTACTGGGAAGCCAGTCATAGCTGAGCTTTTGTGTTCTGGCTGCGGTATTTGTGTTAAGAAGTGTCCGTTTAAGGCTATTAGGATAGTTAATTTGCCAGATGAATTGGAGGAGGAGTGCTCTCATAGGTATGGGCCGAATGCATTTAAGCTCTATAGGCTGCCAATTCCGAAGCTGGGCTTGGTTCTTGGATTAATTGGTCCAAATGCTGTTGGTAAGACAACTGCCCTCAAGATATTGGCTGGCGAAATAAGGCCTAACTTGGGGAGATGGGATGATCCGCCGAGCTGGAGTGAAATAATACGCTACTTTAGGGGTTCGGAGCTTCAACCATATTTCCAGAAGCTTTCTGAGGGTAAGTTGAGGATTTTCCATAAACCGCAGTATGTTGATCGAATACCTAAGGTTGTTAAGGGTGAGGTCGGTTCCCTGCTGAAGAAGGTTGATGAGAGGGGTGTAATTGATGAGCTTAGGGATTTGCTTGAACTTGACTCCATATGGAGTAGGGATATAAGAGTGCTTAGTGGCGGTGAGCTTCAGAGAGTAGCCATAGCTGCTGTTGCTGCTAGAAATGCTGATGTCTACCTATTCGACGAGCCCTCAAGCTACTTGGATGTATATCAGAGAATGCGTGTTGCGAGGGTTATTAGGTCTTTGGCTAGAAAGGATTGCTATGTTATTGTTGTTGAGCATGACTTAGCTGTTTTGGATTATATTTCAGATCAAGTATGCATTTTCTATGGGAAGCCGGGGGTTTATGGCATAGTTTCCAAAGTGCATGGCGTTAGGGTTGGGATAAACATATATTTGGATGGCTATATTCCTGATGAAAACGTTCTTTTCAGAAGGGAGCCCGTTAAATTTGATGTTGCTCCAAGTCAAATTGAGTGGAAGCCTGAGAGCATATTGTTGAAGTGGGGTAGGTTGGTTAAGAGGCTTGGTGATTTTGAGCTGGTAGTTGAGCCCGGTGAAATACATGTTGGTGAAGTTGTGGGTATTTTGGGGCCTAATGGGATTGGTAAAACAACTTTCGTAAAGCTTTTAGCTGGAATACTTGAGCCTGATGAGGGATTTCCTCCTTGTACTGGTTTAAGGGTGAGCTATAAGCCCCAATACTTGACTCCAAGCTATAGGGGTACGGTTGAAGATTTATTGAAGAGGGCTTCGGGGAGTAATTATGGCTCATCATGGTTTAAGACCGAGATACTGAATCAACTGGATTTGGCTGATCTGCTTGACAGGAACGTTAATGAGCTTAGTGGCGGTGAGCTTCAGAGAGTAGCCATAGCTGCTTGCCTCTCAATGGATGCAGATATTTATTTAATTGATGAACCCTGCGCCTATCTTGATGTCGAGCAGAGAATTGCTGTTTCTAGAACTATAAAGAGGATTGTTGAGAGCAAGGCTGCAGCTGCCTTTGTTGTTGAGCACGATTTAATTGCTCAGAGCTTGATAGCTGATAGCTTAATGGTTTTTCTTGGAGAGCCCGGCATTGAGGGGTATGCCTCTAAGCCTTTAAGCTTGAGGAGGGGAATGAACATGTTCTTGAAGGATGTTGGCGTAACGTTTAGGAGGGATCCCCAAACTGGAAGGCCGAGGGTAAATAAGCCTAATTCTTGGCTTGATAGATTGCAGAAGTCCATTGGCGAATACTACTATTATGCTCCAGAAAAGAAGTAGCGCACAATAAATGATATTTGCTAGTAAGCCCAACTTAATACCAGTCTCTAAATAATGCTTTGTGAATGGGGTGAAGTTGTGTGGCTAAGATTACTGTTAGTATTATAAAGGCTGATGTTGGGAGCTTGGCGGGTCACCATGTTGTTCATCCAAAGCAGATAGAGGTTGCTAAGAAGAAGTTAAGTGAGGCAGTGGAAAATGGGTTGATAATTGATTACTACGTGTTTAATTGTGGCGACGACTTAGAGTTGCTAATGACTCATAGAAGGGGCGAAAACAACTCTGAGGTTCATCGATTGGCCTGGGATACCTTTAAGGAGGTTACTGAAAAGGTTTCTAAGCCTCTTAAGCTCTATGCTGCTGGCCAAGATCTCCTAGCCGAAGCCTTTTCTGGAAACATTAGGGGTATGGGTCCAGGTGTAGCTGAGCTTGAATTTGAGGAGCGGCCAAGTGATCCAATAGTCGTTTTTGCAGCAGATAAGACCGAGCCGGGCGCATGGAACCTACCATTGTTCAAGGTTTTTGCAGACCCATTTAATACTGCTGGCCTAGTTATCGATCCAAGGCTCCATCAGGGCTTCAAATTCGTGGTGCTTGACGTGCTTAAGGGCTTAGAGGTTGAGCTTTCATGTCCAGAGGAAATGTACGATCTTCTAGCACTAATAGGGACTCCAAGCAGATATGTGATATCGAAGGTTTATAGGAAGGACGGCCTACCAGCAGCTGCTGCAAGCACTACGAGGCTATCGCTAATTGCTGGTAGATATGTTGGTAAGGATGATCCAGTATGCATTGTTAGAGCGCAAAAAGGCCTGCCTGCTGTTGGTGAAATTTTAGAGGCATTCGCTTTTCCACACTTGGTTGCTGGCTGGATGAGGGGCTCTCATCACGGACCTCTAATGCCAGTTTCCCTGAGAGATGCCAAGTGCACGAGATTTGATGGTCCACCAAGAGTTGTTGCTCTGGGATTTCAGCTTAATGACGGTCATCTAGAGGGGCCGGCTGACTTATTTGATGATCCGGCATTTGATTGGTCTAGGAGGCTTGCATTAGAAGTAACGGATTACTTGAGGCGTCACGGCCCATTCATGCCCCATAGACTTGGACCTGAAGAAATGGAGTACACAACGCTTCCTCAAGTACTGGAGAAGTTGAAGGGTAGATTCAGGAAGGTGGAGTAGCCAATTATGGTGGATATTGAGCTACCAGTGATAGTCATTAACTTCAAGACTTATGCTGAAGCTACTGGGAGAAAAGCTCTTGAGCTAGCTAGAATTGCAAGTGAAGTTCATAGGAAAACTGGTGTATGCATTGCTGTTTGTCCTCAGCTAGTAGATTTAAGGTTGATAGCTGAGTCGGTTGACATACCTGTATTTGCACAGCACATTGACCCTATAACGCCTGGCTCCCATACTGGCCACATACTGCCAGAGGCAGTGAAGGAAGCTGGAGCTATTGGCACGCTTATTAATCACTCTGAGAAGAGAATGTTGATATCAGACATAGACTTGGCTATTAGGCGGGCTAAGGAGGTTGGCTTACTCACCATTGCTTGTTCAAATAACGTTAGTGTTAGCTCTGCTATTGCCAGCTTGAATCCGTGGGCTATTGCTATTGAGCCGCCAGAGCTCATAGGAAGCGGTAGGGCTGTTAGTAAAGTTAAGCCTGAAGTCGTTATTGAGGCAGTTAATGCAGTTAATAGAGTTAATAGTGGAGTTCATGTGCTTTGCGGTGCTGGGATAACTTCTGGTGAAGATGTTGAGGCTGCACTTAAACTCGGCGTTGAAGGGGTGCTGCTCGCCTCCGCCTATGTTAAAGCCTCAAATCCCCGCAGAACTCTCTTAGAATTGGCAAATGCTGTGTTAAGAGCTGTTCAACACTAAGTTTTTAAACCAACTCTCTTCTTTTCCCTTCTAGGAGGCTAAAAAAGGCATGTTGAAAGTTGCCGTCCTCTTAGGAATCTTGACCTCCCTACTCCTACTAGTCGGTTATGCAATTGGCCTTTACATTGGAAATCCTATTGGGGCTATTGAGGCTGCACTAATGATGGCATTTCTATTCAACTTCATAGCATACTTCTACTCCGATAGACTGGTGCTTGCAATGACTGGTGCTAGAATTGTGAGTCCAAGGGAGAGCCCAAGGATTCACAGAATTGTTGAAAGAGTGGCTAATAGGGCGGGAATACCGAAGCCTAGAGTGGCTATTATAGATTCAACTGCTCCCAATGCATTTGCTACTGGTAGAGGACCCGGCAAGAGCGTTGTTGCAGTAACTAAGGGTCTTCTAAATCTGCTCGACGAGGAGGAGATTGAGGCTGTAATTGGACATGAAGTGGCCCACATAAAGAATAGGGATGTGTTGATAGCAACCATAGCTGCAACAATTGCCGGTGCCATCAGCTATCTCGCATATATAGGTAGGTGGAGCCTGTATTTCGGTGGTTTCAGTGAGAGAAGGAGAAGTGGAGAATCGGCAGCTGCAGCCCTTCTAGCCGCAATATTAGCGCCAATAGCTGCCTTAATAATTCAAGCAGCAATTTCAAGAACAAGAGAGTACCTAGCAGATGAAGTTGGTGCCAGAATCACTAGAAAACCCCTGGAGCTTGCAAGTGCACTTAAAAAGATAACTGAAGCAAGAAACGTGGGGCTGACTATGAATGTTAACCCCGCAACAAGCCACTTATGGATAATTAATCCATTGAGGCCAGGTGCTCTCTCAGAACTATTCTCAACCCACCCACCAGTTGAAAAAAGAATTGAAAGATTGAAGAAGATAGCTAGAGAGCTCGGCTACTATATTACTTAAAATCCAACTAAACTTAATATCGAAGTTTATTCAAGTAGTAGTGGGCCCGTAGCTCAGCATGGATAGAGCGAGTGAAGCCAAATGGCTTCACCTCGAATCGGCCTGCGGAGCCGAAGGTCCGGGGTTCAAGTCCCCGCGGGCCCGCCAAACCATAGAAAACAATTAGCAAGCACTAAAACTCATTCAACAATTTCTCTAAATTTCGTTAAAAATTTCATTCTTTTACAGTAATTTTGAGGAAATAGGGTACTAGATTTAATGTTGTGCTTTCTATAGCTTATTCCTCAATTGGGTAATTACGTAGTTCTCTTAATTATTGGTGAAGTTTTATGTGAATAGTGAGATCAATTGCATCATGCTTACTTAGCGATTAATTTGTAAGAGCTCAGCTTCATAGCCTATAAGGCTTATTCTCAATAACTGATTAGTCCTGATTGATATGTGATTGGTTGATTTGAGCACTCTTCAATTGATTTTAAACTTCAGAGTAGCTACTTTCCTGGTGTGATACTGCCTCTACTAGTTTTTGCCAAAAATATCTTAGGACGTGAAGAAGCATTTCGTGTTTATTTTCATCTTCAATGTATGTGTGAGCTAGGTCTTCAAGTGCATGGAGTTCAAACTCTGAAACTTCAATTGTAACTGTATAGGTTTCATTTGGATCTAGCTCTGGGCTCTTAAGCTTCTCATAGTACTTAGTGAGTAGTTTGCGCAGCTCATCTTGACTCAGCCTATCAGTAATGAACATTTTAGATGCAATTTCATTAACAATATTCCTATGACTCAAGAAGGCTGCCTCCCTTAATTTACCATCTTCACTTTAATTCTAGATCCGAATTCCAATTTTAATTAACTTTAATCTCTACAATCTTGTTCTAAGCGGTTCCCTTGAGTTAATAATATAATGCTCTTTTCACCTTAATGTTCTGAGTATTGTGTGAGGGAGAGGTGTTGCAGGCTAGAAATCCATACGGTTTGTTTAGGCGTGAATGCATGGATGCTGTCAAGTTTGCTCTTCAAAGTATTGGATTGAGGGATTTCGAGGTTGAGCTGGAGACTCCTCCAAGAGCAATTAAGGCTGAGCTGGCATTTCCATGTTTTTCGGTAGCGAAGAAGATTGATTTTAATCCATTGGATTTGGCAGGTAAAATTGTTGATCTCATAGGTGAGAGGTCTTGGAGGTTTATTGAGAGAGTTGAGGTTGCTGGCGGTGGCTATGTTAACTTCTACTTAAACTACTCTGAGCTTGCATCTGAGGTTTTTAGGTCTGTCGAGCTTTTAGATGTGGAGTATGGTAAGCTTAAGGCTGATAGACCGATGAAGATAATTGTTGAGCATACAAGTGCTAATCCAATTCATCCACTCCATATTGGTGCTGCGAGAAATGCTGTTCTAGGTGATACTCTGGCTAGACTCCTCAGGGCTAGGGGTCATGAGGTTAAGACGCACTTCTACATTGATGATGTCGGCTTCCAAGTGGCTATAGCCGCATATGGCTATAGTAAGGTTAGGGACTTTAAGGTTGATATGAAGCCCGACCACTTTATTGGATTAATTTATGCAATGACGAATTGCATCGTTGAAATTTGGAAGTTGAAGAAGAGATTGGAGGAATTGAAGACTCTGGATAGTGGTTTTGAAGATGAAATTGCAAGGTTGAATAGTGAGCTTAGTGAGTGGATTTCCATAGCTAATGAGCTTAGGGAGAGGGATCCCGATTTATTTGATAAGCTACTTGCTGAAATAAATTCTGATGAAAATCCAGTGCAATCAATTATCGACTTGGATTATCGATATGAATTAGGATATGAGGATGCCGTTAAAGTGGTCAGGGAGATGTGCGAGAAATGCATTGAGGGGTTCAAAGATACCCTCGAGAAAATGAATGTCCATCACGATAGCTGGGATTGGGAAAGTGAAGTTGTATGGAGTAGTAGAGTTAAAGCTGTTCTTGAAGCTTTAAAGAAAACTCCATTTGTCAAGTATGAGAATGGTGCCTTAATATTTGAGGTTAATGAGGCGGCTAGGGCCCTTGATTTGAAGTCAGAGCTGGGCGTGAACCCTAAATATGAGATTCCAAAGTTAACGCTGGTGAGGTCTGATGGTAGAACTCTCTATACAACTAGGGATATTGCATATACTCTATGGCAGTTCGAGCATGCGGATAAGGTAATTCATGTCATTGGTGCAGAGCAATCACTGCCTCAGCTTCAGTTGAGAGTTGCATTGGCTGTGCTTGGGAGAAGGGATTTGGCAGTAAATATGGTGCACTATGCATATGAGCTTGTGCACATGCCCGGATTTAGAATGTCTAGTAGGCGTGGGAGATATATTGATTTGGATAGAATTTTAAGTGAGGCTATTGAGAGGGCGAGAGAGGAAGTTATTAAGAGGTCTCCTCATCTAAGTCCCGATGTTATTGATAGGATAAGTAGGGTTGTTGGTATTGGTGCTGTTAGATATGCCCTCCTATCAATTTCCCCCTCCAAGAAAATCACTTTCACTTGGGATAGAGTTCTTGATTTTGAGAGGAATAGTGCACCCTTCATTCAGTATGCACATGCAAGGGCATGCAATATTCTCGCTAAGTTCGGTGAAGAGTTACCGAGGGACTATGACACTAAACTTCTAAATCATGAGCTTGAGAGGAGCTTGATTCTACAGGTGGCGAAGCTGCCGGAAGTTATTGCTGAAGCTGCAGATACGCTTCGCGTTGAACTATTAACTGACTATGCCTATAGATTGGCTTTAACATTTAATTCATTTTATGATGCAATTCCAGTGCTTAAAGCTGAGCCTCGATCCCTGAGGAATGCAAGGTTACATTTAGTTAATGCTGTTAGAATTGCCTTAAGAAATATACTTGATATAATGGGGATAGAGGCTCCGTCTAGGATGTGAATTCGAGGATTATTATTGAGCAGAAGTATCCTCCCTGCACATAATCTACTTTACTTGTGAGGTTGAATTTTCCAGTCATTTCAGCTATTCTAATTAGTAATTTGGCATTCCTATTTAATGTACTCACGATCAGTTTACCTTTATCCAATAATGCTTTGCCCGCGGCTTCAATTAGGTACCTATATATTGCTTTGAGGCTATCGACTTTAAGTCTAATGCCCCTCGGCGGATCAGTTATCAATGCATTATATGCATTTCTTACGCTGAGGTCTTTAATTGATGATATGAAGAAGCATGTTCCACTTCTCACATTGGCTTCTTTAGAGTTAATTACTGCCCCCTTAATGTATTCCCTATTTAAGTCGGATCCATGTGCCTCGCATCCACATGTCAAGTTCGCTTCTATTGGTATAGTTCCAGCACCGCAAAATGGATCTAATATTACGTCTCTACTACTAATGTTAGCTAATAAGCTCATTGATGATGC
This sequence comes from uncultured Nitrososphaerota archaeon, assembly GCA_964462875.1. Taxonomy (GTDB): domain Archaea; phylum Thermoproteota; class Methanomethylicia; order Culexarchaeales; family Culexmicrobiaceae; genus CAYWZQ01. The sequence continues at coordinate 158,656 of CAYWZQ010000001.1, read as the reverse complement.
TGCCAATGGATTGATCATTGCTGGATGCTTGAATCTCGTATAGCCTCTTTCATGAAGCCTAGATTTCAATTCCTTAGCAATTATTAGCTTATTATTTAGAATTTCAACCCTCAAAACCAGGTCTCCCATTTTCGGCTTAACTGATATACCCCTAAAAACCCTAGTAATTTCTCTAGCTGCAATTAATTCAAGCATTCTATAATCTAGGCACTTTAATCTACAGTACACTGAGCCTTTAATAGTAACTGTCCTAGCATTTTCAATAGCATCTCTAACTTCAGGATTTTCAATCAAGATTCTCCTAATTAAAAGTCGAATCCCCCTTCTAGATTCATCCCTAACAGTATCTTCAGCGAGAATTTCAGCATAAGATTCAATAGTCCGCAATTTCTCTGGTTCATTAAGCTCCCCAACAGCTCTAGCTCTTGAAATCACTTCCCCATTAAACCCAAATCTACTCAATTCAATTTCAATAGCCTTCTCAAGTCCCGGCAAGGTTATAAGTAAAAACTTCAATTCAACTTCATCTCCCATCAATAGCTATTAATTGATGAGAAAAAGCAAATTTTAAATTAAGTGTCAAACCACTATACTAAATGGATGATGAAACGACGGTCTCTGGATTAAAGATGAAGAATCTTCTCGCAACTGACAAGAATTCATGAAAATTCACGAAATATATGAAGTAAAGCTAAGGATTCAAATATTTCCACTGAGCGGCTATTAGTGCGCCTTGATGGTTTAGGTGAAAAACTATACAATTTTAAATTCGCTATCATAAATTTTTTGAAAAAATTTAGTCAAAAATATATATGTAATAAGAGATAAACCTTTTAAGTACGAGTATTTCGCAGGTTGAATAAAGTTTGGAGGTGCATTATTGCCTTCTAATTTACATAATTATGAAAATATGCTTGTCGAATTTTTAAAGCAAACGTATAAGGATAATGTGAAATTTAGAATAATAGTTGAATTATGTAAAATTGAGGGTGCAAGCTTAAGAGAGCTTGCTAGAAAAGTGGGAATTTCGCATTCAAATTTAGCTAAGCATCTCGATTTCCTAGTTGAGAAGGGAGTTGTGGAATATTTCTATGCAAGTCCTAGGGTAAAAGTTTATAGACTTTCAAAGAAATATCAAAAACTTAGGGATATTCTAACATGAGTTTATAAGTCACTCATCCAAATGGTCTGATAATATCCCAAATGGAGCGGAACTAAATAACGTAAGCATTCGAATATTTAGTTTTGATAAAAATTGAAAATCGAGCCCTCCGATCATAATATAAATGAGCTAAGTTCACGGGAAATTGATGCTCGAACCCTACTACTAATGGAGCTTACAAAAAGAGTTTTCAATGAAGACTTACTATTTAAAATAGTAGTTGAAATATGTAAAAGTAAGGAAATAACTTTAAGAAGGCTGGCAAGAAGAGTAGGCCTATCATATTCAAAAACAGCAGATAAACTCCAATACCTCATAGACATCGGATTAATCGAGTACTCAATCATGAGTGACAGGAAAATTAAATTATACAGATTAAGTGATGACTTTAAAAAGCTGGATTCCCTTCTAATTCGATTGCAATTAAAGCGGCCTCAATGAAATTTATTTTTATATATTTTAGTCCAATTGGTTTATTTTCAGGTCAATTGATTCGAAATCTATAATCATAATAAATTTTCATATTCTAACCTGCACGGGGGACTAAGCGGGAGCCCCCGTTAAAGCCTAGGATCAGTAGGTCCTGGGCGATGATAGCCCGAACATAAGAGGTGATATGATATTGAATAGTAAGAGTCTATTTAGCACATTTGGACTACTAATAATTGCTCTAACAGTACTCGGAGTAACCTATGCTCACTGGAGCGATACTGTCACCATTGAGGGAACCGTTCACATGGGCGAGCTTATAGTAGGTATTCTAAATGATTCACTAACTTACTATGAGACAACTAATGGTGTTCCTGAAGAAGATTTCACTCCATCCAAGCCTTGGGTTGCAAATGCAACTATTACATTAAGCGATTTTGAGACTAGTACGCATCACACACCACCACAGACGGTTGCTAAGAAATTGACTATGTTATTTGAAAATGCTTATCCACAATGGGATGTACACATTGAGTTTATATTGAAGAATGCTGGTACGATACCTGCAGTACTGGTTAATACTACGTTCTCTGGTTTTGATGAAACTGATGGTGAGGATCTATCCTTTAGAGTAGATATAGAGGTCTACAACGATACTATAGGTGCATGGATAATTGAGGGTGCACTAGTTGATCCAGCAGGAGAAGTAATGAATGTGAGGATAGTTGCCTATGTACCGGAGGATTGGCAGCTTGAGCCATGCCATGAGTATCCAGTAGTTGTTGACATAGACTTCAAGCAAACTGCAGAAGAGTGTCATACTTACACATTCAGCTTGGTGCTTGATTTCGTACAGTGGAATAAGGCATAGACGGGCTAGTGGCTGGTGATGAACATGAACGCTCGAAAATCTGGCATCCTTTCTTTACTTTTAATAATGGTGCTCTCTGTGATCGGCGTTACCTACGCTCACTGGAGTGATAGAGTTACTATTCAAGGTACAGCTGAAATGGGAAGTCTGACTCTTGCATTCGATTGGGTTGAGCCTCCACATAGCATAGAGTATTATTGGAACAATTCACAGATATATGAAGGGGAATGGCTAGGTAAGAATGTCGGCAATTGCAGTAGTTGGTATGAAGATGAAATTACAGATGTACATACTGGAAAGAAGGGGTATAAGAGACTAGTCATTGTAGTTGATAATGCATATCCACAATACTTGGTTAGAACAACATTTAAGTTGCATAATATTGGAACAATACCACTATCTCTAGTGGGTTTCAATATAACTGGTGAAAAAAGGAATGCAACAGGTCACTTGATATATAGATTGCTATGGTATGATCCCGATGGAGATTACATAGGGGATCTATACGAGGACGTAAATGGTAATGGAGTTGTCGATATAGGTATTGATATACCCGTTATATGGCTTGAAGTTACAAATCAGCTGCCATACCAGATCGACCCGTGTCGTACTCATAAGTGTGAAATTGACTTAGAATTCTACCAGGAAGCAGAAGAGTGCCATACATACAAGATATACGTTGAAGTAGTGGCGGTTCAGTGGAATAAGGCATAGGAGTGTTAGCCGATGCTTAGAGTACCCTCTATTTTCCCTATTTTTTACATTAAACACCATTGGGGTGTTTTCCATGGATAGGAATGTCCCTTTAATTTGTGCTTTAATTGCAATTCAAATCTTAATGTATCTCTATAAGCCTTCTGGATATTTTGCATACTTTTTCCCATCCATTTGCTGGATAAGTGTAGCTTTAATAGCTTTATGGTCTTGTGATTTTAGAGAGTTACTACTTAATTTTAACAATTATGTTTTATTAGTTGCTTTAATGGCATCATTATTTCAAATAATAATGCAAATTGATGGTGGTTTATTTTCAAAGTACGGTCGAAGTCCAGTTGTGTTAACTCCAGTTAACGTGATTCTCAATTTGATGATGATTTCAGCTTCTCTTATTGGTAGTGAATTTTCTAGGTCTTGCATTTTGAGGAGTTATGGCAAGAGGAAGTTTATTTTAGCTATCTTAATTGTCTCTATTTTTTATAGTAGAACTTTCGCCTTAATAAGCATGCTTTATCCTCCAGTTAAGCCCTTTTCAATTGTTGAATTTTTAGGTTCCAAATATCTTCCTGACTTAGCAGTTAACTTGCTTGCTTCATACTTAGCTTTTATCTCCGGTCCATTAGGCTCAATAGTTTATCTTGCTCCATTGAAATTGTTTCAATGGTTTTCGCCAATACTCCCTGATTTGACTTGGGGTCTTGAATCGCTCATAGGTGTAGTTGCCCCGACTGTGAGTTTAATTGTAATTGATAATGCTATTCCATTAAGTGTTCTTAGGCGTGCTGGCTTGAGAATTGAGTTTAAAGGTGGGTGGAGTAAGGATAGGCCTATTGGTTTCATAGTGGTTGTTTTGGCATTTGTTTTTGCTGTTTGGTTGAGTACTGGGTTGCTTGGTGTTTTTCCTTCAGTTGTTTTGAGTGGTAGTATGAGGCCGACAATGGATGTTGGCGATATAGCGCTTGTTGTTAAGGTTCCAGCTAGCAAAATTAAGCCCGGCGATGTAATTTTGTATTTCTCGGATGGCGGTATGACCTTACATAGAGTTATGGAGATTAGGGGTGGTCGTTTTATAACTAAGGGTGATGCTAATAAGGTGATTGATTTCAATCCCATTCATCCGAGTCAGGTAAAGGGGAAGTTGCTGTTAGTTATTCCTAAAATTGGTTGGATTTCAATTTACTTGAAGCGCTGCATTGGATTTATTGTCAGCTTTATTCATGGTTATTACTTGCTTTCAATAGTTATTGCCTCGATAACTGTTCTAATAGCTTTCTATTATGCTCGTAGGATGAGGAGGAAGTTCGGTAGGTGGTGTAAGTGAGTAGATCAGGTAGACAACGTGGACTATTGCTCATTTTTGTCTTCATGATCATCGTGTTGATGATAAATGGTGCTGCATATAGTTGCTGGAGGGATTTTATGCAAATACAGGGTATAATAAAAGTTGGTTCAACCCATTCCAAGATCATATGTTATAATGCTTATTCATGTTCTAAATGCTGTTGTTGCAATAGTAATTTTTATTGTTCAGTTGATAGGGTTGGTGATTTAATGCTTCAAGTAGAGTGCTATAATGTTTCTGAGGGCGATTATTTCTGTCTTTACTTAATTGTAAAGAATGTAGGGACTGTGCCTATTAGAGTTCGATGTATATTATTTGACTTGATTTTAGGTGGAAATGAGGGTTATATGACGATTTATATGGCTTATACGAGTTATTGTAAATGCTTTAACTTTAAAAAGATATGTAGCAATTTAAGTTATGGTAAATATAGGTTTCCACTAAATGAGTCGTCATATAGCATATTCATATCCAGAATTTTGGATCCTAATTGCAAGCTTCCAATACTATTTAAATTTGTATTTGAGAACTGTACTTCAATTGATCAATTGAAATTCACAGTGACTATTGAAACTTCAAGCTGGAATATTGGGGGAGGCTGAAAATGTTGCATAAAGTTTTTATACTAATTTTGCTTCTACCTTTAATCATGTATCTTTGGAGTGAGGTGCATGGTTTTATCTAAAAATAATAAAATTAAGTTCGTAGTTCTATTGCTTCTGTCAATTGCGCTGATAGCTTCTTCAGCGTTTTCGCTTGTAATGCTGTTTAATGAGCCGGTTGTTGAGGAGAAAGTTCGTGTTTTATGTACTTATGAAGGCTACAGTCGGTATAATTATGTTGCTCACTTAATTCCTAACATAATTTATGATAATGCGAGCATGCTCGGCCCCGGCGAGGGAGTACTTTTCCTAAGCATAGTTAGGTCTATTGATGTAAATTATAGCTTTACATTTAGGGTTAGTGAACCTGCATCAACAGTATTAACTTATAGCTTTAAAATGGTCATAGTATCCCCCGGTAAGTGGAGGAAAACTATTCTTACTACTCCTAAGTTTAATGTTAAGGGTAATAATACCGTAGTAATAAATGAGAACTTTACTTTTAATATTGGTAAATTATTGTCCTTAATCAGGAATATTGAGGATGAAATTGAAGTGTATTCGGGTGAGCACGATCTACTTTTAATTGCCAATATAATTGCCTTATCAGTTACAAGGCATGGTATGATTAGATTACCAATTAATCATACATTGAGGTTAAATTTCAGACACGGTGCTGGTGATAGAGTAATTAATATTTTAAATTTGGAGCATAGAGCGCCTGGGCAACTTACTGGTAAGAGCATTATTATTAATGAAGATGTTAGGAATAAGCTTAATATTTCATATGTAGTTTTAGGAGTCGGCCTATTCTGCTTAGCCCCTGCAACCTATATTTACGTCTCTGATAGGCGGAAGTTTTCTAGGAAGACTGTTGATTCTGTAGTGAAGCCTTTAAGGGATTACTTAATTGAGGTTGGTGGATCTCCGATTGATGAGGCTAGTAGCATGGTGGTTGATGTTGATGGTATTGATGCTTTAAGGAAAATAGCTGAGGGATTAGGTAGGCCAGTACTAATGAGGAGAATTGATGATTATAATGCTGACTTATATGTGATTGACGGGAATTTAGTGTATAAATATTCTTTGAGTATTCAACGGGAAGTTGAAGATTAGATCTTAATGGCATCAGCGCTCGCCATTCTCCTTTACTTGTTAATTTTGCTTTCCATGCTTCTTACTGTTGATAGAGGTTTGGAAACTTTTTTATTTGAAGGAGCGTATGTCGTTGTTAGTGGAGCTATGTCTGGCTGTGTGGATGTGTATCCTGATGAGGTGCGCACCCATACGGCTCTGCATGTGCTTAAGGGTGCTGTTGTCAAGGTTCTCGGTTCTGATGCTATGTGGACTGCAAGTACTTATGTGCATGGTAAGCATGGTCGCTTAACTGTTAAATTTAATCGAAAACCAACATCGGATGAGATTAGAGCTATTGAGGAGCTTGCAAATAGGAAGATTGAGGAGGATCTTAAAATTGAAGTTAAAGTTCTTCCGAGGGATGAGGCTGAGAGGATCTATGGAAATATAATTTACGATCTATTTCCAGTACCGGAGCATATTAGAGAGCTGAGTATAGTGATTGTCTATGATACTGATGGTAGTATATGGAATATAAATGCATGCAATAAACGACATACTAGCTCGTCAAAATACATAGGCTGCATCAAAATAAGGAAAACGAGATTTAGAGTTTCAAAACAACTCCTCGAAATTTCCTTTGATATAGAACCCTAACAAAAACCTTTCCAGTTCCAATATCTTTCCCCGATTATATGCGCTATGCTCCAACAAATATAGCTAACGTGATTAATAATAGCGTAATAGATCCCATTAAGCAACTCTAATAGTCACATAGCTAAAGTCATGTTCAGTGTAGTTAGATAAAAATTGGGTTTTCAATTGAATAATGATATCTTAATGGTGCTGAGCAATATGAAAACTTTATCCTAACTGCCCTTGATTATTAGGTAGAAGTAATATAGTAGTCCTAGTATGCCCATGAATATGCATGTCTCATAAATTATGACGGTTAACCTGGGATTATAAAATGGATTTATAGGTATGGGGTATAGGGGTTTTATGTCGTAGTAAAGCGGTGAGTCCATAAGAACATGTAATATGGTTCCAGAAGTACCTGCTATAATGAATGCCTTCAAGTTAAGGGATGTCTTGCATACTAAGTGTAGTTTCTTCCATAATAAACTAAGTACCCGTTCTAGCAAGTGCATTAAGTAACCTAGAATTAAACCTATGATAAATGCACCCATAAGTGTATGTAGATAGCCATGGAGGGGATAATTGAGATTAAATATGAGCGTTATGAGAGGTTCTATATCTACGATTATATTGGCTATTATGAATGTTGGTGTATGAATGTGCTTTCTCAAGGGCAATCCTATAGCCAGTGCAGGTCCAAGATGTAAAGGTGTGAAAGGCACTTAAACCTCCTCGATAGCAATTTCTTCTCTTAACTAATCCCAATTTATTTCTCATATTTTAAATTTTTCTTTAATATACTTAACATAACATATGTCATGTGATTTTAAAACTCTATTTTCGAAGAACATAAGAGAGAAACCTAGCAAGTAATATTAATAAGCTACAGTTAAAGAAGAAATAAGAACTCAGAGAGGACTTGGAGATCTACAGGGAAACTAGGAAAGTAGTTACCCTAGACTAATCAAGATACTTGCCTTACTACTACAAGATCTCTAAGTTGTAATAAATATTTTAATCAGATGATTTGTTCTTCAGTAATCCAAACAGTAACTTCATAAATTCGTGGGCTCAGAGCATTTCACTTTATGAGTGTCTGTATGAATAGAAAGCATGGATGCGGTTTTCATGTTCGTTTTATATTACGTGACAGTATAACTTAGGTTTCAGTATACATTAAAAGCTTTAATTACATGATAGTGTAATTTCAAGATAAACATGTTTAGTATGTAATGTGTATCCTAGTACTTACATTCTCGTAACCTCTATAGCTACTAATTATTTCAGTCTCTTCTCTAATCTTGGTCTCAGCTGCATAACGTAGTTTCTTGCAGCATGTATTTGTTGTTGAATTTCTGCGCCAACTCTTCTAAGGGCTTCTTGACGTATTCGCTTAACAATATCACTTATAGTCATGCCTCCACAGTCTCAACCTCCTTCAAGACCCTTTCACTGGGGTTCTCGTAGTCCTCAACTTCAACACTATGATTGGGTTCAAGCAGTCTACTATCACTAGTATACACATAGATAACACTCCGCCTATCGTAAAGGCATGAGTTTAGCCCAGATGTCGTTATGACTATGTAACATGTGTTATCTTTCATGCTCTGCTTACCCCCAGCTTCTTTCAATAACCTAGCAACTTGACTAAATCTACTAGACATCATGAAGAATGCTTGTCTACAGCCACGCCTAGTCTTCCATAGAATCCTTAACTTCAATGGGTTGACTGAAGCAATGCCAACATGCTTTACATTTTTAGTCCAGAAAGTTCTGAGGCTACACAAGTTCTGAAGCCATTTAATGAATCCCGTGTAGGAGCCAAACACTGTTATGATTAGTTTCTCAATCTCCAAAGTCATCACTAAACATTACACCATCTACTTAGTAAACCTATATGAGCTCGTGCAAGAATAAGTAGTGTAGTTTAAATCAAAGGGGTTCTAGCACTAAGATAAAACTTTTAATGCTTCTTCCCATGTAGCATATGATGGCCTGCTTATAGGTTCCCTAATTTCCTGGATTATTCGGATGTAATAATCTATGGTAAGTGAGGTGAAGCGCAGTTTTCCTTATCCGATTTGAAACTAAGAGTTTTCCCTAGAAAGACCTAGGAAATCAAACCTCTTCTTCAGCTCCTCTACCCTAGCATCTAGACTTACTGCCTGCCACCCCTTCGCGAGTCTAAGGAGGTTGCTGAGGAGTTTGAGATACCATTGGAGGCTGTATATGAGGCACTAAAGTTTGCATCCAAGGCGCTAAAGAGGGTTATAGAGTTGCTGAGACTCCTAGCAGATGAAAACGTACCAATAAAGACTGGCAATCCTTTTAAAGAAGCTTAATGTGAATACAATATGTCTACAAGACTTGGGCATAAGAGGTACTTTTTAATACATAGTACCTTAATAGTACTATCTTAGGAATCGATCAGTACTATAATGGTGCTAATATGGTGCTTTTGCGTCAGGTTATTAGTACCTTAGTAGTACTAGAGCGTTAAATTTTAGTACTGTTAAGGTACTATAAAGTACCAGAGATATGGTGAGTAGGTTGAAACAAGTTAAATTCTATCTTAGTGAAGAGCAGTATGGAAAGCTGAGAAAGATTGCTGAACAGCAAGGTTTGTCGGTGCCAGCTCTAGTGAAGAGACTTGTTCTAGAATTCATTGGAGAGGCTGAATATGGAGACCTTATTACTCGTATCAAAGAGCTTGAGAAGAAGTATGAGCAATTGGCACGAGAGGTTGGCCGCATAGAGAAGGATTTGGTCCTACTTGCAAAGAGGTGTAGTAAAAGTTGAACATCGGGGAACTTAGGAAACTTTTAAAGCAATATAATCCTTGGTGGATAGACAAGTACTGGTATAAACGTGACCCGTTGCTTCAGAACTTCTACAATTCAATGCTTAGACGTGAACCCAGACTCTATTACCATCTAAGACGTTACATAGCTGAGCTGGGTGCATATGGTATAATCACAATACGGGGACCTAGACGTGCAGGTAAATCTACATTAATTAAACTCCTCATAAGGTATCTCATCGAGGAAAAGAATGTGAATCCTCAATCAATATTTTATATTTCACTCGACTACGAAGGGCTGGTAGATATAAGACTGATTGAGATTCTTGAAGTCATAGCTATGTCAAGTAATAATGATAAGTATGTTTTTCTCGATGAAGCATCCATGTATCCTGGATGGGCTCAAGCGCTGAAAAATCTCTATGACATGGGTTTAATTGAAAGTGGGCGTATGAAGATTGTGTCTGCTGGTAGTCACTCTATGGACTTGGCAGAGGCTGCTAGTAAGCTAAGAGGTAGGCAAGGCAGATTGGCACAACTCTTCAACCTTGGAGGGAATCTAGTTCACGTTCCATTACGATTTGCAGAAGTAGTTGAAGCACTTAGGCGGGAAATAGATTCGTTCCTATCATTACGCAAGCTTAGAACTCCTAGAATAAGATTCGAGATACTAAAGGAGCTTGCTCGAGGAAGAATTCCGGAGGCTTTCCGGAGAATATATGACGAGTATTTCCAACTTCTCCAAACAGTGTTCGAAGAATACTTGATTCACGGGGGCTATCCTAAAGCTATAGATGAATATTATAAGAATGAATACATAAGTAAAGAGTTTTATGTTGATGTAGCGGAACTACTTGTCAAGGATTCTGAGAAGGCTGGTTTAGACTCAGAGAATTTGAAAAGAGTGCTAGCTTTTCTCTTAGAACCTAAGAGGATTGCAGGTCTTCTGGATCTATGTCGACCTGAGGTTATTGGTCGCAATGAAGATGCCAGACCTAAAGGGCGTTTTGGTTTAAGAAGTTACCTGGACTATCTTAGAACTACATGGACATTCTTCTTTGCATACCCAGAGGAGAGGGAAAATGGTAGCTGTAAACCCAATTATCAAGGAAAGCCTAAGAACTATGTTCTAGACCCATTCATATATCATGCATTATATTCATATCTCAACAATATTCCCGACCCATTTGAGTATTCGAAGAAAATAGTTGGGGACTCGAGCTTTAAAGGTCATTTAGTTGAGAGTGTCGTAGCAGCTCATCTTCTTTTAGCTCAACAGTTATTCGAACATATACCAAGCGTTGAATATGAAAGAGTTCTAATGTATAGACCAGCAAGAGAAGGAATGCAAGAAACGGATTTCGTCTTATGTGTTGTGAAAGGAAACGCTCAATATAGATTCATCATTGAATCAAAGTATCGAGGAGCTCCTTCACATATAGTTCCTGAAAAAGGTAAGATAGTTCTAACGCGAGATATATTAAGACTGCGTAATGACATGATCTACATACCAACACCGATGTTTCTAATGCTCTTTTAATTTCAAAAAGGAATTATTGAGCAGATATAACCTGAGGAAATATGAGTACATGTGTAAAAGAATTGAACACGAAGGGTTCTCTATTAGCTAAAATTATGCAGAGAGATTTTCAAGAACATTCATTTTTATTGGCTGTTCAAATATAAGTAGACCGGCTAAATGTAGAATCATGTTAGCTACATAGCTATTTACTGAGAAGGTAATCTTAAACCTTGTAAGATATATACACCAAATTGTAAGGGTCTAGGCAGTGATGAACATGATGGAGAAGGCATTAAGAGAGGTACTAGCTGCTATCGCTTCAAATCCTAAATATTATTCTCCACCATTGGATGCGGTTGCTAGTGAGGTTGCTAAAGAGGTGAAGAGGCGGGTCGTTAAGCTAGCCTATGCTATAGACCTCTTTGTCCGCGGAATTGTTAGTGTTGAGCGTGCAGCCGAGCTGAGCCTCTACGACTTCATCTTAGAGCTGCAGAGAAGAGGGATAACGGCCTACCCTTATAATGATGAGGAGCTCCGAGAGGAACTAGGAATTGAGTAGCTGGTCTACTTGTTGCATTGCAGTAAACTCTAGTGCCATCATAGCACTTGCGGAGATAGGCTTGACGAGTATGTTGTCAGGGGTCGTGGTAAATCGGGACAGATCCGATAGGAATTCATACCCATTATCTAGTATATGGGCAGCTGTTTAAGGCTTGGTTTCACGAATAGAGGCCAAATTGTAATAATCATCATCATTAAGAATAAGTGGGCAATGATAGTTTATGAATTGTTCTATTTATTACTTGAGAAGTAATACTGACAATGCATTCCTTGCTAGGCATCTCACTCATTATTCCTTAGAAATAATTTCCCCTATCTCATCCAGTACATCAATTAAGCTTTTCTCACCGGAGGGGACAGTCTTGTTTCCAGGTAAGTGTTTATGGTGTGGGAACGTTGGAAGCTCTGGGTGATGTGGGGCATTATCATATCTGAAGACTAGCGATCCATCTTGCTTGATATAGTGGAACCGATAGGAGACTCTTAACAGCCTATTATCTTCTTCTAGAACGTATTCTAGAAAATGAAGTGAAGATCCATCTATGAAGACGATAATACCTCTTAATACGATTCTATTGAGGGATCTACGCTCAATACATATTTGGGAAGATGAAATTAGAGGCTCCAGCTCCCTTAGTTTTTCTTCAACCCTTGTTACGTATTTTTCCAGATACCCTATCCGCAATATTCTTCAGCTCCTCTAATTCCTCGCGGATCCTCTCTAGGAACTTTAGCTCACCATACCATTCCATATACTCCTCTTCGTCACCCAGTTTGCCGCGAGCATACCTCTCTAAGAACTCACTACTACTCATGCCGTACTTATCTTCAAACCTCTTGATTTTCTCCTCCGTTATCCGTAACTCTAGCTGAAGTCTCTTATACTCATTATTAAGAACTCTAGTAAGCAAGCTAATAGTCCTCTTATCAAGTTCAACAACCACAATATTTTCACTCAAAAACTACACCTCATTCCAAATTATTAGTAATCGTATCTCATAACTCTTTACTTCAGCTAGGAACCACTCCTTCTCCCTGAAAACCTCCTCTAGTATATTCTCCTTGCTCACTCAAAATACTGTATTAAATATATCATCGTACCCTCTAGATACACTTACTCTCTTAGATCCGAATAAGTTCTTTAACAGCATTTTTAATATACAAAGTCTCATAACGCCACTAGGCATATTCCTCTACCATATAGTTTTATGGTTTACGGAGCCTCTTAACTCTCCCCATATCCTAAAATGCATTCGCTCAGAGAAAACAAAAGCGAATACCAAAAGTAATTATAATTCCATGTCCGCTGAAACCATTACCAAAGCAAACCTCCGGTCTCATAGGCTGGCCCTTATAAGGAAACATCCCACAAGTTGATGATAAATGGGACAGTTAGGTATGTTTTTCATACCCGTTTTCTAGTATACGGGACAGCTAGTTCATGGATTGAGTATTGTTAAAAGTATGATTCGTTTACGAGGTGGCTAGGGATTAATAGTCTTAATATGCGTATAGTGTTCATTGAGGGGACAAGGGTGGTTAAGGCTAGTGTTAGACGAGTTATTACTGAGGTACCAGCGAACCTACGAGTTCCTCCTGGCGAGCTCGAGGAGAGGCTAAGGATAGAACTAGCGTTAAGGCTCTATGAGAAGGGTATAGCTAGCTTGGGTCAAGCTAGGAGAGCCTAGACCATTAAAGGGTCCAACGCTAGGAGACCTATGGCTCAAAGAGAATACGGAGTGGAGAAATCCAGAGAGAATAATAAGCGAGCTAGTAATAGAAAGACTTAAATTTATTAGAAGACTTGGCGTTTTCAAATCCCATGGTGCAGGCTACGTGAAAATAGAGGTAAGGAAGCTAGAAGCAGAAGATAAACAATAACATGTTAGGCATCTATGTAGAGTGCTCTTACTTACACCAAGCATTTGGGCGACTTCCGTACACTACCATACTGCTCATATAGCTGCTGTAGCACCTCGTGAGCCTGCTATTCTTCCAGAACACAGTATCCTAATTGTCCCAAGGTTCCTCATGGTCTGGGGGCAGTTCCATAAGTATAAAACTTATCGGGGGCACCAGAAGAAGTACTTATATAGGGGATATTTAAGTGGCGGGCCCGCCGGGATTTGAACCCGGGACCTCCGGCTCCGGAGGCCGGCGCTCTATCCAGCTGAGCTACGGGCCCCATATTCAAGGTTGAGCGCTGTTTTTAATAATGTTGTTGTAGACTTTTAATTGGGCGATTGCTTTGGGTAAGGTTAGGAAGGGGCAAGTGTGTAGTATAGTTGGTTGTAGCGAGCATGCAGTTAGATCTTTGGCTTCAAGTGAGGCGTTAAGGTATTTGGCTAAGCTTAACTTGGAGGTTAAGGATTCGAGTTCTAGGAGGATCTATCTCTGCGAGAAGCATTATAAGATGTATAAGAAGGCGTCTAAGAAGGATAGAATGTTTGAGAAGTGGTGGAGGGGGTTATGAAGAGGTCTAGGAAGTATAGGCAGACTAAATTGAAGTTTGAGTGGGAGGGTGAGGAAGAGGAGGTTGAAGAAGAGGAAGTTGAGGTTATAGAGACAATACCCTTTGAAGTTGAGCAGCCATATAATACTGGTCCATGCATATTGCTTTCAGTTTCATATGATGGTTCTAAGGGTAAGGCTCTCTGCAAGCTCTATGATCCCGAGAAAAGGAAGATATATTTTTGGTATGATAATACCGGTCATAAACCATACTGTCTATCAGATCTGCCTCCCGAGAAAATTAAGAAATTACCAGTGGTAACTCATCCCGGTTATAGGCGTATTGAAGTTGTTGAGAAATATGATCCATTGAGTGATAGAGTTGTTAAGATGTCAAAGATAATTGCTGAGGACCCATTATCAATTGGAGGTAGCCCTAAGAGCATAAGGGAGCTTCTGCCTAAGGCTTGGGAGGCCAAGATAAAGTATCACAACTGCTATATTTATGATAGGCAGCTCATTCCAGGTCTCTTCTATAAAATTGAGGATGGTGATTTAAAGCCCGTACCATACGAGGTCCCCCAGGATGTTAAGAGTAGGATTTTGAAGTTCTTTGAGGGTGAACCTGAAGAAGTTATTAGAATGCTTGACGAGTGGCTTCCAGTATTTCTATGTCCTGCACCCAATATTCCTAGGCTTGCACTGGATATAGAAGTTTATACTCCTGAACCGGATAGGATACCTGAGCCATCAGAGGCTAAGTATCCAGTAATATGTGTAGCCTTTGCTGCTTCAGATGGATTGAAGAGGGTTTTCCTACTTAAGAGGGGTGATTTGGAGTATGGATCTAAAGAATCATTGCCAAGTGATGTTGAGGTGCTTTTCTTTGATGATGAGAGGCAAATGATTCTCGAGACCTTCAAGCTCATGACATCCTACCCCATAATACTCACTTTTAATGGTGATCAATTTGACTTGAGGTATTTGAGGTATAGGGCTACTAGGCTTGGTATTCCTCGAAGGGAGATTCCAATAATTTTGGGTAGGCAGTCGACGCACATAGTTACTGGTATTCACATAGACTTATACAGATTCTTCTCCAATAAGTCCGTTCAGGTATATGCATTTGGGAATAAGTATAAGGATGTGACTTTAGATGCTATTGCACATGCACTTCTAGGTATAAGTAAGATACCATTAGATCGGCTTATTGCAGAGCTAACCTACTTTGAGCTTGCATCCTACTGCTTTAGGGATGCCTACTTAACACTGTCATTAACAACGTTTGACAAGGACTTGGTGATGAAGCTCATAATTTTGCTCATGAGGATATCTAAGCTTTCAATGGAAGATGTAACTAGGCAGGGTGTTTCAGGTTGGATTAAGAATATGCTCTACTTTGAGCATAGGAAGAGAAACTACTTGATACCTGAGAGGGAGGACATATTAGCTATTAAGGGTGGGGCAGTTACTAGAGCTATAATTAAGGGTAAAAAGTACATGGGTGCCATAGTTATTGAGCCGAAGCCCGGAGCATATTTCAATGTCACGGTTCTGGACTTCGCAAGCCTATATCCATCGGTCTTATATCGATGGAATCTGTCTTATGAGACCATAAATTGCCCCCACAAGGAGTGTAGGGATAATAGGGTTCCAGATCTACCGCACTGGGTTTGTAGGAAAAAGCTTGGAATTTCATCAACATTGATAGGCATGTTGAGGAATATTAGAGTGTACTGGTTTAAGCCCATGTCTAAGAATAAGAGCCTAGATGAAGCTACGAGAAGCTGGTACTCTGTTGTTCAGCAGGGCTTGAAGGTAATATTGAACGCCAGCTATGGTGTAATGGGTAATGAAGCTTTTCCACTCTACTGCCCACCAGTGGCTGAAAGTACAACTGCACTTGGAAGATACATAATTTCAAAGGCCATTGAGAAGGCTAGGGAGGTTGGGGTTGAAGTCTTATATGGAGATACTGATAGCATATTTCTTTATAAGCCTAGTGAGGAGCAAATTAAAGCACTTGTTGAATGGGCTAGAAGGGAGTTTAGGATTGATTTAGATGTTGACAAGGTATATCGGTATGTGACTTTCTCAGGGCTTAAGAAGAACTATTTGGGTGTATTTGAGGATGGTTCAGTGGATATTAAGGGGTTGGTTGGTAAGAAGAGGAATACTCCGGAGTTTCTGAAAACTGCATTTAATAATGTTGTGAAGGTTTTAAGTGAAGTGAAGTCTCCTGAAGACTTTGAGAAGGCTAAGGAGAAGATAAGGGCTATAGCTCAGGACTGCTATAGGAAGCTGAGGGACCATAGGCTTTCGCTTGATGAATTGGCGTTTAGAGTTAAGCTTTCCAAACCCTTAAACCAGTACATAAAAACTACTCCACAACACGTTAAGGCTGCTAGGCTACTTGAGAGGTATGGTAAGAAGCTTGGAGCTGGAGACATAATTTCATATGTTAAGGTTAAGGGTGAACCCGGAGTTAAACCTGTTCAGCTAGCTAGGATAGATGAGATAGATGTTGGCAAGTACTTGAGCCATATGGAGACGATTTTCAGGCAAGTGCTTGAAGCTATAGGCATAAACTTCGATGAAATACTTGGTGTCACGAGTTTGGACTCCTTCTTTAGAAGGCGATGGTAGAGATTCCTTATGCTATTGTTCCTTAAGTTTTCTTGCGGATATTACTCCGCCTATTGCTCCTCCAACAACTAAACCTATAAGGGAGTGTAGTGTTGGAATTGATGTCAATACTATGGCTGTAAATATCATGTTTATTATGAATGCTGCGAGGCCCACTTCTATTCCAACTCGAAATCTATCTCTATAGGCTTTATTGGCAACGAGATATGCTCCAATTATGCCGCCAATTCCATAGCTAAATAGGAGTGCTATTTGAATTAGCTCCTCGCCTATTAGGGCTATTTCATATAGATAGGACATTAGTGCTATTGTAGCCCAGCCAGGTGCATTGGCCAGCATGGAGCCTGCAAAGTACTCTTCAAATGAGGGCATTCTGCTCCGCTTCTTCATGGTTCATCTACTTCCTCAACCCTTATTAGTGAAATTATCGCTTATTTAACTTGGTCTCTGAGATAAGGTGATGTGCTGATGGGTATAATAGAGGACTTTATTAATGATCGTAGAATGCTCACTAAAGTTAAGCTTGAAGACTATTTATCGGTGTACCTTGAAGTTAGGCCTTGCTCATTTTTCACTATTCCCGCTGAGCTTCCAAATGCAAGTGAAATTGGTAAAATGATTGATGAGGAGTGCAAGAAGGATTTATTGCTTATCATGAGTACTAGGGACTTGAGTTTAAGAGGTGAAATGATAGTTAAGCTCAGGAATAAGATTAGGAAGCTCTTCAAAAAGTATGTTTTCAAGTCTGAAATCTTTAAGGCACATGAAGAGTGGGCGAAGCTATTTGGATTGAAATTGGTTGTTGAGGAGGTTAGACCAAGCATTTATGAAGTGTTTTTATTCAGGGATTCAAGCATTCATAAGAAGTTAAAGGAGCTTTTTAAAGTTAGGCGGGAAATTAGGAGGGCCATATTGGCAATGAGGCCTCTAACTCTTCCACCCTCATTGCTAGTTTACCCCGAGGAGCTATCCAAGAGCTATGTTGCTGAGCTTGGAAAGGTTCTGGGCTATCCGGAGTGCTGTGTTAATAGATATGCTGAGGATAGGAGTTCTAATGTTTATGTTGAGGAGAGGGCTTCGAGGCAAATTAAAGAGTTAAAGCTAACTGGCGGTTCCCCAAGTATATATGCTTATTTTGTGAGCGGCTTCATACCATGCTCGCCAACTTGTAGTAGTGCAGTTGAGATAGGGAAGCGTCTTCACGAGGCATTATCCAATCTTCATTCTAAAGCGGGAGAGCTGTACTTGAAGTGCTTGGAGGAGAATATGCAAACTGTCGAGAACTATCCGGAGTTGATAGCTAAGTATAGACGTGAAATTGATACTAAGGCGAAAAGCCTATTATCGTTCACCTAAGTTGCTGATTGGAGGAATAAATTTAATTGTCTCATGCTAGCATATTTTAGTGAAAGATGGTGGAATTATGTTTTCACCTGAAGCTCTTGAGCTATCTCCTGAACGTAAGAAGCAATTGATAGATAAAATAGCTACTGAAATAGTTAAGAGGGGCTTGGAGACTCCTGCCATAATGTTTTTGGAGACTATTAAGCCTCTTGCATGGGTTGGTGCTGAACTGTCTATTGTGTACGTGATACCCTTCGTTAAGGCCTATATTCAGCATCCAGTGGTTGATGAAATTGTCGCCCTATTTCATGATAGGGATGCTGTTGAGCAGTTGATTAGGAGAATTGAGGAATTAGTTGAAATAGAAAAGCAAAAGGAGCGTGCTCTTAAGGAGGCTAGGAAGAAGAAGATGGGTAAAAAGAAGAGGCGCTGGTGGATTTTTGGTTAAATATTATCTTCTTCGTTTTCCAGAGTCATTTCTGCTGCCCAATTGATGATTTCCTTAATTATGTTGTCTCCAACATTTGGCACCACGATTAGCACTTTATAATCCTTGTAGTTTTCCTCTCTCCACTCATTATCGTAGGATATTATGTAGACTGGTAGTTCGAATAGGGCTGTTTTTGAGCTTGTCCGCCTCAAATTGTACTTTGAATAGACTTCATATTCATCCTTTGTTATTGGTAGATTTATTTCAACTGGATACCTATCTCTTATAATTATGAAGTCGGATTTTTCATTATCCCATATTTCAAGGGCTTTTCTCGCAATGTGTCTAACTATTTCGCTTATATTGCCTTCGTGTTCTTCAAGGATTTTTGCCTTACCATTTTCTGATGCTATTACTGCTATTTTTTCCTTCATGGTCTTCTTTATCCTCCTAATGCTTCCCTTAGCATTTTCTCTGCAGCTTCTAGGTCTGGTTTTCCATCTGATGTCAATGGAACTCTTGACATAACGTACTTTATTTCCCCATTATCATACTTTATGAATACCTGGGGTATGTCTATGCCTCCATATTCATTTCTCACTCCATGCTCGCATAGGAAGTCATAATCTTCCTTTCTCTCCTCAAGCTCTATGCCTACTTCCTCAGCTACTTTACGGCAAACTTCCTTTACATAGCTACTTGCCTTTTCCCAGTCTGCTATCACCATTATTATTGATATTGGCTTTGCCATTGACTGCACCTCTCAAATGGCGTGTTTATCCATTCATCCGCATTATTTAAGTATTGTGTAGTTTTCGCCGCCTCGAAATCCTTAAATACTCTCTGCATAGTATTTGAAATCAAATAACTTGGAGATGGGTTAATGAGCTCTGGCAAGTCAAATGATAGGCGTGGCAGTTTTTCTAGGAGGTTTCATGGTGGAAGCAGAATTAAGCCTGCATACTTTAAGCCTAAGCCAGTTTCTATAGGTGATGAGGTGACGGTTGTGATTGAGGGTTTGAGTCGTAGAGGTGATGGTGTAGCTAAGATAAGGGGCTACGTAATTTTTGTGCCTAATACTAGGCCTGGTGATAGGGTTAAGATAAAAATTGTATTAGTGAAGCCTGGATTTGCAGTGGGCGAGCTTATTGGCAAGGCTATTTAGCACTACTAAATGTGAAGCCGCACTTGCTGCATGGTAAGTAGCGTATTACCTTAACTTTGCCTCCCTTTCTTTCATATTTCTTTGGCAACTTAGCTCCACACTTGGGGCACTTCATGGTCATAACTTAGACTGCTTACCCTAAGTAAAATATTTATCTGTTTCTCTGGAATTCTGCTTCGGTGATATTTTGAGTAGGCGCAAGCGTGAGAGCGTGGAGAAAAGTGGTGTTGAAGCTGTATCTGATGATATTAAGCACATGATAGTCTATGAGTGGGCTCACTACACTATTTCAATGGATGAGCTTGCCAGGAAATATGGTTTAACGTGGGATCAAGTTTATGAGATCATTAAGAACACTCCCACTAGGCTGTTGTGGCGGAGGCCGAAGGAGAAGGTTAGGTAGCAGCGCAGCTCATGACGTAGCGGCTTCTTCATTTCACAATTCTATCGGTGCTTTGACCCTTAATCATAGCTGCGCTGCTGGCTCAGCTTCTTTTATCATCACTTAGCGCTCAGTACCCGAGTTCTTCCTCATAGCCAATCTAAATATTTTGTTTTGCAAGTTATAGTTTTATCTGAATGTCGGTGCATTTGCTTAGGGAGCTGGGTAAAGGTACATATACGCTGATCATTTCATTGAAGCGTGAAGTATATTTGCATGTTGGTAGTCTTGGTAGATTGCATCTGATTCATGGAATTTATAGCTATACTGGCTCCGCATTGGGCCCTTCAAGGCACGCCATATATTACCGCGTTAAGAGGCATTTAAGCTTTGAAAAGCGAGTTAAGTGGCATATTGACTATTTAACTTCGATTAAGGATTCACATGTTTTTGGTATAGTAGCTGCGAGAACTGATTTGAAGTATGAGTGCAGAATTGCTGAATTGTTGACTAGAAGTCCATTTGCAGTTCCAATTAGGGGTTTTGGTTGTACTGATTGTAGATGTGTAAGCCATCTCCACTATTATCCGAAATTAACTGCGTATCAAGTCATGGGAATCGTGAGAGATTCTTATGAAATGCTCGGCCTCAATCCGGTTGTAATGGTTTTTGGAAATTCTCGTTAGGGTGATGTTAGTTTTCTTACTTCAAGCATTAGTGCCATGATCAGGTCTCCGAGTAGTATTGAGATGATTAGGCCGGCCAGCATGAATATCATCATGGGTAGCCCTGGAGTGACCCACACATATCCTCTTAAAATTCCGCTGTCAACGAGTTTAATTAGGTGGGAGAGCCTTTCTTCTCCACCTGATACTCCAACTCTAACTCTAATTTTCCTTTTGATTTTCCCACTTTCTACCGATATTTCCTCGATAGGGTAGATGAACTTCTTGTGCTTTAAGTCTTCAGCTCGAACTCTATAACTTGAGAAGAGTATTAGCATTTTCTTTAATGGACTTTCTTCTTCAATATCTTCGAATAGCTTGCATCCCTTAATGATATCAGCGATATTTTTCACTAATATTGCAATTGATGTCAGCGATGCTATCAATACTGAATTATTGAATGTTGAGATGGGGAGAATGGGATTCATTAATTTGAGGTAGGGGAGCAGTGTTTTATCATTTAATGGAAAGAGTATGCTTAGGGACATAATTGCCTTTGCATCAGCTCCGCCAAAGAGATCTAGGTAGAAGAGGGAAAATCCAATGGCAAATGATGATGCAATTGATGCTGCCACCATGTAGTATGTTTCTGGAGGTATGAGCTTGAAGATCCATTCAGTAAATAGAATTGCAGCACCTATAAGCACCATTACTATCCACACATAATCGCTAACTTCTCTTGTTCTCCAGTCACTCCATGAGGCATATGCGAGGCAGGTTATTGATGTTGCTATTCTGATCATATGTAGTGTGCTTTCGGCTTCAAATTTAATGGTCATCCCTCCATTCTTCACTGTTCCCTGAAAGATATAAATTACATTGCTCCACTATCATACTTGTGGTTTGGAGTTGCACTATAATGGCTGCCATGGGGTGTGAGTCGTGAAGTTCAGGTTTAGTAAGCAGAGGATTACGTGTCCTAAGTGTGGATTTACATTTGACTTATCATATGCTAGAGCCTTTGCCTGTGCAGGATGTCCATCTTCAGTGACTGGTTCATGTGGCTATGTAAAGTGTCCAAGATGTGGTGAGGAGTTCCCAATTTCATAGTGGCGTGGCTTTAAATAGTGCTTAGGCATCTCTTATGGTGGGAGTAGAATTAAAGTTGTTGCTTACAGTGTTTTACTAGCTATTTCGCTTATTGCCACCTTAGTTATTAGTGGAACATTACGTGAACTGGGTAGGGGATTGAACGAAATTTCTGCTCATAGAGTTGCCGATTTATTGTGCGCTAGGTTTTCATCAATAATTTGCAGGGTTTATTCAATGTTATTGCATGATGGGTCCATAGAGTCGGTATCATTTATAGTTAAAGTACCTCATTTGGCAGGTAATGAACCCTATGTAATTAGTATTTCTTCAACTAAAAGCGGCATGCTAATGCTTAAGGTTAGCAGATTAAATTACGCGATTCTTTCATCAATTGTAATTCAAGTACCGGTTGATGAGGCTAGTGGTTCATGCTTAAGCTCTACTGGCGAGGTGAAGGTTTTCATGAAAATGTGCAATACAGGTTTAATTATCCGGTTAAGCAGTGGGTGAGAGTATATGTCTAGTGAGCTTGATTTTATCTCAGCTTTTTCAATAATGCTTTTGGCCTTAATGGTGGTAGTATCCACGATTTCTCTACAGCTTTCTCATACCAATTCAATATTAACTAAAGCTCGTGAAGAGTATCTGGCAATTAGAATCATTGAGGAGCTATGCTCATACATGAGCTTTTCATCGAGCATCAATGTTGGGCTAGTGCATAGAGTTCATCTCTATCGGATTTCGATGAGCAAGCTACTTGAGCTTAAATTGATGGGCTATAAACGGCTATTAAAGATGCTTGATGTACCGGAGAATTATAGAGTGAAAATTGTGATTGAGGAGCTTTTTAACCCGAGTAATAGGCTCATTGAGTTAGGTGATGTTGATGAGAATAATGCCGCCAGCACGTTTAGATTGGTTTCGATGAATGGGGAACCATATATTGTTCGAGTCTATGTTGAGGAGGCTGATGGAAGGCTTTGAAGAGAGGTCAGCTTCAAGTATTGGAATCGCTCCTATCATTATTTTTCGTACTGATCTCAGTGGTTTTGGCATTGAAGTTTTATTGCATTACAGTGGAGGGGCTTGATATTGAGAAGTACGAGCTGAAGTATGCTTTGCTCTCATCAATTATGGAGTTAGATGAGATGGGCATTTTAAGTGATTTGTTGAGTAGGCTGGACTTAAGTGAATTACATAGTATTGTATGCTTGCTTCTGGGTGAAGAGTATGAAGTTAGGATTGTGGTTTTGGATGAGGATGGACATGCTTTCTCCATAGGTTCTTGCAGTAGGCCTGAAATTGAATTGGCGTATTTGACTATAGCTGAGGACTCATCAATATATGAGGTGAGAGTTTTTGCAAGGAGAATTGAGAGATAGAGCCCAGTTCTTTGCTCTGGCATCTCTAGTCTTGATATCAGTTATGTTGATTGCTGGAGTACTTGCTGTCCAGCCCTTAAGTTTTGAAGATGTTGATTCTTCAAATGCATTAGTGGCTATTAATCTCAGCAATTGCCTGTCTAAGTTATTTGTAAAGGTTTTGGCTATGGCCTCTAGGAGTGGTTGTCGAGCGATTTTTCATAGGAAGCTTATTGCATTTCAAGGTGTGATTGAGCGTTCATTATTGGCGGTGAGGCAGGGAGTATCTTTTGAGTGGAGTGGTGAAGTGTACTTTAATTGGAATGATACTGTTTCATCCACTTACGCGGTGCTGGTTGCGAGGTTTAGTAGTGTTGACTTCAATTTATCTAAGTGCATGAGATACGAGTTTAAAGTTGAAGTGGTCAATGCGAGTTGGTTTAATCGAACCTTGATTGTGGTTTTCAGGGGTCTACTTAACGGTGAACCCGTAAACTTCACCTTAATGGAGATGTCTGCACTTGTGAATACATCTTGGATTAAGCTATCTGGGCTGGAGATTGCTAGGTTTGGTTCATCTGCTTTAACTGCTTTATGTAGGGATCTCGCTTTTAAGCCGCTGATGGTTTTTGCTGTATTATCTGATGTTAATGGTGTAGTAGTTAAGGTTAAATTTCCAGTTAAGTCTCTTTGATTTTGGGGGCATGCTTGGTTAATAAATTGAGATTTGGACCGGCAGGTAAACCGGTGAAGTTTAAGGGTAAGCAGGAGAATGTCCCTAAATTTTTATCTGAAATTGGTTTAAATGCATATGAGTATCAGGCAGTTAGAGGAGTTAGAATTAATGAGGAGAGGGCCAGGTTATTAGGTAAGAATGCTAGAGAACTGGATATAGAGCTTTCAATTCATGCACCCTACTACATAAACCTGTGCTCAACTGATGAGTCAACACTTGCTTCAAGTAAGAAGAGGTTGCTTGATGCTATTAGGGCTGCTAATTGGATGGGTGCTAAATTAGTAGTTTTCCATCCTGGATACTATGGAAAATTGGAGCCAACCGAGGCTCTTGAAAGATGTATTAGCGTGTTAAATGAAGTTGTTGATGAGGCTAAGTCTGAGAACTTACTTGAAAATGTTTTCTTGAGCCCCGAGACAACTGGTAAGGTTAAGCAGTTGGGGAGTTTGGATGAAATAATAGTGATATGTGAATCAGTGGAGAGGGTTCTACCAACTATTGATTGGGCTCATATACATGCTAGGGGTCAGGGTGCCATTAATGGGAAGGACGATTATCTCAAAATTTTAAATGAAATTGAGAGGAGGCTGGGAAGCAATGTTGTGAATAGCTTGCACTGTCACTTTACTAAAGTTGAGTTTGGAAGTGGAGGTGAAGTGGCTCATCATCCATTAAGCTCTTCGGAGCATGGCCCAGATTTCACTTATCTGGCAGAGATAATTGTTGAAAACGATTATAAGTTCACTATAATATCAGAGTCACCGTTACTTGAGGATGATGCGCTATTGATGAAGAGCATGATTGATGATGTTAGGAAGAGGCTTAAGGGATAAACACTAGTTTAAGCCAGCTCCTTAAACCTTTTTACAACGAATTTTTCATCTAATGTAAGTATGAATGGGGCGAGTCTTGGGCCGCTATCTCTTCCAAGTAGCACTCTATATGCTGCTCTGAATGCTTTTTTAGAGCCTAGTTTAGTGACCTCTCTTGCTAATCGATAAATTTCAGCTTCCAAATCGTCTGGAGTCCATTCTTTTTCCTCAATTTTCTCCCCAAGTAATCTCAAAAACTCTTTTTCTTCATTGCTTAATTTCTCCGCTATGTTCCTTGGCAGTTTTTCAATTATTTTAATTTTCATATTTTCCGGGGCATATTTTTCAGCCCAATACCTAGCTCTCTTCAATATTGCTTCGATCTGTTTTATTCCTTCCTGATCAGGCATTTCCCTTATATGACCTGTTTTAATGAGCTTTTTGGCTGCTATTACTCCAAAACCTTCCTTCATGGGTATTATTTGGGATAGTACCACTGCGAATCTATATGGTATTTGGATGGGCATTTCCTTTGGTGGCTCTTCATTATTTGCTATTTCGTAGCTTCTCTTCATGTTTGCCTCAATTTTCGGTTCACTAACTTTTTCTATGCCAAAGTATACTCTTTCAGCTCTATCATACTCATCTGATAGCTGCGGTATTTTTAGCGGGCTGAACTCTAGATGGGTTAGCGGTTTAGATACATAGTACCAGTATTTGAGGACTTCTGGTTTTGCCACTTTAGGCCATTCATCGAAGTCAAATGATACTCCGCCTGAACTAGACATTGCTCTACCTCCTACATATACCCATTCATAGGCCATTCCCATGGGTGGTTCAATTCCTAAAATCTCTCTTGCTATGGCTACGCAACTATCTCTACTACCTCCAGGTGCTGCGTGATCCTTACCGTAGGGTTCAAATGTTACATTTAGGACTTTCCATAGAGCTGCCCATTCAAGTCTCCACTCAAGCTTTCCCTCACTCAGCTTTACCTTTCCAGTTGCTCCGCATCTTGGACAGATGTATTCGGCTTCCTCGTTCTCTAGGTCTACTGATATGGCTTTAGTAGTTGATATGTTGTGGCATTTTGGGCATAGTGGCTTAAATGGTATCCAGTCTTCAGGATACTTTGCGCCCTTAAATCTGCCCAGAACTTCTCTTGCCTCCCTTCTTTTCTTAATGAATGTCTTAATTGTCTCAATCATTTCCCTACTTTGGTAGATCTCGGTTGTTGTGACGATTTTTAGGTCTTTAATTCCAAATTCATCTAGTACTTTATAGAATGGATTCATCCAGTGGTCAACCCAGTTTGAGCAGCACCCTTTTGGGCATGGAACATCGAGTATTCTAACTCCCCTCCATTCTTTCATGAACTCAGGTGTAATTAATGGTGGTTTTGCTTTGAGTGGGTCTTGAGTGTAAACTACTAGTAGGTGCTCCACCTTTTCTCCAAGCATCCTTAGCTTTCTAGCCACGGCTGCTTGAAGAAATAGTTCTCCCCTAGTCTTACCTATATGTATTGGTCCGGAGGCGGCCATTCCACCGTTAATAACATGCTTATCGACTTTTTGCGAGAGTAGCTTGTTAACTGTTATATCAACCCAATGTATGAATGGCTTTTCCCTCATGAATTTATCAACCCTCTAATCACCATTTGAAGTTCAGTCAATTTATTTTGCACGCTAACTACAATAACTCCTATCTCTAACTATTTAGGGTTGCTATTATTAGGAATTTGGTGATAGATTCATAGGGCTCGGTGATTTAAATGATCGATAAGCTGAGGAATTATGTTGGTGGCATGGTTGAGCCGATTGCGAGATTAATGGTTAGGGCCGGATTTACAGCTAATATGGCTTCAGCGGTTGGCTTCATGTTTTCATTGGTTGCCGCCCATGCTATTCTCAGTAATTCACTGAATTTAGCTTCAATATTGATATTGATTTCAGGCTTCTTTGACTTAATTGATGGTGCCATTGCAAGGGTCGCTGGGCGCGTTTCCAAATTTGGAAGTTTCTTGGACTCAGTTATTGATAGGTATTCCGATGCAACTATTGTGATTTCCGTAATTTTATCGCGGAGGTGTGATTTGGCTATTGGGCTTATTGCTTTGGTCGGCTTTTTAATGGTTAGCTACGCTAGAGCTAAGGGTGAGATGCTCGGAGTTAATATGGCTGGAGTTGGAATTGCTGAGAGAGCTGAGCGCCTAATAATACTTGCTATTGGTGCCTTTGTAAATGCTCTCAACTATGCAGTTTTACTATTGGCCCTGCTAACACACATTACGGTGTTAATGAGGAGCTATAGAGCATGGCGTGTTCTAAGAGTTGATTCATCATGAAGCGAGTTTTCGTTTTAAAGGCATCTACAGTCATTACTGCGCCAAAGTTTTCTATGAGAAATATAGCTGGCAGTAGTGGGAGGCTTGATGTTGTATGTAGATGTCTATTGAATGCCTTTAGAGTTGATGGGCAGATAAGATCTGACACGATTTTCTATGCCGTACTTGAGGGCCCCCCAAATCCATCAAAGCTAATTAAGGTTGAGGGGGATAAGCTCAAGAGCTTCCCAAGTAGTGAGATTGAGGTGGCTCGGATCATTAGAGATCTGCTCGCCATGGATAGAGGTGAGCATCCGCTGGCTAAGGGGTTTTCCGTAAGTAAAATGGATTTTAGGAAGCTAATACTAAAGCTGAAGGCTGATAGCACTAATGAGCTCGTCTATTTACATGAGAGGGGTAGGGATATTCTGGACTTTAAGTTCAATTTTAAGAGGAACTATGTTTTCATTTTGGGAGATCACATAGGGTTGGATGGTGCTTCAGAGAGATTTCTTGCTTCACTTAAAATTCCAAGAATTAGTTTGGGACCTACTATATACCTGTCAAGTCAATGTATAGTAATTGTTCATGAGTTTTTGGATAACATTTTCGGATTTAGAAATAGTAATGATAATGATAGTATATTTCTATCTTAGAGGTTTCTTCCTTTTACGCTCTTCTTTAGATCTTATTTTAATAATGCCTCTAAATATTGCACATGAAATGCAGTAATACTTTGTCACAGGATATCTCTGTATAATTGCTCCTCTCTTCCTTAGCTCCTTAGCTAGCTGTGGGTCCACTGGGGAGAACCACTTGGTTACTCTTTTAGCTTTACTTCTAGGAACCCATGCCCCGCATGCATCGCACTGCACTCTGTCCTCTTTACCCTTGCTCCCCTTTGATCTACCTCTCGACTTACGCTTTTTGGGCAATTCTAAGCCTCCACTCACCAATGCAGTTAAATCCTAAATATTAGTCTTCCTCTTAATTCAACTTGACGGCAATGAAACTGTTTGACTTAGCAATTATAGGTCATATTGCCATTGATAGGATTACTCTTCCAAGTGGGTACCGCTTTACTTCCATTGGTGGCCCACCAACCTATGCTGGTTTCTCAGCTAGATTGCTGGGTGCTAGTGTAGTGGTTATTAGTAGTGTTGGATATGATTTTAGGGATGAGTATTTAATGAGGTTTACTCGTGCCGCAATCCCCCTAAAATACATAAGGAGGTCTACTAAGCCAACCACTAAGTTTGAAATAGTTTATTTTGAGGATTGGAGTAGAAGTTTGAGATTGCTTTCAAGATGTGAGGTAATATGTAGTTTTCCTAAAAATGAGGTTAAAGCTAAGGCCGTACTAGTTGCTCCCATATGCGGTGAAGTTGATACTTGCCTACTTAACGAGATTTCTAGGATGAGCGATGTTTTCAAAGTAATTGATGTGCAGGGGTTGGTTAGGAGGTTTGATGAAAACGGAGTTGTGAGTATTTCTCGCTGGTCTTTGAGCTATGATTTGCTGTCTAAATTTGATGTTGTTAAGGCCTCCCGCGAGGAGGCGATTATGGCTTTTAATTGCCCACATCCAATTGATGCTATTCGCTTTCTAAATAGGCTTGGTGTTAGGTTTCCGATAGTAACTTTAGGTGGCGAAGGTGTTATGGTTGGTACGGCTAATGGTAAAGCACTTTACTTACCAGCTTATCCCGTTTATTTAGTTGATCCAACTGGTTGTGGAGATGTTTTTCTAGGTACTTTTACTATGAGCTACATTAAGACTAGTGATGTGCTGCATTCGCTTGCAGTTGGTGTTGCATCAGCCTCCTTTGTAGCCGAAGGTATTGGTCCATCCAATTTTGGATTTAGAGATGAGGTTGAGGCTAGAGCTCAATGGTTGCTTGATAGGGTTAAGTTTATTGAATTGGATTAATATGTTCTAGCAATTCTAAGTATTTTGCTTGCTTTTTCGCTGCAAATTGCGCATTTACCATTGATTTCCTCTTTCAAGTCTATTGCTTCACCTAGAACTCTAGCACCAATTTTTTCCTCTGCAATTAAGCCGCACTTCTCATTTCCACACCAATATAGCTCAACTATTCCGCCTCTTTCTTCTATTGCTTTTTTGGCTTCTTCTAAGCTGTTGGTCCTGTGGACTTTTTCTTTAAACCAGCTCCATGCTCTATTTCTCAGGCTATCTTCAATCTCCTTCATTAGCTTTTTCAAGCAGTCTATTAATTCATCGTTTTTACATCGGGTTCTCTCGAGGGTATCTCTGCGGGAAATGGTTATGGTATTTTCTTCCACATCTTTTGGGCCTATTTCAATTCTAATGGGTACTCCTCTCAGCTCCCAATCATAGAACTTGCTTCCAGGAGTTACATCTTCCCTATCATCAAGTTTAACTCTAAATCCTGCCTTAACAAGCTTTTCATGGACGTTCCTACATGCATTGAGTACTTTCTCTTCTACTCCCTTGTATGGTATTGGTATTATTACTACTTGTATTGGGGCTAGCTTTGGGGGGATTATCATTCCCCTATCATCACCGTGTACTGCTATTAATGCTGCTATTGCTCTTTCAGATATTCCATAGCATGTTTGCCAAATGTATTCGTGTGTTCCATCAACTTTGAGATAGGTTATTTCGAATGCTTTTGAGAAGTTTTGCCCTAAATTGTGAACTGTGCCAATTTGCATTACTCTTCCATCAGGCATTATGGTGTCGAATGCTACTGTGTATAGGGCTCCTGCAAATTTGTCCCAGCTCGGCCTTATACTGATCACGTAGGGGATCATGAGTTCATCGAAGAATTCACTGTATATTTTGATGGCCTCCTTAACCTGCTCCTCAGCTTCTTCAAATGTTGCATGTGCGGTGTGTGCTTCCTTAAATGTTGTAATTTCTCTTACTCTAATTAATGGCCTAGTTGCTTTGGTTTCATATCTGAATACGCTGACTACCTGATATATTTTGATTGGTAGGTCTGCGTGGCTTTTGATCCAGAGCTTCAGCATTGGTGCGAGTGCAGTTTCGCTTGTGGGTCTTAGTGCAAGCTTAATGTCTAGCTCGTCGCGTCCTCCATGTGTCACCCAGAATACTTGGGCTCCAAACTCCCTTACGTGCTCAGCTTCCTTAGCCAATAGGTTTTCTGGTATTAGGAGTGGTAACAGCACTTCATCATGACCAGTTGAATCTAGTAGTTTTCTAAGAACTTCGAGGACATTCTTTCTCAATTTAAATCCATAGGGCCTCCAAACACCGCATCCCTTAACAGGGTACCTGTAGTCGTAGAGCTCTGCCCCGTCAAGTACCCATCTAAACCACTCACCGAAATTGTTGCTCCACTTCTCCCTTGTAGGCTTACTCATTTAGCTCCCTCACTTAGATTCCATCTAAGAGATGGATTATTTCCATCCCAAAACTTATAAATTATGCTTAGTCTAAATCGTTTTTCGCAAGAGTGGTGAAGAAGCCTTGTGGGGGGAGCTACTGCTAGCTGCACCAATAGCTTTCATCATTTTGCTAGTGATCCTCTTCTTAATGTATATGTCCGGAAACTTGATGGCTCCAAAACATGAGCATACGCCTGGCGAACTTGAACCCTATGCATGTGGTGAGCATTTTCCAGCTGAGAGAATTCAAATGACAATTCAACTCTACAGATTTGCACTCTACTTCACCATATTTGATGTTGCGGCTTTCATTTTGGCTGTTGCTGCTGAAGCACCGTTCACTGCTTTCGTAATGTATGTGGCATTGATTCTTCTGGCATTAATTGTGATTCCGAAGAGGTGATCGATGATGGGGATAATTAAGTGGTCTAGATTGAGGAGCCCATGGATATTGTATATGTGCACTGGTGCATGCAATGCATGTGATATAGAGGTCATTGCGGCATTAACCCCTAGATTCGATGTGGAGCGTTTTGGGATACTTTTGAAGGGAAGTCCTAGGCATGCAGATGTCTTAGTAGTGACTGGAGCTGTTTCGAGGCATGTTGCTCCTAGGCTTAAGAGAATTTATGAGCAAATGCCTCATCCAAAATTTGTAGTAGCTGCTGGAACATGTGCTTGCTCTGGAGGAGTATACTGGGGTTGCTACAACGTTCTTGGAGGTATAGATAAAGTGATACCAGTAGACGTTTACATACCTGGCTGTCCAGTTAGACCGGAAGCTGTAATTGATGGAATAGTGAAGCTTCTCAATAAGCTGAAGGGAGGGAAGTGACAGTTGCCTCTTTCACGTGAGGAGCAGATAATTGACGATTTAAAGAGATACCTTGGAGATAAAATAATTAAAGCTGAGAAGGTGAGGGCAAGAAGAGTTAATGTTGAAGTTCCTCTTGGAGCACATAGAGATGTCATCAAGTTTCTGAAGGAGAGGTACGATATCAGGCACATAGTGACGATAACTGGTGTAGATTTAGGTGAAGATATTGAACTAATATATCACTTAGCTCCAGACAATAGAACGTGGCTATTAAATGTGAGAACCAAAGTTCCTAAGAAGAATCCAGTAATTCAAACAATAATTGACATACTTCCAGGAGCTGTTTTCTATGAAAGGGAAGTTAACGATCTACTGGGAGTTAAGTTTGAAGGTCACGAAATAGTTGGCCACTTTATACTTCCAGATGATTGGCCTGAAGGTGAATATCCATTGAGAAAGGAGTGGAAGCCTAAGGAGGGTATTCCACGTGCCCGTGTATAAGTTACCGATCGGTCCTCAACACCCAGCAATTAAGGAGGCTTTTCACTTCACATTCGACTTGGACGGAGAAGTGGTGGTTGATGTCAAGCCGAGGCTAGGGAATGTTCATAGAGGTATAGAGAAAGGCATGGAATTCAGAACTTGGGTTCAAGGAATATTCCTCGTAGAAAGAATATGCGGTATATGTAATACTCCCCATACAACCTGCTACGCATTAACTGTTGAGGAGTTATATGGTGTTGAAGCTCCACCTCGGGCGCAATACATTAGAACCATCATCAATGAACTAAACAGAATACATAGTCACTTACTTTGGGTTGGCATTTTAGGCATGGAGTTAGGTTTCTGGTCATACTTCATGTATGTGTGGAGAGATAGAGAACGGGTAATGGACGTAGTTGAAATGATAACTGGGAATAGAGTTACAACATCAGCTATAATCATCGGTGGAGTGGCATACGATATAACGCCTGAAATGGAGGGGCCAATAAGACGTGCTATGGACTATCTTGAGGAAAGAACGAAGTTCTATAAAAAAGTTCTCGAAACGGATCCAACAATTAGAGCTAGAACTCAAAACGTAGGTGTTTTACCTAAATCGGTAGCAATAGATCTGTGTGCAGTTGGTCCAACAGCTAGAGGATCAAATGTAAAGAGCGATGTTAGATTCGAAGAACCATACTGTGCATATGGAGAAGTACCATTTAATCTCGTAACTTACGATACTTGCGATGTATGGGCTAGAGCTATGGTTAGAATTGATGAAGTTCTAGAGTCGATTAACATAATCAGGGAGTGCTTAGATAAAATGCCAAATGGACCGATCCGATTAAGGCTTCCGAGAGCACCACCACCTGGAGAAGCCATGAACAGAGTTGAAGCACCTAGAGGTGAGCTACTACATTACTGCAAGTCTGATGGAAAAGAGTATCCGTACAGATTTAAAGCTAGAACACCTACATTAGCAAATATACCGGCTCTATGTGAAATGCTGAAGGGATACTATATTGCCGATATTCCAGCAATAGTTGCCAGTATAGATCCATGTTACTGCTGCACTGAAAGGCTGATTTTCAGAGATGTAAATTCAGGTAAAGTTTGGGCGTGGACTTATGATGAGCTTAGGAGGTATAGCTTGAAGTGGTTTAAGAGTAATGGGGGTAGGAGAAAATGATGGATGCTCTCTATGCTCTCTTTAGCATTCTAGTTTATCCAGGCCTGCTCTTCATATCGATTCTCGGCCTAATATACGAGTGGGTTGATAGAAAGGCTGTGGCAAGATTTCAGAATAGAATTGGCCCATTCTACACTGGTCCTAGGGGCTTTCTACAGCCATTGGCGGATTTCATTAAGCTTATGGCGAAGGAAGATATAACTCCTGCATGGGCTGATAAGATATTGTTTGGAGCTGCCCCTCTATTTGCACTAGTAATTCCGACATTTGCCACCTTATACATTCCATTTGCTGGTAAGCCAGTTCTCCCACCATTTGAGGGCGATTTAGTTCTAATAATATCGCTAACAACATTCTTCACCATAACCGCTTTCGTGGCAGGCTGGTCCTCTACAAATAGGTTTAGTACCATTGGTGCCGTGAGGGCTGGTTTACAGCTTCTTGGATTTGAGATTCCAATGTTTATAGCAGTTGCTTCTGTTGCCATGTCTGCAGGTTCCCTCTGCATAACAACCATTGCTGAAAGCCAAGTAGTTGAAGTGCAAATAGCTGGAGCAACCTATAAGGTGCTGTTGCCCTATGCTCTTCTTCAACCCCTAGGGTTCGCCGTCTACCTAATAGCATTGCAGGCTGAATTAGAGAGGGTACCATTTGATATTCCAGAGGCTGAGAGCGAAATTGTTGCTGGCTGGCTAACTGAGTTTTCGGGTAAGAAGCTTGCTTTCCTAAGGCTTTCAAGTGATGTTAGGCTGGTTCTTGGAGCTGCTCTTGCAACAGCAATATTTCTGGGTGGAGGTAGTGGACCGCTATTACCACCGATAATTTGGTTTTTGATCAAAGCAACCATAATTGTGATAATAAGTGCGATGCTGAGGGCAATGTTCGCTAGGATTAGAATCGACCAAATGGTTAGGGGTGCATGGAAGTATTTGATTCCACTTTCCCTTGTTCAGCTAATTTTAACGAAGACCCTGTTGGTGGTGAAGTAGATGGCTATGCTTAGGGAAATATGGAGGAACTTTCCGAGGAGGCCCGCAACAGTAAAGTATCCATTCGAGAGATTGAAGCCAGCTGAGAGATATAGGGGGAAGCAGGAGTTTAATCCAGAGCTTTGTGTAGGATGCGGATTATGTGCTAGGGATTGTCCTGCACTTGCAATTGAAATGGTTACAGTGGAAAATGGAAAGAGAATTCCCGTATTTCATCTTTACAAGTGCATATTCTGTGCTCAATGCGAAAGAATATGTCCGAGAGGTGCAATTAAGCTGACGAAGTTTTATGAGCTCGCAGCATACGATAAGGACTCACTAATAATGAAAGTGACTGCATCCCAAAAGTGAGTATCTAAATTATTTTACTTTTCACATTCTTTCCATAATTCATTAATAGTTTCGCTGTAATTATTATGCATTGGGATGCTATCTTGAGGATATATGCTGACTTGCACATTCACTCGCACTACAGTTCCGCTACAAGTAGTGAAATGGTTATTCCTGAAATAGTTCGCTATGCTAAGCTTAAGGGATTAAATTTAATTGGTACTGGAGATGCTCTTCATCCCTCATGGATTAGGGAGCTTAAAATAACTTTGGAGCCTTATGGTGATGGAATATATACTCCCGTGCTCTCCGGTAATAGGGAAATCTTCTTTATGGTTCAAACAGAGGTTGGTACAGTTTTTGATTTGAATGGTGAAATTAAGCGTGTACATCATGTAATATTAATGCCCAGCATTGAAGTTGCGGAGCAGCTTTCAGACATACTTTCAGCTTATGGTGATGTGAATTTTAATGGTAGACCTGTATTTGCAATGAAACCTGCAGAGCTAGTAGAAATCGTAATGGAAGTTGATAGAAGAAATTTTATTTTCCCAGCTCATGCTTGGACTCCTTGGTGGAGTATTTTTGGATCTTTTAGTGGTGTTGATAGAATTGAAGATTGCTATGAAGATCAAGTTAAGCATGTTCATGCAATTGAAACTGGCTTAAGTAGTGATCCTGCAATGAACTGGAGGCTTAGCATGTTAGATAAGTATGCTCTAGTCAGCTTCTCCGATGCTCACTCACCATGGCCTTATAGGCTTGGAAGAGAGGCATGTGTATTTGAGCTTAACAGGTTGAGCTATGATGAAATCATATCTGCTATAAGGAGCAGGGATCCGAGGAAATTCTTAATGACAATTGAAGTTGACCCGGCATATGGTAAGTATCACTGGTCTGGACATAGAGCTTGTGGTATTGGGCCTCTTTCTCCTCGTGAGGCAGCCAAACTAAACTATATTTGCCCAATATGCGGTAGAAAGTTAACTAAGGGCGTAGAGGATAGAGTTGAGGAGCTAGCTGATAGACATCCTGGGTTCAAGCCATTAAATGCAATACCATATGTAAAGCTGATATCTCTGCAAGAGTTGATAGCAATCTCAATGGGGCTGGACCATCACAATCATAAGAATTTAATTTCTGATCCTGTTTGGAGCATTTATTTGAAGTTAATTGGAAGGTTTGGATCTGAATATGAAGTCTTGATGAATGCTCCGCTAACTGAAATAGCTAATACATCGTCCAAGAGATTAGCATTAGTGATCAGGAAGTTGCGCTCCAATTCTTTGAGAATTCTTCCGGGATATGATGGAGTTTATGGTAAGATCATTTTCGATTTTGACGAGAAGCTTTATTAGAGTCCTTTGCTTTGCGTTCCTCTTTAACTAGGAAGTCCTTCCATCTACCCTCCCTCAATCTTCTAATTACTCCCCTCCACCCCTCGCGATCCACTATGTCGGTGACTATTATCCAGTCGATTTTGAGGAGTGCAATGGTTATTACTAGGAGTAATATTATTGAGGCTATTACGCCGTAAATATCGCCAAATGCTTGGCCAGTGAATTGGAGGAATGTTTTTCCAAATACTGCCACTAGTGTGCTTAAAATTATTTTGCCAATAGCACATGCTATGAAGAACTTGGTGAAACTATATCTTATTAATCCTAAGGGAATTATGACTATGTCGTCTGGTGATGGTGTGACAGTGAATATGAATACTGCAAATGCACCATACCTATCTAATAGCTGTCTTAGTCTCGCTATTCTGTACTCTTGTTCTTCACCTATGAGCCTGCCGCTTCCAAAACTTAATATGTAAACTATGGTTTTTCCCACTGCTCCACCTATACCGCTCACTATCCCTAGAAGTATCTCGTTGACTGGAAGGTAATAGGCCATGTAGAATATTGCAACTAAGTATGGTATTGGAATAAATGGTATTAAATTGCCGATTATGGATACTGTGAATGCCCCCAAGTAGCTGTAGTTTATGGCTACTTCGATCAGCCACTTTTGAATATCTTCAAACAATACTTAACCTCTCCACTCTCCACTGCTTTCATATTTAAGAAAATTTTAATATTTAGCTCTTAGTACTAAGCTTTACCGGAAAAGCTTTTAAAGTATTTAGAGAAACATCAATATCGCCTTGAGCTCAGCATTGTAAAGTGGGGGCAGCAAGTTTGGATGCAGGAACAATATCGCTTATTCTAAGTGTACTAATGACCATATTCGCAGTACTAGCAATGGAGCTTAGAAACTTGACGTATGCAATAATATCCCTATGTGCTTTCAGTGTTGTAGTGGCAATAGTGTTCTACTTCTTGAGAGCACCATATGTGGCAGTTTTTCAATTAGCAATATTGGCTGGTGCAGTTACAGTTCTATTTCTCGTTGCAGTCATGCTTACTAGGAAAGAGGAGGTTGAGCTCCCATGAGGGCTAACGAGATTTTGGGGGCAATTGCGGCAATACTAATAGCATATGTAATAGCACACATAGTGACTTCTGGCTTCGCTCAAATAGGGCTCTTCACATATGCCGAAAGAGCTTATTGGCTTACTCCGCCTGATGAAACTCTACACAGCCTTGGCAGAGCTGTTGGGAGAATGCTATGGGGTATGAGGAGCTTAGATGTACTTGCACAAGTCGTAGTTTTAATATCTGCTGCTTTTGGTGTCGTTGCTCTATTAAGGGAGGAGCGTGAGGAGAAATGATTTCCGAACTTTACACTTTCATGGCTACTTCAGCGGTTCTATTGGCTATAGGTCTATATGGATTAATGACTAAGAGGAATATGATAAGGCTAGTAATGGCATTAGAAATACTGCTTTCCGCGGCAACCTTGAATTTCGTTAATTTTGCCTCTCATAGGGCATTTGGACTAATAGATCCACTGGCACACACTTTTGCTATTATAGCGATATCTGTTGAAGCATGCGTAATTGGTGTTGCCCTAGCATTTGTAATCAATGCCTACAGGCATTACAAGACTCTCGACGTAACTGAGCTAAGGAGGTTGAGGTGGTAGTCGTGTTCATGGTTGCTCTCCCAATAGTAATATTAGTCGCATTTGCAATAGCAACTCCATTCATAAGCAGAATTTCAAGAGCAGTGGGCATGAGGAATGTGGAGGGATTATGGTCTTCAGCTGGATTTGCAATAGCTCTTGTTATAATGTTTAGAATGCTGGGGCCATTAACGGAAGAGACTATACTGATGTTTACACCATACCCTGAAGCCAAGCCTCCAGTGGCAGGCTTCTTCGCAGTTGATTGGCTTGGATGGTTTGCTGCAATGATATTCGTGCTAATAGGCCTATTGGCTTCAATACATTCAATAGACTACATGAGCCATGATACGGGATTAGACTACTATTACTCCCTCCTCCTCTTAATGGTTGCTGGAATGGTTGGACTAGCATTTGCTGGTGACTTTCTAACCTTCTATGTCTTCTGGGAAATAATGAGCATATCCTCCTACTGCTTAGTTGGCTTTAGAAAGCATTTATGGGAGCCAATTGAGGCTGGATTCAAGTACTTAGTTATGAGCGCCGCCGGATCAACACTAGTGCTGTTTGCCATGTCAATACTCTATGGCTTAACAGGTTCACTCAGCTTTGCCCACATAACGTCCTCACTTATGACTGCTCAAAGTTCACAGCTATTGTACCTAGTTGTCGCTTTACTAATAACTGGATTCGGTGTAAAGGCAGCTGCAGCACCATTCCACTTCTGGCTTCCAGATGCACATCCAGCTGCACCTAGCCCAATAAGTGCAATGCTTTCTGGTGTTGTAATTAAAACTGGGGTATATGCCCTAATTAGAACACTATATACCCTATTCAGTCCAGGAATAGTTGATTTTAAGCTGATGCTTGCAGTGCTTTCAGTGCTGACTATGACTATTGGTAATGTCATGGCCTTGCTTCAGAAGGACATTAAAAGGTTATTGGCATACTCAAGTATAGGTCAAATAGGATACATCCTCTTAGCCATGTCGCTTGGAACAGCATTTGGATTAACCGGTGCCATTCTACACATGTTTAATCACGCATTGATGAAAGGCCTCGCATTCCTCTGCGCAGGAGCAATAATACATGTGACTGGAACCAGAAATATAGATGAGTTAATAGGTGTAGGTAGGAAGATGCCAATAACATCAATAACCTTTGCAATAGCACTACTATCATTAAGTGGAGTTCCCTTCCTAAATGGCTTCGTTAGCAAGTACATAATATTTGCAGCTGCAATAGAAGCGAGGGCATACTTACTAACAGTTATAGGATTGCTAAATAGCGGTTTCTCAGTAGTCTATTATTTAAGATTAATTCAATTATTAATGCTGAGAGAGCCTAGAGGAAAGGCTGCAGATGCACATGAAGCATCAATATCCATACTAGTACCCCTAATAGTCATGGCGATTTTGATAGTGCTATTTGGCGTATGGCCGGAACCAGTATACAAGATTGCTGAGGCAGCTGCAAATGCAGCAATTGCAAGGCTACAATATGTTCAGTTAATCATTAAAGCATAAACTCATTAATTAGCATATTTTTCTAACTTCATTTTTAATCTACAGAAAGCACATACATCACCAACCGTAGGATAACCACAGAGCCGACAAAACTTAACCTGTTCTCCAAGCTCAGTTCCCAATTTCTCGGTTATGATTGGTTTGATTTTTCTTGTGAAGTTTTTAAGTAATGAAATTTTAAATCCCGGCCTAATACTCTCAATCTCATTAATTAACTTCTTCAATTTAAGAGATGGAGCATTCCTAGCGTATGGGCATTCAACATCAACATACTTCAACTTATTTACGTAACAGTAAAGCATCGTCTCCTGTTCAGATATCTCATATAGAGGCTTAATTTTACCAACCAACTTACCATACTTGCTTTCAGCAACTGGACCACTTCTAATAATTAAATCTAAGTTTCCGCTGGCTAAGTTTTGAAGTAAAAATGTTACTTCATCATCAAGAGTATGTCCAGTTGCCAGTTTTTCGAAACCAAGTTTAAGTGCCATATCATTAACTACTCTTCTCTTTACTAGACCACATATTGAGCACGGAGCTCTTTTACCAATACCTCTCTTAACTAAGTAGTCAATTGTGAATCCATATTCCCTCTCTAAATCAACTATTTCATATTTAACTCCAAGCAACTCGCACACTTCTTCAACTACAATTTGACAGTTCTCCGAGTAGCCTGAAATTCCCAGGTTAATATGTATGCAAGTGATTTGAGAATTACTAATTATCCGAGTGAGCACATGAAGTAGAGCAATACTATCCTTACCACCTGAAACTGCTACTGCAATTTTATCTGATGGATTGATCATCCTATATTTCCTAATTGTCCTTTGAACTTTCCTAATGAAGTACTCGTTAAAATGATCTTGACAAAACCTTAGTTTGGGATGCTTCAAAAATATTATTGCTCCCCTACTACATCTACTACATTTCATGAAATTGCACCAGCCATTCAGATGTATTCAAGTAACTCGAAATTTCATGTTTGAGAATTGAATTGATTATCACGTCAATAAGAATAGTTGAGTCTTAGAAGTAATAAAGTTGTGGGTGAGAGGAGTAAATACTAAATCTTCATGAGTATCATGAACGACACTATTAGTCCATAAATTGCGATAGCTTCAATGAATACTATGTAAATTATTGTTTTGCTGAATATTTCAGGTTTCTCAGCCATTGCGCCTACAGCTGCAGTGCTTACAGTTCCCATCGATATTGCAGCCGCAGCTCCTGTTACTACAATTGATAGGGCTGCTGCAAAATACACTATATATTCGGCTCCGCCTTTCTCTTCAGTTGTCACGACATTTATTTGACCAGTAGCTATTGCATATGATGTTGAAGCTAATATTGCTCCTAGAAGAGCTAAAATTGCGACAACTATTTTTGATGCCCGCACTGTAATTAGACCCCCTTTTCTCACCATAGACGATTGTATGATTTTTTAAGTCTTTCGCTACCACTTGTACGTGTATAGTAAGTGTTCTCTTATGAAGTCTTCTTCAACTCCCAGATACTTGCCCATTAGAATTGTTCTTATATCCCTTATTTCATAGTATTTGAGGTTCATGAACGCGTAGAGTAGCCCTGCATGGAATGGGTATGTGATGAACATTTTGTAGCTTTCATTTATTATCATTTTCTTTACTGCCCTTTCAACATCCTCAATACTAGATACTCTTAGCGGTAGCTTGCCTATGTAATATCCTGATGCTAGGAGTCTATATGCCTCTA
Source organism: uncultured Nitrososphaerota archaeon (assembly GCA_964462875.1). Taxonomy (GTDB): domain Archaea; phylum Thermoproteota; class Methanomethylicia; order Culexarchaeales; family Culexmicrobiaceae; genus CAYWZQ01. The sequence goes on along the minus strand of CAYWZQ010000001.1, from coordinate 118,054 downwards.
ATGGATCTTCAACTCCTAGTGCTGCAGTTATTTCGCGTTTAAGCTTATATTTCTCCGGGATAAGCATGTATTCTATGTCTGCTGCCTTAAGTTTCATGGCTTTTCCTCTAACTAGAATAACTATGTTTATTGCATCTATTTCAGTCCCAATTAAGTGCTCGCAATAATTTCTATCTAGCTTGGGTAGTTTCCTTGCTTCATTAAGCATTTTACTGAATACATAGTGGTCGAGAGCTACTTCAAGTGGTGTTGCTATTCCAAGCCTTTCATAATCTTCAAGCCTTTCTTTGAGTACTTCTCTTATCTCCTCATCCATGATTAAATCGATTGCCTCTTCAAGTTCCCTTTCGAGAAATTTGCGGGAGAATTCTAAGTCATATTTCCCTAGTGGTACTATGAGCTTGGCTACTTTTTCAAATGATAGCTTGCTAGCAGAGCATCTTATTAATTGCTTTAGTGTTTCAAGTTCAAGTTTCTCTTTAACTAATTCCAGTATTTTGCGTGCTATTGGTGGTGCCATTTCAACAACTTTCTTATAAGTGTCGTCCAGTGCTTTAATAAGTCTCTTCTCAACTTCGATCCAAGATATTTGGCTGACCTCTTTGAAATATGGGGCGTAGATTGTTCCTGAAATCTTCCTAATAGCATCGCTTAGATCTTCGGACTTTATTAGCTTTTCATAGTCCTGTTCAGTTAGCATGAATGACTTTAAAGCTCTAACTCTTGCAACTGAGTATCCATACTTACTTGCCCTCAATTCTTTCACCTCTTAGTAGCAGTTTAAGTATTAAGAATGATCCTAAAATTAATCCTCCTATTCCCCCTATAAGGGTGATGAGTGGCTCCATAATTCCACCCATTTCTTTACCAATGATCCATCCACTAAATAGCCCTATTATTATGCATATCGGTAATATTAAGCCTATAATTAAGGCCTTGAGCATGCTTCTCATCACCATGCTTTCGTCACTCAATAGCTCACCACCTTAAACACCATATAACTTCAGTATAATAAATAAAATTATTTTGCTGTTATAAGTAAGGTATCTTGGTGGTGGTGCATGTCTTCAGCTGAGAGACTCCCCTATGCAGTTGGCTTTAAATTTCTTGGAATTGCTCTTGACATTTTAATTTTCGCCTTTATAGGGTATTTCATAGGTAAGAACTTCAATCAAGAAGTTCTGGGTGCACTAATAGGTGCTCTTTTTGGTACTGCTTTGACGTGGTATTATCTGCTGAGGCTTGCAAGAAAAGTGTAGTTCATTGAGGCTGATATTATGTGAGAAAATGTGGGTTTTGCTTCTATTTCTTAACTGGGTGTTGTTGAGAATGGCGTGAACTCATATCCCTCTCCCTTATAGAATTTGAGGAACCATTCGACCAAGTGGAGCCTGAGAGTGTGCATGAAGGATAGCAGTGATTCTAGCATTAGTATTAGAGCGTTGAAGGCTATGAATGCACCTATGAAGGCTGTTCCTGAGAAGTTGAATGGTAGTTTTGCGAATATTGTATGTGCCATGTTTAGTGCGAGTATTCGGCTATATGAGACCGTGTTTGATATTGAAGATAGGAATGATTCAAGTGATGATCCCAGCCCTTCCGATGGTCCTTCAATGATTGAACGTAGTATTAGCATTGTAATGAATGGGGCAATGATGAATGGCACTATTATCTGTGGATTGAACATTACTTCAAATATTCTTGACCCATAGGTTATGAAGAGATATGCTCCGCTACCATAGAGCCATAGCCATACTGCTGGTCCAGCTATTGCATGCTTAAATTCCCTGTTCTTGACTTTGTTTATCAAATCTATTGTTAAACCTGATATTATATGTGCTATTGCTACGTATATGCATATTTTCAGTAGGTGCATTGGTTCGTGATATGGGCTAAACCATATTGGTCCATGCTCCTTCCCTATAGCATGTAGTATTGGCTTGAATAGCTCGTCAAACCATTCCTCACTTCCAAAGAATTCTCCATATAGGAATCCGAAGATTATGCTCGAAATTCCGCATAGGAGTAGTAGGGGTGAGCCCTGAATTATGTAATTGAGTGTTTCTCCCATTTGCACTCCCTTAACTTTATAGTAGAGAGCTAGGGCTGAGAACAGCGTTAATACTAGTCCGTGCCCCACATCGCCAAACATGAATCCGAAGATTAATGGGAATGTTAATACTATTACTGGTGTTGGGTCTAGTTCTTCATATGATGGTGTTCCCATGACTTTTGTTAGAGCTCCAAATGGAGCCAATATGCCTTCATGCTTAATGAGCGTTGGGGGGTGATCGTGATGGCCTGGTTCCGATAGCTCCATTACATAGTTGTCCTCGGTCGCCTCCATAAGTATGTTTTTGAGTTCCTCAATTCGCTTTTTAGGCACCCATGCTGATATGACATAGAAGTGTTCTCCGCACTTACCTATTTTGGATTTAGCTTCCTCTATTTTTCTATGGGTTAAAGCTAGGCCTAGCCATGATGATAGGTCATCCCTTACTTTCTCGGCCACTTCCATTAGTACTCTTTTTAGTTGTTCAATTCTTTCTGTATCTCCCCTTTCTTCGAGCTTTGATATTGCGAATCTTATTTCATTTACTTTTTCCTCTACTTCACTTAGCCTTCTCTCCACCTCCTCTATGTTTCCCTCGGCTGCTTTTGGTGTTATTGTTAAGCCAAGGTTTGATGCTAGTTCTTCGATTCTACTTGCTAGGCTTGCATATTTGTAGTACTTGTCGGTGTATCCTATGGGTTCCACTACTTCCCTTAGCTCTTCATCTTCATCTACGCTACATAAGTGTATTATTTCAGCTTTACCTAGGGCTAGGAGTAGTTTATCGAGGTAATTTCTTGGTATCAGTATTCTTGCCCTATATAGCGGCTGGGGTCTAAGCACTTCTTGCCCCCCAATTCCCACTTCATTTTGGTGTCAAGTGTTTTTTAGTTGAAGAATTTATATAGCTTTTGAAGGTGCTTTCAAAGTTATGTGCTGGATTTCGCTTAGTCGTTAGTTTTTTATATTTCACCAATCCGTTTACATTACGAGTTAGCGCACCATGGCTTGATTGGTGATGCATCATGTATCCTTATGCTGCCTGGCTTTGCTGGGCTGTGCCAATTATTGGCGCTGTACTTACCCCCATTATTGCGAGGCTTGGGGATAGGGTTAGAGATTACTTTGCTGTTCTAGTATCCTTTATAGCTGCAGTCATGACTACGCTACTGATACCATATGGTTTCATGGGTGAATTCGAGATCCCAGGCATAGGTAGAGTGCCGCTGCCCGCTGACTGGAGAATTGACTGGATAGAAATTTATGGTGTCAAGATACATGCTGGTGTTCTTGTTGATACGCTGAGTATTTTCATGGCAAACGTGGTTGCTTGGATATCATTCCTAATAATGGTCTACAGCTTGGGGTATATGCATGGTGAAGAGGGACTGACAAGATACTGGTTCTTCATGAACTTCTTTATTGGAAATATGCTGCTACTAGTGATGTCCGACAACATACTTCAATTGCTATTTGGATGGGAGGGTGTCGGTTTATGTAGCTATGCATTAATTGGCTTCTGGTATCACGATGAACCGGACAAGTGGGTTGGAAAGATTCCGCCTTCACATGCAGGTATGAAGGCTTTCATAATGACTAGGGCTGGAGATGTTGCATTAATGATTTCTGCCTTCATAATCTTTACTCAAGCAAAGACGTTTAACTTCCTAGAGCTTCAGCACAGCCATGAATGGATAGTTGAGCTTGCTAAGCTTGGTCTAATAGTGCCAGTTGCCATATTATTCTTCGGAGGCCCCGTTGGTAAATCAGCCCAGTTCCCACTTCATGAATGGTTGCCTGAGGCAATGGCTGGTCCAACATCTGTTTCAGCCCTCATACATGCTGCCACAATGGTTAAAGCTGGAGTGTACTTGACTGCCAGGACTTTCCCGATTTTTGCTGAGAGCTTTAAATTGGCTGCTGAGCGCATTGCTGATTCGGCTGTTAGAGGTCTAATTTTGGCTGCTCAAAGCCAATTCTTCAATGTCGTGGCGTGGATAGGTGCATTTACAGCTTTTCTTGCCGCTACTCAAGCCATGGTTGCTAGAGAGCTAAAGAAGGTCCTAGCATACTCCACGGTGTCTCAAATAGGGTATATGATGTTGGCATTGGGTGTTGGAGGCCTAGCTGGTGAATATGCTGCTCAGGGATATGTGGCAGGGCTATTCCACTTGATGAGCCACGCAATATTTAAGGCCCTCCTCTTCATGGCTGCAGGTGCAGTGCTCCATGCATGTGAAACTAAGGATATGTTCGAGATGGGTGGCATTAGGAAAGATATGCCCATAACGTTCTGGTGCATGGTTGTTGGTGCACTATCGCTTTCAGGAATTCCCCCGCTTAGCGGCTTCTGGAGTAAAGAAGCAATATTCACTGCATGTCTAGTTACTGGTCAATATGCTTTACTGGCCTTGGCAGCCATAACTGCGGCAATAACCTTCTTCTACAGTTTGAGGTTAATTGGCGTCACATTTCTAGGTGAGAAGAGCCATCATTTAAAGGAGCTTGAGAAAGAGGGTCATCATGTACATGAGGCTCCAGCAGTGATGTGGATTCCATATGCAATTCTAGCTGCTGCAACTATTGGTATTGGAGTTGTTGGTCCACTATTCGAGGAGGGCTTGCATAAATTCCTTGAGCTATCAATCCATCCACATCGGCTACATTCAGTAATTGCATCTGCAATAGCTTATGGAGCTGAAGTCGATATTTCAGTTAAAGCAGTAACCTCGTCCATTACAGCTGTAATGCTAATCTTAGGTGGTGTTCCAGGATATCTCCTATATATTTCCAGGAAAGCTGATCCCAAAGTGGTTGTTGAGAAGTATGGTTTAAGGTCTTTGTACAACTTCCTCTGGAATAGATGGTACATCAATCCAACATACTACAAGGTGTTTGTATATTCAATTATAGGCTTCAGCAGGGCTGCATTCAAGAATTTTGAAATTAAGGTAATTGACGGCTTTAACTATGCACTTGCAAGGGGAACTGTTGCATTTTCAAATGGCTTCAGGAGAATTCAAACAGGAGTCTTATCATACAACATGCTTGGCATAGCTATTGGACTATTAATGCTGGCAGCTCTCGTACTATTATTTGGGCTATAATTTTCCACCAAAACTTTTATTCACAACAATTTTTATCTAAAAGTCTCCGGTTACTTGTAATAAGTCGTGAGTAGTTGTAATGTAGTTACTTGAGAAGTGTCGCCCCGCTGACCGAAGCTGGTTCATCGGATTTATGTGTTCTCACCAGCTTGCGAGATGCGGGGCGGACTCGGACTACCTACCACTCATCACTTTTCAGTGTCGCCTGAGCTCCTCACAGTCGAGTAGAAGAGTATATTTATGGGGGTTATTAATTCTTACTTCATACTGGGCTTGGAGGTTTGAAGTTGAGTATTGAGCAGGAAGCTTTAAAGGCTGTAGATGAATCTTTTAATGAGCTTGTTGATATGTTTCAGTCAATATTGAGGATTGATACTTCAAATCCGCCGGGTAATGAAGTGAAATTGGCCGAATATATTCACACTATTCTATCTAAGGAGGGCTTGGACTGCGAAGTTATAGAGTCTGAGCCTGGTAGGGGTAATGTGATAGCTTATATGGATGGTGAAAGCGGGAAGAAGCTAATGTATCTATCTCATTTAGATGTCGTTCCAGTTCAAAATCCGAGCAAGTGGAAGCATCCACCATTCTCCGCTACTATTGATGGCAATTGGATTTATGGTAGAGGTGCAGTGGACTGTAAAAGCTTGGTTGCTGCTCAGCTTTTTAGCTTAATAGTGCTCAAGAGAACTGGTATAAAGCCTAAATTAAAGCTGATCTTCGCATCGACGGCAGATGAGGAGATGGGTGGAAGAGCTGGTTTGGGCTGGCTAGTTGAGAATGCTCCTGAAAAGGTTAGGGCAGACTATGTGGTTAATGAGGGTGGAGGTCTACCTATTCGATTGAGAAATCGTGGATTATTATACCTGGTTGATGTGGCTGAGAAGGGTGTTTGCTGGGTTAAGTTAAGGTTTAAGGGTAGGAGTGGCCATGCTTCAATGCCCTATGTTAAGGATAATGCCATGTACATGACTGGAAGTGCAATAAAGGCCTTACTGGAATATAAATTAAAAGCACATTACACTAATGCAACTAAGAAACTTATCAAAGACTTGTTGACGTTTCAATATGGATTCATGGGTAAGGTTATTTTCAGAATTCTCACTAGCCCACTTGAAGATCTGTTTATGACTTTAATTGAGAGGAAGCAGTCCGAATATGCTTCATTTCTTAAGTCGATTACACGATTAACTATATCTCCAACTATTGTTAGGGGCGGGGTTAAGGAAAATGTTATTCCAAGTGAGTGCGAGCTGACTCTCGATTGCAGGCTTCTTCCAGGTCAAGATCGTAATTACGTATTAAATTGTATAAGCGATGCATTGAAAGATATTGAAAGCTATGAGATTGAAGTAGTTAAGTATTCTGAGGCTTCTCAATCGCCATTGGTTGATGAGTTTTTAATGTCAATTGAGAGGGTGATGAATAGCTTACTTCCAGATTTCAATGTTAGAGTTGCTCCATACATAATGCCTGCTTCATCCGACAGTAGGCATGCGAGGAAGTTGGGTGCAGTAGTTTATGGTTTTGCTCCTCTCAGCCCTACTTCTGATTGCAGGGAGATTGTTAAGCTGGCTCATGGGGATAATGAGAGGATAGATCTGAGTAGCTTAAAGTTGATGGCGAAGTTCTTTACTCTCCTACCATTAAAATGGGTGTTCAAATGATATCTATTGATGGTTCAATAGGTAGTGGCAGTGGAACTGTCCTACGCCTTGCAATTGCTTTCTCAGCCATTTTGGGTGAGGGGCTTCATATTTATAATATTAGGGCTAAGCGAAAGCCTCCCGGATTGAAGACTCAGCATTTGAAAGCCGTACTAGCTGCTGCCAAGCTTTGCAATGCTGAAGTTGAAAATGCCCGGATAGGATCTAGGGAGCTATATTTTAAGCCAGGTGGAATTGATGGAGGCAGAATTGAAGTTGAAATTGGAACTGCTGGTAGTATACCCATGCTTTTCCTCACAGTCCTACCTATATGCGTTTTTGCTAGGAGGCCTGTGGAAGTGCATGTCATAAGGGGTGGTACTGATGTATATCGTGCTCCTACAATGGGTTATCTTAGAAAAGTTCTTTTACCCGTACTTGAACTAATGAACGTCAAGGCAGATATTGAAGTTAAAAAGTATGGTTATTATCCAAAAGGGCTCGGCGAGGCAGTCTTGAAGGTTTATCCAACTCGACTAATTAGAGGTGTAGATTTTTCTGAGAGGGGTAGTATTCTTGGACTTTACGGGTTATCCATATGCACTTTCCTTAAAGATAGGAGAGTTGCTGATCGTCAAGCAAAAGCGGCAGGGAACGTGCTTAAAAGTGAAGGATTTCACGTTAATGAAATAGAGGTTATATATGATTTCTCCAATCCCGCTCAAAAGGGTAGTTCAATTGTTTTGTGGGCTATATTGGAGTGTGGTTCTAGAATTGGAGCTGACTCTATTGGTGCACTTGGCAAGCCTAGTGAAGTTGTTGGTCGTGAAGCTGCTCGAAAACTGCTTTTAGAGCTTAAATCAATTGCTACAGTCGATTCGCACTTAGCCGACATGCTCATACCTTATATTGCCCTTGCGAAAAGCTCATCTACTTTCACTGTAAGGACAGTTACTGAGCACTTATCAACTAATATTAGATTGGCTAGAGAAATATTGGGTGTGGAATTTAAGATTAGGAGGGTAGGCAGCGCATATAGGGTGGAGCGCATTTAGCGGTGAAGGTGATGTTTAAAGTGAGAATTCGAGGAATCTATGCGACTGCTCTCACAAAGCTTTTACTTGATGAGGGCTTTGAAATAGTTCAACCGTCATATGTTATTGAAGAGCGATTCAACTTTAATTCTTATGAGGTCTCAAAGCCTCTTGACATAGATATTTTCGATAGAGGTGATAGGCAGGGAGTTTATGCCCTATGCACCAACAAATCGCATGAAGCTTTGAGAATTGCTCTTCAAAACAACTTGTTAGATGTAGTTGTTAGGGAGTGGAGGGTTCAAGTAGGCGGAGTCTATAAGGGTTTAGTTAAGCATGTGGATTTATCCGGCAGGACTGCTTTCGTGCAGATCACCGATGATGTGACTGGCGTGCTCTATTCATCTAAGCCTATTCCAAAGGACTTAAAGGAAATGCTCGTTCAAGTTGAAAAGAGGAATTTTGGAAGTAAGTGTCCAGTGCTTTCTGATCAAATTAAATTGGCTGGCAGGTATGCTGTGCTCGTTCCAGGTGGACGGGTTAAGGTTAGTAGGAGAATTAGGGATCCAAGTAAGCGGAGCTATCTCATAAAGCTGGGTGAAGCAATTAAGCCGGAGGGCTGGGGAATCATATGGAGAACTGCAGCTGGAGGGGCTTCAGAAGATGAATTAAAGAGTGAAATTGAATTTTTAATTGAGAAATGGAGGAAATTAATGGAGCTTTCAAATAAAATTGATGCTCCAGCACTAGTACTCGAGGGCCAAGTAGTTTTAAACATAGAGTTTCCACATGAATCGAAGAGGACTTTGGATGAAATTAGAAGTAGAGTTGTGCCAACAATTCCCGGTCATCATTTTTACAAGGCTTTTAGTCCGGAGGTATCGGTTTCAGTTGACATGGCGGAGAAACTGCTTAGTAGAGGTGAGGCTCTAAGTGATGTGAGGGAAAAGTTTCTTCGGGAATTTATTGTTCATCTTCCAAGTGAGGGGCAAATGATATCAATTAAGCATGTGAAGTTAAGTGGTAAGGAAATTAATCTCGGCAAAGCATTAATCGAGGAGTTTAATGAGGAAACTGGTGAGCTAAAGCTAAGGAGGATAATTTTGGGCAGGGGTACTTATGATGGATTAAATATTGAGAAGTCCCCTGGAGATTACGCTATTACGGAGGCTAAAATTGGTGAGTGGTTTCTAAAGACAACTTACTACTCACATAGTGGAGAAGTTAAGGGTATGTACATAAATATTAATACGCCAATTGAGCTGTACTCAAACTACTTGAGGTATGTTGACTTAGAAGTTGATGTATGTATTACGAGGGAGGGTGAAGTGAAGATTCTCGATGAGGAGAAGCTCATTAGATCACATGAAATGGGAATTATTTCAAGAAGGCTAGTTGAGAGGGTGAGGAATACAGTTAATCGCATTTTAAGTGAAGTTGCACCGAAAATTGCTGCTTCACTAGCTAATAGTTCCATTTCATCGAATAAAGCATAAATGTTTTATATGGATGATATAGACTGCCATATGCAGTAGCTTTTACAGGGAGTGTGGTGGTGCAGTCATGGCTGTTGAGGAGCTCCTTCTACACATGATCGTTATACCACTAATATTCGTTCCAATAGTGTACATTGCTAGTAAGTGGTTTGGATCCAAAACTGGTTGGATAGCATTTTTACCGTTAGCCTATACTGCTTTGGTGGCAATGTACTTGGTTGATTACGTGGCTAAGAGGGGGAGCATACTTGGAGTTTGGCCTATAGCTCCTTCAGCTGGATTATACTTTAATTTGCTGGCTGATGGACTGAGCATGCCAGTAGTGCTTACTATTGCAATACTATGTGCTGTAATTTCAATTTACTCGATGCCATACATGGAGCATAAAATCGGTAAGAGCGGTATTGCTCATGGAGCATACTACGCATTATACTTACTGTATGCAGTTGGTATGCTGGGAACTGCATTATCTGCCAACTTAATTCAATTCTACTTCTTCTGGGAGCTGATGCTGATACCTTCATGGGCTCTAATAAACATTTGGGGTTATGGTGAGCGAGAAAAGATTGCATTGAAGTACTTCATATATACTCACATTGGTGCACTATCACTATTGGCAGGAATACTTGCAGTTTACGCTGCCTATGGCTCATTTGACTTAATGAGACTGCTTGAACTTGTTAAGCAATATCAGCCAGTAGCATTTCTTAGATGGATTGCCTTTGCAATGTTCCTTGGCTTTGCAGTGAAAATGGCTATAGTACCACTACACACATGGCTTCCCGATGCACATGCTGAGGCGCCGACACCAATAAGTGCTCTACTATCGCCGGCAATGATAGGTCTAGGAGGATATGCACTGGTGAGGCTTGTATACATACTGTTTCCAGAGGTTTTAAGTGAATTTGCAGTTGCTCTCAGCGTACTTGCTCTGATAACCATGATTTATGGCGGTGTAATGGCTTTAGCCCAGGATGACATAAAGAGGCTTCTAGCTTACTCGAGCATATCTCAGATGGGTTATCTACTATTTGGAATATCAAGCATTTATCCGCTGGGAATTGCTGGCTCAATATTCCACTATGTTAGCCACGGTACCTGTAAGGCCATATTGTTCATGATGGCTGGTGCAATAATGCTTGAAACTCATGGTATAAGGAGCATAAGTAAGCTTGGTGGTCTTGCAGGTAAAATGCCTCTAACAGCTACCTGCACACTAATAGGCTTTCTCGGAATTGCTGGAGTTCCACCACTAAATGGCTTTCAGAGTGAGTGGCTAATATTTACTGGTGCATTTGCTGGGGCTTTTCAGGCACATGATACTATTAGAGTAATAATTTCGGCTCTAGCTCTCATTGGAACAGTTCTCACAGCTGGATATGCTTTATGGGCTATTAGAAGAATATTCTTTGGCCCACTGCCAGAACATTTAAATGAGGTTCATGAAGCTCCACTGGCGACAACTATACCAATGTTAATTCTAGCATTTATCACTGTAATTCTGGGCGTCTATCCAAAGCCGATAACTGACCTCTTATCAATGATGTTCTCGGCCTAACTATATATTTTAACTACTTTTTTAATGTTGAGCTGCTTTTAGTGATACTGGTTTAATTGTTAGTAGACTTAAATTGACTCCCGCGTTCATTAGGTTTTTCAGGGTCCATGCAGTAGCTACACCAGTGATTTCTCCTTTATCTCTATAGAGTGCTCTCCATTTTAGGCTTGAAAGTTTGCTTCTACTCTTATAGGTTATTTTCTCTATGCCTTCAGCTCTAACAATATCAACTACTTCGCCATTTCTAATTTCAAAGCTTCCCAGTATCTCCCTCTTAGCTGCATGAACTTTTATTCTACCTTCAATTTCCGGGAAAATATTTCTGCTACTGAAGTATTCGCTCATTATTGAGGGCATGTTTCTCGCAATTGCTATTAATAGAAATTTCCTGAATATGTTTAGGGGTAGAACTCCATCAATTAGAAAGAGTATTTCACGTCTAATTCTTTCACTATCCCTCTCTTCTAAGCATTTTGGGCATATTATGCTTGTGCTTTCTTTACCACAATATATGCACTTATATGTCTCCGCTTCCAAGTATTGCCCTCCCAATATTGAGTGCCATAGATCATAGTACTAATTGCTCGATCTATCCACAAAGTATTTAGTGTAGCTCTTGGGTTTCAACTTTTCTACAATAAAATCAAATGCTGCTTCGGGATCCGTATTACCGCAAGTATAAACATCTACTGCTGCATAGCCGTATTCGGGCCAGGCGTGTATGGCTATGTGCGATTCCATTACTATTGCTATGGCTGCGACATAGCCATTAACTGAGTATGATTCTGCATGACAGAGTCTTGCACCTGCAATTTCAACAGCTTCAATCACAATGTTCTTTAGATACTCTGGATTATTCAGTAACTCTTCGATACATCCATATAGGTTTCCATAGACGTGGTGTCCTACCGCTCTCCCCACCTGAATTTGGGTGTACATCTCACCTAGTCTCACTAAAACCTCCAGTTTAGCTTAAAAAGCTTTCTATTCAGAAATCTTTCATTTTTAACAGGTAACTTCAGAGAAAATTCGTTTTAATCTTTTTTCTACAGCCATTTTTCAACTCAATCTGTTATCTATTGATTAGAATTTGAAATTTCAGGTCTGAATTATTTTTTCTGGAGTAAAACTGTTTTCTAATGAAAGTTTTCGTTTAAAACGGTTTTCTACAAAAATTTTCTGTAGAAAATTGTTTTCTGAGCTTCTTTTTCACTAAAAGAAGCTCTCCCCTCCTCTTACTCTTTAAGTTAATGCTTTTCGGTCAATGCTTTTCTCGGCTATAGTGCGTATTGAGGTTAGTTTGGGAAAAAGGTGATTGGAGATTTCCGTTTTAAGTGCTTCATCATGAGATAGGTTTCAGCTTAAATGTTCTTTTAACTAAAGCTGTTTCGATTAATTTGTTTATCTGAACAGATCTTTTTCCTCTGGATATAGTAATTCCTTATAGCTTCCTTCTCCTCTCGGATAATTGTATCCCCTGATTATTACGACTGGTATTCCGCTAGATTTGCCCATTGCTAGTTCTGCTGCAGCTGCAAGTTCATCTGCAATGGCCATTTGGGTTACTCTTAGAGTATAGCCGAACATGTCTGGTTGCCCTCTATAGTCCTTTATTGGTTTCATACCTGATATTCCAATTGCAAAGTTTACGTGTCCAGCTCTCCATGCACGCCCAAATGTATCTGATATGATTACTGCTACATCAACTCCCTTGATTTTCTTAATTCCTTCCCTTATTTTCCTGGCTGATTCATCAGGGTTTTCGGGTAGAAGTGAAACTATATCTTTTTCTCCTGCTACATTTGACCTATCTATACCGGCATTTGCACAGACGAAGCCGTGTTTTGTTTCTACTATTAGGTGGCGGAACTTCATTTTAACGATTTTATTGCTCTCCCTCAATACTAGCTCGACGAGTCTGGGGTCTTTTCTCATAACTTCTCCAATTCTCTTTGCAAATGCTGATGGTTCGACTTCATTTAGGTGAACTATTCTTCCCTCAGCCTTAGCAACTACTTTGCTTGCAACGACTATTATGTCTCCATCTTTAATACCAACACCCTGTTTATCTGCTGCTTCACATATTATTCTGGCCAAGTTATCTCCCTTCTTAATTACTGGTATGCCTTTGAGCCCTATGATTTTAATTTCTTCAGCGTTCTTGCTCAATTCCTCCACCACTCATTCTCAAAACTATTAGTGCCAATAATATTACTGCGCTTAGAATGGTTAAACTTAGTGCAAAGCTGGCTATGAACTCTGCTATTGAAGCTTTGATTAATGCTCCTCTAAAATCTCCATTTCTAACATTTTGCTCAGCTTCCCTAACAAGCTTCTCAGCTATTGCTATCCATGGTTGAGCAAACTTTATTTGCCTACTTAAAATTTCTTTCACTCTCCTAATCTTCTCATGGACTTCATAAATATTAATTACATTAAATTTCCAGTTTGTGAAGTTCAGAGTTAAGTCTTCGCCAGCCACTGCGCTAAGGTAGTATATCAGCATATCTGTTGATGTGACGTTTTTGAGCCCCCTAATTTTTCTGAAGAATTCGCTATAGAAGTTGAGTCCACCATACTTATCGGCTAGGGCTTTAACCACCATGTATGAGGCTGCATAGTACTTCATTACATCTCCTTCAAGTTCTCCTGGCTTCCATTCTTGAATGAATCCATAGTCTGGATACAGTGCTTTTGCGAGTTTCTCCAGCTTGACTCTCCTTCCCTCGGCTCCCTTCCATCCTGCCTTCAAGGTGAGTTCAAAGCTTACGTATTCAGCTAATCCCTCATGGAACCATAGGAGGTCTGGCATTATGCCTGCTGCCCAGACAAAGTGATGTACGAGTTCATGTATAGCTATTTGCTCCCAATAGCCGAGTGCTGTCCTGACATAGAATAAGTTTAGGTTTATGATTCCCAAGTGCGTGCCATTAAATGGTATGAATCCCCCGATCCAAAGGTCTTCGAGTGTTGGAGCATAGAACTGCACTTTAACTTCAGTTAAGTTTACGTGGAATATTCTGGTCAAGTTTGCATATACTTTTTCATAGGCATTGAGCAATCTTTCCGCTAAGTGCTTGTATCTGGTGGGTGTTCTCACGCTAAATATTCCCCTCTCAATAACTACTTCACTTGCCTCCCTGCTTGTGGTATATTCTATTGCTATTCTCGCCATGTTATCCTTTAAGTAGAATACTGCCTCGTAGAAATTATCTCCCTCCCTTATTCCATCAGCTTTTGGGCTCATCTTATTTTGATCGAGTTGAGCTGTTTTGGGTAGAAATATGTGGACTATGCAGCTATCTTTTGGGCAGTAGCCTATTTGGGGTGAGAAGAAGAAGCATTTTGGTTCAACTATTATTGAGCCATAGTCCATTTCATAAGTTATCTTCATTTCAAAGAGGCCATTGCTCTTATACTTAAATGTGAAGTTATTGTAGAAAACGAATTTTTCACCTAGCTTAGTGTATGCATCAGTTATCTTTGAGCTCTCAATTTCACCTGAAATTACGCTTAATTTCCATTCCGTGAAGTTTTTGGGAACCAGAACCCACGAAAAGCCCTTGTTGAGCTCACTGCTATATTTTATTTCGACTTTGATTTTTCCTTCATCATCAACTGTCAACATGTAGCTATATGAGCCTCCATTTACACTCGTAGCTTCAGCTATTGTTGGTGCAATTATTTCGAGCAATATTATGGCTAATATGGCTATTAATATTGAGTTTTTCCTCAACTATCCTCCCCTCTTTTTTCTTGCGAATACCATATAACCGGTGTGACCGATCATTAGGGTTTCCGGTCTAGTTTCTCCTGGAACTACCTTAAAGTTTCTAACTATGCTCTCTAAGCATTCAATAAATGTAAATCCATGATTTCTCAGTGCTTCAACCGTTTTAATTATTTGCTCTATTGTTGGGCTATAGCTTGCAAATACTCCCCAGTCAGCTAATGCTTCATATGCATGAGGTACTACTTTCCATGGAGTTGCCATGTCAAGTATTACTGCATCAACTCCCCTTTCATCAATGCCTTCAGTTACATCTTTAAGTTTGAACTCAACGTAGTTTATTAGTCCAGTTTTCTCCAAGTTTTTCTTTGCGACTTCAAGTACATCACTTCTAATTTCATAGCTGAACACTTTTCCATTTGGCCTCACATAATATGCTAATGCACTTGTTAATGCACCTGTCCCAGTACCTGCTTCAACAACTTTGCTTCCGGGGCCAATTCCAGTGTACATTATAATTAGGGCTATGTCTTTTGGGTATATTATTTGTGTTTTCCTCTTGAACTTCATTATGAAGTCTCTTAGTGTTGGTTTAAGAATTACGAATTTAACTCCTAGGTGACTTTCAATTTCATCGCCGAATTTCCTACCTATCAAGTTTTCAAGTCTAATGTACCCCTTATGTGTATGGAGAGTGGTGTTTGACTTGACCTTGACGAGGTATGTTCTTCGCTTGTTTAGATATAGGAGGACATAGTCTCCTTCCTTAATGGTGTGCTCCAATATTTTCACCGTCTAGCATTTAATCTATACTCCTGTTCTATAAATTTGAGTGCTCAAGCTTATTACGGTCGTTTGCTAATGGTATTGTGGTAGTTGGCTTTGCAGGAATTATTAAGGTATCCGACTGTTAAAAGAGCTTTACTGTATAGGAAGCTTAGAGGCAATGTTGTTGAGTGCTGTTTATGTGAGCGCAGATGTAAAATTCAAGTTAATGGTAGGGGTTTTTGCGGTACTAGAGTTAATATTGATGGTGAGCTCTATACCTTGACTTATGGGGATTTGAGTGCCATTGAAAGCCGCCCAATAGAAATTAAGCCCTTCTTCCATTTTTGGCCTGGCTCATCTGCACTAACATTTTCCACATGGAGCTGCAACTTCTACTGTTTATGGTGTCAAAACTGGCATTTGAGCAAGCAGCTTCCTGAACCTAAAACTGCTCATTATGTTTCTCCAGAGAGAGTTGTTGAGCTGGCTTTGAGGAGGAATGATGAGGGCTTATGTGTGAGCTTTAATGAGCCATTAATGCTATTTGAGTTTTCACTTGACTGCTTTAAGCTGGCAGCTAAACGAGGTTTATACAATACTTATGTGAGTAATGGATACATGAGCTTAGAAGCCCTGGAAATGCTTAGGGGGGCTGGTTTAAATGGATTGAAAATTGATGTTAAGGGTGACGAGGAAGTCTATAACAAGTATTGTGGGGGTGTTCATGTAGAATATGTTTGGAGAAACGCTGAGAAGGCATTGAATATGGGGATTCATGTTGAAATAGTGAATTTAATAGTTACTGGAGTTAATGATGATGAGGACTGTATTAAATGGGTTATAGAGCAGCATTTAAAGCATGTCGGCCCCAATACTCCCATCCACTTTACTAGGTATTATCCGGCATTTAAGTTCTATAATCCGCCAACCAAAGTGGAGACCTTGGAGTTTGCATATAGGTTGGCTAAGAAGATGGGCGTCAATTATCCTTATATTGGAAATGTTCCCGGCCACCCCTATGAAAACACTTATTGTCATAATTGCGGTAAGCTGTTAATTAAGAGGTATGGTTTTCGAGTAGTGGAGTATCGATTAAATGAGAAAAAGAAGTGTCCCTATTGTGGAGCTGAGATTCCAATTACTGGTAGATATGTTAGGAAGGCTCCCCCAATTTTTTAATTAGCAGGTTTATTTGGCTTGTTAGTTCATCAACTTTCTTTATTAATTCATTCAGCTTCTTATCTTGCTCATTTATTTTCCTAGTTATATGCATTAACAGTTTGAGCACATCTCCGGTCCAGTGGGGTTCATAGAGTAATGGTTCTACTGGTGTTAGGGGTGGTTCAGGTGCTCTCCTTTTAAATTTGCTCAATATGCTTCACCACTTACTTAACGGTAATTTGAATTATTAAGTTAGGTGGTTAGATTACCAGATTAACCTCGACTACTTCCCCACCGCAATACTTCGCTATGTATTTGGCCGCCATTTCAGATGCTTCAACAACTTTATTATTTGGGATACCCGGTACACCACAGGCTATTACTAGGATGTTCCTTGTTTCATTGGTGATCTTTGTCAGCTCCGAGTCTCTATGCGGATAGAGATTTATTATTTTCTTGGAGTCAGCTATGACTGGCTGTTTTCTTATGGTCTTCTTTTCTCCGCCAATGGGCCAAAATTCCTCTCCATCCCTAGACCATCTGAGCATTAATGGCTCAACTATTCTATCATAGTCATATGCTCCAATAGAGATTTGCGTTAAAATGGAAGCTAAGTTATATGCGTCAACTGCACAGTTAATTCTCGGAATGCTTTTTCCACGAAGTATTCTTCTTATTAATGCTTCAGCTGATGGCCTCTGCTTTGTTGGGTCGATTTTTATCTTCCAATAAAAGTCCCTATAAGCTCTGATTACTGGGTGGTTTTTCAGTTCTTCTAGTGTGAAGTTTCTCTTAACCCAGAATTCAACTCTCCTAATTTCCTCATCGAGTTCGTTGCATCTCTCAACTGTATTCGCATTTTTAATGAGTGATGATCCAATGGAGATTCCCTTAAATGTCTGCTTTATATCATCGCTTATCCTAATTTGAACCATAAGTCATTCCCGCTACTATTTAGAGGTTGAATGGGTCTAAAATAGATTTAATGTATTGGGCTCAGTCCTGGTGTCTTTCTACATCTAATTCATGTTCTAGTAATACCAGCCCTCTTCATCGCCCAACTAAATAGCGTAATATTTCAATTTAAGCTTAACTTCTAAATTTGGAGGTGAAGCTTATGGTTGAAGCATATCGTGTTGAAGTTATTGTTAGAGAGGTTAGAGGCTACTGTGCATGTAATTACAGGGTTGGAGATAGGTTTGTTATCGAGAAATTTTATATAAAGCCGGGTCAGCAGGTGAAGATTTGCATTCATGCATTATCCTCAATGCTAACTCTTTTATCCAAGTTCCTATCAGGCATTTCTGCTAGGGAGCTTGGTATAGGCGAGCTTGATGATGTGGGTTACTTGCAATGCCCAGATCCAGGTAAACCCTATACTAGTGGTGGTACTGTTGTATTTGAGCTTAGGAGGATGCGGTTAGAGGACTAATTGGGGTGTGAAATTGAAGTATATATTGATGTCCATTAAGCCAGTTTTTGCAGAGGAAATTCTTCGCGGTAGGAAGAAGTTTGAGGTTAGAGCTAGGGTTAGTGGAATTAGTAGTGGTGATCGAGTTATAATTTATGCTTCTGCTCCCGTAAAGGCTATAGTCGGTGAATTCACTGCTGGGAGAATTATTATTGGTAGTGGTGAAGCTATGTGGCGTTTCCTAACTTCAGGCGACTATGGAATATCAAGTTTAGATGAACCATACATAAAGCCTAAGCGCAGGGTAATGGCTATAGAAGTGCTCAATCCGAGAAGGTACAGGAACCCTATCACTTTAAGTGAGATAAGACAATTTATTCCAGAATTCATGCCTCCAATAAGCTTCATCGAGCTTAAGAGTGAGTTGTTGAGATTGCTAATGGAGCTCATAAAGAGTAAGAATGCGTAAGCCCTGGTATTTAGTGTTCATTGAAATTGAACTTTTGTTCAAAACCCTAGCATTTTATGTTGGTTTTACCATCAGTATTGTTGGTGATTTGATGAGGAGATCAGTTAAGACTATTCTCCTAATACTGATAATGCTAATGGTAGTTTTCCATGCTTCAAGAAGTGCTATCGAAAAGCCTTCTAGGAGGCTCTCGCTCTCTAGTAATTCATCAATTAAGTTCTTTGAGTCTTACGAGGAGTTGATTTGCTTCATTGAAGCGGGAAATCTCTTATCCCTAGGATATCCTGCAATTGTACCTCTCATATCAGCGGAGCAAGCAATTTTTCCAATTCTGAAATCCACCTTTCAGCCTCGTTCAATAGAGTATTCTAAGACTAATGTTCAAGTTCCAGGAGTTGATGAAGCTGACATAGTGAAGACTAACGGCCTATACTTATTTCTAGCATCCGAAAATAGAGTTTACATATTGAAAGCTTATCCTCCATCCGAGCTTTCACTCGCTTCAATGATAATCCTAGAGAAGGGCTATACAATTAAGGGGCTGTTTATCAGTGGAGATAGATTAGTAGTGATAGCATCCACCACGCATTATAAATGCTTGCTTGAGGGTTCTAGATCTCCCTCAATTAAAAGGAGACCAGTGATATTGAATACTACGGTGGTGATTTATGACA
Source organism: uncultured Nitrososphaerota archaeon (assembly GCA_964462875.1). Taxonomy (GTDB): domain Archaea; phylum Thermoproteota; class Methanomethylicia; order Culexarchaeales; family Culexmicrobiaceae; genus CAYWZQ01. The sequence goes on along the minus strand of CAYWZQ010000001.1, from coordinate 98,947 downwards.
TCTCCAATATTGATGAACCTGCTCTCTTTAAATGCATTAATGTTACTGGTTCATATATTGGCTCGAGGTTAATTGACAATTTCCTATATGTGGTGGTGTCTCATCCAACTCTAGTTGAAGGTGAGGTATTCATCCCATTAGTTAATGGTGTGCGCGTTCAACCAGCTAGCATAGGTTACTCCAATCTCGATATTGGCACTGCATTTACAATAGTGATTGCAGTTGATATTTCATCTGGAGAGTTTAGTAAATGTGTTTTCTTAACCAGTTATTCAAGTTACCTATACATGTCTAGGCACCATCTATACTTGCTTTTCAGCAGATTTGTTAGGATATCTGATGAGTTAATGAACAATGTTCTATCTGCGCTTTCGAAATTTATGCCTCAAAATGTTAAAGTGCGCATTGATAACGTGCTCGGTGAAAATACCTCTAGTACCAATAGATATCGTAAAGCTATAGGCATTATAGCTGAGTGGCTTAGTAGTGTAAATGGTAGTTGGAAAGAGGCATTGCTCATGCATGTTAGAGAGGTGATTGTCAGGTCTGCTTTGAAGTTTGGAGGTGAAACATCGATTTACAAGTTTAGGCTTGATGGTCTCAATATTACTGCCATTGCCTCCACAATAGTCCCGGGTACTGTTTTTGATCAGTTTTCAATGGATGAGTGGAATGGATACTTTAGAATTGCTACAACAGAGCTGGGTATTGGTGGGGGAGCAAATTATGGGAGCAATGTTTATGTTCTTGATGAAAATCTGAGCGTTATTGGTAAGCTTGAAGGCCTAGCTATTGGAGAGCGAATATATGCGGCGAGGTATTTGGGTGACCTAATGTTTCTAGTGACTTTCAGGAGGGTGGATCCGCTATATGGAATTGATTTGTCCGATCCAAGGAATCCTAGGGTTGTGGGTTTCCTAAAGATTCCTGGATATTCAGAGTACTTGCATCCGCTGGGTGACAAGTATTTGATTGGTATTGGTGTTGGGGGGAGTTGGACTGGTTCATTGAGGGGGATTAGGATTTCACTATTCGATATATCTGATCCCTCGAATATACGGGAAATTTCGTCTATAGATTTGGGTTCAGAGTACTGCTATTCTCCTGTGCTCCGTGATCATAAGGCTTTCACATTAAATGCTGAAGATATGTACTTTATGGTTCCAATATTAAGCAAGGTTAGCGGTGGAATTTATGTAGTTGATGTTGATATTGCTTCTGGCAAGCTTTCCTTGAGGGGTGTAGTGGAGCTTGATGGAGCTATAAGGTCAATTTACATTGATGACTTCATATATGCTATTTCACTCAATAGGGTTGTTGTGGTTGATGAAGGCTTGAACTTGGTTGGTGAGCTATTGCTTCCCAAGTAGAACTGCAACACTTAATAGTTTCCTTGAATGGATTATTTGTGGGTGGTGTCTTGAAGTTTAGGGATTTCATTGAGGAGTCATCGGCCAAGCGTGGAAGTAGAATTGTTTTAGCTCTTGATGTATCTGCTCTTCCAAGCCAAATGAGTGCCGATGAACTCATGAATCGGGCTGTTGAAATTTTGAGGAGTGTTAGTCCACACATATGTGCTGTGAAGATAAATATGCAGCTCCTTTTACCGCTTGGACTATATCGCGGGGTTAAGAGGATCATCGACTTAGCTCATAGTCTTGAGCTTCCAGTAATAATGGATTGCAAGCTTAGCGATGTTGGGCATACAAATGAGTGGGCTGCGAAGCATTATTTTGAAGCTGGATTCGATGCTCTAATAGTTAATCCAATTGTGGGTTGGGAGCAGGGTATTGAGCCCATATTTAGGGTTGCTCGAGAGTATGGTGGGAGGGGCATTATTTTACTAGTTTACACTTCTCATAGAGCTGCGCCTGAGAGCTATGAGCTGAAGATTGCTGATCCCTCAACTGGTGAATTGAAACCACTATATCTAATATTTGCTGAAAGAGCTTTGAAGTGGGGTGCTGATGGAGCTATTGTTGGTGGAACATATCCTATTAAGGTGAGGGAAGTCTTTGAGGTTTTGGGGGATAGGGTTCCAATATATTCTCCGGGAATTGGTGCTCAAGGTGGGAGGATCAAGGATTGCCTTGAGGCTGGAGCTAGGTACTTTATTATTGGCAGATCAATATTTCGGGCAAGTGATCCCGCTAAGGCTGCTGAGAAGTTTAAGTTGATGGCTATATCCTAAACACTTTTATTTCATTAATCCAAGATTTCCTGTATAATACCATAGCCTCTAGTTCTGCCTTCTCTGAAGACGAACCAGTCTCCTGAAATTACGTATTCTGGCTTATAGCAGAATTCTAGGTTGACTAATGCGACATCACCGGTTCTGAGGGGTTCCTTTGACATCCAAGTGAACTTTGCTGCTTGCCTAATGGTGTAAATGTGCAGTACTGCTTGATATCCTCTCTTAATTGTTGTTGGATGATGTAGTATTGTGACTTTTGCTCTAAACTTTTTAACTGCTCTTGGAGTTAAGCTTTCATCTAAGATGCACATTCCCTTCTCAACTTCATCAAATTCCACATTTCTAAGTGCTAGGCATGCTTCTTGCCCTGCAATTGCCTTGTCTACGCTTACCCTATTGACGTGTATTGATCTGACTTTGACTAGTCTGAAGCTGCCATCTCTAAATGGGCCTAGCTGTAGGTAATCGTCTACCTCTACCTCCCCCTGGAGAACTAGGCCGCTTACAACTGTGCCTACGCCTTTCACATTAAACTTCTCTTCAACGTACATTTTGAATGGCTCATTAATTTTCTCTTCCCATCTAAGTCTTGGTGGGAGTATGTTTAAGAATTTCCTTAGTAGTTCCAGTCCCTCACCTGTTGTGTTTGATACTAGGAATATTGGTGCAATTCTACCTCCAGCCATGTTTCTTGCTGCTACTACTACATCATCTATATCGTTAACTATCATTGGTATCTTGTTTATTCCTGGCCTCTTCAATATGTATTGAACTTCACTTAGGACTTTTTCGAGAACCTGTTTTGGTGCTATGTCTGTTTTCGTTATTACTATGAAGACTGGTATTTTCAGTACGACTGCTATTCCCAAATGCTCCTTAGCGGTTCCAATCATTCCTGCATTGGCTGCTACACAAAGCATTATGTAGTCTGGATTTCTACCTGTTACTCCTTTAAGTGTTGTTCTTAGGTATCTCTCGTGTCCACCGAGGTCTACTAGGCAGATGACTTTGGAGCTGTTGAGGAAGATTTCCGATTCATCTAGTGGTGCGGCAACCCTATAGTTCACTATATTGCCTGTTTCATCGAATCCGAGTAGATGGCTTGAAATTGATGATGTTCTACCTGTTTTGAGTTCATGTAGGAATCTCACAACCTTGCTTCTCGCCGAGCCATTGCCATCATCTAGTTCACCAGTGCATAGAACGCTTATTACGGTTGATTTGCCGCTATCAACGTTGCCCAGCACTGGAACCATTACGTAGATTGGGAAGTCCTCTCTAACTAGTCTTACAAGCAGTTCTGCGACTACTCCCCTCCTACCTCTCCCCTTTCTTAGGAGAGTTACTTTTGCACCAATTTTCTTTGCTGCCTCATTTATCCACTTCAAGCTTTCATTTAATTCCTGCTCATTTAAGCCTATTAGCTCACCGTCATCAGAGACTCCCAGCTCATATATTGCCTCTCCACCGCCTTCCTTCAATCTATAGCGCATTTGCGTTGCCAATCTTTCAATCCTATCCTCACTTGGGCTAACTACTTTCAGCTTATACTCTACGTTTCCCTCCTCTCTTTCCCTCTCAAGCTTAGGTTTACCGGTCCATGCAGCCATTATCTACCACTTTACGGTTAATTGATGTGTGATCTCACGTATAATCTTTACCTTGCTAATTGGGTCAAAGTTAAAATGTAAGTTGACCAAGGTTTAGATGAGTGGTGTGTAGATTGGTTCGGGGGATAAGCATTTCGGGAAGAATCACGTGCTACTATGAGCTATTTGATAGAAGTGCTTCAAGCTATGAGAACATAGTTAGGAGTTCGATAATGAGTGCTTGGAAGTTGAGTGAGGAAACCGATGATATGATGGTGTTTAAGGAGGGCTCAATATCTAATTTAAAGGTCTGCATAGACTTCTCCATTAATAGAGCTATTTCACGCTTCATGTTCTCTGGTGTTAGGGAGCTTAGCAGTGTTGCTAGGCTATTGAAGTCGATTATGAGGAATGCATCTTCATGCAATTTACTCATGAGCATAACTGGACTTACTAGTAATGAGATTCTTGAAATTGAGGGGAGGGTTAAGAAGTTCAAGTTGAGAGGGCTAATTGAGGATCCAAGCACGCATTCATTTAGATGCGATATAATGCTTAAGCAGTTTTCTTATAGCATAGCCGTTTATGGTGAGGATTGCTCAGCTGATGTAATAGCTAGATTTAAGGATGAGCGTGAAGTTGATGAAACGTTTAGTTCGGTTAAATCGATAATTAGGCCTTCAGTTATAGATAGGCTTTTTAAGGGCTTAAAATAGTTAAATTATTCTGCGATAAATTTTCCAGAGTTCAACTGCCTTTGGAATTAAATTTTTAATTGGATAACCCATTCTGTCATCTACGCCTGGGCATGCTGCATCAATATAGATGTAGAGTGTTTCTCCTCCAATTAGAGCTTTGGCGCTTGATGGATTAACATTGGGAAGTGGTTTTCTGGATATGTGGAATGGATATAGCTTGCAGCATCCCGGCCTCTCCAGGTATATTTGGCAGTATGCTATTGGCCCATTATATTTGAGGAATATGCATGTTTCATCCGGCTTCTTGGCTAAATAGTACTTTCCACCTGCCTGGATCACAACTGGCCCATACTTCCTAGTTAATCTTAGTGCTTCAATAAATTTTAGGGGTATGGCGAAGGCTATGCAGCATTGACCGCATCTAATGCATCTCCACTTGCTGACTTCCTTCCACCCAACGTAATTGTGCCCTCTGATCATTTCAGTGGGCTCCAAAACGGCATTTAACAATTTTTACCTTAAATTTTACGGGTGAAATGTCTTGGATTCAATAATTGTTGGGCTTGGTGGGCTGGATAAGATTGACCTAAACGAATTGGTTAGTAGGCTGGCTTCATCGTCTAAGAATGTTGGCTGCGTAATAGTTTTCATTGGTATTGTTAGGGAGGAGGGGGCTCTAGGTGGTAGAGTTAAGCATTTGGAATATGAAGCCTATGAATCGATGGCTGTAAAAGAGATGGAGAAGCTGATTAGGAAGGTTGTCGATCAAAACAGGGTTTTCTCTGCATGTATATATCATGAAGTTGGATGCATTGGTGTTGGTGAGCGCACAATGATTGTTGGTGTTGCAGCCAAGCATAGAGCTGATGGTTTTTCAGCTTTAAAGAAGCTCGTTGATATGGTTAAAAGTAGAGTTCCCATTTGGAAGAAGGAGGTTACTGATAGAGGTAGCTATTGGCTACACGAAGTGGAGGGTAAGAGGAAGCAGTAGCCTTATTTACTATTTATGATTAACTTCTAGTAGGGCTTTATTTGTCAGTGGATTTACCTTCGATTATTGAGAAGGCGGCAATTCTCCTATTGAAGGGTGCAGTGACCATATTACCGCCAGATGTTAAAGAGGCATTAATAAGAGCTAGGGATGCAGAGGAGAATCCACTAGCCAAATCGCAGCTAGAGGCAATCCTGAAGAACTGTGAAATAGCTGAGAAAGAGGGGAAGCCAATTTGCCAGGATACTGGGCTGATAATATTCTATTTAAGGGTTGGAGAAAACTTCCCCGTCAAGGGTAAGCTTAGTGAAATATTGAGGAGGGCTACCATTAAGGCTACGAGGAATATCCCCTTAAGGCCGAATGCAGTGGATGTTTTAACGAAAGTTAATAGCGGTGATAATACTGGAAGATATATTCCCTGGATTGAGTGGGAAGTAGTTCCTGAGAGCAATGTTTTAGAAATAACTGCTTTCCCGAAGGGTGGTGGCAGTGAAGCTCCATGCATTGCTAGGGTGTTCTCACCAGCTCAAGGCTTGAAGTACGTGAAGAAGCTTGTCGTCGATACTGTTGCTGAATGGGCTGCTAAGCCATGTCCACCTGTGGTTATTGGTGTTGGTATTGGTGGTACCATTGATATTGCCATGAAGCTTGCCAAGAAGTGCCTATTGAGGCCTATTGGTGTTAAACATGAGAATCGCGAAATCGCCGAGCTTGAAGATGAACTACTTGAACTCGTAAATTCCCTTGGTGTTGGTCCTCATGGTGTTGGCGGCAAGACTACTGCACTTGCAGTTCATGTGGATTGTGCCCATAGGCATCCAGCGACATTTGCAGCTGGACTGGCATTCAATTGCTGGGCTGCTAGGAGATCTAAGGTTAGAATTAGCCCTAATGGTGATGTCGAGTTCATTACGCATAAAGTTTTGAATGAGTATTGGGGGAGGTGAGCTAGATGACTGAATATAGGTTGAAAACTCCTTTAAGTGAGGATGATGTTAGGAAGCTTAGAGTTGGAGACATAGTTTACTTGACTGGGACAATTATAACTGCTCGAGATGCAGCACATGCAAGGGCTTTAGAGCTGCTTCGTAAAGGTGAGGAACTTCCAATTGACTTGAGAGGTTTAGCGGTGTATCATTGTGGACCCGTAGTTCAGAGGAGGAATGGTGAGTGGATAATCATTGCAGCTGGCCCCACAACTAGCTCTAGAATGGAGCCTTATGAGGCTGAGTTTATTGAGAGAACTGGTGTGAGAATGGTTATTGGTAAGGGTGGTATGGGAGCTAAAACTGCTGATGCATGCAAGAAGTTTGGTGCTGTCTATGCCATATTTACTGGGGGTGCTGCTGTTCTAGCTAGTGGTGCTATGAAGAGGGTTGTTAGGGTTGAGTGGCTTGATTTGGGTGTTCCGGAAGCCATGTGGGTTATTGAAGTTGAGGACTTTGGTCCACTAATGATCGCAATAGACTCAACTGGAGAGAACTTTTATGAAAGGCGGGCTAGAGAGGTTGAGGAGCGCTTAAAGAAAGTTGTCTATCCGAGAATCGGCTTCACTTAGTTTCTTCAATATTTTCTTTCTGATATGCACCCATGTATAGCCTATGTGGTTTACGTGTTAGCTTAATGAATACTAGCTGAATTAGCCTGGCGTTCTTCTCTAAGTATACTCCATGGGGATTAAATACGACTAGTAGGCATTCACTTCTCCCCTTATATCCTGGATCCCATAGGGCGGAGAATATTGCTACTCCACTTCTCAAGAGTGAGGATCTCGGTAATCCTATTGCAATTGCATCTTCGGGTACATTGACTACTTCATTAAATCTAACCTTATAGGCTCCCGGTTTGAGATGGATGCCTCCATTCTCATCAAATTCCAGCTTTCTACACTTGGATATTCTCCTCCTCTCATTCGTTAAGTCTATGTATCCGGAATCGAGGAACTCCTCTACTTCTCTTAATGTTAATTCTACACCTGCAGGTTGAATTTGAATTTCCTGGGATATGAGTTCTCTAATGTAATTGAGCTTTAATACTTCAATGCCAGGTATAACTGCCATTTAGCCCCCTAGATTATGTGCTGCTTCTAATTTTAATTACTTAATTGCCGAATATTCTTCAATTCCAGTATGGTCTTGTTCTAAGGTATTCTTTTTCGGCTTCAAGTATGTCTGCATAGAACTCTTCCTCATTTTCATGGTATTTGCTTAGGATTTTGGATGCAGTTGTCGGACCTATACCTCTTGCTGATAGTGCTATTATTGCTTTTTTACCATATGTCATAACTAGCCCAACAGTTCTCTTCAACTTCTCTAGTTCATCCATTTCACTTCTCCTAATTTTACCTCTCTTCTTCCTCCATCTCTTAACCAATTTTACTAGGTGGGCTTGGCTTGGATGGGCTACTCCAATTGCCTTTGCACCGCATTTTGGGCATCTAACTTCATCTGGAATATACTTCACTTTCCTCACTGTATGCCAATCCGCGCAGTAGACGCATATCAGTAATACTTCCCTATTCATCAACCTATTCTTAACTACTTCAATTAATGTTGCAACTGCTTTCTTTGGTGGTATAATGTCGTATGGTAGTGCTGCATTGAGAACGTAGTATGCTAGTGTTGAGGCTCCATCCTTAATTGATCCTTCATGAACTGCCAGTTCAACTTCACCTCTCTTGATCTCGGCTAAGTACTCCATTAATTTTCTTACATTGAAGTAGTCATGTATGGCCTCCTTTACTGCCTCTTCCTCAACTGGTGTTTCTTCAAGTAAGCCTATTATTTTGCTCACTTTGCTTAAGGGGGCTTCCTTTGATATTACTCCAAATCTCTTAGCTACATGATATAGCTTCCACTTAAACACGTCACTTGATTTCACTGCTTTTCTCACTTCTTCCTCAGTAATTCCATTAGCTAATTGCATTATTAGATTTGCAATTGATTTTGCCCTAATTGCCTTTGGAATATTCAGTAATACTCTGTAGGAATCACTGTAGGTTTTGACAGCGCATTTAAGTCTATTGGTCAGTTCATGCGCTAGCAATATTGATAGTGCTTTATTTGCCTTGGTTCCCAAGCATGAATGTATAACTACTATGCTGCCCAGCCCTTCAATTACAATTCTTTTACTTGTTGGTAGGGGTAATCCGCACTTTAGGTGTTCTTCGAGTTCTCTCCTCGCTTTTTCGAGTGCTCTATGTGTTATTGGATATCCATTGAGTGCCATGCCTTCTGAAACTACTTTTTCTCTTAATTCTCCTACTTCCTGGGCTACTTCGAATGGTACTGGAATTAGCTCTCCTATCCATGCTGGTATTGCTCCCAGCTCATTTTCAACTTGTATAGCATAAACTTTGCATTCATCCTCTGAAATTCTAACAACTTTCCATGTTCTACCCGCTAATATGAATGGCTCGTTTTTGAATCCATATATTGCGACGAATTCTTCATCCAGGTCTCCCACGGGCTTCCTAGATGCAATATCTATGACTGTGAATTTCCTTACATCGGGTATTACTGATAGGTTTTCGTAATAGTACTTCCAAGCCCCCTTTCTAAGCCTAATTATTTTGCTTTCACTATCATACTTCAGTATTCCAATGCTATCCATTAGCTCTGCAACTCTCTCAATTTCCTCAGGTGATAGGTTTCTGAATGGATATGCTCTCCTGGCTATTTCAAGTACTTTCTCTATTTTAACTATTCTTAGATCCATGGCTAATCCTACAAGCTGATGTGCTAGTACATCTAGTGGTTTGTCGTAGAGCTGAATTTCCTCTAGCTCCCATTTCAAGGCTCTCCTCGCAATGGCAGTTGATTCGAGTATATCGTCTACGTTTGAGGTTATGATTAGTCCTCTGGATGTTTCCCAGAGCTTGTGTCCTGCTCTACCTATTCTTTGAATTAGCTTTGTTGCTTGTCTAGGGGACATGTATTGGATTACGTAGTCTGCTACTCCAATGTCTAGTCCTAGTTCAAGTGATGAAGTGCAGATTAGTGCATTGAGCTCTCCTCTCTTGAACTTGCCTTCTGCTTCAATTCTCTCCTCTCTTGATAGGGATCCATGGTGTACTTTTATTTTGAGGTTTTGATCTAGTACTTTAAGTCTTGATGCGAGTACTTCAGCCATTTCCCTAGTATTCGTGAATATGAGTGTTGATTTCTTCTTCCTAATTACATCGATTATGTATCTAAGCTTGCTGGCAGTTGATGTTGGAACTTCAAGCTTTATTGCCAGCTCTTTATCTTCAATTTTCTCATCTGCTACATCAACAATTACCTCATACTTTTTCTCGGCAGAAACATTCACTACTCTAACATCCCTATTGCTTCCAGCCAGAAATTTTCCAATTAATTTTGGTGATCCAATTGTTGCTGAGAGTCCTATTCTCTGAAATTCTCCGCCAGTAATTTCCCTGAGCCTTTCAAGTGCTAGTGCTAGTTGTGCTCCTCTTTTATCACATGCTAGTTCATGTATTTCATCTATGATAACCCATTTCACATTTCGTAGGTGTTCCTTCATTATTTTCCCAGGGAGAATTGCCTGTAGTGTTTCTGGTGTTGTTATTAGTATGTGTGGTGGCTTTAGTGCCTGCATTCTCCTTATTCTTTGGGGTGTGTCTCCATGTCTAATGGATAGGCTGATTTTGAGTTCACTTGCTATTTGAGCCATTCTCCTAAATACATCCCTATTGAGTGCTCTTAGAGGTGTGATGTATAGTGCGAGAATTCCATGCTTAGGCTTTTCCTCAACTATTTTGCTGAATATTGGGAATAATGCTGCCTCAGTTTTGCCTGAGCCTGTTGGTGCTATGAGTAGTGTATGGTGTCCCGACATTATTACTGGTATGCTTTTATCCTGAGCTACTGTGGGCTGCTTATATCCAAACTTATCTATTACCTTTCTAACCTCACCATTTAAATGGTTGAATGCATTCATTACATTTGCTTCCTCAACACTCTCATTCTTTCCTTATGTATTTCAATTTCCTTTCTCAGGAAGTCTCTTAAAGCTATTCTTATTACTTCACTTCGAGATGGATAGATTCCAGTTCTAACAAGCTCATCTATTAGCTCGATGTATGCTTCAGGTAGTCTCACACTTATGACCCTCAATTTTCCACCGGACTAGTTATATATTCGATGTCCTCTTAATCTAGTCTTCGCCCGCTCACGAAATTTAATTATTTAAGTTGGAATAACTAGTTTTGGTGTTGCACTTGAATTGGAAGGTTTCAGTGACTAGAGTTAAAACTGGAATTACAGTGTTGGATAAGGCTTTACCAGCAGGTATCCCTAGGAATAACATGGTTATGATACTTGGTGAAGGTGGTACTGGTAAATCTGTTTTCATTCTCCAATTAATGCATGAGAGATTGAAGAGAAATGAGCCATGCATCTTCATGTGCTTTGATGATGCTCCACTAGCAATAGAGCAAAATGCAATTAGCTTTAACTGGGATTTGAAGGAGTATGCTGATAAAGGTTTGCTTCGCTTCATAGACTGCTACTCCTTTAGAATGGGACCTGATAAGTCTAAGCTTCCAAGGTATGTTATATATGTTGATAATCCAAGGAATATGCATCAATTAACTCAGAAGTTCATTAATACCATGGATGAGCTCGGCATGAATGGAGTTGGCGCTGTATTTATAGATTCACTTACAGAGCTCATCTCAATTACTGAATCTGCAGTTGCTTTAGAGACAATTAAGACTTGGAGAGCTGAAGCTGCTAAGGAGAGGCTAGTAACCGTATTTGCAACATTTCACTTTGGAATAAAGCCATTTGACGATTTAGAGCAGATACTTGAGTATGTTGTTGATGGAATAATTGATTTAAGGTATGATCCAAACTTAATGCAGAAGGGATTTTTAGTTAAGCAATTTAGAGTTCGCAAGATGAAGGGTGCTCCACATAAGACGAATTGGTTTACATTTACCATTACTAGTAGTGGAATTGAGGAGTTGATAGAAAAGCACTAGTAAGCTGGTCTTTGGGCATCTCTCCAAAGGTAGTTGAAGTATATTTTGGCCAGCATAACTAGTTGCCCGTGATTAGACCATATGGCAATTATGTTTCCACCATTTAATTCAAGCATTATTATTGCTTCGCGTTCATCAATTATTGCTCCACCGCCAAACATTTTCTCTCGTAGGCGCACTTCAATTTTATCTCCAATTAATTCGCACAATTCCTCTGCAGCGTAGTCGATTAGCAATTTAACGTTAACTCCCCTACTACTTGCTGATAATACTTTATCTATTAGTTTCTCAATTACTGGATGGAGCTTCAGTGGAATAGCCAGTTCAATCTCAGTTCTTGCTCTTTCAATACTATCCTCTATTCTCTTTATGACTGCTGCTATTCCCCTTAAAATTAGCACTTCAGGTCTTTCCTGAACATAAATTCTATCGTATATTGGTTGCAGTTCATTAATGAGTGATTCTTCAACTTCACTTAGATGCTCCCTTAAATTTGATGCCAATTCCCTTATTGCTTCGGCTGGTGGCCTGGCAAAGTACTTGCTTGGCCTTCCCCTCTCGATTGCAATTAAATTTCTATTTTTAAGTTTCATTAAAACTCCATAGATTTTTGAGTAGGGTATTGATGCAATTGTGCTTAGTTCACTTGCAGTCATTGGGCCCCCCTCAATGAGTGCAATATATGCTTTTGCTTCATAGCTGCTCAAACCAAGCTTTTTCAGCTTCACCATTACTTCATCTAAACTCATACATATCACCGTTTGAATTGTTGGATTAGCTTGAAATATCTATACTGAAATTAACTATTTAACGATTATTCAGGCTCTCAAGCTGAGGTGGTATTAATTGGAGGTGCTAAGGAAGACTAAGAGCCTATGTCCCAAGTGCTTGAAGGTTATAGATGCAGAAGTGTTTGTTGATGATAATGGTACTGTTAAAATTAGGAAGACTTGCCCTGAGCACGGATACTTTGAAGATACCTACACATTTTCAGACTACGAGTTATATAAGTGGGCTGAAAAGTATGCTCACTATGGATCTGGAATTGAAAATCCATTAACGAAAGAAAATAATGGTTGTCCATTCGACTGCGGAATTTGCCCAAACCATAAATCACATACGGTACTAGCAATAATAGATGTGACCAATAGATGCAACATGCGATGTCCAGTGTGCTTTGCGAATGCAGCTACAGCTGGTTATGTTTATGAACCGAGTTTAGAGCAGATTAGGGAGATGCTCATTACGCTTAGGTCGATTAAACCAGTTCCTCCACCAGCCATTCAGTTTAGTGGTGGTGAACCTACTGTCCGCAAGGATTTACCTGAAATTGTGAGGATGGCTAAGGAGCTTGGTTTCAGGCATGTTGAAGTCGATACTAATGGCTTAGTGCTGGCTGAGAATATCGATTACTATAAGGCGCTTTTAGATGCTGGAATGAGCACAATATACCTGCAGTTTGATGGTTTAACTGATGACATATACATTAAGTTGAGGGGTATGCCGCTATTAAATAAGAAGTTGAAGGTGATTGAGAATGCTAGGAAGCTTGGTCATGAAAGCATAGTTTTGGTTGTTACTTTGAGTAAGGGTGTTAATGACCATCAAATGGGGGATATAATTAGGTTTGCAATGGAGAATTCAGATGTAGTTAGATGTGTCAATGTTCAACCCATATCCTTTAGTGGTAGGGCAACTCAGCTTGAGAGGGAGCAATTGAGAATTAATACTAGTGATTTCATGAAGTTGGTTGAAGAGCAAACTAATGGCTTAATTACTCGATGGGACTTTAGGCCTGTACCATCAGTAGTTCCAATTGCCAGGGCTATAGGTGCATTGAAGGGTAAGAGGTATGTTGAATTCACTACTAGCCCATTCTGTGGTGTTGCAACATTTCTAGTTAAAACTAGTAGTGGTGAGTGGGTTCCAATAACTAGGCTTGCTGATGTGGATAAGTTTTTTGATGCAATGGAGAAGGTCTATGAAGATGCGGTTAGTGGTAGGAAGATTAGGGCTTATATGAGGGCAATTGCATCGCTAAGATACATAAAGTTTAGTGTGCTGAGAAGCCTAGTTTGGCCAGTAGTTAAGGAGGGGAGCTATAAGGCCCTTGGGAAGTTCATGAGAAACGTTATAATGATTGGCTGTATGCACTTCATGGATGTATGGAACTTTGATCTCCAGAGAGTTCAACACTGCGTAATTCACTATGCACTGCCAGATGGAACTGTTAGACCTTTCTGTACTCATAATAATATTCATAGGGAGATTATAGAGCGCAAATTCAGCATACCCTATGAGGAGTGGAAGAAAAAGAATAACTTCTAAATAATAGCCTCCACATTTTTCTCTAGGGGACAGCTTTGGTAACGGAAATCAGAGAGTTCCAGTCAGTCCAGGAACTGCTAGAGCACATAGATGATGAAATTAGCAATATCAGGAAATCAATAGAAGCACACATGAAGTCTCTTGATGAAATTAAGAGCAGAATTGAGAGGCTAGACAAAATATCGAACTACTTAACTAGGGTCTTGGGTAGAAGGCCGGAAATGCTGCCATGCCAGGAAGTTGACTTCATGGGTATAAAGATACTAATTAATCCCTCTCCTCAACATGAAGTTGAAGCTTTTGAGGATATAATTAGAAAGTTGAATGAGAAGTTAATTGCCCTACAGAAAATTAAAAAGGCAATTGAATCCTTAGGCTTAACTGGTTCTACTGAGCTTAAATTGAAAGTTGTTATTATAGATGAGTTGCCAGTTAAATTAATGATTAAGCTTGAGTAGAAATATAGTTTGGAATAAATGGTGCATTGGTGTTTAAGTTGACGTTTGTAGATTTCATTTATAGGTATTTCTTTTGGGCTGGGTCGGGAATTTTAAAAATGTATTCCTTTTTGCCTGAGGATATTAAGAGAGCTGGTATGAGACTTCACTATGAAGTTTATGCTTCAATTGTTGGGTTTCTAGTTATCCTATCTTCGCTTTCAAGTATTTTCCTAATTTTCATATTGAATATCGCTTTGGCTGGCTTGCTTCCATTAATTTTCAGGTTAATTATTAGTCTCATTTTAATGGTTCTCCCAGCATTTGTGCTTGTGTTTTTTGGTATGGCTTTTCCAAAGCTTTTGGCTGCTAATAGAGTTTCATCCTATGATCAGGAGGCTCCATATGCAGTAGCTTATCTTGGCATAATGACTTCTGGGGGCATGTCTCCATATATTGCTCTTGAGAGACTTGGATATGCTAGGACTATTTTTAAGAAAATATCATTGCTGGCTACTCGATTTACGGTTATGGTTAGGGCTATTGGTTGGGATCCAATGACTGCTATGGAGGATATTGCTAAGCGTAATCCAAGTACTTTGCTCCGTGATTTGGTAATGGGCTTTATAGCTACTTTGAGGGCTGGTGGAGATATTGCTGATTACTTGAGGAAGAAGTCCACCGATTTATTCAATGCTCTAGTAACTAAGATTAAGGCTTCCGGGGAGAGGATGAGCGTTATATTGGAGTCCTATCTTGCAGTGGCATTTATATTGCTTTTAACGTTAAATGCCATATACTTGGTTAGCCTATCAATTACCAATATTGCTTTGCCAGGAATAAATGAGGTTACCCTCTTTATATCATCCTATGTAGTTCTCCCATTCATGTCTGGATTAATGCTCTATCTATCAGATATGGTTCAATATAAGGAGCCGGGAATGGAGCTTGGCCCATATAAAATATTCTTTTTAATTTCATTTCCCATAATAATTGCTCTCTCAGCAGTTCTAGTGGCCCCCTACTTTATTCCACCAGTTCACCCTTTTTTCAAGTATACTGAGCGCTTTAGGGCTCCCATTAGGCATTTAATGGAGTCCTTCAACGTAAGTGATGTTTATGCTCCTGGAATGGGCTTTGCCATATCGCTTTCGATAGCCACCATTCCCGCGGCTGTTGCAGACTATATTATTTGTGGTAGGCAGAGGAAGATTGCTATTGGAATAGTGAGGTTTCTAAGGGATTTGGTTGAAGTTAGGAAGACTGGTTTATCTCCTGAGAAGTGCATTGTGTCTCTGGCTAATCGTGATTATGGGCTGTTCACTAAGTATTTGAGGGAAATTGCAACTCAAATTTCACTTGGCTTCTCATTAACTAAAATCTTGGAGAGGGCTTTTAAGAAGATAAGGTCTTGGAGGGCAAGAGTTTTCCTATATGTTTTAACTGAGGCAATTGAAGTTGGCGGTGGTACTCCTGAGGCATTAGAGAATATTGCTCATTTCGCAGAGCTAACTGAGAATTTGGAGAGGGAGAGGTCTGCTTCTCTTAGAACACTAATAATCATACCGTACTTGGGTGCAATAGTCATAATTAGCTCGATCGTTTTATTGACATCGTTTATGTCCACTGCTGCAGCTGGAATAGTAGCATATACTGTTGCTGCTAAAATGGTTGTTCCAGCTGCAATTCTCAATGTCTACTTCATGGGCTTGGTTGCTGGAAAAACTTCTGCTGGAACCGTCTCCTCCGGATTTAAGCATGCAGCTCTATTATGCGCTATCTCACTATTGACAATATTTGCCTCACCATACTTGGCTGAAGCGATAAGGGGGATATCTGGTGGATAATGTGTCTGGGAGAATTGGACAGGCAGATGTAATATCAGTAGTAGTAATTACTTCTGTCATAGTTTTGCTCGTTATAGGTGTTTTTAACTATGCTGTTTACTCACTTGAAGTTGCTGCTCAGCAAGCTGAGTTTGAGAGAGCTGAGAATGCTATGAGGGAGCTTGCACTATCAACTATTGACTCGATAATTACTGGATCATATTATGAAGTATCATTTCCATCTAGAACTGCTGGGCTAAACTTCATAACTATAAGTAGTGAGCTTAAGCTTTCAATTGAGGGTTTGAAGAAAGAGGTTATTGAGCAATTGATTGATAGTGAAATTTTAATTGTTAAGTGTGTTGGAGGGCAATTTGTTTCTAAGTATCATGAGCTACTCATTGGGGTTGAAGATGAGGTCTTTGTGGAGGATCTCTATGAGCTACCTCTTCTTGTTGCCGATTGGGATCTCAACCGTGGTAGGGAGGCTTTCTTCCTAAACTTCACTAGGCTATTAATTCAAGTCTATGAGTTTGAGGATGAAGTTATCATCGAACTGTCCTACATCGACACTTCTTGGAGTAGTGGTGTGGGTCCCCTAAATAGGGTGCGTGTCATGTATAAATCCACTACTAGCACTACCATATGGTCTGGCCGCTTGCGTAAAGCTGAGACAATAACATTTAGATTGTACTTAGATGATAGACTGCTTGGAGAGCGGGAGGTTAGTGTTGAAGGTAAAATTGACTTGACGGTTAAGCTAGTGGTTCATCAAGTTCAATATAGGCTGGGGTGAAGAGTGTGCCGAAGTCTCCAATAACCACGATAATAGGATTCACAGTTCTATCAGCTGTTTTTATGATGGTACTTCAGTTTTCAACTATTATGACAATTGACTTTAAGGAGAGAATTTCAAGTGAAGAGTTCAGGGCTATAGCTGGCGGCATTTCCAGTCAAATAATTGATGCGATAACGCTCGCCGAGGATATTAATGTTGGAGGTAAAGTCCTTATTAGACTTAGAATTCCAGTGAAGTGTAGTTTAGGTCACTACGAAATTCTGCTAACAATAGTCGATGGAAATCCTGCAATTAAGTTAAAGCCCATTGCTAGATCTAGGCCTGTTGAAACCTATGTTCTCCCAATATCGCTTGATAGAGTAACGATAATTCCATCAACCGTCTATAGCGGGGCTGAGTGGAATTACATTGAAGTTGAAAATACTGATGGATCCTTAACCTTGAAACTGGTTTATATTGGTGGCTGATATGAAGGAGCCAATTGAATTTTCACTTGCATCTGTTGCAGTAGTCTTAATTTTAATGATGATAATGAATGTCCTTACAGTTTACTCCCAAATTACTTCGAGAATTGAGAATGAAGCTGCATCATTTATGAGCAAAATTTTGCTTAGCTCCGGTCTACCTACAAATTGGGATGAGGAGAGAATTTTAGGGAATGAATTGCTTGATTTTGGGTTAGCTTCACTAGATAAGTTTGGGCTTGATAAGGATAAGGTTAACTTAATAAGCTACGCTTATCTAGGCTCCATCGTCTTCCCCATTGAGAATGCACTATACTTGAATTTTGAGGAGTTAAGTAGCTTAATTTTATTTAAGGATAGAAGTTTTATTTTAGAATTCAATCCAGCATTGAATATTTCCATTAATATTGTGAGAGTTGGCCGGAGATATAGGGTTGAAGTTACTGTTTTCGATTTGAAGGGTGAAAATGTTACTGATGAGGCTTCTTTAACCTATGTCATAGTCTACTTGTATGGGTTGAGCACTAGATTTCTCCTTTACGTTGGCGGCTCTTTGTCACCCCCAATTAATGGAATGGTGCTTGCTGTAGCAGTTGTAGCTGAAGTTAATGGTGTTAAGAGTATGGCTTACTGGATTAACGATATCATGTTTTTCGGTGTTGTAGTTGGCTCTTACATCATATCTCCACTACCACTACTCTTTGCGAGAATTAGATTGCTTTTTTATGAGGAAATTGGTGAGGATTATATGTGTACTGTCAATTATGAGCTGGTGAGATCTGTTAATGGTTTATACATATACAGAATTACTGGTGATGGTTGGAATTCATCAGTTCTCCATAACATTGATGATAAGGCTGTAATGGTTGTTGCAACCTCCACTTTTATTGATACAATTATTTGCATCTACTTCACCTATCCCGCTCCAATCTACTCTTATAGGGGGTTATCAAGCCATGTTAAGCTTAGATATGGTGCCAGGGCTCTTCCCCTCGAGTTTTCAGTTGTCGGGGAGCTAATGTATATTGGCGACATGCTCTATGAAGTTAAACTTTACATGTGGAGGACTGTGAAGTGAGTAGGGGTCAAATATTTCTCGTATCAGCAATTTCAGCAGTCATTTTAACTGTGATTTTCACGTCTATTGCCCTTCAAATAAGTGAAGTAGAAGTTAGTAGAACTGGTGGATTAAAACTTTCTAAGAAAGGTTTAACTGCAATTAGGGCGTTGATTAGGGCTGGTGCAATAGATAGTATTGTGGGTCAATCGGATTCATCGCTTGCAAGATACTTGCTCACCATAATGCTGCCCCCAAATACGTATTACAAGTTAACCGTTGAGTGGAATGGTGAAGTCGCTATTGTTTCCAATAAGGATGTCTTTGAGCCTCAAGCAACTATAAGATATGTTTATAGTAGTCTTAGCTTGAAGCTGATAGTTAAGTTGAAGCTTGAATTGTCTTTGGGTGGTTGAATTGAGGGCTCAATTTACCATACTATCCGCAGTGACGTTGTTGATGATGTTGTTGGCAGTTTCCATTGCTACAACCAATGCTATGCTGAGGATGAGAAGGATTCAGGAGCAAGTTCTACCAATACCGATTGTAAATGCATTCGACGATTATCCGAGATTACTGCTCACCTCACTTGCTAGAGCATGTGAGGAAGCATATACTGCTCTCACAGTTGATGGTGAATCACTATCTAAATCTTATGCGAGAGCTCAGAATGTAGCTGATCAAGTAGTTAATGAGTGGGTTAGGGCTTTTATTGAGGTGCATGCAGGTTATGGTGTGAGGATTAATGCAAGTGTTACAATAGACTTTCAATGGGATGAAGGTGATGAGTGGTGGTCAAAAGTTAATGGTGAATTTAGCATTAATGCCAGTGCCCTCGGATATCAAGTAAATAAGCTTACTAGGAATGCTGGAATCATAATTGAAAACTTCGAGCTTGAAAAGGTTGGCAAGAAAACTTATCATATTAAGCTCACTGGTATAAGCTTACATGAGGAAGTGGGTGTTCCACTCAATGCATTAAAAATATTTGTTGATGGAAAGGAGACTTCATGGGAGCACTACTACTTTGGTAATGGAAGAAACCAGTATTCCATTTCAGTTAAGAAGATTAAGAATTATGTTGAAATGTACCTCGAATATAATGGATTGATTGTAAGGGTTTATTGGAGAGCGTGATAACATTGAATTTAGTTTTCCATTAACTTCTCCTTCTCTTCCTAGTTTAAATACTATCATATTTAATGTTGCTTCTTTCATTTCTCAGACTTTATCACGATTATGAGCTCTGACATAATTAATGTAGAGATGAGAGTGGGATTGGGCATTAAATTGCATTTAGGTTGTGTGTGAAACTTTACTTCTTAATTGCAACTTCTACTTCAAATGGCATTCTCATTCTCAGTTCAGCTAGAATCCATCTCACTTCATCAATGAGCTTTCTCTTAACGAGCCTTATTCCCGGTCTTCTAAAGCTGAAGCCCTTCTTCTTAATTTTAACTTTAAATCTAACTATGTCGTTAACTTCAATTTTCAGGTCTTCGAGTTCGTAGCCCATTATATCTAGTACTTCTAAGAAGTATTCATTTGCTTTAGCTCGAATTATATTCACGTCAGCCTTAATTTTCTTCTTTTCCTTCCTTTCAGCTTCTTCAGCTAGTATTTTTGCCTCTTTCTTCTTCCTTTGTTTTCTTTCGTCTGGTCGTTCTAGTAGTAGGACTGGTACCTTCATTTTCATGTTTTCAAATACATCTATTGGGTTTAGCTCTGATTCATATATCATGAGGTCAAATGATGAGTATTTTCCTAGAAGATCTGAGCTTAGCATTGCTCTTAGAGCTTCAAGCCCAGTTATTGGGCTTCCATCAGCCTTATATATTACTGCTGCTAGTACTTGGCCATTCATTGCAAGTATCTCGAAGCTTCTCCATAATTCTGATCCCTCAATTGTAGCTAGAATATACTTCACTATGTCTTCGCTACCATTAATTTCCCTTGTTATCATTAATGGTATGTTTGTTTTGTCGGCTTCCAGTCCTGTTTTGGCATTTAGCCTTATGCTGTTTACTATGAATAGGGTTTTTATTGGTATCATGCTTGCAAGCTTTATGCTGTAAGTATCGATTTTACTATGGCATTTAACTGGCAATTTCTTTTCTGGGGCTGCGGATATTTTTGCTGTGGGTAGTGTTGCTATGTCCTCATTTATTTCTTTCTCCGTTAACTCATATACTTCTAGGAAGCCTACTGCTTTACTAGCTATTTTATTGAGTTCTCTCCAAGCATCATTGCCCTCCAGCTTTACATCGTTTTTCATTAATGCTAGTACTGGTGTGCCATTCATGAAGTCAACGTATATTTCATAGCTTTTATCGCTTGAAATTACTAGTCCCTGAATTCTCGCATTAACTCTTCTATCCTTAATGTCGTCTAGCAGGTCTAGTAGTGATTCCTCTGCTAGATTAACTATGTCCAGTAGCTTCCCCTTGCTCTTCAGCAATTATGCTTTTGCCTCCACTACAGACTATATTATGCAAGTTTCAGTATTAAAGCATTTAAAAATGTCGCATGATTTAAGCGTAAATTTTGCTTAGTTCTCTCACAGCCATTTCATATATGCTTTTGGGATCATAATAGTATCTGAATATGTATCTGCTGACTTCCCATGGATCAAATATGTGCCTCACTCTAAGCCACCTCAATATTTCTGCTCTCTTAAATATCTCCGTCTTCAATTCCTCAACTGTTTTGCCCGTCTTCCTACTGATTTCCTTGAGTAGGAAGGAGTTTTCAAGATTTACTTCATGTGCATCTTTAATTGGATTCCATTTAGCAATGGTTCTGTAATCATTGTAGTCGACTATTTCATTTATAATGCTAACTCTCCTAGCAACTCTAACTCTACCTGTCTCAGCTTTTGTGACTACTCGCTGGATGTGGATGAATATGTTCATTAACTTAATGTAGTGGGGTGGAATGTTCATTGGTGGGGATGTTAATCTCTTAATTGCATAGTCCAGTGTTTCAGCGTGAATGGTTGAGAGGCCGCCGTGACCAGTAGCTAATGCTTGAAATAGCACATATGCTTCTTCACCCCTAACCTCACCAACAATTAGGTAGTCCGGCCTATATCTTAAGCTGAGCTTAACTAGATCGAATAATTCTATTCCACCAGTCTTAATGCCAACCGTGTATACTGGTCTAACAGTTAATTGAACCCAGTTTTCATGGGGTAAATTGAGTTCAGGTGTATCTTCAACCGTAACAATTTTCATTCCAGGCTTAATGAAGAGGCTGAGTGCATTCAATAACGTGGTTTTTCCAGCAGCAGTTCCACCTGCAATCATAAGCGTTCTACCATGCTCAAGCATAAGCCAAATATAGGCTGCTATAAGCTCATTAATTACACCCTCAGCTATGAGTTCAACGGGGCTGAAGGGCCTCTCCCTAAACTTCCTAATAGTAAATGTTGGACCCATAGGGCTAATTTCAGTACCAAAAGTAGCAGCAAATCTATGCTTACCGGGAAGCATGGTGTCGAGAACTGGAAATGCCAAGCTAATATGCTTACCAGCCATATGAGCAAGCTTCAAAATAAACTCATTTAAAGCATTCATATCACGGAAAACAATATTTGTAGGCAAATTCTCGTAACGCCTATGCCAAACATATATTGGCTTATCAACACCATCACAACTAATATCCTCAATATTAGGATCACGCATCAAGGCCTCAATAGGACCATAACCAAGCAAGTCCCGCTCAATATAATAAAATATCTTAGCCCTCCTAGCACCAACCAAACCAAGCTTACCACGATATCTATCAGCAATCCTCCTCAACTCGCTAAAAACATAACTCCTAAAATCCTCAAAAACCTCAACAGGCCTAAGCTCCTCAATAAGCAACTCAACAAGCTTCTCAAAAACCTCACGCTCCTCCTCACTCAACTTATACTCATCAACATAATACATCAAACCCCCTTCACCAGGCAACTTAACAATCTCAACCCTAACAAAAGGCTCATAAATCCAATAATCCTCCAAAACCTCATAATCACCACTCAACTCAACAAACTCAACACCCTCCCAACCAACACCAATCCTACCAACACTCCTCACAACCAAAACACCCCAACAAAACAAACAAAAACACCAAATATAAACATTAACACAAAAACTTTCTACCACACACCGAAAACCAGAAAAACTATAAATAAAAACCAATCAAACAAATAACCAAGGTGAAAACATGAACCCCAAAAATAGAAAAGCAGTATCACCAGTCATAGCAACAGTAATAATAGTAGCAGTAGCAATAGCCATAGCAATAGCAGTAGCATTCTGGATGACAGGCCTAATAGGAACATTCACAAAATATGAAAAGCTAACATTAATAGCAACAACTGCGGAGTTTAATAGCAGTGATAGTAAATGGTATATTCTCATAAAGGTTAGAAATGATGGTTTAACAACTATATCCTTAAGTAATGAAAATGTCTTTGTAAACGATAAATCTCAAGGAACAGTAACTATAAAAGATCCATTGTTAGACCCAGGTGAAAGCACACTTATCAGAATAGCTGGCTTGTCAGATTTTAGTCATGGTGCTGCAATTGAAGTTAAAATTGTAACATCTTCTGGAAATGCATATACCAGAACAGTTGTGCTACCGTAATTTGCTTTATCTTATTTTCTTATTTTATTTTTAAATTATATTAATAAAAAATGGAAAATTATAAATAAATTTATAGGTATCTTCCATGCAATAAATTAGAAATTGATAATGGAATAAATGTGTCATTATTGCTTTTATTTGCAATTTTGGGGAAAAATTTATATGTTTTATTTCTAATTTTTTGCTTGATGAGTATGAGGTTTAATAGTCTAGCTAGTGTTATTTCGGGTTGTTTGATTTTGTTTTCATTTGTTAGTTCGTTTTTGGCTGTTTCTTTGGTTTGGGTTAATAGTGTGATTTATGCTCATCGTAGTGGTT
Source organism: uncultured Nitrososphaerota archaeon (assembly GCA_964462875.1). Lineage (GTDB taxonomy): Archaea > Thermoproteota > Methanomethylicia > Culexarchaeales > Culexmicrobiaceae > CAYWZQ01. The sequence continues at coordinate 75,622 of CAYWZQ010000001.1, read as the reverse complement.
GTGGTGTTAATGTTGAGGTTGTTGGTAAATATGTTTCTTCTAGTGGTTTGGTTGTTAGGGTTGGTGTTGAGAATTTTCATGTTAGTGATGTTAGGATTGTTGGTGTTTGGGTGAATGGTTGTAATGCTACTATTAATGGTTTTGATTATGTTGTTGTTCCGAGTTTTTCGGTGAGGGTTTTTGATGTGATTGTTGATGGTTGTGGGGGTGATAGTGGGTCTGTTGTGGTTGAGTTGTTGTTTAGGGTTGAGGGTTTGAGTGGTACTTTTAGGGTTTCTGCTTCTGGATAATTTCTTTACACAATGGTTTGGAAGGAGGTATTCCGTTTTTTTACTTGATATTCCATTTTCATTTCAAAATTTTTGACTTATACTTATAAGACAATTGTTTAACAGTTAACTTGAGATGCCTGTTAAAACTGGTGTTCGGAAGTCTCAGATTATTGCGGTTAGGGTTACTCCTAGGATTAAGGAGATGGTAGTTCAAATTGCTAGGAGTGAGGGTTTGGATGTTTCTGAGTGGGTTAGGAGTTTGATTATTGGTGAGTTGAGGAGGAGGGGTTTTCTTTCACCTACCTTGGCTTCTCTTAGGGATATTGAGGGTTTGTAGGTTGGGGGAGTATTGATTGGGGTTTAATGTTGGTGATCGGGTTCTCACTGGTATTGGGAGTTTTGATGATTTGATTGGTGGTGGTTTTCCTAGGGGGAGTTTCATTCTTTTGGCTGGTGTTCCTGGTGCTGGTAAAACCATTTTTTCTGCATCATTCATTTATAATGGTGCTGTTAAGTTTGATGAGCCTGGTGTTTATGCTTGTTTTGCTGAGGATAGGTCTACTTTTATTAAGAATATGAGGAAGCTTGGCATGGATTTTGAGAGGCTTATTTCCATTGGTAGGGTTGATGTTCTAGATTTGTCTATTGGTAATGAGCTTGATGTTCAGTCTATTTTGAATATGATTTTGAATAGTATGGATGCTCTTAGAGCTAAGAGGCTTGTTGTTGACTCTATAACTGCACTTTTAATTTCTCTTAGGAATGATGTTGAGCGCAGGTATTTGGTGAGATTATTGTATAAGATTGTTAAGCGAATGAATTGTACTGCCATTATTATTGCTGATAAGCCTTGGAAGCAGGATATTCTTGGTAGTGGTGCTTTGGAGTTTATTGCTGATGGAATTATTTTGATGGAAACCTATTATGATGTTAATGGCCACTTGAGGAGGAGGTTGCAGATATTGAAGATGAGGGGTACTAGTCATTCGCTTGATTCCCATGAGTATGTTATTGATTGTAAGGGTATAAGATTCCTCCCTAGAATTGGTGGTGCTCATCAATATATTTTGGAGGGGGATGTGGTTAAGCGTGCTCTAAGTCACTTGGCTACTAGGGGTTGGCGCTATAGTGCTCCAGCTAGAATTACTGGTAAGAGTGGTTTGGAGCATGAATTTACTATTGCTCTATGGGGTCCGGGTAAGCCTGCTAGTAATGGGGCTCCTGATATAGTTGTAGATGTCTATATTTCACCTACTGGGGATTGCTTGGATGAGGTTCCAGTTTTGAGGATGTTTACTAAGGAGTATGATATTAGGGCTAGCTGTGATGGTGAGATTAAGAAGTACATTATAGCTGTACCTAAAATGACTGATTTCGCGAAGTCCCTTTCAAAGCAATTTAACATTGAAATTTTGGAGGTTGACTCAGTTAGGAAAATTGAATCCAAGTTGAGGGAGATTAGATTGTAGTTAGTGATTGGTTGGCTTTTAGTGTCACTTATCCTTAGTGCTACGATATTAATATGTTGCACTACAATTGGTTTGGGAGATTTTAATGGGGAAGGAGTTTCATAAGCTTGTTGAGATTGGATCGTTTATAACCAGCTTTAATATGAAATTGATAAATATCATGGAGATTCAGTAATTATTGAGCTTGGGAGTTTTTAGGTCTCAGCAATTAATAGTGGGCTTTATTACTGAGTTGTTTTCAATTTAACATGTTGTTTTCATTCGATTCATTATTGCTGGTTTTGAGCTATATTTAGCTTTTTCATTGGAAGTCATTTAATGATTTCATGCTAGCTCTTTTATTTTAAAGTGGTTTAGACTTAATGAATCTTATTCTTCAAATATTTCTTCGCCAAAAATTTCATGCTCCATATCCTCATTCATTTCAACTGAAACAATTGATTCTACAGCATATTTTCCGCTTGGAAGTTTCGTCATTTTAATTTCTCCACTAACAACTTTTACTGCTGTTGCTGCTGCATTAATTATTGCCCTCTTCATATCGAACATGTCTAGAAGTCTAATGTAGAGTCTTCTTGCTAAGCTAAATGCTTTTCTGACTTCACTATCTCCAAAATCATATCCATATTCATCGATGAAGTAGTCTACTGCTCTCTCCAAAAACCTCTTCTCCCTTGATGTTAGTGGTGCTTCCTTAATTGTTTTAACACCGCCTACTTTCAATGGCCTTCTGCTCCTAATACTAATTCTCTTTTCAAGTCTAGCGTAGTATGCTAGTACTTCTAGTAGTTCACGCGTAGTTCTATAGATTTGTATGCCGATAATTGTGAGCATGATTCCTAGGACAATTACTGATAGGAGCATTGGAATAGTTGTTATCACTGTAATTAGGTTTTCTATTCCAATGGTAAAGATGAAGGTTAAGACGAAGACTAGTCCGACAATAGCGATACCAATACCGTAAATGACTAGTTCCGTAATTAAGTCTTTAAGTCTAGCTGAATCTCCCTTGCTCAAATGACCTCCTCCATTTATTCCTCAAACACTACTTATTTAAAAGTAAGGCTTAATAAACTTACTTGAAATAAAAAGAAATTCATGATTTCATCATTAAACAGTGGTTCATATTAAATAGTAAAGTACCATTATTAAAGTTGAAAATTAAAGGCAATAGAATAGACTACCTCTACTATGTGGCAGTTACAGGCCTATAGACCGGGATTAAAGAGAAAAGAAAACATACTATCATTTGCATCAGTACTGCTCCTCTTCACAGGAGAATACATGACATACGGAACAGTAAGCATAGATAAAGAAGCAATAGTATTATTATTCACAAAATTCAAAGACTACTATAACAAAATATGAGACTTCAATTTATCAGTGAAAAAGCATTAAATGACTTAATAGACTTTTACCTATCAAAAGAATTAATTAAAGCAAACAAAATAATAATTTAGAACAAAGCACCATTAAGCAAAATTTCAACCCAAATCCACAATATATAAGATATATTTTTGCATGTATAAGCAATAAAATAGAAATATTTATAAGTGTAGAAACCAAAGTTTTGCTCGGTGTAACTATGCGAACTTTAATTAGAAGATACGAAAAATACTTATTAACAGTAATAATAGCGCTACTATTGCTAAATATCATAAGCCCAGCACAAACAGTACTAGCTAAACCCCACAAAGGCCCAAAACTCAAGGTTAAAATTGTAGACATAACAAGCGATGCTGATGGCATATATGTAACATTAAAATTCAAGTATAAGAATTACGTGCACTATGAAGCAATTGAAATATATGATTTTCCACCAATCTTAAGCTACGACGTAGACTACGAAAACAAAGTAGTAAACGTATATATACTAGCCAAGCTAAGCGGAGATTTCATAAAAGTATGTGAATTCGAGCTAGCTGGATGGACAGTAATAATTTGGGTAGATCCTCCAACAGGTCATACTGAAGGCCCAATAGGTAACGAATAGCATGCGCAAGACTGTACAGCAATACAAGGGATTTCCAGAGGTAAGACCATGATGTTAGATGAAATAGACTATAGAATTTTAACAGCATTAGGCAAAAATCCCTTGGGAACGATTAACGAACTTAGTAAAGCAGTCAAGGTCAGTCCCAAAACTCTTGCAAAAAGGTTACGGAAGTTAATTAATAACAAAATATTTCTAAGAGTTTCGGCACAGTTAAGTTATCCAACTATTGGCCTTGAACCCGTCTTGGTTTTCATGTCTGCGAGCTTTAGAAATCTAGGTTTAATAGAGGAAGTTTGTCATTACCATCCGTATACACGGTATAGAATCAGGTGTTTAGGTGCTATAAATGGAATCATTGCACTATTTGCCATTCCTGAAGGCTCTTTGCACTTACTACTACAGTTACTCGATGACCTTAAGGACAGGGGTATAATTTCAAGTTACAGTTACGAAGAACCTATCGCTAGATGGATTTATGTTGAAAATGATTTTTCTTACTATGATATTGAAAACGATACATGGAACTTTAACTGGGATCAATGGGAAGAGTTAGTTAGCTCAAGTCAAGAAGGGAATGATCTAGAAGAATATGGCCCATCAATTCTACATAAGCTGGACAAAAAGGACATGGAAATATTGGCTCAATTAACAATTAATGCAAGAGAAAAGCTTAAGAATATAGCTGAAAAGTGTGGTGTACCGATATATCACTTAAGTAGGAGAATGAATTTCTATCTTCAAAATAAGGTAATAGAGTCTTTCAGAGTGATAGTTTCTAGTAGAGCATCAAGAGTTTTCGATTTATTCATCTTTAAGTGTAAATGTTCAATAAAAGTGACTTCTAAGTTTGCTTCGGCAGTTAAAAAACTACCATTCCAGCTCACTTTCATACCCGTTCCAGACGGCTTTGTACTTCAGATTTTCCTACCACCATCGAATGTGTCAGAATTAGGAAGAATACTTCAGCAATACTGCGATGATATTAGCCTGATATGGGCTGATTACAAGACAAGCGCAAGGTACTTCTTCTATCCAGAACCATTTGTTAATGGAAAATGGATTGCTAGCAGAGAATACATGGTTGAAAGCGTCCTTGAGAAACTGGAGTCTAAGAACTGAAAATTAGAAAGAAACTTTCTTTCTTTTCTTTCTTTCATGAGTTAATATGACTTATGATTTCTTCGTGTAAAAATCTGGTTTTAATCTATGTTTTTATGGTTTTCTGTTGCATATATCTTCAATTTTTGGGTAAATCTTATATACACATATTACTAATTTTTGCATGAAGGTGCTTTAAATGGGTTGCATTAATTTGAGAGTGGCTAGAGCTTTTTTATTTGTTTTTCTACTTATAATGCTGTCTTTTCTATCTGTTAATTCGTTGATTTATTATTCTCTTTATGGTAGTGATTTGGAGGGTGTGGTTAGGGCTGGTTTTATTGTTGAGTTTATTAATGATGGTCTAGTTTTTATTGTCAAGTTGATTTTTGATGGTTTTAACCATATTATTGCTTGGTTTTTTACTGTTTTTCCTTCGATTCTCTATCTGCTTGTAGTTTTGATGTTGATTTAGCATTTTATTTTGTTTGTTTTAATTTTTGTTTTTTATATCTCCGAATTTTGTTGTATATGTTTTAATTACTGGTTATATTTCTTAGGTGCTAGGTAGTAGTGTAGGTGGTTTTATGGAGGGTGTTTATGTTGAGTGTAGTTTATGTGGTGAGCGATATGAGTATCCAATTGTAATTAATACTTGTTTGAAGTGTGGTGGTGCTCTTCTTTTTAAGTATGATTTGGATGAGATTAAGAGGATAGTTTGTAGGGATATGGTTGAGTCTCGTTTTCCCAGTTTTTGGAAGTATATTGAGTTTCTACCTATTAATTCTGCTAGCGATATTGTTTCTCTTGGTGAGCCATTCACACCCATAATTGAGCTTCCAGATGAATTATCCTTTGGTTTTAGGAGTGTTTTTGCTAAGAATGATGGTTTGCTTCCAACTTTAACTTTTAAGGCTAGGGGGATGAGTGTTGCTGTCACTTGTTTGAGGGAGCTTAATGTTGGGAGCGTTGCTATTGCCAGTATCGGTAATGCTGCTGCAGCACTTGCTACTTATGGTGCTAGGGCTGGTATTGAGGTTCACGTTTTCATGCCTAAAAATACTCCTTTAAGCATGGTTAGGGAGTGTGAGTTGATGGGTGCAAACCTTCATTTTGTTGATGGAACAATTTCTGATGCAGCTAAATTGATTGAGGAAGTTAAGGGGAAGTATGGGTGGTTTGAGCTTTCAACTAATAAGCAGCCATATAGGTTTGAGGGCTATAAGTTGATGGCTTACGAGCTGGCTGAGCAGTTTAATTGGAAGCCTCCAGATGCAATAGTGTTTCCAACTGGTGGTGGTGAGGGAATTATTGGTTTATGGAAGGGGTTTAAGGAGCTTAGTGAGCTTGGATGGATTGAGAGTAGTATTCCTAAGTTAATAATTGTCCAGTCTAGTGGCTGTGCACCATTAGTTAATGCTTTTAAGAGTGGTTTGAGCGAGGTTACTTCTCCATGGATTAACCCCCAAACCATTGCTCTCGGATTGAAGGTTCCAAAGCCCTATGCAAGCTACTTGATACTTAGGGCGATTAGAGAGACGAATGGCTATGCAGTTTCAGTTTCAGATGATGAGATCTTGAGCTCCATGAGGAAGCTTGCTAAGAAAGGACTATTTGTTTGTCCAGAAGCTGCGGCAACACATGCAGCTTTACCACACCTATATGATGAGGGAGTTCTCGATTTAAATGAGAAAGTTCTACTCTACTTTACTGGTCATGGATTAAAGTACTTAGAGCTAATTAAGTAAGATTCAATTAGTTAACTACTTCCTCCCTCAATTTTTCCTCTATGACTCTTCTTATTCTATCCATGCTTTCCTTTCTGGCAATTTCAATATAAATTGCAATTATTCCCTTCTCAATGATACTTAGTATTGCTTGATCATGATTTTCAAAGAATCCTTCTTGGACAAGTAAATCTATCGCTTCCGCTAGTTTATGACTGATTGTGATATTAATTGTTTTACACATGTTGGTATATTTCGATTGCACGTGTAGTTATATTTTTCCGTAAATTGAGCTATTGCTTAGCTTAATAAAAACATTTTATTGAAGTATTAGCTATTGTGTTCTTATTTATTTAGCTACTTAGTCTTTTATTTATTTTCTTTTAATTTTTTATTCATTTTTCTTTCTTTCATCTGTTATTCTAATTTTAGTAGTTTGCCGTATTTATTGATTCTGCCTCTATAGCCTATTTTCCTTAGCATGTCCCAGAATGTTGCTGTATTGCTTGATATTACTGGTTTATTGAGTTTTTCTTCGAGTTTATCTATTATTTCTATTGTTCTAAAGTTGGTGCAGCTGATGAATATGGCTTCTGCACTTGGTTTATCCACTTTTAATGCTAGTTTATATGCTTTTTCTGGTTTTAGGCTTCCTATTATGGTGTTGTCCGTTATTCCAAGTCCAATTATGTTGACTACTTCAATTCCATTTTCCTCTAGGAACTTCTTTTCTAAGTTATTTAGCTCTTCAGTGTATGGTGTTGCTACTGCTATTCTGCTTACGTTGAGCTTTTCTAGTGCTCTTAAAACTGAGTTTGCTGTTGCTACTGCTGGTGTGCCTGTTACTTCTCTTATCATTTCTTCTATTTCAGTTGCATGCTCTGCTCCCTTTACTAGACTTCCAGTTGTGCATCCATATGCTATGATATCTACTTTTGCATCTGCAAGCTTTAGGGCTTCAATTATTGCCTCCCTCTCCATTTCTATTAGGCTTTCTGCTGTGACTTTTTTGAGCCTCATTCTAGCTGTGTGGATTGTCATGTTTTCATTCTTCATTTTATTGAATTCCATTTCCATCGTCGTATTTGATGATGGAATTATTAGTCCAAGCTTAATCCAGCTACTCAATTTTCCACCAAAATAGAATTTAAATTTCAACCTAAATAGTTGTGTGGAGGTGTGGTTTATGGGTGATGTTGCTAAGTGTGCTTATTGTGGGGTATTCGCCTGTTATAGGGGTGAAGTTGAGAGAGCGCCTGATTTTTGCCCCATGAAGAGCCTAGGTGATGTGTTGGATAGGGCTCGTAATGAGTATTTTAAGAGTGATCATTTGAGGAGGCTTGCTGTTTGTGCTTCAATGGTTGAGGGTGAGGGTTATATGAAGTGGCCTAGATTGAGGGAGGTCATTGAATATGCCAAAAAGCTTGGGATTAAGAAGATTGGTATAGCCTTCTGCATTGGATTGAGGAGTGAGGCTAGATTGGTTAGTAGGGCACTTGAAAATGCTGGTTTTAATGTTTACTCTGTTTGCTGTAAGGTTGGCGGAATTAATAAGGGTGATGTTGGGCTATCTAGAGAGTACTGGTTATCTAAAAGGGATTTTGAGGCTATATGCAATCCTGTTGGTCAGGCAATGGTTTTGAATGCTATTGGAACTGAGCTCAACATCGTCGTCGGCCTCTGTGTTGGCCATGACTCAATATTCTACATGTATTCGAAGGCTCCAGTGGTAACTTTAATTGCGAAGGATAGAGTTACGGGTCATAATCCAGTGGCCGTAATCTATAGTGGCTATTATAAAAGGCTTTTCGGCTTGAACTAGTTTTCCAGTGATTCTCAAGCATTATTGCTTGCCACATTGCTAGTCTATGTATTCTAGATCTCTTATTTTCCTCAGTACTTTCCCTTTAAGCTTAAATTTCAGCTCATCTTTCTCTGCTTCTTCCTCTATGCTTCTGACTTTTCTTTGCTCTCTTTTTAAACTTAGTCTACATGTTCCGTCTGGTAGTAGTGCTCTTCTTTCGCAGAATGCATATTGGCAGTCTGGTCCTTGGCAAAGGTCTCCGGCCCAATTGCATAGTGCTATTAATCCTCTTATTGGTGGATTTCTCTTTCCATGTGGTTGTCTAGGTTTTCCTTTTATTATTAGTGCTCTTTTTGCACATCTAAAGAATTTGCATGTTGGACTACACTTCTGAGGCAATTAGGTTATCCCCCAGAAGTAGGGTGCATCAGCCCTCTTACTCCTCCTCTATTTAACTATTGGCTTGCAGTCAAATATATTTTTATTTATCTTTTTGTGTCCTCGTTAAGATCCAGTAGTAAACATCTTCCATGTCTATACTCGATGTTTGGAATGATATTATGTAGCTTTTCAGTTTTAGCAATTTTGATGTTAGTTCTAGTACTTCGCTTTCATTTTTTAGGTAGAATCTAATTAGGTTTCCAAATATTTGGTGTGGATATTCTATTTCAGTTATTTTGTTTATTGACTTTACTGTTTTGGGTATTACTTCTACATCGTATTTGTATGGGTATCCTGATAGTAGTTCTCTTACTGATCCCATTGCTGCAATTCTCCCCTTGATTAGTAGTAGTACTTTCTTGCAGAACTTGTCTAGTAGCTCCATTTCCCTATCTACCATTACTAGTGTTGATTCTTCAGATACCTTCTCTACTGCATTAATGAATGCCTCTTTAATTTTTGGTTCAAGTGATCCAAATACTTCATCTAGGAGCAGTACTTTTGGCTTCTTGATTAGCCCTATTGATAGTTTCAGTGCTGCAACTTGAATATCTGATAGTACTTCAATTCTCTTGTTATATGTTTCATCTGTTATTTCTGCTATTTTTAGTAGTTTTTTCACTTCTCCATCTACTTTTCTTCCAGTTACTTTTGTAAAGTATTTTAGGACTTCTCTTACTGTAAACTTCTTATTGAACTGTATTTGTGGTGATAGGTAGCATGTTAGTCTTCTTACTACTTCATTTTCCTTTTTAATGCTATAGCCGTAAACGTATATGTCTCCTTCATCTGGTAAGTATATTCCTGATATGAGTTTTAGTAGGGTTGTTTTACCTGATGGACTTGGCCCCATAACTGCTAGGTGTTCTCCCTCCTCTATTGTGAAGTTTATGTTTTCTAGTGCTGTTACTTTTCTTCTTGTGAGTTTGCTTAGACTAAACCTCTTGGTCAAGTTTACTGCTTTTACGGCTTCCATAATTCCCCCTCAATACTGCTCAATTGTACCCCACTTCTGGGATTTTCTCGTTATTAGTATTAGCATTCCAAATGAGAATGCGAGGAATACTCCCAGTCCAATTAGCATTTTGAATATTCCGGATTGAAGGCTTGGGTATAATGCTGTTATGCTTTCTCTTGGGTATCCTAGTATCATGAGATCTCTCACTATCTGCAGTCCTATTGCATATGGTATGCTTCCTAGTATTGGCCATAGAGCTTGTGGGAATAGTTCTATTGGGAAGTAGAATCCAACTGCGAACATGAGTGATTCCATTACTGATAATGGTAGCATCCCAATCTTCTTAAATATTAGGATCATGGAGTTTATTATCGCTGATAGCCCTATAATGAATAGCCACATGGATGCTAGGCATAGGATTGCAAGTGGTATGTAATTGATTTTAATGTGGAGTGCATCTACTAGGTGTAGTACTGGTAGGCCAATTACTGAGGTTATTACTCCATACTTTACTGTTGAAGCTAGTGCTCTACCTATAACTATTAGTGGTATTGATACGTTGCTTACTAGTAGTAGTGGTAGTGTTCCCCAGGATGCTTCTTCACTTAAGACTTTAGTGCAGTCATCATATATTTTTGTGAATATTACTCTCATGTAGGTTCCAACTAGCATGTACTTTGCAAATGTGTAGCCTTGAGGGAGTACTCCCCCCTTAGCTTGCATGAAGAATCCCATGATTCCAAATCCAATAAAGTTTCCAGCAATTATTGCTACATCTGTTAAATACTGGAACTTATACTTTATGTCTAGTCTAACGTAGCGTTCAGCTGTTGCTAGTGCAATTTTTAGGTCGCTGCCACCCTTAATCCACTTAGACTTCACGTAGTAGGCTGCTGGTATGAATCCCGCTATTAGACATATTAGTTGTACTGCTAATTCATTGAACAACTTTTCACCGGGGACTATATCTAGTATTTATTAAGTATTACATTTACGACTTTACTTAGGTAAGATTTCGCGCTGATATACGCGGAGAATACGGGGAAATAACTCGTTAGCTTATGTTCATGAGGGTAAATAACATATATTCTGTTTTCGTGAAACTATTTAGGAGGATCTAAAGTGATAATTGAGATTACTGTACTCACACGGTTGCTAATGGCAGAGATGTCGAGGATACTTGGTGTAGAGCAGTTGATAACTATTGGGCTCACGAGATTAATTGCATGGCTCATCATCATACTAATAGTAGTTGCTCTAATAGCATCTGCCATTAAGGTTGTTAGGGAGTATGAGAGAATTGTGGTGTTTAGGCTTGGCAGGTGTATTGGTGCTAAGGGGCCTGGAATAGTCTTCATAATACCATTCATTGATAGGCCTGTGAAAATTGATTTGAGAGAGCGGTATTTGGAGGTTCCACATCAAACATGTATTACTAAGGATAATGCTCCAGTCGACATAGACTTCCTAATATACTATAAGGTTGTGGATCCAATTAGGAGTGTACTTCAAGTTCAGAATTTTGAGGGTGCAGCTGTAGGTATTGCCACTACTACTTTGAGGGCTGTTGTAGGCGATATTTTATTGGATGATGTCTTGGCTAAGAGGGAGGAGATAAATAATATTTTGAGGGTTAAGTTGGATGAGGTTACTGAGCGATGGGGTGTTAAGGTTACTAGTGTCGAGATTAGAGAGATTACTCCTCCAAGAGATGTTCAGGATGCTATGATTAAGCAAATGGCTGCTGAGAGAACTAAGAGAGCTATGATTTTGGAGGCTGAGGGTAAGCGTGAGTCTTCAATTAGGGTTGCTGAGGGTGAGAGGCAGGCTGCAATACTTAAGGCTGAGGGCTATGCTCAGGCACTTGAAATAGTCTATAAGGCTGCTAGCAAGCTGGATTATAAGACCATGGCTCTCCAGTACTTGGAGGCTCTGAAAGCACTGGGTCAGAGTCCTGCTACGAAGTTTATATTTCCAATGGAGTTTACTCAGCTATTGACTCCAATAAGAAGCTTTCTGGAATTGACAGCTACTGAGGAGCGTAAAAGTGAGAGGAAGGAAGGTGGGTCTACTTGAATAGTATTGGGGCTGAAGAGATTGAGGAGAAGAGGGATCAGGGTAGGCGTAATCAGTGGCTCATGATTTTCGGTGCTGGCTGGATAACCTTCGTACTATCAATATCTGTTCCGGAGAGTTCTAGAATGCCGTTTCTCATTGTTGGTGCTGCACTAATGTTCTTTTCAGTGCTGGCTATGATTAAGAAATGGTAAGATTAGTTTCTAAATACCTTTATTTCTTTCCCGCTTTCAACTGCTACAACTTCTATGTAATCTGATATGCCTGATGTAGCTATTTTCCTGCTTAGTACGTGGTCTATTTGAAATATTCCCGCTGGATTGTCCATGTGAACAATTATTCTAACCGGCCTGCTATCACCTCTAACTATTTCCACCTTCCTAATTGCAAGTGCTGATAGTGAGTGAATATCCACTTTCCCTAAGTCGTATGGTATTCTAGCTCTTCCCTCAGCCATGTCTGTTCCATCAGCTACCTTTACTATGCCTGCCTCAATGCTTAGGCAATTTACCTTTTCATCATGTGCATATATGCAGTGAAGTATTTCACACTTAACCTTACTTACAACCTCCCTCGAATCATATATTCTCGATAGTAAGTCGTCGAGAATATTGTTTACTAGATAGCATCCGTGAAGGCTGTGCTGCTCTCGATGCACTGCATTTCCTATATCGTGTAAGTATGCTCCGCACATGACGATTAGCTTTGCATCTTCAATTGATAGTCCATGGTCCCTCACGGATGTTGGGTCAACATAGTCGGATAAAATCTTTAGTATTTCTAGTGCACTTCCAGCAGTAATTCTGGAGTGAACGGTTCCATGATCATTATATTTCAGTCTCGTAACAGCCATTATATTTGACATTTTTAGGTATGCCTGAATTTCACTATGCCTTTCAAGTAGGAAGAACATTCTCCTAACCTTTCTACTATCTAGATGTGAGTATATGAGTGTGGGTGATACTATTACCATGATGTTCACCTAGCGCTAAAATTTATTTCAAGCAATTTTAATAGTTGTGTCGAATAATTGATTTTAAGCTGAGGTGTGGGTGTTGAGGGTTTTATGGGCTCCATGGAGACTTGAATATGTAAGATCTCCTCATAAGTATAAGGGATGCTTTCTATGCGATTACCCGAAAATGGGTAGGGATGAGGAGTATTTCATATTGAAGCGTGGTAACTACTGCTATATAATAATGAACGCCTATCCATACAATAATGGGCACTTGATGATTGCACCATACAGGCATGTAGTTTACCCGTTTGAGCTAAGTAGGGATGAGCTTTTAGAGCTAAATGAGTTGGTGAACTTGTCGATTAAGGCTTTGAAGAAGGCTTTTAATCCTGATGGATTCAATATTGGAGTAAATATTGGTAAGGCTGCTGGTGCTGGAGCTGAACACCTACATGTTCACGTAGTTCCGAGGTGGAGTGGAGATACGAATTTCATGCCTGTTCTAGCTGAAGTCAAAGTCATACCTCAGCATTTAAAGCAAACATATCTTGAATTAAGGGATGCTATGGGCTCGCTGGATTCAAATGGTTGAGCTGGATTTCGCTTAGCTCTAGTAGCTCTATTAATAGTGTTAACATTGGTTTCCGATTAGAGACCATATTCTCCCAATTCTTCGATATTTTTGCTTTATAACTTTCCTTGCTCTCTCTATTATTCTGCTTTTATCGTAAATTACAATTCCATCAGCTATTGCATCTAGAATTACACCCCAAGCTCCTTCAATTCCATCAAATAATTCTTGGGGTGTAAGCCAGATGTCCTCAATTATCTCAGCATTTTCTTTATACTTTAAGTTTTCAATTCTCCTATAAAATAGGTTTTTATTTAATTTTTCAGCTATAACTAATACATCTAAATCGCTTTCCGGAAACGGCTTTTCTCTACCTCTAGCAGCTGAGCCGAAGAGTACGATTGCAAGTACATCGTTTCTTTCCCTCAATATATTATCTATGAAACTTCTCAATTGTTCTCTATACAATTTATTCTTTAACTTCGGTATTTTCAGCAATCTATTTCACCAAATACCTCTTCAATTAACGCGTAAACTTTCCTTGCATTTTCAATTAATGCCTCAGCTATTTCTCTGGAATATATTTCTGATGGCTTGATGATTCTTGTGACTGTTTCCCATCCATATCTTGGTGTTACTCCTTGATCTTCCAGTACGATTGCATATGAAATTGCTCTATTTATTTTCTCCATTAACTTATCTTCGATGCTTATTAGTCCTCCGGCAATTAATGCCTTTAATACGGTTGTTGGTCTATGTGTTTTGCCTGGCTCATATCCTAATGCGACAATTAATGCTTTCAGTGCTTTTTGAGCTGATAATTCTGCATAAAATACTGCTGTGGGATACCTTTTATTATTGAAGTTTTCTATGGCTATGTTCAGGTCTTCACTAGCCATTGATAGCCAGTCATATGCTTTTCTATGTTTAGGCATAAGTTCATTCACCTTGCGGTTTGTGCTTGGAGTTTGTATGAAATAAAATTTGCGTTGTTTTGATTGTAGTTAGCCTCTTTTGTATCCTATTTTTCTTAGGAACTCTATTCTCTCCTTAATTTCTCTATCTCCCTCTACTCCCTTTGTCTTGAATCCATCTATTACTCCAAGTATTCCTCTTCCCTGCTCTGTTTCTGCAATTATTACTTGAACTGGGTTTGCTGTTGCGCAGTATATGTTTACTACTTCTGGTGTTGCCTTTATCCTATCTAGGACGTTTATTGGATATGCATTTTTCATTACTATTATGAAGCAGTGTCCGGCTGATAGTTTTAAGGCATTTTCTATTGCAATTTTTCTTAGTTCCTCGTCGTTTCCATCATGCCTTACTAGGCAGGGTCCTGATGATTCGCAGAATGCTATTCCAAATTTCACGTTTGGTGTTGAGTTTGCCATTGCCTCGAAGAGGTCTTCAACCGTCTTTATGAAGTGTGCTTGTCCGAGAATTATGTTGCATCCCTCAGGTATCTTTAGCTCTACTACTTCGATCTTCATTTTCCATCTCCCTCAACTACTCTAAAACTTTTATTTTGGTTAAGAGCTTTGCTCCTCTAGTAGTTCTTCTATGAAGTGCTTGAGTTTCCCTGAAATTTTCTCCCTAATTTTCTGGAGTACTGCCTGACCTTCACTTGTAATGACGTAGTATCTAACTTTTCTTCTCTTACCTATTGACTTCCATTTGCCTTCAATTAGCTTTGCCTCTTCAAGCTTGTATAGGAGTGTGTAGACTACGCTTGGACATATTTTCCCATCTAATATGCTTGATAGGTTTTTTAGTAGTTCGTAGCCGTACATCGGCTTTTTTGATAGTAGCCATAATATGAGTGCTCTGAATAATCCCTTAATTGTGTCTTCAACTATTTTGAAGCTCAACTATATCCCTCCAATAATTAATGTTTCTTATGCATCCCGGGTCGGGGGCTAAGTAGTCGTTGAAGTATGCATATGCTCTAGCTCTACATCCCCCGCAAACATACTTGAATTCGCAGGTTCCGCAGGATCCCTTTAGTTTGCTTCTATCCCTTAAATCATTTAGTACTTTATTGTTTAGCCATAGATCTTCGAATTCATCTTCAAGTATGCTTCCAACTTTAATTGGCATGAATACGCATGGCTGTACTGCTCCATCAGGTTCTATTGCGCAGTATATTCTTCCAGCTCCGCATCCCCCAATGAAGTCTGCTACTTGCATTACTTTTCCAGTTGCAGGTATATTGCAGAAGTGGGTTGGCATGACTATTGCATTTCTATTCATCTCATTTGCTACTTGAATTGCCACTCTCGCGTATTGCGGTGCTGTTGAGAGGAGTGTTGGTCCATTTCCTAAATAGGTTCTTTTAATGAATTCTCTGAGGAGTTCTTCCCTCTCTTCGGGTGTTAAGTCTAGTTTTATGATTTCCCTACCCCTACCTGTTGGTATGAAGTTGTATGCCATGATCCATGGTACTCCCATTTTCTTGCAGAGTTCAATTATTTCGGTTATTTCTCTGTAATTTAGCTTTGTGATTGTTGTCGCTACCTCGACGAATAGTCCTTCTTCAATGCAGTTTCTTATTCCTTCAATTGCCCTTTCATATGCCCATGGAGTTCCTCTAAATGAGTTATGTGTTTCGGGTTTCGCTCCATCCAAGCTTACTTGAACATATTTTATTCCGGCTTCTCTAAGTTTTCTTGCTACTTCTCTGGTTATGAGTGTTCCATTGGTTGCTAGTGCAGTATACATTCCATGTTCGTTCGCTCTTCTCGCTACTTCGAAGAAATCTTTTCTCATTAATGGCTCTCCACCTGAGAAGGCTAGTGATGTCACATCTGCTTCAGCTAGCTTCTCAACTGTTTTCAATGCTTCCTTAGTATTCATTTCCCTTAAGTGGGCTTTACCAGCTGAGCTGTAGCAGTGTTTGCATTTTAAGTTGCATTTGTAGGTGTAGTCCCATACGACTAGTAGTGGTGCTCCTGTTGTGAACGGTTTTTTGGCTCCGAACTTCACTATACCTTTTAAAGTGCTGGCTATTCCTTTTCTCCAGTAGGGTTGTTTGAACTGCTCTTTAATGCTCAATGGATTTGCTCCAAATAGCTCTGCACCCTTTGCAATTACTCTTTTAACTATTGGGGATACTATGTGTGTGCATGTGAAGCATGCTTTGCTTCTAACTCCTGAGTATAGTTCTAGTGCTACTTCAACTCTACTATCGCCATCTTTTGGGCATTTTTCAACTAACTTGCTTAATATTAGTCTTGCTGGTCTAGCTGAGACTATGCTTCTAAGGAGTTCTACATCGCTTACGGGCGATGGCCTCAAGTACTTCACCAATTGAATATTTCAAAAAATGTAATATTTAATATTGCGCTTTATTCCAAGAATTTCCTAATGGTTGCTAGTAGGGTTGCTTCATCAACTACTCCAATTATTTGCTTGGCAGGCCTTCCGTTGACGAATACTATGGTTGTTGGTATTGCCGTTATTCCATATTTCATTGATGTTATGGGGTTTTCATCGACATTTAGCTTTGCGAATAATGCTTTTCCCCTCAGTTTTTCTGCTACTTTTTCGAATATTGGTGCATAGAATTTGCATGGCATGCACCATTCAGCCCAGAAGTCCACTATGACTATTTTATGTTTTTTCAGTGCTTCGTCGAAGTTTCTATCTGATAAGTGTACTACTAGTTTTTCCTTTACTTTCATGCTTCTCCTCTTCTCCCTCATTAGCTCTCTGAGCATTTTATCTATTAATTTCTTTACTTCAATATCTTCGCTCAAATGCTCCCCCTCAATGTTATGTTATTTTACCTCTTATTTTAATTAAATAATTGTTTCTCTCCAGAGCTTCTTCACCTTCTCCTTGCTTATTATTAGGTAGTCTCTATCCTTTGAGAATACTTCTATTGTCATGGTGTCGTCATATCCTATTTTCTTTAGGGCCTTGAATATTTCTTTAAAGTTTATTTTTCCTGTTCCTATTGGTAGATGTAGGTCCCAGCCTGCTTTCATGCTTCCTCCGAAGTTGTCTGATAGGTGTATGTGTTTTAGTAGTCCTCTCCTGCCGAAGTAGTTTATGAATTCTATTGAGGCGTTTTTGTGGGTGTTTAGATTTGCATGTCCAACGTCTAGGTGGAAGTAGCAGTTTGCATTTTTTATTATTCGATCATATTCTTCAATTGTTAGTATTTTGCCTCCATCCAGGTTTTCTATTACAATTATCATTCCATATTCATTTGCCTTCTTCGAGATTTCAGCTATTGATTCTATCATCCAGTTTATCATTTTCTCCCTATACTTCCTTATCTTGTATACGCCCAGCATTGCAGGTATTGGGTGTATGGTTGCTTTGGTTATTTCTATTTGACCTAGTATATCTATTATTTTGAGTGCTTCTTTTAGAAATGCTTTCCTCACGCTTTCATATGGATGGCCTAGCTCGAGGTACCATGGTGTGTGGCCGACGACCTCTAGATTGTAGCTCTTGAGTACTTCCATTATTTCATGCTTCTTTTCTGCCACTATTTCTGGTGGTGCCTTTGGTTTTTCTACTGTTAGGTCTATGTAGTCGAACTTTGATTTTCCTATGAATTCTATCTCCGATATTACATCCTCATATGGATTATTCATTGCTCCAATTTTCAATGTCGGCCCCTCAACTCAATCCACATACTAGTTAGGTTATCTCATCAACTTCTTTTAAGAATTAGTTTTGTGTTGACACCTCTACCTTTAGTTTTCAGTTGGTAGAAAAACTTAAAGCATTACTGCTTTGAATTCTATGTCGAGGTGAATTTTGATTGAAGAAAGTGACTGTTGAAGAGCTTTTAAAGAAGGCTGAGAAACCCTCGAAATTGGCTCCTCCACTCCACAAGTTTTATGAAGGTAAAATGCAAGTAATGCCGAGATGTGCAATAACTTCATTCAATGACTTCGCTATTTGGTATACTCCTGGTGTTGCTAAGCCTTGCAGGATTATTCAGAAGGATCCAGACCTACTATCGTTCGAGTATACTGCTAGATGGAATTATGTTGCTGTTGTTAGTGATGGAACTAGAGTTTTGGGGTTGGGTGATATTGGCCCTGAAGCAGCTATGCCAGTGATGGAGGGTAAGGCTCTATTGTTCAAGTATTTGGGTGGTGTTGATGCTTTTCCACTTTGTGTTAAGACTAAGGATCCGGATGAGCTCATAAGGTTTCTGGAGCTCATTGAGCCGACTTTTGGTGGAATAAACTTGGAGGATATTGCTAAGCCGAAGTGCTTCTATATACTGGAGGAGGCTAGGAAGAGGTTGAATATACCTGTTTGGCATGATGATCAGCAGGGTACTGCGACGGTTGTGCTTGCAGGCTTAATTAATGCCCTTAAGGTTGTGGGCAAGAAGCTTCATGAAGTTAAGATTGCAATGGTTGGTGCTGGTGCAGCAAATATTAAGTGTGCAGATGTACTTGAATTGGCAGGTGTTAAGCCGGGTAACATAGTCATGGTTGACAGTAAAGGCATACTTCATCCAGGTAGGAAGGATATTTTGGAGAGGGAGAAGAATCCTTGGAAGTGGAAGTGGGCTACCAAGAGCAATGCCGAGGGTAGAACTGGCGGTATTCCCGAGGCACTTGAGGGTGCTGATGTATGTATAGCAATGTCTAGGCCGGGGCCAGGCATAATTAAGCCTGAGTGGATTAAGAAGATGGCTGATAATGCAATAGTGTTTGCATGTGCAAATCCAATACCTGAAATTTGGCCTTGGGAGGCTAAGGAAGCTGGAGCGAAAATTGTTGGTACTGGTAGATCTGACTTTCCAAATCAAATAAACAATTCACTTGGCTTCCCGGGAATATTTAGGGGTGTGCTTGATGTTAGGGCTAGAACTATAACTGATGAAATGTGTGTTGCAGCTGCATATGCATTGGCTAAGCATGCTGAGGAGAAGGGTATTCATGAGGAGTACATTATTCCGACGATGGATGACTGGGAGGTTTATCCAAAGGAGGCTGTGGCCTGTGCATTGAAGTCTATTGAGCAGGGTGTGGCGAGAATTAAGAGAAGCAGACAGGAACTTTGGGAGAGGGCTGTTAAAATAATTAGTGAGGCGAGGAAGTCTTTAGAGGTGCTTATGAAGGCTGGCTTAATTAAGCCTCCACCACCGGAGGAGGAGTTGCTGACTGCTGGTCCACCATAAATTCAGCCTCTTCTTCACTTCTTTATTCCAGTAATCCTGATCCCTGCCCTATGAACCTTATATCTAATGTTTATTCCAATTAATAGAGCAGTTAATTGCTCTACTATTCTTGAATTTTCCAGTTTTCCTCCATCAATAGCCCTAATTCCAGGTATTTTTTCTGCCAGCTCCATAACTACCCTCTTAGCTTCTTCCTCATCGCTACATACTATTGTGTCCGAGTCTACTGGTGAGTTTATGTCTTGAAGTGCCTCGGCACTTATCTCCTTGAATGCAGCCACTACTTTAACGTGGCTTGGCAATAGTGATTTCGCTAATTCTGCTGCTGAACCCTGCCATACTCCTAGTGTTTGCGTCGGTTCTCCTCCAATTGCTGCTGATGCAAGTGGAACTGTCACATCAACAAATATGCAGTTTTCCTTTAGCTGGTCTCTTATTGATTTTATTATGTCTATTTGAGCGAAGAATGGTACTGTTAAAACCACTATGTCTGCTTTGGCCGCCGCATCCTTATTCTCCAATCCCTCAATTAACACGTTTTCCCCGAGAATTTTCCTTGCTCTAGCAGCTGCTCTCTCAGCCTTCTCCCTTCTCCTGCTCCCTATAATTACATGTTCACCGGCTTTAGCCCATCTCAATGTCAGTCCAAATCCTTGATCCCCAGTTCCGCCAATTACCGCTATAACCCTTCTCTCTCCCATGAGCTTCACCGAGACAATTCTCGCTCAAACTTTTAAAAGAGTTTCACTTTCATTGCCACTAAGACTAATATCTACGTTTCGGGTCATTATGATGAAAATCTATGGAAATCTAATGCTGAAGTGGAGTTGGACAAGTCATGTATTTTCTAACCTTCAATGTTTAGTTGGAAATTCTTATAAGAGTTGGATTTTAATTGTCTTATGGTGCTATTTATGGATTTAAGCGTTAAAGCTAGAATTGGAAAGAAGCGTGTCCTTGTTATTCCTAAAAAGATCGCTGATAGACTTGGTATAGATGAGGGTACTACTGTTAAGATTACTGTTGTTGATGATAAAATGATCATTGAACCTGTTCGAGATGCTATTTGGCTTTCGCTTTATGGTGAGAAAGTTGCTGAAGTAACTATTGAGAAGCTGGAGGATATTAGTATTGAAGAGCAAGAGAAGGTTGTTAAAGGGAGAAAAACTTTTGGTTGATACTAGCTTTCTCCTGCCAGCTTTAGGTATTAGGGTTGAGAGAGAAGTTATGGAGGCAATTAAGTGCTTTCATCTTTTCACTATATGCTATCTTGAAGTAGGTGTTTTAGAAGCTATGTGGTGTGTTATGAAATTGGTTCCCCATAACAAGTTGGATATTGTTGAGAGAGGTATTGAAGCTATTAGAGATAGCTATGAACTGATAACTCCTCCCTCAAGAGCATTTATTGATGCATTTAAGCTCTACTTGAGCGGCCATAGGGATTACATCGATAACCTAATGTATGCCACTTCAAGAGTTTTGGGTATTCGCTTTCTAACGATCGATGAGAGATTTATTGACTTTCTTAGCTCTCATGGATTTCCCATCGACAACATTGTGTCTCCGCGAGAGCTAGCATAAATTAAGATCTTAATTATATATTGTTCATCCTCTACGTTTATATGCCTAGACTTCAATTCATAGTTGAGGTGCTAAGTGCTTGGAGATTAGGTTTAAGGCTATAGTTTCGAGTAAGAGCATTGTTAGGAATCCTCAGGGAGAGAAGATGATTAAAATTGAGCTTGTTGAGGAGAGGGAACTCCCCCCACCAGTATTCTATTCCTCTAAGGACTCTGAACTTGCACGCGAAGTTTTACCCATTGTTCAGCAGGTAATGAGAGTTCTCCCCGTGCAGCCTCCAAGTAGTATTCCCATTCCAAGATTAACTTTATGGTTGACTGAGGATGAGTGGGAAGCTCTTAATCCCAAGCCTGAAGTTGGGGAGAAGATTGTTGTAATCGTTTCTGGTTCAACTATTAAAGTTGCTAGGAAAGTTGAAGGTGAAGATTTTGGGGAGCAGCAATAATGTGATTTACACTATTGGTTATAGTGGTAGGAAGATTGATGGATTGATTTCGATTTTGAAGGAGCATGGTGTTACGATGGTTGTTGATGTTAGGAGATGGCCTACTTCCAAAATTGATGATTATAAAAGGGAGAAGTTAGAGGTTAAGCTTGCTGAGATGGGATTGAAGTACTATTGGATTGGGGATAAGCTTGGGGGATATAGGAGTGGTGGATATGAAGCATATATGAATTCTAGGGAGTTTAGAGAGGGAATTGAGAAGTTGGTTGAGCTGTCTAAGTCCAATATCATTTGCATCTTATGTTTAGAGAGGAAGCCTCAACATTGTCATAGGAGATTTATTGCTAGGGTATTGGAGGAGATGGGCTTTAAAGTTCATCATATAACTTGATTACTCATGTCCTATCTTGTATAAGTTAATCTTCTTCCTCTCTCCTTCTCGAATGGAAATGCTGGTAGAACCTTCCCCTCTTCAAGGACTTTCTTTAGATAATCTCTATATTCACTTGTGTGTTTAATATCGAAGTTAGTTACTTCGATCATTATTTCCCATAACTTCTGTTGTACTTCTCTAATCATTTCATAGGGCATTAAGCCTATTACAACTGGATTTTGAAGCCATCCATCAAATCCCCTTATGGTTCTTAGAATTTGGGAGCAGGCAGTTCTAGCTGCGATGACGAGGGTTAATCGATCTGCTTTTTCAAGTTCCTTCATGCTCATTTTAGTGTATTCGAGAAATTTCTTTTGATCTTCAATCCAAGCATTTAGCCTCTTAATCATTTCGGGATCAACTCTATACATAAGTTATTCACCTCACCTATTTTGCAAGCCTAAATAACAAATCCAGCCCAAATATTAAAGTCTTGCTGTTTCATGGTTTCGGATCATCAATTTTTGTAGCGTAAAGAAAATTTGGCTTAACTAGTAAAAACTTTCTTTGGGGACTAAAATGCACTATGATGTCCCATTCGTATCCACTCCTGAGCCTGTTGTTAGGAGAATGCTTAAATTAGCTAATGTTAAGCCAGGTGAAATTGTTTATGATCTGGGTGCTGGTGATGGTAGGATACTCTTCATAGCTGCTCAAGAATTTGGTGCTCGCGCTGTTGGAATAGAAATTAGACCTCACCTAGTATATGAAATTGAGAAGAAGATTAGGGAGAAGAGGCTTGAGGGTAGGGTTAGGGTTATTCATGGGAACTTCTTTGATGTTGACATTAGTGAGGCTGATGTGGTGACGCTATATTTACTGACTAGTGTGAATGAGAAGTTGAGGCCTAAACTTGAGCGGGAACTTAAGCCTGGAACTAGAATTGTATCTCATGACTTCGAAATTCCTGGGTGGACGCCTGTTAGAGTTGAAATAATACCTGATATTTGGACTACTCATAAGCTATACCTGTATATTAAGGGGAGGAGCTAGGTTTTGGTTCTGATGTTTGCTGTGGTTTTAATGACTGTCCTATGTATTCCTATTCTAAATTGAATCCAGAACTCTATGAACCATGACAGCTCCTTCTCTTCAATAGCTTTCTCCAGCAATTTAAAGTATGCTTGTTGCACTAATGCTATTCCAGTTAATGTGAAGTTTTCTGTTTTTGGTGCTAGTTGAATTCCCTCTCCTGCATAGATTATTGCTGATCCTAGGTATTTTCCATTTAAGTATACTTTGCCTTGTCCTGAAACTATCTCCACCCAGTTTTCCGACGGATTGTCCACGCTAATTACTATGTTCACTATTCCCCTCGCCTTTTCCTCCTCTACTCTATAGCTTACTTCTATCACCTTTACCTTTATCCCGTATATTGCCTTGTATACTTCTAGGTAATATGTTGCTGATGTGAATGCCGTATATAGTGAGGCCGCTATTATTGCGATTGAAATTGTAAAGAATATTGTGTTTTTAGTATTGGGCTTCATGGCTCTATTTTATGGGGAAGTGGCATGCTACATAATGTCCCTTTTCTACTTCTATGAGCGGTGGCTCCTTTTCCCCGCATACTGGTCTAGCATATGGGCATCTTGGATGGAATCTGCATCCCGATGGCAGGTTTATTGGATCGGGATTTTCGCCTTTAATCATTATTTTCCTGCGCTTAATTGTCGGGTCCGGTATTGGTACGTTTGATAGTAGTGCTTGTGTGTATGGGTGTATTGGCTTCTCCATTATATCGTCTACGCTTTCCATTTCAACTATTTTTCCAAGATACATTATTGCGAGCACTGGGCGTAGTAGTAATCGTCATAGTGTGGGCTACGGTTAGGAGGAGCTAGAGCTAAATTTACTTTTCATTTTTTGTTTCACTTTATCTCTTGGAGATTTATTGCACATCGTTTTTCCTGCTCTATTGAGGTTAATTTTAAAGCAGTAGAATGCTATTTTTAGCTTGGTGAGTGCTGTGGATTTAGTGATGCTGGGATTGTTGCTGGTGATTATTGGTATTGCGATAATGGTTATTGGATCGGTGGTCTCTATTTTGAAGGGTGCTAAAGGTGAGGTTAAGACTGGAGGTGTAATTTTAATTGGCCCTTTACCGATTGTTTGGGGTTCTGAGTCTAAGTGGGCTATAATTGCATTAATTTTATTGGTTATTGTACTGATAATTTTCATGCTTCTTCACTCCTATCTCGCAATTAAAGTTGGATGGTGATTTCAATGGTTAAATGTGAAATATGTGGGCGTCGCGATGCAAAGTATGTTTGTCAGGAGTGTGGTCGCAGGGTTTGTGAGTTATGCATTGATCCATATACTTTCACTTGCATTGATTGCTTAGATAAGATAAAGTCTAAAACTAGAATTCCCGCTTACACTTCCATGCCCATTGGGGCTCCAGTGAATTCAATTGCTAAGTTTATGTTGATAGGCTTTGTTGTTGCATTTATAGGCATGATGTTGATTATGGTTGGTGCAATTATTAGTGGTGCTCAGATTTCTGGTAGTGTTATTATCTTTCCATTTATACCGATACCATTTATTATTGGTGTTGGTCCCGAGTCCATTACAGCTACGCTTATTTCCGTGATTGTGGCTATTGTGTTCTTGATTTTAATTGCATTTTTCATTTGGTTTTGGCTTAGGAGGATTGGTTGAGGTGTTAGTGTGAAGGATAGGCTGGTTGCCTTAATGGTTTATAGCTCTGTTATTTCTCTGATTTCATAATCCTATTTATATGCCCATGTTTATCTCTCTCCAAGCTTATTGATTAAGGTTGGATTTGGATTTATTGGCGGCTTGATTGTTGGTATTTATGCTGGTGATATGAGGGAGGCTATTTTGGCTTGCTTTCTCTCTATAATTGCCTCAATAATCTCTATAACGGCTATTCTATCGCTTCCAGCCATGCTTGGAATTATAAGTGAAGCTGGCCTCTCAAACATTTTCTTGATCTCCGTGATTAAGAAGGGCTTTCTAGACATAGTTTTCTTATTTCCATCAATGATTGTGTGCGTAATAGTTTTCCAGCTAGTTAAGGAGCACTTGTATTCGCCAAGTTCAAGCAGGAGATTAATGAGCTTAGTTCTATAAGTTTGCTTCAAATACGCTAATATACTGTACGTGATCAATTAAGATAATGGTGAATGCCTTGGGCTATCCAATTTCCGGCGTCGCGAAATATGCTATTGAGAATCCAAGTTCAATTAGGGAAATCATGACTGTGGTCACTGACTATAGGCTTCATCCCGAGAAGTATCCTAGGAAGCTCATTTACCTTGGCGGCGGTTGGCCTCAGGATCCACCTCCACCTGCAGTTATTGAGGCTGCAAGGGAAGTTATTGGTGATGAGAAGCTGTTTAATGAGTCATGCAGGTATGGTACCACTAGGGGTCAGCCGGCTCTCATTGATGGATTAGTTGAGTATGAGAGATACGTGTTTGGCCGGTCTACTAGTAGTGATGAAATTATTTTAGGTCTCGGCAGTACTGATTTAATTGGTGCAGTTTTCATAGCTACTCTTGATCCTGGAAGCGAAGTCATAGTGACTAAGCCAGCCTATCTCAACTATATTAGGCAGCTTCAAGTCGAGATGAAGCTTAATGTGAAGATCAAGGCTTGGCCGACAATTAGGGATCATAGTTTCTCTCCATCACTCGATGAGCTCCAAAACCTCATAACCAATGATACTAAATTAATAATTCTAACTACCCCCGGCAATCCCGATAGCAAGGTTTTGAGGGATGAAATTCTAAATGGTGTGATCGATATTGCTGAGGATAGGAAGATTTGGGTTATGATTGATGTTGCATATAGAGCCTTCTTCTTCAAGGATGTCCCGAAATATATTTCAAGGCAGAGGAGAGAGCCGGAGATTTGGGTTTGCACTTTATCAAAGGAATTTAGAGTTCCTGGATGGAGGCTTGCATACTTAATTTGCTGTCCAGAGCTAGTTAGAGCAGTTGAAGTGGTCGAGCAGGCCAGAACACTATGTCCAAATAGATTGGTTCAGGAAATTATTGCCAAGGTTTTGCTTGATAAGGAGAAGTTGAGGTCGGTTAAGGAGTACTTTGATGTTCAGAGGAGGCTTTACGCTAAGATTGGATTTGAAGCTGCCAGTATGCTTAGAGAGCAAATTCCAGAGCTAGTAGTTCTCGAGCCTGAAGCAGGCTTCTACGTCTTCTTCAATCATGAAGCTTATGAGCGTAGTTCCAAGAAAGTCTGCAATGAGCTCTTAAGTAAATGGCAAGTTGCATTAGCTCCAGGAGTAGACTTCTTAATGGATGGCTGGACTAGACTCAGCTTTGCTCCATGCGTATTGAATCCGGAAGTCTTGAGGGAGGGTATTGAGAGAATGAAGTCCTACTTTGAAAGCTTAAGAGCGGCTAGGGGATTGTAATTCGCAATTGCCCCTCGTCTCTTAGTAGCGAGTAAATTGTTTTGCGGATCACACATTATACCCTTTCTTTCCTTTAAGCAGCACAGCTAGTAATTAGATGCAGTAGCATGTAAATGTGTTCACTAAGATTAAGTTTGGGAAATAGTGGGGAGAGCATTGGTTATATTCACTATGTGGGTTCCAGTGAAATTGCCTTGGATTGCCTTCTGGCCTTGGTGATCTTGGAAGTTATCATTAATCTGCTCCCAGTATCTGGATTATAACTCTCCTATTCCTCGGTCTAGTATCGAATTCTATGAAGACTACTTGTTGCCATGTGCCTAGTGCTGGTTCTCCATTTACTATTGGAATTGATAGTGATTGTGAGAGGAGTGTTGCTCTTAAGTGGCTATGCGCGTTTATTGGGTGTCTCCACATACCCTTACTAATCAATTTGTTAATCGCATTTTTGAAGTCTTCAATTAAATTCGGCTCGTATTCTATGGTTGCTATGGCTGCTGTTGATCCTGGAGTGAATATTAGGGCTATTCCGTTTTTTATTCCAGATTTATTTATGTATTCTCTGATCTTGTCTGTAATGTCTATTATTTCTATTTCCCCTTTGGTTTCTAATTTGAATTCAAAGCTTCTAGCCTTCAAGTTCTCCCCTAACCTTCTTAATTGAAACTCTTATTGCTATTTTAATTGCTTTCTCAATTGCATTTAAGGGTAGGCTTGGTGGTGGCATTCCGATGAATGATCTTGGAGGTTTTTCTGATGCCTGCTTTAGCGTGTATGGTATGTGGATGAATCCTGCTATTGCATTTATCTTTTTGGTTGCTATGTAGTGTAGTGTATGGTACATTGCGCAGTTACATAGGAATGTTCCTGCGCTATTTGATATGGTTGCTGGAATTCCCTCCCTTCTAATTTCCTCAATTATTTTCTTGACTGGAATGGTTGCGAAGTATGCTGAGGGACCATTTGGATCTATTGGTTCATCAACTGCCCTATAGCCATCATTATCCGGTCCTGCATCCATGATGTTTATGGCTACTCTTTCAACTCTAATGCTTGTTGATCTGGGTGCTAGTCCCAAGTTAATTACGATTTTAGGTTTAACCTCGTCTATGAGCTTTGCCAGTACTCCTCCTATTCTCTTAAATGACACTGGTACTTCGAATCCATATATCTTTGCTTCATCAATTACTTCTCCATTAAATTTGAGTGCTATTTCGCGTGATGGATTAAACTTCTCCTCTCCATAGGGTTCAAAGCCGGTTAATAAAACATTCATTTTATCACCCGCATTAAAGTAGTTTTACAGCTTTATTTAGCGATAGTTGGAAGAGCTATTTAAGTTAAAAGCTTCATAAAAGTGTTAGCTTATTGAGTTTTGAGGTGTTGCTGATGTCGATATCTGATAAATTGAGGGTTATTGAGGAATTAGTTAAATTGCCTCAGTATGCTGTTGTGGGTTTAACTCATGGAAGGCTGGTGTATACTTCCATGGATGAGGGTATTCGTAATCTTTGGGTGCTTGATGTTGAGAGTGGTGATAGAAGTAGGATTACGGATGATGGCTTTCATGGTGTAGCCGATGTCAAGCCTAATTCTCCATTAATAATTTATACTAAGGATGTAAGTGGGGGTAGGGAGCTTCAGCAAGTTTTCTCAGCCAACATTCTCAATGGCTTAAAGCGAGTTATTGTTGATTTTGAGCCTAGGAGGATTTTCGGCATGTCATTTGATGGTGAGAGAATTGCTTTCAGCTGTGCAGGTAAGGATAGTATTGAAATTTACGTGGCTAAACCTATTGGTGAATACGAGAAGATTTGCGATGTAAATGCTTTCGCTGTAGTATCAAGTATTTATGGAAACATTATTGCCGGATTTGGCTCATTTGAGGATCCTAAAGTGTATGAAGTGTTCATTTACGACTTGAATAGTGGAGAATTTAAAATATATACTCCTAGGAAGGGTGCTTCATGTAAGCCGCCAAAGGTCTATAATGGAAGAATTCTTTTCTCAACTAACGCATTTGATGGAGAGAAGCTTGTTATATATGACTTGGAGGCTGGGCAAATTAGGGGTGTCGAGCTACCATATGATGATTATAAAAACTATGTTTTCAGCGATTATGTTAACTATGGGTGGACGGATGATGGTAGGATATGGTTTATAGGTGAGCTTAATGGTAGGACTAGGCTTTTCATTGACGGTAGGGAAGTTAAGTTACCTAGTGGCTATGTTGAATATGCATATGTTGATGGTAATAGGGTTTATGTTACTTGGTCATCGATGAAGCAGCCTAGGAGGATTTTGGAGGTTAATATTGAGAATGGTGAGCACAAATGCATTTTAGGTGCCAGTATTCCAGAATTTATTGCTCGTAGGTTTGGTGATGTGCGCTTCGTCAAATATGAAAGCTTTGATGGATTGAGGATTCCAATGTTTATTTTTGAGAGTAAAGCTGCACCTAAGCCCGGCCCAGCAGTTGTGTATGTTCATGGTGGGCCATGGGCTGAGGTTGCTGATAGATGGAATATGATGATAGCTTCACTCGTTGCATCTGGATATCACGTTTTTGCGCCGAACTTTCGAGGATCAACTGGTTATGGTGAGGAGTTTAGGAGGCTCGATATCGGTGATCCGGGTGGCGGCGATCTAATTGATGTCGTATATGCTAGGGATTTCGCCGCTAAACTTGATATCGTGGATTCGAGTAAAATTGCAATAATGGGCTATAGTTATGGCGGCTTCATGACTTTCCTTGCAACCGTCAAGTTTCCAGATAAGTGGAGGTGCGGGGTTGCGGGTGCTGGAATTACTGATTGGAGGGAGCTCTACGATTTAAGCGATGCAGTTTTCAAGCGAGTTATAAATGTCCTGTTTGCAAATAACCGCGATTTATGGAGTGATAGATCTGCCATAAATTTTGTTGAGAATCTGAAGGTTCCAATATGCATACTTCATCCACAAAATGATAGCAGAACACCCTTAAAGCCAATACTCAAATACTGCATGAAGCTTTTAGAGCTCGGTAAAACTTTTGAGCTCCATGTAGTGCCTGACATGGGCCATATGATTGCTCGAATTGAGGATGCACTTAAAATATTGTTGCCGGCAACAATTTTCTTGGATAAGTATATGAAGTGATCTCGATTGGAGGCTTAACTATGTTTGAGATTAAGGAAATAGTGTACTTCGAGAATCCCGGAAGGGAGAATACTGATAAAACTCTCGAGTTAGCTAGGAAGAGGGCTGAGGAGCTAGGTATAAAGTATGTTGTGGTTGCATCTACGACGGGTGAAACTGGAGTCAAGGCTTGCAAGATGTTTAAGGGCTTTAATGTTGTAGTTGTTACTCACTGTGTTGGCTATAGTTCTCCTGGAATAAGTGAATTGAAGAGTGAGTTTAGAGATGAAATTGTTAGGCTTAGAGGTAAAATTTTCACTGGTACACATGCATTGAGCGCTATTGAGAGGAGTGTGAGGAGGAGGCTTGGTACTTGGCTTCCACTAGAGCTTATGGCTCATACTCTTAGGCTTTTTGGTGAGGGTGTGAAGGCAGCTATTGAGATAGCTGTTATGGCGGCTGATGCTGGTCTAATACCTGTTGATGAGGAGGTTATTGTAATTGCTGGTACTGGTAGGGGTGCTGATACTGCATTAGTAGTTAAGCCTGCCCATAGCACTAATTTCTTTGACTTAGAAGTCAGGGAAATAATATGTAAGCCCAGGGTTAGAAGAAGGTAGCTGTTATTTTTCTTGTTTAATTATTCCTATTTCTTTCAGCCAATTGATCATTTTGTGGTATGCCAGTATTTTAGATATGGACTTTGCTCCTGCTGGGCCTGGCTTTTTCATGAAGAATGAATTTATCTCGTAAATTGTTCCCTTTAATCCTCTTTCAGCTGCTATTTTGCTTAGCCTTATTAGGTCGATTAGTTTTCCTGCTAGTGATGGGCTATCATTTATTCTCACGTTAACGAATAGCTCGTCTACTAATCCATTGAATGTTATGTATTCGAGGTGTAGTGCAACATATTTCTTGTCTCCTAATGGCTCTAGGTATCCCGTTGGCTTGATATAGTGTGGTGCATCGTATCCTAATATGTCTTCAACTATGCTGCTCTTCGTTCTCTCCTTCATTATGTTCTTTTCTGGAACTGTTAGTGCTAGGAAGTCTAGGTTTCCACCTATATTGAATTGAGCTATGAACCTCACCTTCCTATTTCTCTCGGCTAAGTGTTCTAGTAGGTCTGCTGTTAGTGGTGTGGCTCCTGTTGCGCCATCGTCTCCTAGAACTATTGAGTTTACTTGGCTGTATAGTTGAACTATTGCTGGGTCATTTGCTAGTGGTGTTGGTATTACGTTTATGAATGCAATATTCTTACCAGTTTCCTCCGCATATTTGGCTGCTGTGTACGCGTAGAATTGGGATGCTGATATTTTTTCCTTATCGTTATTCTCTATTACCTTTACAATCTTACTTATTTCCTTGAATGGCTCTGCATATTCAGTTGTTATTACATTTACGATGATATCGGCATTCACTTCCTTCCATTCCTCTACTAAATGTTTGCATGCTTCTTTAAGCGTCATTTTCTCTTCTAAACCACTCGTATTCTCTATTAATCCCTTAAGGCTTCTTAAATGGACTCCCTTCCTCACATGAATTTCCTTGAGTGAGCTTGGAACGTTTACTTGATTTCCAATCAGCTTCTCAGCTACTTCATATAGGCTCTTACCAATCTTATTGGAGTCTACATCATAGCTTGCAACAATTTCTATGTCCTCAATTTTATATGGTAAAATATGATTGGCTAGGGGGACACCATAAGGTTCAATTTCCCCATTCCTGATTCTCTCTAATCCAGCCGCTAAATGCGTAGCCACCATACCCTGCCCGAGGAGTACAACCCTAATCATACCTATCATCACCCCCCAGAATTTTATGATCATGTAGTCATGGATGTGATATTTTATCTTAGCCCATGAACTATATTGCTCCGTAAACTAATGAGGGGTTTAAGCTAAAAACTATTCGTTAAATGCTTGGAATAAGCTAAATATTAATTATTTACTGAATGCATGATGATGATTTAAGTATGCCATAATTATTTAAGGATAAAAAGCTATTAAAATAGTATTTTCAAGTACTTGCAGTATTCCGTTATAGGGAGAGATCGTCATAATGCTGGTAGACTGGACTTAATTAACAATTGGATAAACTGCCCATTCTGGCATGTTAATTTGGTGGGATGGTATTATTGAGCATTTGAATCTGAAAGTTATGTATGTGCTTTAATATGGTGTTAGGTATTTCTGTTCAGAACTTTTCTCCGCAATTCTTTCATTATATTGTATTTTAAATTTAAATTGAAGTGAAATGAATAAGGTTATAGTTCATAAGAAATTTGGTAATGATGTTGAGGAGAGGAGAGATAGGAGTACATCTATATTGCTTGTCGAAGTTTTAAGTGAAGATGCTGTTCCCAGAATAGTTGAGGCATTGAGACGGCATAGTATAGAGGTTGTAGATACGTATTTTACTGTAAAGGGTTCTTCGAGCCTACTTCTTTTCACTCTTAATGTTGATACTTTAAACTTTGATTTAAATAGAGTTATCAGTGAGATTAGAAAGTGCAGCGGGGTTGTTCGTATTAAGTTTGAGGGTAATTGGATGAAAAATGGTCTTGTTTTAACTTTACTTAAAACATTGTATGCGGATTAACTGTTTCTTTATTCCATTTTTACTTCCTCTCCAAGAATATATGGCTTCCTCATATGCCATATTGTTGGTTTCTCCTCTTTCATTTTATATGCTTCAACTGCTCTTCCAATTACCATGTAATGGTCTCCTGCTTCAATTATGTTTTCAACTTTGCATTCAATTACTACGCTTGCATCCAATATTACTGGTGCACTTATCTTATTTCCCCTTCTAACTTTCACCTTGCTTTCCTCAAACTTATTCACTTCTCTACCTGATTTCATTCCAAATATTTTGATTGCTTGTTCAAGTAGTTCTCTTGGTACGATGTTTATTGCAAATTCCCTATACTCCCTTATTAGTTCCCATGTATATCGCTTTGGACTTATTGAAACCATCACTAATGGTGGATCCCACGAAATTCTCGAAACCCATGCAGCAGTCATTCCATTATACTTTCCCTCCCCACCGTATTCTCCAACAGTTATTATTGTAATTGGATGAGGTATTTCGTTTAAAGCATAAATTGGATCAAGTTTCTCCATAGTCTTCACCGCATATTGTTGATGTTAGAGGCGGTATTTTATTCATGCGATAGATTTGTCAAATGCATGCGTTTTCTTTCTTGAAATATCAAAACAAATTTCTGCTTCTCTATTTTACTGTGATTAGAGGGTTATGCCATAGCGATATCAAGTAATTTAAAATTTATTTTGGAATTTTTCTTTATATTTGTTATTTAGACTTGCATTTATAATGCAAATTACTTATATATTCATTTGCATTATGAATACATGATGGAAAGATATAATCCTTGGTGGATTAATGAGCCGGATCCATTTTATGAGGAATGGAAATCATATAGAGTTAAGTGGATTCCAAGAATAATTAATAAATTTACCTTTAAGCCATTCTCACTACACTTCTTAATTGGACCAAGGCAAGTTGGGAAGACAACTGCATTAAAAATATTGATACATAAACTTTTGAGGAAATGGAATAGTAAAGCCATATTCTATTATTCATGTGATGAGCTTTCAGATTATATTGAGCTCGGGGAAGTAATTGACAATTATATTTCATTTAGAAATAATTGGAATATTAAAAGTTCAATTATAATTCTGGATGAAATAACATTTGTAAATGAATGGTATAGAGCATTGAAATCTAGAATTGATATTGGATTATTTAAAAATGATATTTTAATTATAGCTGGTTCAGCAAGTATAGAGTTAATTGCTGGTAAGGAGAGATTTCCAGGTAGAAGGGGTTATGGTAAAGATTTTATTATGCTTCCACTATCATTTAATGAGTACATTAATTATTTTACAAAATTAAATTTAAAGGAGTCATCCCTATTTGATTTAAATGAATTAAATAGATGTATTGAGGCAAATGGAGTTTATAGTGATGTTTTAATGGAAAACTTCAAGAAGTACTTGATTTCAGGTGGTTTTCCAATTTCAATTAGAGAATTATTTGAGTATGGAAGAACTTCATATTTATCTGAGAAAACATATTTGGATTGGATTCGATCAGATATTATTAAGGCCAATAAAAATGAACATTACGTTAAAGAATTAATTTCATATATCCTCGAGGCGGGAACATCACCATTAAGCTGGTATACAATTGCGAAGAACACGTCAATATCATCACCTCATACAGTTAGAAATTACATTGATTTCCTAGAAAAGCTATTTATAATTAAAATTGCCTATTGGATTTCGCCTGAAGGAAAAATTAATTATAGAAAGAACAAGAAAATATTTATAATTGATCCATTCTTAATAAGAGTTTTCTCAAACTACACTAAAACTGAAATTTTAGAATCAATGATTATAGAATCAGTAATTGCATCTCATATTTCAAGATTTACCGAAATATATTATTGGCGGAATAGGAGTGAAGTAGACATAGTAGCTAAGATTAATGATAAGCCTATTGGATTTGAAGTTAAATGGAGAATGAAACCTAGAATTAGTAGGAAGCCAATTAAAACAGTATTATTGGATAGAGAAGTCATACCGATATTTCTAGCATCATTAAAATGTTAATTCCCAATTTACTCCGGAAACTTAATACTTCTCATTGTAGAAGTACAATGACAAATCATGGCATAACTTAATTTATCTATGTAATGAAATTGAAATTATAGTCATAAACCACTTAGTAATTCCCAAATTTGACATACTTAACTTTACAGCGTAGTCGTTTGATGCCTCCTAATTACATAAAATGCTTTTAAACATGGCTGTCTCGATATACAGTTCAATATGAGTGTTATAACGTTTCTACGTAAAGTGATGGTTAATGGGAACTTTATTTGCCATCAGCACCAGAAACCTTCATCACCTTTCAGGTAATCTAGCCCTCATCATCTGCCCTTCAAGTAAATTCCTAGCTTATAAAACTTTTTGCCTTAGATTTTCGCTACTTTACTACTTGCGATTTAATGTTCTTGGGTTTTGGTTATTGTTGATTGGGTTAAATTTCTATTCTAAGTGGGAGTTCTAGGATTTTGTAAGTTGGCTTGCGGCTTTTAAGTGTTACAACCTTTATTCTACCACTCCTCTTACGTACTATGAGTCCTGATCTTTCAAGGCTTTTCACTATTCTTGAAACTTTTGAGGGGGAAAATCCGGTTCTATTTACAAGTTCTGATTGAGTTATTTCTCCTCCACTTTCTCTAATTATATCAATTACTTTTCTTTCATCTTCACTTATATTTTTTAATAAAGCAACCCTATCATTGACATATAATATGTATTCAATTATTAATATTTGGAGCGAGAGCATAAGTAACATGAATCCAAGCATTGAAGTATACATGAATTCAAGCATATGCATGGAATCGGCATTAATTCTGGGCTTCAATTGCGTCATGAAAATGTTGATTGAAGTCAATATTAATGTGACTCCTGAGAATGCCAGCAGTGCTAGTATGAAGATGGTTGCTACGATCTTCCCCCTCATGCTTCCACCTAAATATAACTTTACTATTTCAGCTATTTTTAATTATATAAAGATTAGAATTGTGTAACAATGTTCTGATTTTCCATTCTAACAATAATTCTGACTTATATTTCACAGCAGTTATTCCTATTAGGCTTAAAGTTTTGATTGGTGCTGAATGATGTTTAGATCCAAAAAGGGAATGATTGGTATTGAAGCAGCAATCATACTAATAGCCTTCGTCATAGTTGCCACTGCCTTCGGCTACATGGTAATAAACATGGGAATGACGGCTACGCAAAAGGGTAAAGAGAGCATTGAAGTCGGATTACGTGAAGCCTCAAGCCCATTAGTAATTGATGGAACAATACTTCTCAGAGAATCCAATCAAGAAGTCGATGCCATAATTATTCCACTAAAAGTTGTAGGAGTAGACTATGTTCCAATGGGAGCTAATAGAACGGTAGTTTCAGTAAAAATGAACAAGACCGCATATCCAAACGTGTATTTGGGAGTCGATAAGAATAATGATCCAGCCAAGAAGAAATTCGACGACTTAGTTGATGTTCTTAGCGAATATACTAGTGATTTAGATATAAGGGCTATGCTTTTCCTGGAGGAAAATAATGGTGATGATGCATTTGACTTCTTTGAAAAGGGTTACTTAGTAATATGGATTGATACTAATGACGTAAACGTGACTTCCAGGGCTGAAGTATTAATTGAAATTAGACCTGAAAAGAGCGCTCCATTAACGATTGAATTCGTTGTACCGCCAAATCTGCCTGCAACAAGTGGAAGCGAGAAGGTCTACATTCCTCTAGGTTAAATTTCCTTTTTTCTTTTTTATGGGGGGTGATGTGTGTGAGTGGTGAGGCTCGTGATAAGTTTGAGGCTGAAATTGAGGAGTTGAAGAAGACTGTTGAGGTATTGAAGAACTCTATTATTGATCTTAGAGCTGCTATTAGTGAGCTTGAGAATCCATTTAACCTGCTTAGGGCTCTGCCAGTAGCGAATAGTGGAGATATTCCTAATAAAGAGGAGGGGAAAGCTCAAGGTCAATTAAATAGCTGTTCAAGGTTGGATACCAGCAATTTGGTAGAGAAGTGTGGTGCCCGCAGTGAAGGGGTTAGAGCTAAGGAGCAGTATGGTGAGAAGTGGTTTTCAGTTAAGGTTAGTGATTTTGAGGAGGGGTTTTCCGTTTTAAGATGGGTTTGGACTTTAATGGATGCTGGGATGTCTAAGGAGGACATGATTAACGTAACTAAGTACTGTGAGAGGATGGGCTATTTACCTCTCGGAACATGCGACTTAGTGAATTATATTGCTGACCCGCTCTTTAAGGCCAAGCTTGGCGGCTTAACGTTAGACGAATTTTTACTGATAATTTATGGGGCTGCTAAGGCTTCTGGTTTGAAGATTAGGATTGAGTATTTAGATGAGCTTGCTCTCTCGTTGCTGAGGAAGATCTTGAAGAAGATAGATAACATTATTGAGAGGTGATTGAATTGGGTTTCTCAGCTGTTTTTACTGAGGCAATTTTTTTGATTGCTTCAGTGGCTTTAGCTTGTAGTGTTGCAGCCTACTTCTTTCATTTAAGTGGATTACTTCAGAGCAATTTGAATCAAATTGTTGGTGATGTCAGGATGTCCCTATCAATTCAAGTTGAAATAGTTTATGCGACAATAGAGTCGAATCCAAGTCCCCATTATGTCCTGTATGTTAAGAATGTTGGGAGGTGTGCAATTTATGAGTATGATGATTTTGATGTTTATGTAGGTGAATATGGGAAGGCTAAGCTATTCAAGTACGGTGATGCTCCTGGTGAGGGTAAGTTCACTATTGAGGACTCCGATGGAGATGGTGTATGGGAGGTTGGTGAAACCGTAGTTATTAGGGCTTATACTTCAAGTATTTCTGGTGAAGTATTTGAGGCTAGAGTTAAGCCTTTCAGGGGGTTTACTAGCATCTATGTATTTCCAAAGCCTCCATGAGGTGCTCTGCATTGAGCTTCTCAACAGCCTTCTCTTCAATGATAATTGCTTCATCCCTATTCATATTACTGACGTTTTCATCTCTAATCGTATTTGTTAGCGTTTTTGAGGTAAGCGATCTCTTTAAGCGTCATGTTGATAGCTTTAGATGTAAGAATAATGTTTTTGTTAGCATAGAAATTTTGAATATTAGTGATAGAAATGTTCTATTTACTGTTGAAAATAATGGATCTGAAGTTGTATTCCTATATAGGAGTAATTATTCGTGGTGTAGCGTGATTATCTCTTATTATGATTTGAATGGTAGCTGGCATAGCCTCTTAATTGATGACTATGAGGTTTTGTGGATTAGACCCATTGGCTCTAGACTTTACTTCAACTACGTTGATCATCCATATATCAATCCTGGTGAGGAGGCATTGGTGAATGTATCAATTCCCGTATCTTACCCGACCATTCCTCCCGGTGGAATTGTTATAGTTTCCTTTGCAACTCATCATGGATATTCGGCGCTGAGGGAGGGGGTTAGGGGATAGATGAAGATTATTAGTTTGGGTGTCCCGGAACTCGATAGAAGTTTGGGTGGTGGAATACCTCATCCAAGTATAATTTCCATTGAGGGTGAGCATGGTTCAGGTAAGACTGTGTTTTCGCAGCAAATAATTTATCATATGCTTAAGGAAGGCATGCGTGTCTATGTTATATCAACTGGAAATACTTCTAGAGAGTACTTGGAGATGATGAAGTCTGTCAAGCTTGATGCAACCGAGTTTTACTTATTGGGCAAGCTTAAGTTTTACTCACTTCATATTAAAGATGTTAAGTGGAGTGAATATTTATTTCCTCTATTTATAAGTGTTATAGTTAATTTCTTAGATATTAAAAGTAAATATTATGATTGTATTTTAATAGATGATTTAAGTACGTTATCCCTTAAAGTTGAGCCTTCAAGATTCTTGACTTTCATAACTAAAGTTAAAAACTTGAAGGCTAGCGGTAAAACTATCATATTGACTTTTCACCCGAAATTCTTTCATGAAAGCGTAATTAGGAACTTGAAGGCCTCAAGCGATGTTTACTTGAGGCTCAAAAATGCCTCCATAGGTAGTTTTCAAGTTAAAATTCTTGAAATAGTAAAGCTTTGGGGTAGTCATGGTGAGCGGAAGGGTACAGTTATATTAGAAGTGAATCCCGCGCTTGGGCTTAGAGTTCTTCCGATACAGGAGGTTTCAATATGATTTTCAAGAGATCAAAGAAGTTTAAGATTAGAAGGGATGTCGATAATCCACTTGATGCACCAATTCCAGAGAGTTTAGATGAGGCAATTAAGCTTTACCCCCATTTGAAAGCCTATGTGGATGAGCTAGATGATGAACCGACTTACTTTAAAAGGCTTGATCCAACTATTCAACTAAATAAGCCGAGTATAATTTATCCTGTGGGGCAAAGGATTTTCATTCACATAGACATGATGGGTGGGAGGAGGAAATATAATGTTATTGAGCCTCCAAGGCCGCCGAGAGACTTGATTGATAAGCTTGAGACAAGTATTGCTAGAATCATTGCTGAGAAGGAGATCGATTTTAATGAATCCGACAAATTATATGTGATAATCAACTTTTTCGAGGATGCTGTTAGGAAGAGTAAGTTAAAGTTGAGTAGTGAGGTTAAGCGTAACTTGCTGTATTACTTTTTGAGGGAAAAGATTGGTCATGGCTTTTTAGATCCATTTCTACTGGATGAGTGGCTTGAGGATATTGGTATTCCGGGTGCAGGCCCAATATTCATTTATCACAAGCTCTTCGGTTACCTTGAGTCTAACGTGGTTATTGGTAAAGAGGATATCGACTGGTTTTTGAGAAGTATTGCTGAGCGCTATGGTAAGGTTTTGAGCTATGCAAATCCAATTATAGATATTCATTTAGCTGATGGTAGTAGATTGAACGTTGTGTTTGGTGAAGATATAAGCTTAAAGGGTAGCAATTTCACTATTAGGAAGTTCTCTAAGGAGCCTATCTCGGTTGCACATTTGGTTAGATGGAAGACTTTTACTGCTGAGATGGCTGCTTACATGTGGATGCTAATTGATGTGGGTATATCGTTTTTCGTTTGCGGTGAGACGGCTTCAGGTAAAACTACTACTCTCAATGCTCTCACAGCCTTCATTAAGCCTGATTCAAAGGTTGTGAGCATTGAGGAGACTCCTGAGATAAGGCTTTTCCATAAGAACTGGGTTAGAGAGCTTACTAGACTTCATACTGGGAGTCCTGTGACAATGTTTGATCTTGTTAAGGCGGCTTTGAGGCAGCGTCCAGATTACATTATTATCGGTGAGATTAGAGGTGAGGAGGGTAGAGTTGCTTTTCAAGCTATTGCAACCGGCCATCCCGTTGTCTCAACTATGCATGCTGGAAACTTGGGTCAGCTTTTCCAAAGATTGACTTCTGATCCAATAAATGTACCTAAAACCCAGATTGATGGATTGAATCTAGCAATTTTCCAGGCTAGAATTGAGAGGGGTGGAAAATTTATTCGCAGAGTTACTTCTGTAAATGAAATTTTGGGTTATAATGCTAGTACTGGCAAACTAATGATCTTACCGAGCTTTATTTACGATGCTGATAGGGATCAGCTGATGTTTTTGGGT
Source organism: uncultured Nitrososphaerota archaeon (assembly GCA_964462875.1). Lineage (GTDB taxonomy): Archaea > Thermoproteota > Methanomethylicia > Culexarchaeales > Culexmicrobiaceae > CAYWZQ01. Next base: position 35,944 of record CAYWZQ010000001.1, on the reverse strand, counting down.
TCAAGCTTTCTGCTTGAAACTAAGGTTCTACCATTTAGGGGTTGGAGCCGGTCAAGGCTTGACGAGTTATATGAGGAGATGAAGATTAGAGCTGAAATAATACGCTTCCTTGCTGATAAGCATCCAAGCTACGTGGATGTTTTTAAAACTGTAATTGCTGTTGAGCGCTTTGGCTTAGATGAAGTTTATAAGAAGATTAGGGCGGGTAGGCTTCCATGGGAAAGTTAGATATTGTCCTTGGCGTTTCATCTGTTGCCCTAATGGCTTTTTCACTTAACTTCTTTATTCAGCGAAACATAATTTATGGCCTAATATTTCTGTCGCCATCCCTAGTTCTAGGTGTGCTTGCAATTGCATATAGGAGGAGCAGGAAAATTGGTAAGTTGGATAGAAAGCTTGTTATAGCCATAATTCACATGTATGCTGTCTCTCTTGGAAATGTTAGATCCCTAGATATTATTGATGTTGTTGCAAGCTCACCTGAATATGGTGCTTATAGTATGGTTTTTAGGACTGTTTTGGATTTGGCCGTAAACTTTGGTCATGGACTATCTAAAGCATTGGCACAAATAGCAAATACTGTTAAGCCTCCATTAAAGGATGTGCTTATTAGGATGACCGAAGCCTTTTCAACAACAACTCCTAGAGACTTCTTGGAGCTTGAGACTTCAACCATTATTGAGGAGTATAGTGGTTATTATGTGCGTGCTTTGGATTCCTTGAAGATGATTGGAGGTATTTTTAGCACCTTTCAAAGTGTGACCGTCCTCATTGTTTTAACAATGTCAATTTTCACAATTTTCAGTGGAAGTACTGATATGATACTTTTTTCCTATGCGATTGCAGCTGCCTCGATTTCATTTTTGGTTGCGGCCTTCAAGGTGATTGTTCCTAAAGAGGAAGTAGTGTATTTTGGTGTTGGTGGTTCTAGAAGTTATAAGCTATTCCTATTATCCCTGCTTTCAATTCCTCTTTCAATAGCGCTATTCCTCTTATTAATGATTACTTCCAACATTGACTTGTCGCTCGCAATTCTATTTTTGGGCTTAGGCTCTCTACCACCTGGAATTTTAGCTTATAGGTTTGAGAGGAGTGTTCTACATATTGACAGCTACTATCCATCCTTCATAAAAACTCTTGGAGAAAACTTGGAGTCAACTCTAAACTTGAAATCGGCTCTCGAATATGTCTCCTATGTTCATCTAGGTCCTCTTGAGAAAATTGTGAGAAAGGCTCTAATCTGGTTAAAGCTTGGCTTGAGCTGTAGGAAATCTCTGGAATTAATGTCCAGTGAGTCTCAATCATATTTAATTCATGTATTCAATAAGATACTTTCAGATAGCCTAGATAGTGGTAGTTCACCTTTGAAAGTTAGCAAGATACTCTCTAATGCTGTAATTAAGTTTCTTGACTTTAGGAAGAGGAGACTCTCAGCTTCTAAGGGTATTGAGGCAGCAATTCTTGTTTTGCAGGCAATTTCAGTTTTTATTTTAGTTACAGTTAGTGATTTGCTTGGATTCTTCACTGGAATGGCTGTTCCATCAACCTACTTCCCATTTTATTCAGTGCCTGTAAGCTTAATAGGGCTTGGCAATATCGCCTTAGTTATATTAACATCAATTGCTAATGCATTAGTCATTAACATTAGTAGGGGAGGTTTTTGGGGCTCCTTTTTGTTGCATCTATCAATACTGCTAATCATTGGTTGGAGTTCGATGTGGGCTTCAGACATAGTTATAGGCTACCTAATTTCACAATTCAAATTTGACATTTTAATGTAGTTATACTTATTTTTATTTCCTCTTTTTAAGTTTAAAATGAATTTATTTTTATTAACTTTTTCATTATTTTCCAATAGTTAGATTTAAATTTTTCTAGTACAACTCTTAGCTTGATGTTCAATGGTTGATATGTTTTGTTTTATGGAGGGGATGCTACGTGGTGTTTCTTGTGAGGAGGCGTTTTCTCCAGGGGAGGAGAGATAGATTAACTGTTTACCTGGATATTTTGAATGCAATTTTGGAGTGCTGCAGACATAGTCCTAATGGTAAAGCTAAGTTTACCCACGTCATGTATATGTCTAATTTATCGTCTAAGAGGTTGAAGGAGAGATTAATTGAGCTATTATATTTGGATTTGGTGAGTTGGGATAGTGATGGTATAAAGTTGACTCAGAAGGGACTCAGCTTTTTAAATGATTGTGAGAAGGCAATGAAAATTATTATGCGGTACTTCAATAGGTAGTGCTGTTATGTTGTTTTCAACTTGAAGTTTCATATACCTCTTTTACTACTTCTAGTGCTTTCTTAACATCTATTTCCATGCCCATTTTATTTAGCTGAGTTCCTACGGCATTAATTACTTTGAGTGCACATTCAATATTCGCAGTATTTGCCATATGTCCAATTCTGATTATTTTCTCCTGCATTTCCCCTAGTCCGCTGCTTATCATTATGTTATGCTCTCTTAGTAGTTGTCTAATTAGTTCTCTTGAATCTATTTTTTCTGGGGTTATTGCGGCCGTAACTGTGGGTGATGCATATTCTTCTTGGGCAATTACTTTGAGGCCTAGCTCTCTAAGTCCAGCTCTTATGCTTTTAGCCACTCTCCTATGTCTCTTGAACCTTTTTTCAAGTCCTTCCTCAAATACTTCGAGGAGTGCTTCCCTTAGAGCCATTATGAGTGTTGATGGTATTGTTGATGGGTATGGGTGCCATGGAACTTTTAGCTTATAGTCTCTCCAGAACTTTAGATTTAAGTACCATGACCTTATTTTCTTATTTTCAATGTGTTTCCATATCTTTTCATTTAATGCTATTGGTGTGATCCCAGCTAGTGCACCTATGCATTTTTGTGGTCCAGCGAATGCCATGTCTATGTGCCATTCATCCATTTTAAATTCAACTCCTCCAATTGATGATATTCCATCCACTACATAGATTAGGTTGTAGTTTTCAGCTATTTCACCTAGTTCCTTCACTGGATTTAGTATTCCAGTTGATGTTTCGCAGTGGACTGCCACCAGTATTTTTGCCTCTGGATTTCTCCTCACTGTCTCTTCAACCTTGTCTACGTCTATTGGCTTTCCAAATTCAAAGTCTACTTTGACCACTTTACCGTATACTTTAAATGCCTCCTGAAGCCTCTCTCCGAAGTAACCGTTTGACGGTATTATTGCTACGGTTCTTTCATCCATTAAGTTTACTGCTGCCATTTCCACTGCTAGGCTTCCTGCCCCAGGAATTATGTATATGTCTCCACTTGTTTTGAAGAGCTTTCTTAGTAGATTTATTGTTTCGTCATATATTGGCTTCCATACCTCACCATAATGGGGGAGAACTTGCTCACCTATAACTTTCAAAATTCTTTTTGATACTTCAGTTGGGCCGGGTATCATGAGAAGCGGCTTCTTCAATTAATTTCACCGGATAAGTTTTTATTTAATTTTCCTTAATGCTTTTGCGTTAGCTAGTGCGTGAATGATCTATCGGCAAAGTGCTTTTCCACTTTCTTAGCTTTTAATTTATTAGCTATGTAGTCAAATGCTTTATGTGGATTACTATTTTCTCCACAAGTATATACATCGACTGTTGCATATGCATACTCTGTCCATGTGTGTATGGCTATGTGGCTTTCAACTACTAATGCTATTACTGATACTCCTCCCTTCTCCCCGCCAAACTTCCATGACTTTAGGTCCCAAATAGTCATTTGAGCTATCCTGGCTGCCTCTACTACTATTTCTCTCAGCTGCCTTTCATCTGCTAATATCTCTACATCACACTCATAGAGGTTTCCATAAACGTGTTTCCCAAATATACCGCGTGTATGTCTCCTCATTTCTCCGTTGGAGGACATGATGCTGTTCTAACATTTAAGCTTTGCTTTAAAACTTTAGTTAGTATCCTCTTCATTTCCCTCGCATTGTTGAGCATGTCATGGTTATTGTTGAAGAATATGTATATGTTTTCTGGGTTTAGCTTGAGTACTTCTCTTGACACCTCTATTAGCTCGCTTTCAGAGTAGTTGTGGGCATACCATGCTGTTCTTCCATGCATTCTCAGGTAAACTGATCTGCTTGTTTTTATGTAGAATTTCATTTCTGGACTATCTACTGATACGAGTGTTAAGTTGAGATTTCTGCACCATGAAATCCATTTTTCATTTATCCACCTTACATTACGCCATTCAAGTGCGAATCTCTCACCTAAATTGACTTCATTAATGAACTTCTCTAGTCTCTCGATGAATTCGATTTTGGGGATTGCATTTGGTGGAAGCTGGAATAAGTAGAAGTCTATTTTATTGTCTAGTGGTTTGAATAGTTTTTCGAATTTAAGCCATGTGTTTAGAGCTTTCTCCTTAAACCTATATACGTGGGTTATTAGCCTATTAACTTTAATTGCCCATCTGAAGTTTTCAGGAGTTCTTCTCCTCCAGCTCTCTATTTGGGCTGGAAATGGGAATCGATAGAAGCTTGCATTTAGTTCTACTGCATTTAGTTTAGAGTTTCTTATATACCACTTGAAGCCATTAGGATTCCAGTCATACATCCAGCCTGAGGTTCCAATGAAAATTTTCGGCTTCAAGTTTATTCACCTAAATTCTTATTCCGAATGCCTCAGCAAACTTCTTTATTTTTCTAAATTCTCTTAAGAATTCATAGCCCTTCTTTGTGAGTATGTATACTGATTTATTGTTTTCCTCGCTTTTCCTTATTAGTCCCCCATCGATTAGCTCGCTTAAATACTTCATTAGCCTGTCATATGATAAGTTTGCTCCATAGAGTATTCTAGTTACCCCTGTTTTTCCACCTTCATCTTCTATGACTGATAGTATGTCTGCAATTATTTGAATTCTAGATCTATACTTCTTCTTCAACTTCACCTACCTACTCTCAAGAGCATTATTAGCATGGATGTGAATCCGAGCAGTTGGAGTATGTGGGCGAGCACGTAGACGGGTTTCATGATTATTGAGTACATGAAGGCTAAATGGCTGATCAATATTAATGTGAATCCGCTAAATATTAGTAGGCTATTAGCATTTTTTAGTTCAATGAAGTTTATCGCTGATTGAGCTACTACGTAAATGAGTAGCGCTACTTCGATGAATTCGAAGTATGGATTTAATATTATCGGTGCTATGATGGCCGTTTCAAGTTTTGGTTCTCCCCCTGCTCTGGTTATATATGCTAATACGAAGAGGGCGTAGGAAGCTGTTCTCATTGCTCCATAGATTAGGCTTGCAGTGGAAACTAGTATTCTAGTTTTTGCTTCAAGGCTTCTAGCTAGAGCCACTATGTATGTTGTTGCAATTACCCTGGTTAGCATGCATGCCCCTAGAATTGAGAAGCCATAATACAGGTACATTAAGCTCCTATTTTGAGTAATTTTGAATGCTTTCATTGAGTAGTAGGCTACTGAAAAGCTTATTATTGCACTTACTGTTTCCATTATTAGGTCTACTCTTTCAATTGCCATGAACTTCTATCTCCATAGTAATTTGAATGTGGCTTTCATAGTTGATTAGGTTTAAAACCTATATATAGGATTGTTAAATCACCTTGCTGTAGGACTGCCTGTGCAGACGTAATTTGGATTATTTCCAAGCCATAACTTGCCTAATCAGTATTCCTTTTTCTCGAGTTTTAGAAGCCACTTTAGTGGTATGTCTTGCCATTCTCCACTCGGCTTTCTCCTTCTAATAGTCATTGGTAGTACTCCCATTTCTAGTTCGAGTTCTGCTATTTCAATTGGATCTTTAATGTTTGGGGGTAGATCTATGAGTATTGGTGCACCCATTGATATTTGGAGTGCTCTGGCACCGATAACTCTGGCTCTCTCATATCTCGTTAGTTTTGGTGGTCCTATGAGAATTTTTGTTTCAAGTTCTTCTCTGTCTTCGCCTTTTTCATTTACTAGCTGCATCACGTACCACCTGATGGGTTGGCTTACATTTACATATTTTGGTTAATTTGTTTTGCGGTTTCCCGCCTTTAAATTTTCCCTAATAAATCTAGGGCTTTGAAGCTCTGTTTAAATATATAATGTTTGCGCTCAAGTTGTATTTGGGGGTTCAGTATGGGTGTGGATGGTGGTGAGTTTGTTTATGTTAGGAATGCTTTCATAATTTTAATGGCTATTTCATTTCTGCTAATTTCACTTCGCCTCCTAGGTTTTCCTATTTTCAGGTTTGATTTTGAGCTTTTCATATTCCACATTCCAACGCTTATCTGCTTTGCTACGCTTCTCTACTTTTGGTTTAAGGGGCGCTAGTAGTAGTTTCCTAGTAAGTGTATGTTTCCAATATTTACGTTTTCTAATCCAGCTTTTTTAGCTGCTTTTAAGCATTCTAATGCATGTCTTCTACTTGTTGGCGGTAGGTCTTTCATCATGTATTCTCCGTAGAATGCTAGTAGGCTGTACGGTATTTCTGGATCTATATCTGCTAGGAATCCTGCTATTTGCTCAACTTCTTCTGCATCAACATATCCTGGAACTAGTAGTGTGCTTGCAATTATTAGTGGTGGAGTTTTCCGCTCTCTAATTCTTTTCCCCATTCTCTTCAGATTGTCGTAGACTGGTTTATTTGATACTCCGCATAGTGCTATGTATAGGCTTTCAGTCCATGCTTTGAGGTCGAACTTTACGTTTCCACCAGTGATGAGTGATAGTTCTAATGCTTTATCTGCCAATTTAGGGTTCATTAGCCCATTTGTTTCCCAGCATATTCTTATTATTCCATTCCATTTCCTGACTTTTTCTATGGCTAGCTCACTTACTTTAATTGCATGAGGCATTTGGGGTGATGGATCTCCTCCGAAGTAGCATATGCATGAAACCTTCTTATTCACCTTATTTGCCATTTCCTCCGCACTCATTATTGGACTTAGCTTTGCAGTTAGCTTCCTATAATGCCAGTTTTGGCAGTATAGGCAGTCTAGGCTGCATGCACCATAGAATACTGCTAAATTATAGTATCCATATTCTGTGCTTGGTGTATATGCGTATTTGGGGTATCCGCATCCAGTTGTTGCTGGACATGTCCATGCTCCAACACAATTTGTTGGTATTGGATCATAATACCATTCTAGTAATCCCTTTTCCGGCGTTCCCGCGTGTCTAATGAGCTTTCCATCTACATTTTCAACTAGTCCGCAATAGCCTTTTGCTCCGGGCGGTATTATGCAGTTGTTTGCGCATAATCCGCATTTGATTCCTTCACCTCTTGGTGGTGCTGCTGGTAGTCCATATTTGTTTTTGCTCCTTTCATGGGCTTTCATTGCTATTGGAAGTGCTTCATCAGGTCTATTGACTAGGCATTCTTTACAGACTCCAAGCTCACTTGATATGAGCTTGGACTTCTTACCGCAAACCATGCATGTCTTTTCCTTCATGGTTAGTGAGTATATGATCCAGCGCATTTCATGCCTCCCTAGCCATGACGTATGCATCTTCGCCGTCCAAGTAGTATCCTGGGATTCTCTTGACAATTGAGTAGTTGAGTTTCTTGTATAGTGATATTGCTGGTACATTGCTTACTCTGACTTCTAAGTAGTATTCTGTTGCTCCATAGCTTTTCATTGCTTCCATAGCTTTCCTCATGAGGGTCTCGCCAATACCTCTCCTCCTATACTGTGGTAGGACTGCTATTGATATGATGTGCCCCTTCTTTGCTAATCCAAATTTTAGGTTTGATAGTCCCAGCTCCACCCTGCACATTATGTATCCAACTACTTCCCCATTTACTTCAGCTACTAGGAATGCTCTTGGATACTGGTAGTGATGTGACATGAAGAATGTTGGACTGTAGTTTTCTGGCAGGCATGTTCTATTAATCCAGACTACCCGCTCTAGGTCTGATGGCCTAAACTCTCTTATGGTGAATTGAATACTTTCCTCTTTCACCTTAATTTCAACTCCAATTTAAGCATAGCTTGTTTGAGGCAAATATTTTTAGCTTCAATCTGCTATGTTTCTTGGAGTGACTGGGAGCTTGTCAATAGAATCTGCGTATGAAGCTGAATTCCTAGAGCTTGAGAGAATAGTTAGGCGCTTCTTCCCGGTGGCTGAGTCTTACATAGAGTTTGGGGTTCCAACCTTCATCATTGAGGAGGGTGCTGAGACTAAGAAGTCTTTTGTGAAGTTGTATTGGGTTTTGAGGAGTAGGAATAGGATTCCTGTTTTGAGGAGAATTGGCGGTAGAATTGTACTTAAAATTGCATCATATACTCCTAAGAGAAGGAGAAGTAGAATTCCTTTATTTCTCGTGTTCTTTTTGTTCACCTTGGCTTCACTACTATACAGTGGTTGGCTTCAAATTTCGAATAGAGCATTTGATGTTGTTGATCCCAATAGAAATATTCCAATTAATGTAGCTCTATATGTTTTCTGCTTCATGGTTATTGCTGGGCTGCATGAGCTTGGCCATAAGATTGCATGTGAATTTCATGGTGTCAAGTCCAGTCCACCCTACTTCCTACCTGGACCGCCAAATATAGGTGGAACTATGGGTGCAATAATAATTCAAGAGTCACCTGTTGTTAATAGGGATCAGTTATTTGATATTGGTATTAGTGGCCCCATTCTCGGTTTCATAGCTACTATTTTGGTTTCAATTTTGGGTTTGCGCTTATCGTACATAATTAAGCATCCAATTGGCACTACAATACCAGTTTCACCAATGTTCGAGTATTTGGCTTCCGCATTTGTGAATATTCCGAGGGGATATGTACTCCTTCTCCATCCAGTGGCTTTTGTTGGTTGGGTGGGCTTTGTTTTGACATTTATAAATACCATTCCAGTTGCACAGCTCGATGGAGGGCACATTGCTAGGGCTCTTTTTGGAGCTAAATACTATAGGCTGGTTTCCTACGTTGGAGCAGCAATTTTATTTGCTAGTGGCTACTACTTCATGGCTATAATAGCGCTTGCAATGCTTGCCATGAGAGGCCATCCGGGCCCTCTCGACGATGTTTCTCCCTTGAGCTTGAGTAGGAAGATTATTGGTGCAACTGTTTTCCCTGCAATATTGCTGTTATCGATGACGGTGTTTGCGCCATGGATGCCCTAGTCAGCAAACTATAAAAATTTCCTGAAAATATGTTGGTTGCGGGTTTCGTTGGATTGGACTAGAAGGAAGGCTACTTTGGCTGAAGAGGCTTTGCGTATTCTTCATAGAAGGGGTGCAATTCTCTTTGGTGAATTCACATTGACATCTGGATTGAAGAGCCCCTACTACATAGACTTAAGAGTTATTCCCAGCTATCCGGAGGACTTTGACAAGATATGCTCTATGTACGTTGAGGTGATTAGTAATGAGGTTGGTGATGTGGATAGGGTTGCAGGTGTACCAACAGCTGGTATTCCATTTGCAACTCTAGTAGCTTACAAGCTGTCCAAACCGCTAATCTATGTTAGAAAGGAGGTGGAGAGAGGTCATGGTAGGGGGAGGCTGGTTGAAGGTGTGCTCAGGGATGGTGATAGAGTGGTTTTAGTTGATGATGTTGCAACCACTGGTGGTAGCTTAATTTTGACTGCTAGATCTGTTAGAAATGCTGGTGGCATAGTTGCTGGAGCAGTTGTGCTAATTGATCGAGAGCAGGGTGCAAGTGAGAATTTGAGTAGGGAGGGAATTAGGCTTTATTCACTAATTAAAATGTCCGAGGCTGCTGAAATTCTTCTTAGGAGGGGATTGATTAGCGAGAAAATGTATAGGAAGATTATTGGGACAATAGCTCAACACTAGTCTTCATAGAATAATCCAAGCTCCTTCAATTTCCTATGTATTTTTTTGACTGCAACGTACACTTCCTCCTCCCTCTTAGCTCCAGTGCAAACCATTTTACCCGAACTGAATAGTAGTAGTACTACTTTTGGATAATCCATCCTATAGATCAGTCCGGGGAATTGCTCAGGCTCATACATTACGTTTTCGAGTAATAAAGCTGCTTTCTCTAAATTAACTCCAGCTCCGAGATTTGCTGATGCAACAATATTTTGAATTGTTATTTTAGGTTTTCCGACAATCACTATGCCCTTGGACTTTAAAATTGATATTATTTTCTTTACAGCTTTCTTAACGTCCTTCTCTGATTTAGCTCCAGTACAAACCATTTTACCCGAACTGAATATTAGTGTTGCAGTTTTAGGTCTATTCAGCCTGAAAACTAGCCCTGGAAATTGATCGGGATTATATTCGACATCTGGTATGCTTTTGGTTATTGCTTCCAAGTCAATATATTGATCTAGAACGACTGATGCAACAACGTTTTCAATTCTAACGGAGGGCTTACGCATAAAAGTCTCGCCTCTTGTATTGATAAACATGTCTCACTTAATAATGTTCCTCACTTAGATTCATTTCACTCCTTACTGTATAGAGTTATCGCTATGCTTAGCAATATTATTGCTAGAATTGCTGGTATGGTCCAGCCCTTCAATGTTAAGCTCACTAAGCCTATGTATGGTATTCTAAACACTACCTTCCCTATAATTTCCTCTTCACTAATCCAGAATGGATCTGGAAAGGCATTTGCATCTCCTTTAGTTTTGAACTTGATGTCATTATTTATCACCCTAATTTCAACTATACGGTGAACCCATGGAATTCCCTTCCAATATGGGCTTGGAGGTTTAAATACCACTATGTCACCTACTTTAAGTTCTCTAGGATTTGCTCCTTGAACTACTAGCATGTCTCCAATGTTTAATGTCGGCTCCATACTACTTGACGCAACTACTACAAATGGTGTTTCAACCTTTAGAGCTTGTCTTGCAATTAGCTGTATTCCCTCAGTTATTGCATATGCTATGATTATTATGATTATAATGTTAGCTATTTCTTTAAGTAGCTTCCCCGACTTGCTGCTCAATTTCGCTCACGCAAACCAATTTACTTAATAGGGGGATTAAACCTTACTATTAGCTTGTGAGAGTCTTAGATCCAGTTGAGCTTGCACAGATGATTGATTTAACTTTGGTTAAGCCGCTGGCATTCCTAATGGATATCGAGAATCTTTGTAGAGCTGCAGTTAGGTATAGGTTTATTTGTGTCATGGTGAATTCCTGTTATGTTAAGTTGGCTTCAAGGCTTCTTTCAGGTACTGATGTGAGGGTTGGTACAGTTGTTGGTTTTCCGCTTGGCGCTAATTTGACTGAGGTTAAGGTTTTTGAAGCTAAGAGGGCTATTGAGCTGGGTGCTTCAGAGATAGATATGGTGATTAATTTGGGATTTTTGAAGTCCGGGAATATTTATGCTGTTGAAGAGGATATTAGGGCTGTTGTAGAGGCTGTGAAGAGTATTAGGAGTGATGCTGTAATTAAAGTTATTATTGAGACCTGCTATCTAACTGATGATGAGAAGATTGAGGCATGTAGGGCCTCTGTTAGGGCTGGTGCGGATTTCGTTAAAACTTCAACTGGTTTTGGTTCTGGGGGAGCAACTGTTCATGATGTTGAGTTGATGAGGAGAGTTGTTGGCCCAAATTTTGGTGTTAAAGCTGCCGGTGGAATTAGGGATTTGAATACGGCTCTTAAAATGATTGAGGCTGGTGCCAATAGAATTGGTGCCTCTGCTGGAGTTAGAATTATTGAGGAGCTAATAGCTAGGACCCGTACTTCTCCATCTCAAAATTATTGATCTAATGAGCTTTGCTACTTCATGTGCATGCTTATCCGGGTCTTCGCCGAAGCTTTTAACTAAGAGCTTTATCTTCAACTCCCCGTCTTCAAGTGAAGGATATAGCTCATTTACTGATCCAGCTGAACCTAGAGTTCCTCTACTAACTATCATTCTGAACCTTATGTGATGTCTATTTAATAGCTTTAGGCCTTCAACTTCCTTTATTGCCTTCAATTTATCGATTATGCATTTTATCAGTGAATCTAGTTCTTGGCTTGACACTTTAACTGGAATATAGAATACCCAAGGTTCACCTGCTCTCTCAGGCTTTAAATCCGCCTTCCACCTCATGAGCTTTGATGGTGTGACTATTATTGATGATTTTAGTGCTGGTATTGTTCCAGCAATCACTGATGCTATTGATAATACTATTGCTGAAAATGTCCATGAAGCCGAGACCTTTGGATAGACTTCAAATCCTATGTTGAGGAGCCTAGTCACGCAATATAGTGATAAACCCATTAAGTATGCGAGTCCACCACCAATAATTCCTATGAAGGTTGCTTCGAGTGCAAATATTAGTGCTATGTGGCTTGGATTTAGTCCGAGGGCTGATAGAATTGCCACTTCCCTCTTTCTCTCATATACTGATGATAGCATGACTATGCCGACATTGGCTATGGAGATGCCGAATAGGGTTATTGCTTCTAAGCCTCTTGCATGAAGGTAGCTTCCATAGGCAAACATGATTACTTTGTCCTCGCAGTATGCATAGGTTTTGTATTCGCCTGAGAGCGCTATTTTCTTTGCTAAGGTCACTGCTTTATCGCTATTAGCTGTGTGTGCGATTAGTCTTGATGGTAGGGCTCCAAGTTTAACTGCATCTTCCCACCACATGAATATTACTTCGCTTGCTTCGCAGTCTACAACCTCTAGAGTTGGATTTTCTCCATCAACTATGATCAGCTTGTATGGCTGAATTCTCCTACCATCAATATCCTGTTCATTAAGCACTTCATCGGATGCTATACCCACAACTTTCATGATTAATCCCCTGCCTGGTACGATGATGTTGTCTTTCACATCAACCTTTAGTATTGAAGCTGCACTTTCGGTTAAGAGTACTTCACCGCTTCTCTCCGGTATTCCACCCTTCTTGATATGCTTTTGAATTAATTTTGCTAGTATATCTTTAGTGCTTGAGTAAGCGATTACCGAGTAAATTTGAATTGCATTTTTCATGTTCTTGCTCGATGAAAGTATTGCTAGGGGTCTTAGTTGAGGTATCGTTTCATACTTATAGGAGATCCACTCTACTCCGCTTTTCAAATCAAATTTCTCTATGGCTCTCTCGTTTATTGGTATGAACTGCATTATCTCACTTTTAGCTCCATATCCGAGCACCATTAACCCCTTAAATTCGCCTCTCCAAGGACTTTCGTTTGTAATTAATCCCTCCTCGATTGCAATTGAGGTGAGTGCTATGAATCCGCCAATTATCACTGTCACGGTTACTGCGGTTATTATGGTTCTGAGCTTCCTCCTCTTTAGGTTGCGTTTTGATATTGAAGCTATGGATGACAGTATTACTATTAGACTTTCACCACTAACTTTACCTTTAACGAATTCCACTCCAATTATCATTGCATTGAAGGCTATGTATGCGGTTATTGCGGCTCTTATTTGTTCTTCAATGCTAATTAGTTTGCATCCTGGATAAAGTACTTGGAGTAATGCTATCATTAATATGTAGATGGCTGATGAGCTTGCAATTTTTAAGGTTCTTTTTTCAAACAATATTTCTCCTAGGGCAATTGAAGTTAATGCTATTATCGCGATTATCGTTGAGGTTGAGCTTGAAGCTTCAAATTCCATTTGCAATACTTTATTCTCTAAGTGGTTTGTTAGGAGCCATGCTTCTCTCAAGTCTACAAATGCCTTATCATACATTTTTGCTTGCAGTTCTCGCTTTGCCTTCTCTATTAGCTCACTTATTCTTGCGAGCTTTGCTTTCATAATTGATATTTGGAACCCTTTTTCCTCGGCTTCATAAACTAGGTATTCTGCTCTTCTCAGCTCTTGTACTGCCTGTTTTAGGCTGTGTCTTAGCGATGCCTCGGTCATTATTATTTCTTGTTCTTCGCCTACATCCAGTTTTACTGGCTTGCTTGTTAGGTTGAAGCTTATCTCCTCAATTGTTCTTTCCATGACGAAGTGTGCTTCCGCAATTACTGTTACCTCCGTGTTTGCTGGCACTACTATTAGGTTGCCTTGAATTCCTGTTGGAATTGCTCCTTCAAGCTCTGCTCCAAAAATGGTGAGCACGTTTTTATTAAGTCGTTCATCTTTAAGCTTAACTCTATATGTTACGTGTCTTGCTGGTTCCGGTGAGAGTGCTGCGAGTGCTTTTCCAATTACTTTTATTGATGCACCATAGATCATCGTTATGTTCAGTCTAGTATCCCTGCTTAGCTCTATGTCGAGCATTCTGACGGCATAATCGTATCCAGGTGTTTCGTTGTAGTCTGCGAATATGAGTATTCTATAGGTTCCCATTGGTAAGCTTATTTGGTAGTATCCTGAGCTATTTGACCTTCTCTTGCATATGAATTTCCATTCTTCAAAGCCTATTTTTCTCAGAACAAATATTAATGCGTGCTTTACTGGCTTACCTTTTGGATCCACTATGAATCCGCTTAGGCTTAAATTTTGATCGGCCCTAATTTGCGTTGCTATGTTTAATAAAAGTATTGATGTTAGCACTATGAGTGTAATGGTTTTCAACTGTTTTGCTACTTTTCTCGCTGGCCGCTTCAATTAATTCCCCCTCACAGATTATCATATTTGATTCTCCTAACAAGCTTTAAGTATTGCTGATATCTATTCGGCTTTGGGGATGATAGCTTGACTTTTAAGCTCTCTGATAGATTGAAGCCTCTAAAGTACGCTATTAGAGATTTAATACCATACGCCGAGCAGGTTGAGAGGAGAGGGGAGAAAGTCATTAGGCTTAATATTGGTGATCCATTGAAGTTCGATTTCGATACTCCAAAGCACATAAGGGAAGCTCTATGTCGCGCTGTTAATGATAGATGGAATTTCTATTCTGCATCTGAGGGTGATGCGGAGCTTAGAGCTGCAATTGCTGAGAAGGAGAGGAAGTTTAATGGTGTCGATATTAGTCCGGACCATGTAATTGTGACTGCGGGCGTATCTGAGGCTATAAACTTTGTTTCAGCAGCCTTTATTGATCCAGGGGATGAAGCTCTCATTCCAGGCCCCTCTTATGCCCCATACGTGAACTTCATTCAGGCATATAATGGTAGAGTAGTATACTATAGGACTGTTGAGGAGAATGGTTGGCAACCTGATTTGGATGATTTAAGGAGCAAGATAACTGATAAAACGCGCTTCATATTGATAATTAATCCAAATAATCCAACTGGTGCAATATACTCTGAAAATACTGTGAGGAAGATACTTGATATTGCTGCTGAGCACAACTTAATTGTTGTTTCAGATGAGATATATGATAGGATCACTTATGGTGAAGCAGAGTTTAAGAGCACAGCTGCCATAGCTAGAGATGTCCCTGTAATTGGCTTAAATGGATTTTCCAAGGTATACTTGATGACTGGTTGGAGGCTGGGCTACATATATGTTAGGGATCCAACTGGTAAGTATGCTGATGCAATAATTGGTCATTTAAATAAGCTTGCTAGGGCAAGGCTTAGTGCATGTACTCCTGTTATGAGAGCTGGAATTGCTGCTCTTAGGGGTCCCCAAGAACATGTTCATGACATGGTGGCTAGGCTTAGGGAGAGAAGGGATTACTGTTGTAGGAGGATTGAGGAAATACCTGGTATGAGTGTGGTGAAGCCTAAGGGTGCATTTTATCTGTTCCCGAAAATTGATATTAAAGGCAAGTTCGACAGCGATAGGGAGTTTGCCCTTAAGCTACTTGATGAGGAGAAAGTGCTTGTTGTTCATGGATCCGGATTTGGATTTGGAGGAGAAAATCACTTTAGAAGCATATTTCTGCCGCCAATATCAGTGCTTGAAGAGGCATTTAATAGAATTGAGAGATTTTGCAGGAAGTACCTAGCTTAACACTATTTTATCTTCATCATGGATCTAGCCACTTTCAATGCCAATCTAATGTGTGCTAGTGCTTCGTCGAGCACTAGTTCGCCGTGCCCCGGGAGTAGCATTGATATGTTGTTTTCTTTAGCTATTTTCTCTATTCTTTCTAGGCTTTTAACAAGTTCATTGAAGTTACCTGTTGGTAAGTCTGTTCTTCCAAAACCTCCATTGGCGAACACTAGGTCTCCGCTGAAAATTACTTTGTCGAGTATATAGCATGTGCTTCCTGCAGTGTGACCCGGTGTGTGAACTGCTTTCACTATTTTACTTCCAATTTCAATTTCATATGAATTGTTAATTCTCACTATGTAGCTTTTTGCTTTTCCAAGTCTCCTCGCTACTACATCTGCATCGTATTTGTGAATGTAGATTGCTGGTTTTGCTTTTTCAATTAGCTTTTTAAGTCCATTTGTATGGTCCTTATGTCTATGCGTTATTAATACCTTGCTAATGTCTTTGGCTTCAATATTGAATTTTTTAAGGGACTCGATTATGTTTGAGTGTGGTGGTCCAAATCCAGTATCTATTAAGGCTATTTCTCCGCCGCTCTCAATGATATATATGTTTGAGCTTATTCCAAAGCTCACTACTGCATTTAGAGTTAGCTCCTTAGATTTCTTAACTTGAATGTGCGCTTGCAATTTTAGCACCGCTAAAATAGTTCTTTCAAAAATTTTTAGTTGTTACTCTATGTTAAAGTGAAAGTTTTAACAGTACTCTTACTAGTTAACTACTATTTGGTGTGGGGCCGTGTCGTTTGATGTCGTGATTTTGGGTGGTAGAGTTATTAATGGTGCTGGTGCTCCATGGGTTAGAGCCGATATTGCAGTTGAGGATGGTGTTATTGTTGAGATAGGCTATTTAAAGCATCCCCAGGCGGATGTTGTGATTAAGGCTGATGGTCTGTTTGTTTCCCCGGGCTTCATAGATATACATAATCACTCCGATCTAGCCCTCCTAATTGATCCAATTGCTGATAGCATGATCAGGCAGGGCGTGACGACCATAGCTATTGGTAATTGTGGATTGAGTGTTGCTCCTATTCGCCGGGAAATTATTGAGCGCTTTAAGAAGCATGTTGAGGCATTTGCTCCAGCTCAAGTTGAATGGAGGTGGGAGAGCTTTGATGATTATTTGAGAGTTTTGGAGGAGAGGGGTGTTGGTGTGAATGTTGTTCCGCTCGTTGGTCATGGAACTATTAGAGCTAATGTGCTGGGCTTTGAGCCTAAGGAGCCGAGTGAGAGTGAGCTTAATGAGATGAAGAGCTTGGTGGAGGAGTCTATGAGGGCTGGTGCCTTTGGGCTTACAACTGGCCTCATATATTTGCCTGGAATGTATGCTGGGACTGATGAGATAATTGAGCTTGCTAAGGTGGCGGCTAAGTATGGGGGCATATATGCGAGTCATATTAGGAGTGAGAGCTTTGCATTAATTGAAGCTGTGTCTGAGGCAATTGAGATCGGTGAGAAGGCTAGCATACCTGTTGAGATTTCCCATCATAAGGCTTCCGGAGTTGAGAATTGGGGTAAAGTTAAGACTACGCTGAAATTGATGGAGGATGCTAGGCTAAGGGGTGTTGATGTGACATGCGATGTCTATCCATATACTGCTGGCATGACTAGCTTGTCTGCCCTCCTCCCTCCATGGGCTCAGGCTGGAGGTGTTGAGGAGATTATTGATAGGCTTAAGCAATCATCTATTAGAGCTAAGATAGTGGGGGAAATGAGGTCTGGTGTTAAGGGTAAGGAGGATTTGTTGAGGGGAGCTGGCTGGGATGGAATTGTTGTTGCATATTCTAAGAGGCATAAGGAGTTTGAGGGTAAGTCTCTATCTGAGGTAGCTGAGATTTGGGGTAAGGATGTTTTTGATGCCTTCTTCGATTTGATAGTTGAGGATGAGGGTGCAACCATGATTGTGCTTCACTTAATGAGTGAGGATGATGTGAGGTACGTGATTTCTCATAGGTTATCGATGATAGCTACTGATGGATGGGCTGTTTCGCCTAGGGGACCTATGAGTGCAGGTAAACCTCATCCAAGATTTTATGGTACGTATCCGAGGGTTCTAGCGAAGTATGTGAGGAGGGAGAAGTTATTGAGCTTAGAGGAAGCAGTTAAGAAGATGTCCTGGATGCCGGCTCAGAAACTTGGTTTATGGAATAGGGGGTTGATAGCTAAGGGTATGGTTGCCGACATAGTTGTCTTCGATTTCAATAGTATTGAAGATAAGGCTACATTTGAAGATCCGCATCGGTATCCTGATGGCATAAAGTATGTTTTAGTTAATGGTGAGCTCGTGATCGATGATGGTAAGCATACTGGTAAACTTGCTGGCAGAGTTCTGAGAAGGCATTTCATTGCTCATTAACCTTCAAATTTAATTCCTTGATTCAACGTGAACTTTTTAAGCTAGGTTCTTTAAGGCTATTTGAGGGTGTTTAGTGGTGGCTCACAGACATAAGCTATACGAATATGACTATAAGACTGGGAAAATAGTGCTTAAGAGGAAGCTTTGTCCTAGATGTGGGCGTGTAATGGCTTTTCATGGAGATAGACATGCATGTGGGTATTGCGGGTACACCATATATGTTAAGGAGGAAGAGTCAAGTTAAAATTGGTTCCTTTGTGTGATGGTCACGGCTCACGTAATCCTGCTAATTTACTTGGTTGGCATGTGAGGTTGTAAGTTTGAGTAGTGCAGTGTTGATGGGAGTATTTCAGAGGTTAGCTAAGCCTGTTCAGATGGCTTTAGTTAAGCGTGGATTTACTAGGCCTACTGAGCCTCAGGAGAAGGCTATTCCATTGATCTTGGGGGGGCATAATGTTCTATTAATTGCTCCCACAGCTACTGGTAAGACTGAGGCTGCTCTTCTTCCAATATTTAGTATGTTTGTTGAAATGCCCATTAAGCCTCCGGGTGTGAAGATCCTCTATATAACTCCTTTAAGAGCTCTGAATAGGGATATGCTTGAGAGATTTGAGTGGTGGGGTAGGGAGCTTGATATTAAGGTTGCTGTTAGGCATGGTGATACTGAGCAGTCTGAGAGGGCTATGCAGGCTAGGTCCCCACCAGACCTTCTAATTACTACTCCTGAAACTCTACAGGCAATTTTGTCTGGTAGGGTTATGAGGAGGCATTTGAGCCATGTTAGGTGGGTTGTTATTGATGAGATACATGAGCTCGCCGAGGATAAGCGTGGTTCTCAGCTTTCTCTTGGGCTTGAGCGGTTGAGGAAGATTGCTGGTAGGGATTTTCAGGTTATTGGTTTATCTGCGACAATTGGTTCTCCTGAAGTTGTTGCTCAGTTTCTTGTTGGGGTTGGTAGGCCTGTTAAGATTGTTAGGGTTCCAGTTGCCAGGTTGATGAAGCTTGAAGTTATTTATCCTGAGCCTGAATCTGAGGATTATGAATTGGCTGCTAAGCTTTATACTCATCCTGATGTTGCTACTAGGTTGAGGTTGATTAGGAGGCTTATTGAGGGTCATAGGTCTGTTCTATTATTTGTGAATACTAGGGCTATAGCTGAGGTTTTGGCTTCTAGGTTTAAGGTTTGGGACTTGAATTTCCCGATAAGTGTTCATCATGGATCATTGTCTAAGCCATCTAGAATTGCTGCTGAGCGGGGTCTTAAGGATGGTGAATTGAAGGGATTGGTTTGCACATCTTCTCTTGAGCTTGGAATTGATGTTGGCCACATAGACTTGGTTATTCAGTACATGTCTCCTAGGCAGGTTACTAGGCTTGTTCAGAGAGTTGGTAGGGCTGGTCATAGGATTGGTAGGGTGGCTAAGGGTGTTATCATAACTGCTGATTCGGATGATACATTGGAGGCCCTAGTTATTTGTAGGAGGGCTCTTAGAGAGGAGCTTGAACCCGTTAAGGTTCCATATAAGCCTTATGATGTGCTATGTCATCAAATAGTTGCGTTGCTAATGCAGAGGAGGAGATGGAGGTTTAGTGAAGTACTTGAAATGTATGGTAGAGCTTATCCATATAGGGACTTGACTGAGGATGATTTGGTTAAGGTCATAAGTTACATGCATAATCGGTATCCTAGGCTTGTTTGGGCTTCATTTGAGGATAAGGTGTTCTTGTCCCCGAGGAAGAGGAGGGCGATGTACGAGTACTTCTTCGATGAGCTCTCCATGATTCCTGATGAAAAGCAGTTCTTAGTTATTGATGCTACCAGCAATACTCCAGTGGGAGTTTTGGATGAAGTCTTCGTCGCCGAGTATGGTGATCCAGGTAGGAAGTTCATTTTCAGGGGGAGCTTGTGGAAAATAAGGGAGGTTGTCGGTGATAGAATATATGTTGTGCCTGACAGCGATCCAACAGGCGCCATTCCGAGCTGGGTTGGAGAGGAAATTCCTGTTCCATATGAGGTTGCGCAGGAAGTTGGGTGGATTAGGGGTTATGTTGAGGAGAGGTTAAAGAGCGGTGCTATGGTTGATCAAGTGGTTGCTGAACTTATTAGAATGTATCCGTGTCGAGAGGATACTATGAGGAGGGCTATTAGGGAGGTTGTTGAGCAGGTTGAGAAGGGATATCCTGTACCCACTGATAGGAGGGTTTTAATTGAGAAGTGGGAGGACTTCTTCATAATACATGTGCACCTTGGAACTCTAGCTAATAGAGCTCTTGGTAGATTAATTGCTGATAGAGTTGCAGATGTGTTAGGGTATGCGGTTGGGGTTCAGCAGGATCCATATAGAGTTGTAATTAGGGCTTCTAGGGAATTATCGACGCATGATATGGAGGAGATTGTGAGGTCTCTTTCCAAGCTTGATTTGCATAGGGAAGCTGTGAGGATGGCTGAGCGCTCCGGCCTGTTTAAGCGGAGGCTTGTTCACGTAGCTAGGAGATTTGGTGCATTGGCTAAGTGGGCTGATATTTCCACTTTGAGCTTGAGGAGGCTCATTGAAATGTTTAAGGGTACCGTGATTTTTGAGGAGGCATTAAAGGAGTACTTATCTAGGGATATAGATATTGGAGTGGTTGAAGAGTTTTGTAGGAGAGTTGATTCCGGTGAAATAGAGTTTGCACATTTAGATTCGATTGAGCTTTCACCTATTTCTAGGATGGCTATGGAGAGGATTTCGAGGAAAACGGAGATCATTCCACCCGAGAGAATGAGAAAAATACTTGTTGAAGCAACGAGAGCTAGGCTTCTAAGCGAAGTTAGAATATTCCTCTGCACAAATTGCTGGGAGTGGTGGGAGCCTATTAGGATAATGGATTTGCCGGATGAGGTGAAGTGCCCGAAGTGTGGTTCTAAGAAAATTGCTGTTTTAAATGAGGATGAGAGGGTGATTAGGCGCATGATATCTAAGAAGCTTTCAAGATTAAGCAGGGAGGAAGAGGAAATTGTTAGAAGGGCTCAGAAGCGGGCTGAGCTAGTAGAGAAGTATGGTAGGTTGGCTGCAATAGCTTTGGCTGGTAGAAGGCTTAGAGTTAAGGATGTGGAGCCCATTTTGAGGAGAATTAGAGTTGAATGTGATGCCTTCTATGAGAAGATTCTTGAGGCAGAGAGAAATGCTTTAAGAAGAAGCTTCTGGTGACTTTAGGCTTTCATTAAGCTATGTATTTTTAAGAGTGTTTCGAATGCAGTATTTTGCTTCTCAGCGATTTTAATGGTGTTTAAGTGGTGGGTGCACCGCTGGTGTTGACCAAATAGCATAAATATGTTCTTTCACCACCTTTACATGGTGTCTCTATGGGCACTGAGGTCGGTAGTTTGAAGGAAAAAGTTTTGAATGCACTGAAAAGCGTTATAGATCCTGAAGTTGGTATGAGTGTCGTGGATATGGGTTTAATTAGGGATGTTGAGCTGGAGGGCAATAAGGCCGTTATTAAGATGACGTTGACTGTGCCTTCATTTATGTGTCCACTTGCTAGATATTTAGTCATGAAAGTTCGGGAGGCAGCTCTCTCCATACCTGAAATTGATGAAGCCGAAGTCATTTTATTGGAGCCACATGAAGCATAGCTTTGGATTAGCTGATGACATTTATCTCCATAACTTTATATAGATTTTCCCTTAAGCTGGGCGTGAGCTGTATAGGTTGTTGGGTATAAATTGCTAGTGAAAGTACCTGTTGATGGTGGATCATGGTATTTGAGCTCTTGAATGAGCAATTGAGGAAGCATGCATTTGAAGAGCCAACTGAAGTTCAAGTTAAGGCTATTCCATTGATATTGCGCGGAAAGAGTGTGCTGATTATAGGTCCAACGGGTTCCGGTAAAACTGAAGCAGCTTTTCTTCCAGTTCTAAGCTTGTATCTGGAATTCAGGGAGAAGCATGGATATTTGCCTGGAATCCATGTCCTTTACATAACTCCTTTGAGGGCTTTGAATAGGGATATGTTCAGGAGGTTTGCTAGGATATGTGGTGATGTTGGAGTTAAGGTTAGTATTAGGCATGGTGATACTCCCAGAAGCGTTAGGAGAATGCAGGTTAAAGATCCGCCGGAAGTGCTCATTACTACTCCCGAAACTCTTCAAGCAATTTTGCCATTAGCCGGTATGAGGCGATGGCTTAGGGAGGTTAAGTGGGTTATAGTTGATGAGCTGCATGAATTGATTGAGAGTAAGCGGGGAACTCAGCTTGCAGTTGGATTAGAGAGATTAAAGCTCTTAGCTAAAAATTCTGTTCAGCTGATCGGGCTTTCAGCTACCATTAGTAATCCAGAGTTGGCTTCAGAGTTCTTAGCTGGTTCAAGTGGTGAAGTTGAGATTGTAGAGGTTAAGTCTACTAAGCCATATTCAATTAAAGTCGAATATCCTGTAGCTGGAAGAGAGGATTTTGAATTGAGCTTGAAGTTGATGTGTAAGCCCGATTTTGCAGCTAGGCTTAGATGCATGATCAATTACATTAGTTCATCAACTTCAACCCTGATATTCGTTAACTGTAGGGAGTTTGCGGAGTTTATTAGTAGTAGGCTTAGATTGGCTGGTATAGTTGCGCCAAGTCATCATAGCTCGCTTAGTAGAGTTGCTCGCGAAATTATTGAGAGTGAATTCAAGGATGGACTAATTCATGCCATAGTCTGCACATCTTCTCTTGAGCTTGGAATTGATGTTGGTCATGTTGACTTAGTCATACAGTATTTGTCTCCTAGGCAGGTAGTCAGCTTCATTCAGAGAGTTGGGAGAAGTGGCCACTTTTTAAAGAGGGTTTCTAGGGGAGTAATCATCTGTGTTAATCCAGATGACTTGCTTGAGAGCCTAGTTATTTCGCATAAGGCTTTGAAGTGGGAATTAGAGGAGCCAAAGGTTCATGTGAAGGCACTGGATGTATTGGCACATCAAGTAGCTGGGTTAGTTTTAGATTTTGGCGGTGAAATAGGGGTTTCGAAGGCTTTTGAAGTTGTTAAATCAAGCTATCCATATAGGAGTTTGACTTTCAGCGAGTTCATCGAACTATTGAACTATATTGATGGATTGAACCTGGTGAAGTTTGCCGATGAAAAGATATTGGAGACTAAGAGGACTAGGCTGTATTACTATAGGCATTTAACCACTATACCTGAGGAAGTTAAGTATCCTGTAATTGATGAGGTTAGCGGTGAAGAAGTGGGGTATTTGGGTGAGGACTTCTTTTCAGAGTATGGGAAGCCAGGTGTTAAAATCATTTTGAAGGGTAGACCTTGGATTGTAACTCGGATTTCCGGTTTCAACGTCTATGTTAAGCCTGCAAGTGACTATACGGCTGCAATACCTGGCTGGGAAGGTGAGGTTCTTCCGACCTCCTATGGTGTTGCAGTTTCCGTTGGAGAGCTTAGGAGATTGATTGAGAACTTGTGGTTTAAGGGTCTTGATGTAAATGAAATCGCTGAGCATATTAGGAGTTCAATTGACGTGGAGGTTAGGGGCTTGGAGAAGGCTATTGAGTATTTAATTGAGCATTTGAGGAAGGGATATCCAATGCCGCATGATAAGAGGATTGTTATTGAGGCTTTTGGAGATTTCATCGTAGTACACTCCTGCTATGGTCATGGAGTAAATAGGTGTATTGCAAGGATTTTAAGTGAATTAATTAAGGTGAATTTTAAGGTTGATTGCATAGCTAGGTGGGATGCTTATAGAGTTCTTTTCATGACTAAGTCTAAGATTGAGCTTGAAAAAGTTGCTGAGCTACTTAAGTCTCTATCTGACAGTGAGGCTGAGGCCATAATTTATGGTCATGTTGACCCCTACATTTTGAGGCATGTTGCAATAAAGTTTGATGCACTACCTAGGGGGATGTACTATAAGTCTGCAAGCTATTTGCTCTATTTACCCGAAAAGTTTAGGGATACTCCTGTATATGATGAGGCCTTTAGATATCAGCTGACTGAGCACTATGATTTCGGGAACTTCAAGAGGCTATTGAACATGATTAGGAGTGGTGAAGTTGAAGTAGTTTGCCATAGATCTGGAAGACCTTCTCCAATAGCTAGGCTCATTGTTGAGCTGGGTGATTTGGCATTAATGGATGATAAGCATGTGTTTCTTGAGAGGATAATGAATAGGGTTCTTGATCTCCTATGCCTCGACTGCCTATATTCCTGGAGAATTTTGACTAGAGATTTCGATGATGATATTAAGTGTCCAAAGTGTAGTTCCAAGGCTATTTCCATAGTTAAATGGAAGTTGGGTGATGTAATTGAGGCTTATAGGAAGCTTAAAATGGGATTGAAGTTAACTGAGGAGGAAAAACTTCTAATAGCATATGCGAAAATGTCAGCTGACTTAATTACAATCTATGGGAAGAGAGCTGCAATAGCTCTCTCAGTTAAGGGTGTGGGCCCTCTAACTGCCTATCAAATATTGGCGAAGATGCATGTCTCAATTGATGAGTTAGTAAGCGACTTGATGGAGGCAATGAAGGAGTATCTTGAGACCCGAGATTACTGGAGTAATAGTTGACGAAGCGATTTCAAGTCAAGTAAATGATTAAGCTCGAAAATTTGTTTAATTGATTCTCAATGATCCCGGATTTCAGTGGAGGTCTCTATCATTTTAGAATATTTGTTTGTTTTTTAATAAAATAAAATTTTGTGCAATAACACATAAAAATGCTTATAAGTTAGGTTAGCCTAACATTTCTAGGCATGCCTATGATAATTAGGCTTGCCGATCTCAGAGTTGGGCAGAGAGCTAGGATCATCAAGATTGAGGGAAGGTCTTTGATTAAGAGGAGGCTATTGGAGATGGGTGTCGAGCCGGGGGCCATTGTTAGGGTTGAGAGGATTGCCCCATTGGGGGATCCAATAGAGGTTTCGGTTAAAGGGTATTACTTGACGTTGAGGAGAAGTGAGGCGAGGTCAATTGTTGTAGAGGTGATTAATGAGTGAAACTTGTCAAGCCTCTGGCGATGCTTAGGCCTGGTGAGTCGGGAACGGTTGTTCAGATTTTGGCTGGTAGGGGTTTAATGCTTAGGCTTATTGAAATGGGTATTACTATTGGTAGTCGTGTAATTATGTTGCATAATAATTCTGGGCCAATTCTTGTTTTAGTTAGGGACTCTAGGCTAGTTCTCGGGAGAGGTGTGGCCATGAAGATCTTGGTGGAGGTGAATTAGAGTGATAACCTGTAGCTCTTGTCCATTATCAAGGTATTGCTTGGTGCGTAGGGCTGATCATTTAGCTCTTGAAGGTAAATCATCCGAATTTGTAATTGCTGTAGCTGGTAATCCAAATGTTGGTAAGAGCACTTTATTCAACATTCTAACTGGTGGGAGGCAGAGGGTTGGTAACTGGCCTGGTAAAACTGTTGAGAGAAGGGAGGGTGAGAGGTTAATTGATGGCGTTAAGTTAAGGTTTGTTGATTTACCTGGTACATATAGTTTGTCCGCATTTAGTGTTGAGGAGCTTATTGCTAGGAAATTTATTGTTGAGGATAAGCCCCATGTCGTAATTGATATTGTTGATGCATCAAATCTTGAGAGGAATCTTTACTTAACACTTCAAATACTTGAGCTAACTAATAGGGTTGTCATAGCACTTAACATGATGGATATTGCTGAGAGTAGGGGGTTGAAGATTGATGTTAAAAGGTTGTCTGAGAAGCTTGGTGTACCTGTTGTTCCAACTATTGCTGTGAGGGGTGTGGGTGTTGATGAGCTCATTAATTCCGTTATTGGAGTTGCGGAGGGGAGAATTGAAGTTCGAGGTATCAAGGTGTATTATGGTGACTTGATTGAATCAGCAATTAGTAGGATTTCCAGCATGCTAGTTGATAGGGGGGTTTCGGAGAAGCTTCCATATCCAATTAGATGGCTTGCCATTAGGTTACTTGAAGGTGATTCCGAGGTTATTAGGGAAATAATGGCTATTGATAGTAAATTGATCGTTGAGGTTGAGAAAATTAGAAGTGAGCTCTCCTCAGCTTTGGGTGAAGATGTTGATGTTGTCATTGCTGATAAGCGGTATGAGTTTATTGAGAATATTGTTGGTGAAGTTGTTAGGAAGCCTGAGGTTTTCCTTGAAACTTTAACTGATAAAATTGATAGAATTGTTTTGAATAGAGTTCTTGGCCTTCCAATTCTTCTCGGCGTCTTCGCTCTTCTCTTTACATTAGTCTTTAGCATTAACATTGGCTTTCCACTTAACATGTTTATTCCCGGATTTGAGGAATTTAATTTGGCTAGCTTAATTGGCGATAGGGTTTTCGGCTATTTGGCTGAGTTCTCTACTAACTATTTAACTAGTATTGGTGCTCCAAATTGGCTTATTAGCTTAATATGTGATGGTGTGATTGCCGGGGTTGGTGCAGTTCTCAGCTTTTATCCGCTTGTGTTCACTATATTCATTTTCTTTGGCTTACTGGAGGATAGTGGTTACATGGCTAGAGCTGCCTTCATAATGGATAGGGCTATGAAGAGATTTGGGTTGAATGGTAGAGCTTTTATGCCTTTAATGCTGGGTTATGGATGCAATATTCCAAGTGTTATGGCTACTAGAATTCTTCATAGATGGAGAGATAGGTTGCTTGCTATTCTCTTAAGCCCCCTAATTCCATGTCAGGCGAGGTTGGCTGCCTTCATGATCATCATTGCTGCTGTTTTCAAATCTTTCACTGC
Source organism: uncultured Nitrososphaerota archaeon (assembly GCA_964462875.1). Lineage (GTDB taxonomy): Archaea > Thermoproteota > Methanomethylicia > Culexarchaeales > Culexmicrobiaceae > CAYWZQ01. The sequence goes on along the minus strand of CAYWZQ010000001.1, from coordinate 9,114 downwards.
ACAAGTTGTTGTTATGCTGTATCTCTACTCCTTTAGCTTGCTTTCAGTTGTGCTGATAGGTTCATTACTAAATGCAGTGTTCTTTAGGGAGGAGCCTTCGACTTTGATAATGGAGTTGCCGCCCTATCATAGGCCTTCACTTAAAGTTGTTCTTTGGCATGCTGAGGAGAGATCTAAGCACTTCTTATTGAAGGCTGGAACAATAATATTTCTTATGTCGATAGTCATATGGTTTGCAACTAGTTATGGTCCCGGCGGGCTTGTTGAGTCTATTGATGAGTCCTATGCAGCTCTATTAGGCAAGCTTGTTGCTCCGTTTTTGAGTCCGCTAGGTTTGGGTGATTGGAGGATTGCTGTTGCTCTCATTGCTGGGTTCGTGGCTAAGGAAGTTATACCGGAGACTTTGTCGATTATCGCTGGAGTTGAGGATCCAGTGGCGGCAGTTGGTAGTATTGGTTTGAGCTGGTCTAGTGCTTTAGCTCTCCTAACTTTTTCACTTCTCTACTTGCCGTGCCTGGCCACGGTCGGAGTTATTTATAGGGAAACTGGGAGTTTGAAGTGGACTTTATTTGCAGTCTTGTATGGTCTTGCAATAGCTTATGTTGCTTCTCTGCTAGTTTATGGTATTGCAGTTCTCTTTTCCTAGAATCTCCCAATTTTGGGCGTAAGATTAAATAATGGTTTGAGTACTTAGTTAGTGAAGCTTCACTCTCTCATTGGTACTTGATGATTTGTCATGGAGAGGGTAATTTGAGTGGAAGGATATCTCCATCACTTGAAGATTACTTAGAGACGATATATCTGCTATGTAGGCAGTATGGGTCTGCTAGAGTGAAGGAGATAGCTGAGATGCTCAATGTTAAGAGTTCAAGTGTTAGTGAGGCTATTGGTAGGCTTAAAAGGGCTGGCTTAGTAGTTCATGAAAGGTATGGTAGAATAGCATTGACTAATGAGGGCGAGAGGCTTGCTAAGGAAATTTATAAAAGACATGTGGAGCTACTGAATTTCCTAGTTAATGTTTTAGGTGTTCCTCAAGAAATCGCCGAGAGGGATGCATGTGCAATTGAGCATGTAATTAGTAGAACTACTTTGGAGAAACTGCTCGAGTTTATTGAGAAGCATTTTGAATCATCCCGTGAGCTGGTGACCACTAGGGAGAGCTATTAGCTTTAAATCATGCTAGCTCCCCTATTTTCTTGCGTGTCCCTTATAACGTGATAATTTCAATCATTATTTCATTAAGAGCTCGCTTTGTGTTTCTGTGCTGTTGGGCTTCATTATCTATCAAAGCTGTTCATCAGCTTATCATTTTGCCTTTTTCGTGGGCTTACTTTTCTGCTTTTCTTGTTAGTTTGAATTTGAGCTGATTTCTGGAATTATATACGGTCCCTCCGGTACAATTACTATGCTCGGGTTTTTCTTTTTCACCGTTTTTATTGCTTCGCTTATTGCTTCTTGAATTGTTGATGCTGGTTTCATTAGCATTTCTTCTATTATTGATTGCTTCATCTTACTTACAACTATTATGCTTGCCTTCATCAGGATTCTTGCCAGTATTTGGGCTTCCCACTGGTCTTTTATTGGCTCGTTTTGCCTTATTCTATCGTATACTTTGAGTGGATTGTTTGCTTCTAGAAATAGATTGTAGAATTCCTCGTGTCCACCAAGTCCATCAATGCATTCTGAAGCTATTACTATGACTCCTCTCCTATTAACTAATAGCTCTCCAATCGCCATTCCTTTGACTGCTTGGTATAAGTTTCTATCTAATGGATATCCGCCATTTGTGGTTATCACTATGTCATAGGTCTTTTTAACCGGTATTTTCACGTATGAATCCAAGAATTTTACGCCTTCAATGTGAGCTTTCATGGGGTCTCCACAGAAAATTCCAGTGACCTCTTTCTCCCTGTTTATGGTTACGTTGACTATGTAGTTTAGCTTTGTATGCTTCATGAATTCAATCATGTCTTCATGTATTGGATTGCCAGTGAGCACTCCATATTTGGCATTTGGGTGGTTGATCATTTTGAAGCTGTGATTTGAGTATATTGCCTTTATGCTTGCTACTCCAGGTAAGATTATTTTTCTTCCACCAGAATATCCTGCGAAGAAATGTGGTTCTATGAGTCCCAGCCCTATAACTAGGTCGCTTGAAAGAACTTCCTTATTTACTTCAATTGGTGTTCCAAATTTCGTTGTCTTGTTTAGTTTTGAAATTTGGCTATAGTCTTCAGCATTGTGGCTTAATACCTCGTATTTCTCAACTACTTCGCGTCCAAGAAGTTCTTCGATTTCACTTTTGATGTGTGGTTTGTGTAGGCCTGTTGCAATTAGAATTCTTAGTTCAATATTTTCCTCAATGTATCTGAGTAGTGGTGGAATTATTTCTTTGAAGGGGAATGCTCGTGTCTTATCCGGTACTATTATTAGTGTTTTCTTCGATTTACTAATTAATTTCCTTAGGGGTGGGCTTTCAATTGACTTTTCCAAGTTTTCTATCAATTTTTCCTCTACTTGATGTATTTTCTCCACTTTTTTGGATGATATTACTTCTGCTTTAATGGCTTCCTCATCTAACTTTAGGAAGCTCTTCCCGTATGGTAGTTTTATCATACTTAATGCCTCTTCTGCTTACTTAGCTCATTTATTGCTTTAATTGGCCAATTTGGGTTTTCTAGAATTGCTCTTCCCACTGCTACTAGGTCCACTTTGCCAAGCCTGACTATTTCATCTGCATATTTTGGATCTCTTATTCCGCCTACTCCTATAACTGGAACTCTTACTACAGACTTTATTTTCTCGGCTAGTGGCACGAAGTATCCCTGCCCTGTTAATCCCTCAGGTCTTGAACCGCAGAGTCCTCCGGATACATCTATTATATCGACTCCATATTCCTCCAGTTTCATTGCGAATTTTCTGGATTCCTCTATTGTGAGTCCTCCAGGCATCATGTCATCTGCTCCTAGCCTGTAGAGGAGGAGTTTGTTTCCAATGGCCCTTCTAACTTGTTCAATTACTTCAAGTGGAAATTTCATTCTCTTAGCTAATGTTCCTCCATAGGCATCAATTCTCTTATTTGTTATTGGTGATAGGAATTGGTTGAGTAGGAAGCCGTGGGCTCCGTGAATTTCAACTCCATCGAATCCAGCTTTAATTGCCCTGATGGCTGCGTTTTTAAATGCATTTTTCACTCTCTTCATGTCTGCGAGTGTCATTTGCCTTGGCTGTTCAGTTCCCCCTGGAACCATTATTGGTGATGGTGCTATTGGCTTGTGGCCGGTAATGTTGCTTGAAGCTTTTCCGCCGGCGTGATTTAATTGTATAATGATTACTGTATTGCATTTCTCCTTTACTTCTTTAACTAGCTTGCTCAACCCCTCTATTAGCTCATCATCATATATTCCCAGCTGTCTGGGCGAGTATTTTCCCTGTATTTCAATGTATGTGTGCTCTATTATGAGCATCCCTAGACCGCTGCACCTGTCTAAGTAGTGTTTTATGAGTTTATCTGTGACTTTCCCCTTTTCCGTGGCTAGTTCCGTTGCCATGGGTGGCATTACTATTCTGTTCTTTAAAGTGTAGTTTTTGATGTTTAGTGGATCTAGTAGACTTGGCATACTAGTCGATACTAAGCTGCTTTATATGTAAAATATCTTGCTGGTCTCCTAAATTACTAGTAGCGTTAGGGCAGATGCCATTAATCCTGTAAGGTATATGCCATCAAATGTGCCTGCGCCACCAATACTGACAACTCTCGCTCTTATCCTTATTATTTTGTTTAGGTTCATTAGGTCTGCGCCTATGAGTGTTCCAAGAGTACCCGAAATATATGCTATTACTGCTGGATTGCTTTTTGGGGGGATTGCATGGAGCAGTATTGACGTTATGGCTGTGATTATTGGTGGGAGAAATCCTGGAACAGCTATTCCTAATCCGGGAACTACTCTCGCCACCTTATTGATGAAGTAGGTTACTGCTATTAGTGCAATTAGTGTTTTAATATATGTTGATGCTGGATTCTCTTCATGTACCGGTATGGTGTAAGTGAGTAGGAATAGTGATATTAGTACTGGTATGATTGCTCCACCAACATTGATTGCTAAAATTGTTCTTCTAACGCCAATATCGAATGCTGGTAGGATCCATTTTATGCCAAATATTCTGACTTCCCTGATGACTATTGCTGGTTCATATGTTTCATAGCTTTTAATTGGTATGTTAATGCAGCTACCCATTAGGGCTAAATAGAATAGTAGTAGTGCTATTGGCACCGGTATTCCTAATCCCTTAACGAAAACTGGTATTGTATAGGTTAGTAGTGTGAATAGGAGTAGTGTGGTTAGCATTAGGGTTATGAAGTAAGTTATGGTGATTGGCCTATAAACTACACTTCTATAAGTCAATATTTAATCTCCTCTTTCACATAACTTACATATTTTTCTTTTTCACTAACTTTAATTAAACCTCTTTCGATAAGTTTTTTCAATGCTTTTTTCACTATAGCTCGAATATGCTTTCTTTGGAGCGGGTTTCCATAGAGTTCTTTGGCTGTTCTTCGCAGTGAGGCATATCTTGTTAGTTCTAGCAGTATTTTCCTTTCATGCTCGCTTAGATCGGTTAAGTACCTTAGAGCTATTCTAGCTATGTCAACTGGTTTTAGACCTAGATATGGGTCTTTGGGTTCCAATTTATTTAATCTTTCAATGACTTTAAACTCTATTATGGTGACCCAGTTGTCGGGGTTTAGCTGCCCATAAAACTTTTCAAGTTCTTCAAGTAGGTGGAGTAGGTCTTTGAATCCATCTTTAATTGCATCTGCATCGGATAGCTCCTTCACTCTTTTATGTTCAACTCTAACTATTTTCGCCTTGCATATTGGTCTTCCTCCGCCATGAATTATTACTTCATCGTATTTTGGTCTGACAATGCCGAGTCTAACTGTTGTTATTTTCTCTCCTTTTAGAATTTGCTTTGCAAATTTCCCCTTAACCATTATGTGTCTGCCGAGGTATTTGACTCTACTGGGCTTTTCTTCACTCAAATAAACTCACCTTAACTTAAAACTGCTGTTCTTGAGAATTTGGAAGTAGGTGAAACTTAAAGTTATGCTTAATAATATTCGTATTCCACTTTTTGAGCTGAGATTGCCAGCCTGATGTAGCTTAACGGTAGCATTCTCCTTTTAAGGGCTTTAATGTAGGATCGAGGTGAGGAGCAGTGTATTGCTCTTATTCTGTAATATATGTTTGGATCTCTGGCTTTAACGTAAACCCACTTGATTAGCATTCCATTACTTATTTCATATTTTATGAAGAATTGCTCAGTTCTATTTTCTCTAACTTTCTCCAGTTTGAATCCATCTATCAATATGTTTCCCGAGTCATCTATGTCATAGACTATTCTGTTCTTGTGTAATTGGCTTATAATTGACATTCTTTTTGCTATGTCGTTTTCAGGTATCTCTATGACTAGTGTGGACATTGATGCGCTGTATCTCACACTTTCACCTACCTCTCTCCCTCCACCTTCAAATTGTTTATTAAAGTATATAAACCCTACATGCCCATCTCACGCGGGCCTTAGTTTCAAGGTGGATTTGGGAGTAATGCTTAAATTGATTCTGATAAATCTTCAATCAGCGCTTGGAGGGGGTTTTAGCAGTGAACTATCATCAGCTACTTGAGGTGCTCAGGGATTTTAGTAGCTTGGTGAAGTGCAGTAACTGCAATAGGTCTCTTGAGCTATGTGAAATTTCAACTAAGAATTTCATGAAGAAAGGTGAGGAAGTATATGTTTCTGCCATATGCTTTAAGTGCGGTTTTGAGCATAAATTCAAGCTGTTATCTAGGGGTGTTTGGGGTTTAATTGAAGTTAATGATGTGAAGGTGCATTCCATTAACGATTATATTGATGCGTTGAGGAGCAGGCATCATGAGGAAGCGGTGGAGGAGGCTGGTGAGAGCATTGAAGTTTAAGCCTCTAGTTCTAATTCATGGTGGAGCCGGCTCATATAGGCTTTATAGTGATGAGGAACTGAATTTGAGGAGGAAGTGGCTTAGGGAAGCTGCTAAGCGCGCATTTGATGTTCTAATCGAGAAGTCTGCTTTAGATGCAGTTGAGGTTGCAGTGAAAGTTATGGAGAGTAGTGGAGTTTTCAATGCCGGCCTAGGTTCGGCCTTAAACTTGAATAGGGCTGTTGAGATGGATGCTGGAATAATGGATGGAAGAGATTTAAGTGTAGGTGCAGTTGCCTGTATTTCAGGGTTTGAAAATCCAATTTCAATTGCTAGGAAAGTTATGGAGGAAACGGATCACATATTGATTGTGGGCAAAGCTGCTGAGAAATTGGCTGAGTATTTTGGGTTTAAGAGGGCTGGGAACTTGATTACGGATCTAAAGTTGAAGCGTTTCGAGAAAATTTACAGTGATTGGATTGAGGGTAAAATTCGTAGGATGAGCAGAATTAGGAGGATGGTGATTGAAAATCCGGATTTGTTTTCATCGATGAGTACTGTTGGTGCAGTGGCCATTGATGGTGATGGAAATGTTGCTGCAGCGACTTCAACTGGTGGATATTGGTTGAAGTTGCCAGGGAGGGTTGGTGATGTTCCATTGGTTGGCTGCGGCTTTTATGCTGATAATGAGGCTGGAGCTGTTTCAACAACTGGTGTTGGGGAGGCAATTGCAAAGCTTACCTTAGCGAAATCCTGCTGTGACTTAATGCGGTGGGGGATGTCTGCACAGAGGGCATGTGAAGCTGTTATAGACCTAATAACTAGGCGGATTGGAAGTAATACTGCTGGTCTAATTGCAGTTGATAGGTTTGGGGGTTATGGATGGGCTTTCAATACAGCTGGCATGGGTAGGGCTATTATGACTGAGGGCATGGATCAGCCTATTTCAGCAATATTTCCAAGCGAATTCTTCCCTAAGTGCACTTAGATGAATTGTCAGCTTGTTATGGCTGCAAATTTTTAGCTTAATAATTCCATAATCTACTTAGGTACTAGAGTATGCCTGCCAATTTACCGCCAAGAGCTAGGTTTTTGATGAGGAAGTATCAGGAGGCTAGAACTCTTCCAGAGAAAATTAAGGTACTTGAGGAGCTGATCTCAGCAATACCTGAGCATAAGGGTACTGAAAATATTAGGAGGCAACTGAGGCGTAGATTGGCTCAGTTGAGGAGGGAGTTGGAGGAGAGGAGGAGAAAGAGGGTTAAGGCTTCTAGCGGTAAGTTTGCAATTAAGAAGGATGGTGCTGGCCAGGTTGTGATTCTTGGAGATATAAATAGTGGGAAGAGTAGCTTTCTTGCATCGTTGACTAATGCTAAGCCCCTCATATCTGATTCTCCATGTACAACGAAGGTGCCAGTACCTGGTATGATGGTTTATGAGGATGTTCAAGTCCAGCTTGTTGAAGCTCCAGCAATATTTCCTGGCTCGCCTTGGATTTCTCAGGTAATGAGTTTGGCTAGGAATGCTGATGCACTAGTTCTTCTCATTGATTTGACTAGGAATCCAATTAGCCAGCTAAAGTTTATTGCTGAAACTCTTAGGGAGGCGAGAATTTCTCTTAAAAGGCCTAAGGTGAGAATTGAAGTTGAGAGGAGGGCTATTGGGGGTATACAGGTTTTCTGTATGGGTGAATTAGTGGACTGCACGGTTGATGAGGTTAAGGCTCTCTTGAGGGATTATGGCTACGTAAATGCACTGGTGAAAATTTGGGGTAATGCTTCAATTAGGGATATTGAGGAGTTTCTTGGTCAAAATGTAGTCTATAAGCCCTCAATTATAGTTGCAAACAAGTTAGACTCTGAAATTGCTAGAATGAATTATGGGAAGCTAGTTAAAGCTCTTCAAGGACTAGTGAAGATTATTCCATACTCATGCATCAATAAGCTTAATGTAGAGGAGGTTAAGAGGGAGATATTTAATTTACTTGGAGTTATTAGGGTGTATACTAAGGAGGTTGGAGGTGAAGTTGCTTCGAAGCCACTTGTAGTTCCAGCTGGAACTAGGGTTATTGATGTGGCTAAAATGATACATAGCAGGTTATATAGGGAGTTTAAGTACGCGAGGGTTTGGGGGAGCTCCGTTAAATTTAGTGGTCAGCGAGTGGGTGGTGATCATGTGTTAGCTGATGGAGATGTCGTCGAGATAAGAACTTGATGGCTCCTTTTCAATTACTTTCTAGCCCTAAGTGTTTTGGGCATTTTCAGCTTTTCTTCGCACCATGCTATGAGTATTAGTCCAATTACTGCAACGATTAATCCTGAAATGAAGTTTTGGGGGTAACTTATTTTCATTAGCTTATTGAGGGCCCAGGAAATGTATCCTGATAATACTATGAGCAGTGCTCCTAATGGTATTAGCATACTTTTATCCATTACTTGTTCACCTATACATTGTTGGTGGAGGCCTGCTTTTACCAGTTTCCCCTCCAATATCTTCCTTTGGCACTTCTCCCCACTTGACGTTTGGGAAGTATATTAGGGTGTATTTGGATGTTTGTCCATCAATTATGTATAGGTATAGTGTGTCTTTACCTTGAATTTTCTTTACATGCTTTCTTCTGAATGCTGATGGATAACATATTGCGAGCTTTCTTTCATCATCTCTTGCCACGATAAGCATGAACGTGTAATCTCCTACATGAAACATTCTTAGATAATTGTTTCCGTACTTCCCTCTATCGGCAAATTCATTGAACTTCTGGTAAAGCTCACTCGTTACTACCATCATTATTCCAAATGGGCTTTTCTCAGCTTGCCCAACTGATACGAGTAGTGGTATGAGTTCTAGGACATCATATCCTCTACTCCTTAACTCGCTTGCTATTTCCTTCACCTTATTCATTAGAATGCTTCTTCCAGTTTCAAATTCCCTAATTAATTGCTCGGGTGTCTTTTTCTTCCTTCCAAATAACCTATTAAATATCTTCATGCTATCACTAATCCATTCTCACTGTCACTATTTCAATGTAGTGCTTGATAAGGTATAAAGTTAATTGCCACTTAACTGGGCATTGGCATCGCCTTTATTCCCAGCCTTTTCTCGACTTCTCTGGCGAGTATTTTGGCGTATCCAACTCTATAATTGTCTGTTATTACTA